>CAVUBA010000021.1:0-112777 GCA_963739595.1 uncultured Thermoleophilia bacterium
CAGATCCAGAGCGAGTGGACGCGCGCGGCGGCGCCCTGGTGGAGCGCCACCGGCTACTCGCCGGTGCCGTACTGCCGGCCGCCCTACGGCGACATTGACTCGGCGACGACTTCGGCGTCGGCCGCGATCGGCTTCTACCGGGTGATCCTCTGGGATGTGGACCCGCGCGACTGGAGCCAGCCGGGCGCGGGCGTGATCGTCTCGCGGGTGCTCGGCGCCGTGCACCCCGGCGCGATCGTGTGCATGCACCTGACGCCGCAGACGGCGCAGGCGTTGCCGGCGATCCTGAGCGGCCTGCACGCGCGCGGCTACAAGGCCGCCAGCCTGCCCGAGATGTTCCACGCGGCCGGCCTGCGGTAGCGCGGCCGGCCTTCGGTAGCCCCGCCGGCTCAGCCCGTCAGATGAGCGCGCCGGGCTCCGGGCCGCCGGAGGCCTGCCCGGCGACCACTGCCAGGAACGCGTCCCCGTACCGCTCGAGCTTGGTCTGGCCGACGCCGTTCACGTCGAGAAGCTCGGCGAGGGTGGCCGGGCGAAGCGCCGCCATCTCCGCCAGTGTCGCGTCGCTGAAGACCACGTAGGCCGGAACGTTCTGCTCGTCGGCGAGCTGCTTGCGGAGCCCGCGCAGCGCCTCGAAGAGCTCCTCGTCGACCGGCATGCCGGCGAGCTCGGCTGCCCGGCCGGCCCGCTGCGTGCGCAGCCGCTGCTTCTTGGTCGGCACGCGCACCCTTGGCTTAGCCATGATGAGCGTCTCGTCGCCGCGCAGGAGCGGCCGCGCCGCGTCGGTGAGCCGCAGCGCCGAGAAGCGCGCGATGTCCTGGACGAGGTAGCCGCGGTGGATGAGCTGGCGGATGAGGCTCTGCCAGTGGTCGCGGCTGAGCTCGGCGCCAATGCCGTAGGTGCTGAGCCCCTCGTGACCGCGGCTCAGGATCTTCTCGTTCTCCGAGCCGCGCAGGACGTCGATGACGTAGCCGACGCCGTAGCCGAACCCGTCGCGCTCCCACAACCGGTAGACGCAGCTGAGCGCCATGCGCGCCTGCTCGGTGGCGTCGAAGGTCTCCGGCGGCTCGAGGCAGATGTCGCAGTTGCCACACGGCGCGGGATAGGGCTCGCCGAAGTAGCCGAGGAGCGCCTCGCGCCGGCAGCTCAGGCCGTCGGCGTAGCCCACCATCGCGTTGAGCTTGTGGGTCTCGATGCGTACGCGCTCCGGGTCGCGCGCGACCTCCTCGTCGCCGCCGAAGCCGCCGCGACCACCGCGACCGCCGCCCTCGATGAGGCTGCGCACGACGGCGGCGTCGCCGAGGCCGAACAGCAGCAGGGCCTCGGCCGGGAGGCCGTCGCGGCCCGAGCGGCCGGTCTCCTGGTAGTAGCTCTCGACCGTCTTGGGGAGATCGTGGTGGACGACGAAGCGCACGTCGCTCTTGTCGATGCCCATGCCGAACGCGACGGTGGCGACGACGATGTGGATCTCGTCGCGCGCGAAGGCGTCCTGGACGCGCCGCCTCTCGTCCGGCGCCAGGCCGGCGTGGTAGGCGGCGGCGTTGACGCCGTGTCCGCGGAGCTTGTCGGCGACGTCCTCGGTCTTCTTGCGCGAGAGGCAGTAGACGATGCCGGACTCGCCCTCGTGGGCGGCGAGGAACTGCAGGAGCTGGTGCAGCGGCTCGCGCTTCTCGACGACGGTGTAGCGGATGTTGGGTCGGTCGAAGCCGGTGATGTACACGGCGGCGTCGGAGAGGCCGAGGCGGACGCGCACGTCGTCGCGCGTCTCGGGGTCGGCCGTGGCCGTGCACGCCATGATCGGCACGTCGGGGAACAGGTCGCGCAGCTGGCCGAGCTGGACGTACTCGGGGCGGAAGTCGTGGCCCCACTGGCTGACGCAGTGCGCCTCGTCGATGGCGAACAGGGCGACGCCGTGCTCGAGACCGTGAAGGCGCTCGAGGAAGCCGTCGGTCATGAGCGTCTCGGGAGCGACGTACAGCAGCTCGAGCTCGCCGCCGTGGAGGGCGCGCAGCACCCGGCGCGCGTCGTCCGGCTCGAGTGATGAGTTGTAGGCGGCGGCGCTGACGCCGGCCGCCCGCAGCGCGTCGACCTGGTCCTTCATCAGCGAGATGAGCGGCGAGACGACGATGCCGGTGCCGGGCCGGACCATGGACGGCAGTTGGTAGCACAGCGACTTGCCGCCGCCAGTGGGCATGAGCACGAACGCGTCGCCGCCCGCCACGAGGTGGTCGACGATCTCCTGCTGGTCCGGCCGGTAGTCGGCGAAGCCGAAGACCTCGCGCAGCAGGTCGCGAGCCGAGCGCGGCGCAGCCGCGGAGCCGGTGGGAGTAGACGGGGTCACGCGTCCGAGTCTAGCAAGGTTGACGGACGGGAGCGGCGCGGCCGCGCCGGGAGAGACGCGGCCGGCGGGCCGGGCTGTGCCCGGCCCGCCGGCCTTCGTCCCTAGTTGACGGACCTGGTCGTCCAGGCGCCGGCGGCGTTCGCGGGACCGCCGCCGAAGCGCGCCCGCACGTGGCTGACGCCGCCACCGGCGACGGTCGTCCGGGCGACTCCCTGGGCGATCGTCACGGAGCCGGCGGCCACCCAGCGGCCGCGCACCTGGCGCTGGAAGAAGACCTTGCCGTTGGCGTCACGCGGCAGGACGTGCGCGACGAGCTCGAGCCGGCCGCCGTGGCGCGTGACCGCCAGCCGCGTCGCGCCGCGGACCTTGACGGTGACCTGGTCGGCCCCCGGCAGCGTGTCCGCGGACAGCGCGCCGACCTCGGCCGTGACGCGGACGTTGTGCTTGAAGCCCGGCAGCATGGCGGCGAACAGCGCCATCCCGCCGGAGTCTTCGGCGTTCACGATGACGGTGGGCTCCGTCGGCTCGGGCTTGCCGGCCTCCTGGCAGTAGATGGCCACCGGGACGTCGTGAGAAGTGCGGCGCACGAAGCCCGTCAGGGTGATGGGCGTGCCGACGCCGGCCTTGCCCCTGACCCGGACGGTCACCGAGGCGGTCTGCTTCTCGACGCCGCCGCTGAACACCCAGTCGCCGGGCACGAGGGCCTCAGCCGCCGGGGTCGGTCCGTACATGTCCGCATTCTCCGAACCGGAGGAATCGGGGATGTAGGCGACGATGACGTCCGCGTTGGTCGGAAGTCCGTCGACGAGTTCCTTGGTGTCCGCCAGCGTCTGCGGTGGGCTCGCTCCCCCGCTCCCGGGGGAGAAGAAGTTGCTGTTGTAGGAGCTCCAGTCCGCCGCCGACATGACGGCGAGGGAGCCGCTCAGGTCGGTGCCCGCGGGAACGTCCAGCGTGCCGTGCAGCATCTGCGGGTCCACCGAGCCGGTGCGGTAGTAGGTCACGTCGACCTGGTTGACGCCGGCGCGGATGGCCCGCGGGATCGTCACGTCGACGATGCCGGCGTGGCGGCGGGTGGAGGCGAAGGCGGCGGTGACGTCCACCGACTTCACCCGCACGTCGCGCACGCCGTACGGGTCGTGGAGGACCTCGGCCATGATGGTGGCCACGTCACCGGCGGCTGCGTCGGCGAGGCCGGAGGAGGTGTCGTCGCCGTTGTTGTCCCAGAGGTTGTCCCGGGTGATCGTGTAGTCGCCCGTCCCGTCGCTGACCACGACCGTGGTCGTCGTGGTGGCGCTGCCGGCGAGCGGATCGCTGTTGAGGGCGTGGTAGAGGCCGGCCGCCGCGGTGAACGTCGTGATCCCGGGGTTGTCGCCATAGTCGTCGGCGATCTCCGGGTAGTACCTGGTCGCGAACCAGTCGCCGAGGTCGGTGGTGTCGGTGACCGTCGGGCCGCCGTCGAGGGACCCGTGCGTGGTCACGGGGAACGTGGCCATGCCGCCGGTGAGATGGGCCACCATGCCGGCGGCGCGGTCCTGGACGGCCACGCCCTTGGCGTCGGCCGGCGTCATCATCTTGTAGGGCGAGTAGGTCGACGGCCACACGGCATCGACGGTCGCCCCGACGAGGCTGCCCTCGATCGGCCCGAGCCCGAGGTCCATGCCGTAGCCGCCGAGGACGGGGTGGCCGAAGAGGAGGGCGGTGTTCCCGTCGACGTAGGTCGTCGTGCCCAGGACGCTGATCGCGTAGCGTCCGGTCGAGAAGACGACTCCGCAGGGCGAGCCAGGCGCGAGAGCCGGCGTGGGGCCTGCCCCGGCGGTGGCCTGGCCGGAGAGCACGGTCAGGCCGCTGGCCTCGAGCTTCGTCGCGAGCTTGCGGTAGGCGGCGCTGCTGCTGGAGAGGCCACTGATGCGCGCCACGGCGAGCGGGTGCATGACGGCCGTGTCGGCCGCGGCGATGGCGTCGGCCTTGCCGAGGACGAGCTTCTTGACGACGCCGGCCGAGGTGGCCACGGGCCGGTCGAGCTTCACCGTGGCAGGCTGCGCGCCCACCGCCCCGAACTGGTCCTGCAGCGCCGTCATGTACTCTATGGGCGTCGCGAGACCGGTGCCGTGGAGCGTGAACGCGTCGCCGTAGGACACGGCGCCGACGATGTAGTCGGTGCTGTCCACAGTCACGTAGACCGGGCTGCCGCTCATGCCGGCGGCGATGCCGCCGATGCTGTCGATCGCCGCGTCGGTCGACTCGAACATGATGAGCTTGCCCCAGTAGAAGCCGTCGACGATCGCGAGGATCTTGACCGGGATCTTGGAGACCGTGGTGCCCGACATGCTCGTCTTCATGAAGCCGTCCACGGTGCCGCCGTGGCTCGTGAGCTCTGTCTGGAGGCCGTCGAGGCCGAGGGTCGGCGGCGGCGCGGCCAGGGCCGGCGAGGCCACGGCCAGGAGGATGACGACGAACGCGGTGAGGACGAGCCCCCACCACCTTCCGCGTCGCGTGCGTGAGCGTGGTGAGTGCGTGCCCATGAGACCCCCGTTCGATGACCACCGGCCAGGACGGCCCCGTGCCGGCGACGCTGATCGTATCGTCTTGCCCTGTCCGCTTCGGGCTCAGGAGGCCCTCAGATGAAGTACAGCTCAGCCCAGCTCGGCCGCGTGCTCGTCATCCGCCTGGAGGACGGGGACATCGTGCACGAGTGTATAGAGGAGGCGGTGCGGAGGGAAGGCATCGCGCGCGCCGCCGTCATCCTGCTCGGCGGCGCCGGCGGCGGCAGCCGCATCGTCGTCGGTCCGG
This sequence comes from uncultured Thermoleophilia bacterium, assembly GCA_963739595.1. Lineage (GTDB taxonomy): Bacteria > Actinomycetota > Thermoleophilia > UBA2241 > UBA2241 > CAIXSE01. Next base: position 5,129 of record CAVUBA010000021.1, read on the forward strand.
AGGACGGGAACGTGCGGCCCGTCGTGCCCATGGAGCGTGTCCTCCACGACGTCCACGAGATGGCCGGCGCGGGGACGATCTTCCCGGACGAGGGCGGCCGGCCTGTGCTGCATCTGCACGCGGCCTTCGGCCGCGACGACCAGGTGACCGCCGGCTGCATCCGCGTCGGCGTCAAGACCTGGGTCGTCGCCGAGGCCGTGGTCATCGAGCTGACCGGCAACGCGGCGACGCGCCGCGTGGACCCGGCCACCGGGTTCGAACTGCTCGACGCCTGAGGCTGCGCGTCCGCGACGCGGAGCCCGCGCGTCCGGCCACCGGGCCCGGCCGGCCGTCTACTCCTCGACCTGCCGCCGGCCGCGGCGCAGCAGCACGAGCGCGATCGCGGCGACCACGACGGCGGCGATGGCGACGATCACGTATACGGTCGCCGGGCTCGAGCCGCCGCTCGAGCCTGCGGCCGCGGCGGCCCCGGTCTTGGGGTGCACGTAGAGGTAGCTGTCGATGTTGTCGACTGAGTAGATCGCGGAGCCCGTCGTCGCCGGCGACTGCACCCAGCCCTCCCACTCGGAGGTGTTCACCGCCTCGAGCCCCTTGGGATACGCGAGCACGCTGTAGGGGCTCTGCTCGTAGGCGATCTGCTGCATGCGGTCGATGAGCTGCTTGCGCGCCGCCGGGTCGATGGTCTCGGACTGCTGCGCGTAGAGCTTGTCGTACTCTGGCGTCCACCAGGCGCAGTCGCTCCAATCACCGATCTGCGCCTTGGTGAACAGCGAGAGGATGAAGTCCGGGTCGACGTCGCCGGTCCAGTTGTAGACGAAGAGGTCCATGTTGGGCGTGAAGACACCGCCCTTCTCGTTGTAGAGGTACTCGTTCATGGCGCCCTCGGTCATGTACGAGTACTTGATGTCGATGCCGACGTCCTCGAGCCAGCCGGTGAGCTGCTTGCCGATCTTCTGGCCCTGGGGCGGCGCCTCGCAGGCGAACAGCCGCAGCGTGATGGGCTTGCCCTGCTTGTCGAGGAGCTTGCCGCCGCTGGTCTTGTAGCCTGCGGCGGCCAGCATCTCCGTCGCCTTGGCGGGGTCGTAGGTGTAGGCCTCCGCAGTGGGCGGGGTCCAGTGCCAGTCGGGGTCGCTGTAGAACCCCTGGACCATGATCGTGCTGCCGGCGGTGGCGTAGCCGCTGTACGCGATCGAGACCAGCTTCTGCACGTCGATCGCGTAGTTCAGCGCCTGGCGGAACTTCCAGTCCTTGAGGACGGGATTGCCGAGGCTCGGCCCTGCGTAGCAGTTGTAGCCGAGCTCGTCGAAGCCCTTGACCACGTAGTCGATCGCCTTGAACGCCGGCTCCTGGCCGAGCGGCTTGAACTGCGCCTCCGGCACGCCCCAGCAGGCGTCGATGGCGCCGCTCTTGAGGTCCTGCACCATGCTGTCCGCGTTGGTGTAGTACTGGAAGATCAGCTCGTCGATCTTGGGCGCGCCGCGCCAGTACCGCTTGTTGGCGGCCAGGCGCACGAAGTCGCCCTTCTTGAAATCGACGACCTGGAACGGCCCGGTGCCGACGATCGGTGGCTTGTTCTGGAAGGAGGTCCCCGCCGCCTTGGGATCGATCTTGCTCCAGATGTGCCGGGCACGATCGGTACCACCATCCCGAGCATGTTCGCCTTGGGCTTGGCCGTCGTGAACCTGACCGTGTAGTCGTCGACGGCCTCCACCTTGGTGATGCCGGTCGTGTAGCTGGTGAAGGCGGCCAACTGGTTCTTGATGACGTAGTCGTAGGTGAAGACCACGTCGGCGGAGGTGAACGGCTCGCCGTCCTGCCACTTGACGCCTTGCCGCAGCTTGAACGTCCACTCCAGCCCGTCGGCGCTGGTGGTCCAGCTCTCGGCAAGGTCGGGCGTCGGGGTGACGTCGGCCGCCGTGTAGCCGGTGAGCTGGTCGTAGTTGAGGTGATAGACGAGGTACGACGAGGTCGAGTAGCCGATGAACGGGTTGAGGTTGTCGGGCTCGTTGACCCAGCCGACGCGCAGCGTGACGGGGGTGGCCGGTGACGGCGAAGCCGCCTCGCCGGCCATCGCCCTGACGAGGCCGCCGCCGAGTCCGGCGAGCAGCACGGTCACGCCGGCCAGCGCAAGCGCGGACAGCCGGCGACGCAGCCTGGCTTGACGGATCCCTGACGACATCGAGCCCTCCCCCGGAGTCTCCCCGTGACCGCGGCGCCGCGGCGCCTGACAGCACCGTAGCAGTCCCGGGCCGTGGGGGCCAGAGCTTCCGGCCGGGCGACAGGGGAAGCCGGTGAAGTGTGCTCATCGTGCCCCGCGCCGGGCAGGGAGAGGCGCCAGAGAAGAGAGAAGCCGGGGCGGGACCCTGAGGTCCCGCCCCGGCTTTCAGGCCCGGAGTCGGTGTCCGGCGCCGGCTCGATCCTTGCGGATCGGCCGGGTCCGTCGCCGCGTCCGAGAAACTTGTGATCAGCGGTCGGGCCGCCGATTCGGGGCATTGTACACGTTTTGTCTACAGAGGCAATCCTTTTTATCTCCATTCACCGTCTGTTCCTCTGACGTCGCCGGCAACTGTTCAGCCCTCACGGTCGGGTCGTTGCAGGTGCGGTAGCGAGGCCGGGTCCTCACGCCGCGGCGGATCCCTGTGCGAGAATGCGTCCAGGCGACTCCGGGGGGCTGACGATGCGCGGACGGCGGAATCTGATCACGATGCTGGTCCTTGCGGTCGTCGCGGCGCTGCTGGCGGCGGCCGCGGTGGCCGGCGCCGGCGAACCCGCTGCGTCGCCGGCCGCCACGGCGACGCCGGCGCCCACAGCGACGCCGGCGCTCACCATCACGTCGGCCCCGGCGGCGGTCACCGCCGGCGACCCCGTCACGCTGACGGTGCGGCTGCCCGACATCCCTGCCGGGACGGTGAAGCTCAGCCGCCAGGCGGCTGGCGCGACCGGCTTCCTCGTCATCGGGCCGCTGGTGACCAACGCGCTCGGCATCGACACCTACCGGGTCCTTCCGCGCGAAACGACCACCTACCGTGTGGAGTATGCCGGCGACGGTGTCCAGTGGCTGCCCGCGGCCGCCGAGGTGACCGTGTCCGTGCGGCCGCGCGTGACGCTCTCGGCCAGCGCGCGGGTGTATCGCGGCGACCGCGCCGGCCTTGCCGTCACGGTGAGCCCGGCGCATCCGGGAGCGATGCTCACGCTGGAGCAATGGAAGGACGGTGCGTGGGTCGAGTGGCGCAGCCTCCAGCTCGGCGCCGACTCGCGCGCCCGGCTCCAGTGGCGCCCCGACAGCGTCGGGACCCTGCCCCTGCGCGTCGTGATGCCGGCCGACGCCGGGCATCTCGAGGGCTGCTCGCGGGTCTGCAGGGTGGCCGTCATCGCGCCGAATGCCTATGACGTCCCCATCGGCGTCAAGGGCATCATCGTCGTCGACATCTCGCAGTACCGGCTGCGCTTCTTCTCCTACGGCCGCGAGGTGCGTTCGTTCCCCTGCGTCACCGGGCGCCCGTCGCTGCCCACACCGCTGGGCCACTTCAAGATCTACGCCAGAGGCATGTGGCCGGGAGGGCCATACGGCGCGCGGATCATGTCCTACCATCCGCCCTGCGCCATCCACGGTACCAACGAGCCGAGGCTGCTCAAGCGCTTCCCGCGGAACTTCTCCCACGGCTGCACGCGGCTCGCCAACGCGAACGCGATCTGGCTCTACGATCACGCGCCGCTCGGCACGCCGGTCTGGAACGTGAAGTGAGCGAAGCCCTGCGCGCCCGGCGCTGATGCCGCGTAGAGACTGGGCCCTGGTACCTCGAAGGCACCAGGGCCCAGTCTCCGTCACGGTGCCTCTCCGGCGACGGCGCCCGGATGAAGAGAGGACGGGGAGCGTCTGGGTGCGCTCCCCGTCCTCTGTCACACCGGGCTGCGGCCAACTGGTCGGCCGGCCTCTCCGGCGCTCGGGTCAGACGTCCGTCCGTCCCGTCTTCAACTTGAGCGCGGCTCAGATGCCCAGGGCCGCGCGCTTCTGTCCGATCCAGTCGAGCATCGCGGCGACGGCTTCCTTGGCGTCGGTCTCGACCGCCAGCTTGCCGCCGGTGACGCCCGGCAGGTCCTGGGTCACCAGCTTGACCAGGTTCGGCGCCCCGGTCACGAAGGGCACCGGGTTCACGTGTGTGTAGAGGCCGAAGGCCAGCGCGGCCATGGCGTCGATGGTGGCCTTCTGCTCCATGTACTCCGGGGCGGTGGCCACGACCGGCAGGTCGCAGGTGTCCACGCCGAGGGCGTTGGCGATGGCGCCCACCAGCAGCAGGATGCGGCCGGTGTCGGTGCAGGTGCCGAAGCTGAGCACCGGCGGGATGCCGAGCAGCTCGCAGACGGCGGTGAGGCCGGGGCCGGCGTACTTCTTGGCTTCGGCGGTCTCGAGCCCGGCGACCTGGAGGCCGGCGTTGCCGCAGCCCATGGCCAGCACGAGCACGTCGTTCTTGATGAGCTCCCTGGCGATGGCGACGGTGTGGCTGTCCTGGTCGGAGTCGCGGAGGGTGGTGCAGCTCACGAGGCCGCAGACGCCCTTGAGCGTGCCGTTCTTGATCACGTCGAGCAACGGGTCGAGGCTGCCGCCGAGCGCGCCGAGGATGCTCTCGGTGCTGAAGCCGGCGACGGCGTCGCCGGTGCGCAGCTCGGGCGTGACCTGGCCGAGCGCCCTGCGCTTCGGGTAGTTGGCGACGGCGAGCGCGATGAGCTCCTGCGCCTGCGCGCCGGCGTTGGCCGCGTCGAAGACGATCGGCGTCTCGGCGCCGTCGACGCCGACGAGGTCGCTGACGGGGATCAGGAGCGTGCCGTGGGCGGCGCAGGTGGCGCCGAGGGTCGGCACGGTGCAGTTCATGTCGGCGGCGAAGACGTCGAGGCCGCCGGTGGCCACGGCCAGCTCTTCCGTGAGCCAGTTGCCGGTGAGACCGACGAAGACGTCATCGACCTCGAAGCGCTGGACGAGCTCCTGGCCGGTCTCGATGGAGCCGACGATGCGCAGGCCCTTGGCGCCGGCGGTCTTGGCGGCGTCCTGCGCGGCGGCTTCATGAGCCGCCGCGATCAGCGCCGCGCCCACCATCGGCTCGTGGCCGTTGACGACGATGTTGACGTACTCGGGGTCGATGATGCCAAGGTCGACCTTGATCGCGTGCGGCGTCGGGGTGCCCCAGAGCGCGTCCTGGGCGAGCTCGAGTGGGATCTGCGCGCCGTACGCGGTGGCGATGCCGAGGCGCAGGCCCTTGAGGGCGAGACTCACGTAGTTGCCGTCGACGTTGGTCAGGCAGCTGGAGGTGGCGAACATGTTCTCGTGGAGCACGCCGCCCGGCATGATGCCGAGTTCCTTCCACTTGGCGACGCGCTTGGCCGGGGCCATCTTCTCGACGAACGGCGACGGGCTTTTGTGGTCGCGGTTGAACTCCGCGAGGATCGCGTCGGCGACGCGCTTGGGCAGCGTGTCGCGTGGCTCGACGGCCTCGTCGACGACGCCGGCCAGCAGTTCGAGCTTGCTCCAGTCCTTGATCTCATAGGTGCCGCCCGGCGTGGCCTGCGCGAGGGTCTTCATGACCTCGACCGCGTGGTAGGTGTAGGTGGCGGTGCCCATCGTGTTCTGCAGCAGGAAGTTGCGCATCGCCATGCCGTCGGCGTCGATGCCGCAGACGCCGCGCGGCGCCTTCTCGGTGATGCGGCAGGGGCCTTGCGAGCACAGCGAGCAGCGGATGCCCTGCTCGCAGAACTTGCAGCGCTTCGTGCCGAGATCGCCCTGCGCCTCCATGCGGTCGAACGAGGTGTCCCCGCCGGCCTCCCTGGACTCCTTGAGCATCGTGTGTACGGACTCGTGGTAGCTGTCTGCCATGGATCCCTCCTTGGGAGATGGTTGGAGCGTCGGGCGCCGACGGCGCCGTGTCAGGTGCTGGAACGGGCGCGCTTGCCTCGCGGCCGCGCGCCCGTCGGTGTGTGGCCTGCGTCAGCCGTGGATCAGCGCCGGCAAGCACTTGACGCACACCCAGGTGCTCTCGCCCTTGGTGCGGGCGGGGAACAGGATGGCGTCGTTCTCGCTGCGGCCGCAGTTCATACACTTCTGCTCGATGGTGATGCCGGCAGCGAGCTTCTCCGCCATCTTGATGGCCGCCGCCTCTTCGTCGAACTCGGGGGCGTCACGCTTCTCCACGGTGAGGGCTCCTTCGGGGCAGACGGCGAGGCAGAAGCCGGCGCCGTCGCACAACTCCTCTTTGACGACCTTGGCCTTGCCGTCGATGATCTCGATCGCGCCTTCGGCGCACGGGGTGACGCAGACGCCACACCCGTTGCAGAGGTCTTCGTCGATCTTCACGATGCTGCGGACTGCCATGCACTGCTCGCTTTCGCGTGGTTTTCACGATGGTGACAGTGCTAACGGTACTCCCCGCAGGCGGCCGGTTCCATTGACCTGCGTCAAGAGTCCTGCGGCGAGCCGCTGCGGCGGCGGTCCGCTCAGCCGCGCGGCATCTTGACGCGCCGCGCCGTCTCTTCCACGCGGCGCATCCTCGTCTCCGGGCGCTTGGCCTCGAGGATCCAGTCGATGTATTCGCGCCGATGCGACGGCGGCAGCGCGGCGAAGGCCGCCGCCGCCTCGGGGTCGTCGTGCAGTTCGATCTGCAGGTCGTGAGGGACGGGGATCTCTGTGCGCGGAGCGCTGCCGCCCTCGCCGTTCTCGTTCACCAGGACCCCCTGCTCGTCATCCGGCCTTCGTCTCGCTCTTCTGCCCCGCGATCCTCTCACGGATGTCGTGCACGGTCGCGTTGGCGAGCGGCGGTCAGCGCCTGCCGGCGGCGTGGAACAGCTCCGGCAGGCTCACCGACCTGTACCCGCGGGCTCGCAGGCCCCGCATGATCGTCGGCAGCGCGTACATCGTCGCCGCGCACAGGTGCAGGCCGACGATCGCTCCTGAGTGCACGTGCGACAGCGTGTTGGCGGCGATCGTGCTCGCGCCGTAGCCGCGCCAGTCGCCCGGATCAACGTCCCACAGGACGAGGTGGACGAACCCAAGCGAGCCCGCGACGCGGCGCGTGTCGGCGTTCTGGCTGCCGTAGGGCGGCCGGAACCACGGGACCGGCGTCAGGTGCGCGATGCGCCGTCCACCTGCACGAAGGTGTCCGCGACGGTCGCGACCGGGCTCGTCGCGGTGAAGGTGACGGTGACCGCCGTGTTGTACCAGCGCGCGTCCGCGCCGTGCGCGACGGTGACTGGTGGCGGCCCGTCGAGTCGCGACCGGGGATGGCGAGGGAGGGCGGATGTCGGAGGACTGGTCGGCGGCCGACGCCGCGGCCGCGGCCGCCAGCACCAGCAGCAGCACACAGCCAAGAAGGAACGCGCGCCCCATGGCCACTCCCTCCTGCCCCGAACCCCTCGGCCGGCGCGGCCGCCGGCGTGGCGCGCCGGTCCACCCGATGAGGGGTTATTCCAGAGGAGTGGGTCCGGCTACACACGCCTACTCCTGCGCCAGCCGGTGCAGCTGCTCGAAACTGAGGATCTCGATGAGCCGGTGGTCGCTGCTCATGCGGACCACCTGGGCGCGCTTGAAGCGGTCGAACGTGCGGCTGAGCGTCTCCGGCACCGTGCCGAGCCGCGCGGCGAGCTCGCGTTTGCTCACCGGGAGCTGGATGACGCGCGGCACCTCCGCGGGGGCCTCCTCGCCGCCGGTCGCCGCCGGCTCGAGCTGCTCGTCGGCGCGCGCCAGCAGGTACCTGGCGAGGCGCGCGGGCACGGGCAGCAGCAACTCCTCCACGCGGCGGTTGAGCAGTCCCAGCAGGTGCGCCATCGCCGCCAGCAGGTTGACCGCCAGCTGCGGTTCGGCCAGGAGCAGCGCCAGAGTCCGCTCCTTTTCGAAGCGGTACAGCAGGCACTCGGTCAGCGTCTCGGTGCTGGACGGATAGGTCTCCTGGAAGAGGGCCGCCTCCGCGAATGTCTGGCCCGCCTCCACGTGGCGCACGGTGGCCGTGCGGCCGTCGCGCAGGAGCTTGAAGACTTTGAGGCGGCCGTCGGCGAGAAGGTAGAAAGCGTCCGCTGCGTCGCCCTGGAGGAACAGGGTCTCGTCCGCGCCGATGCGGCGCGGCTGGGCGATGCCGGCGAGCCGCTCGAGTTGCTCCTCGTCGAGGTGACCGAACAGGGCGGCGGCGCGCAGGTCGGCGAGCGTGCGGTCGTCGGTGCTCATGCGCCGAGTATACCGGCGTGCCACTCTCAGCCGGCGTCAGGCGGCGGATGACCGCGGCTGGCGCATCGGGAGTGCTCAGCCCTGTGGCGTGCCTCCGCCGAATCCACCGCCACCGACCGCGAGCGCCGGGTCGGTGGGCTGCACGACGATGGCGGAGGTGCCCGCCACGGGGCATTTGTTCTCGCAGATGCCGCAGCCGATGCAGCGCGGCGCGATGACCTTGGGACGCGCGAGGTAGTCTTGCGTGCCGTCCGGCCGGGTGATCAGGCGCTCGCCGGTGAGGACGATGGCCTTGTCCGGGATGGGGCACATCTCCTGGCAGACCGCGCAGGGCGTGTCCAGGGCCCAGGGCAGGCAGCGGTTGCGGTCGATCACCGCCAGTCCGATCACCTGCTTGCGCTTCTTCTCCAGGGTCAGCTTGGGAATGGCGCCCGAGGGACAGACGTGGCCGCAGGCCGTGCAGGAGAAGTCGCAGTAGCCGAGGCGCGAGGCAAGCACCGGCGTCCAGAGAGCCTCGAGCCCTCCCTGCCCGAGCGACGGCTGCAGGCCGGACGTCGGGCAGACCTTCATGCACTCGCTGCAGCGCAGGCAGTGCGAGAGGAAGGCGCCCTCGTTCTGGGCGCCGGGGGGACGGATCAGCCCCGGATTGACCGGCCCGCGCCACACGCCGGTGCCCAGCAGGACGACGGCGCCGGCGCCGGTGGCCACCGCGGCGACGAACTGCCGGCGGCTCGGATCGTAGCTCGTCCACGGGCCGGGGCGGCTCGCGAGGCCGACGCTCATCGCCTCGCGCTCCGGACAGGCGACGAGACAGTCCAGGCACATGGTGCACTCGGAGGTGACCACGCGGGCGCCGGGGCCGGCGGCTCCGCCGCCATCGTCGGCGCCGCCCGACTTGTCGCCGGCCGCCACCTCGATGGCGTCCACGCGGCACGTGCGGGCGCACGCGGCGCACCGGTCGCAGCCGTCGCCGACGATCGGGCGCAGCACCTGCACCTTGGCGACCAAGCCGAGCAGCGCCCCGAGCGGGCAGAGGTAGCGGCACCAGAAGCGGTCGGCGAAGGCGTTGAGAAGCACGACCCCGGCGAAGAGGAGGAACAGCGCCACCGCCTGGGAGTAGTGCGGCTGGTACACCGGCAGGACGTTGCCGCGGAAGTGCATCTCGATCCAGGAGACGGCGCTGGCGCCCGGCCCCCATCCGGCCAGCGCCGACTCGACGGACGTCACGGCGTAGTCGAACCCTGGGATGAGCGACGTCGTCGCGGTGCGCGTGAGCAGCGAGATGGGGTCGAGGACCAGCAGCGTCATGCCGGCTAGCGCCGCCATGGCTGCGATGGCCATGAGCACGACGTACTTGACGACGCGGAGGCGCGTCGGCATCCGCTTGCTCAGCCGGCGCGCCGAGCGGAAGCGGAACCACCCCAGAAGCGTGCCCATCGGGCAGACCCAGCCGCACCAGACGCGGCCGACCACGAGCGCCAGAGCGACGGTGATGAGCGCCGGCGAAAGGTGGCCGATCCAGTGGCGCGCGGCCACCATGGGCGCGAAGGCCGCCAGCGGGTCGAAGCGGAAGAAGAAGTCGGCGTACGGGAACGCGGCACGGCGCTGCAGCGCCGCGAACAGCAGGTAGACGAAGAACAGGAAGAACGCGATCTGGACGGCGCGCCGCGCCCATCTGGCGGCCTTCCAGCCGCCGGTGCGACGCCCGGTCTCGGCGGCCTCGCCGCCCGTCGTCGCTCTGCCCCGCGAGGCCTGCCGGGCTTCGCCGCTCGCGGGCGCGGCGTCAGACACGCCGCACGGTCATCGCGGTGAGGTCGGTCGTCCCCAACTCCATGGACGCCGCAGCCTGGATGTACGGCACCTCTGCCGGGCTCTTGCCGAAGAGCCGCGTGGCGTAGGTGTCGGCGGCCACCCAGTCGGCGCCGGCGATCACGGTGTCCTTGACGCTCACGTCGTTCAGGCTACCGCCCGACGGACCGTTGCGCACGAGGATCCGCGTCGCGTCGATCACCGAGAGGTCGGGCCGCAGCGCCGCGTTGAGCTCGGCGATGCTCTGGCTGAGGCCGAGGCGATGCATCCGGCCGCGGTCATCGGTGGCGCCCATCAGGTTCTTGCCGGCGAGCGTGAGGCCGGTCGATCCGTGCTGCTTGGCGACCGGCACGTTGATGAGCACGTCGGCGTCCGCGATGACCTGGTACAGGGGATGGACGTCGAGCAGGTGCCCCGGGATCGCGTAGTCCCGGTACCCGGAGTCGCTCATGATGTGCATGGTGCCGCCGGCCTTGGCGACGGCCGGGGCGATCCCGGAGACGATGTAGGTGGTCTGGGGAAGGCCGCCGGCGGGGTTGTCCATGACGAGCACCTTCGTGGCGCCGGCGGCGAGGGCCAGACGGACGAGCGTCGCCACCACGTCGGGGTCGGTCGTGACCGCATACTCGGGCGGCAACGCGTGGACGATGTTCGGCTTGACGACGACCAAGTCCCCGCGCTTCACGAACGCGGCCATGCCGCCGAGCGCCGCCACGGCTCGCTCGACGTTCGCCGAGGCCGACGGACCCTCGGCGATCGCCAGAGTCTTCGCTACCGGGTCGGGCGCGCGCAGGTCGCTCGCGGGATGGGCCGGCGCGTCATCTCGCGCGCCGCGGGGCCGGGCGCCGCGCTCGAGCCGGCGTCGCCGGTGACGCCGCCGGACTTGCCGCCGCAGGCGGCCAGGAAGGCGGCGCCGGCGCCTGTCAGGGCGGCAGCCTTGAGGAACTCGGAGCGGGTGAGACGTCTCACGATCGGCTGGTCGATTCGTCCGACGTTGGCTGGTCTCAATGGTAGCGCGCCGTGTTTGGTCTGTCTTCCCAGTCGAAACTGCGCAGGCGTCCTCAGACGTTCCTGATGGTGACGCTCCCCAGGTTCGTCGTGCCGAGGTGCATGGCGGCGGCGGCCTGGAGATAGGGGACTCTGTTGGCCGCCATCCCGAAGACCCGAGACGCGGCGTACGTGTCGGCGGCGACCCAATCGGTACAGGCGAGCACCGTGTTCTTGACCTTCACGTCGGCGAGGTTGCCGCCGGTGGGCCCGTTGCGGACGAGGATCCGCATCGCGTCGACGACCGTGAGCTCCGGGCGCAGCTTGGCGTTCACCTCGGCGATGCTCTGGCTCAGGCTCTTGTGCATCTTGCTGCGGTTCCAGGTGCAGCCCATCAGGTTCTTGCCGGCGATGGTGAGGCCCGTGGAACCGTGCTGTTTCACGATCGGCACGTTGATGAGCACGTCGGCGTTGACGAAGTCCGGATAGAGCGGGAAGTTGCCGAGGAAGTGGCCGGGCAGCGCGTAGTTCCTGTATGCGGACGACGCCCGGCTCATGACTTTCATGGAGCCGCCGGCGGCCTGCACGGCGGACTTGATGCCGCTGGCGGCGTACGCGGCCGTGGGGTCGGCAGAGATCGGGTTGTCCATCACCACGACCCTGCCTGCGCCGGCGGCCCGCGCCAGGCTCACGAGCGTGCCGACCACCTGCGGGTTGGTCGTGGCCGCGTACTTCGGCGCGCGGGTGGTGCAGATGTTGGGCTTGATCACGACGGTGTCGCCGGAGCGCACGAAGCGCCTCATGCCGCCGACTGCGGCGACGGCGCGCTTGACGTTGCTCGAGGCGCTCGAGGCCCTTGGCGACGGCGAGGACGGTGCCGGCGGCGTGGGCCGCGGCCGCGTCGCCGTTCAGCGCCGCCGGTCCAGCGCCTCTTCGGAGCGGCGAGCGCCGCGAACGCCTTCTCTGGGTTGGCGCGCAGGAACGCGAGTCCGGCGCCTCCGAGCGCCAGGAGCTTGAGGAACTCGGCCGTGAGAGGGCTTGTCGTCCATGGCTCACCTCGCGCTCGACCGGTCGTACTCGCGCATCATCGTACTCCTCGACATTTCGTTTGTCTCAGCGAGCGAAAGCCGTCATCTGCGGGGACGACGCGGAGAGCTGGGAATCATGCTTGACCCGCGCCGCCGGTCTCGCGTAGCATCCGCGGCGCTTGGAGGTGCCCGCGAGGGCGACCTGAGGGAAGCCGGTGCAAGACCGGCGCGGACCCGCCGCTGTGACCGGGGACGAAGGCTGCGAGAAGCCACTGCCAGCTCGCTGGCGGGAAGGCGCAGCCGAAGGACGATCCGGGAGCCAGAAGACCTGCCTCCAGAGAGTGTGCCGACGCGTCCCGCGTGGTGAACGGGATGGCGGCGGCGCATGCTGTGGCCTCGAACACGGGGGGCCCGGGCCAGAAGCACTATCGGCCCGGGCTTCTTTGCGTTTTCGAGACCGAAAGGCGGCGTGATGCAGGCAGTCGTGATCCGCGAGGTCGGGGCGTTCGCCCTGGACGACCTCCCGGTGCCCGAGCCCGGACGGGGCGAAGCTCTCATCCGGGTGAGCGTCACCGGTCTTTGCCGGACCGACCTCAAGATCGTCCGCCACGGGCACCGTGACCTGACGTTGCCGCGCGTGCCCGGCGAGGAGGTCGTCGGGGAGATCGTCGCCCTCGGGCCGGACGGCCCGGAGGCTGCGCGGCCGGCGGGCGCAGCCGGCCCGGCCACTCGGTTCGCGCCGGGCGACCGCGTGTACGTGTACCCCGGCGTCTGGTGCGGTGAGTGCCCCAGTTGCCGGCGAGGCGCGGAGAACCTCTGCCGGCAGATGCAGATCATGGGCTTCCACCGCGACGGCGGCTTCGCCGAGTACGTTGCGGCGCCGTTGCAGAGCCTGATCCGCGTGCCGGACGGGCTCGGCGACGAAGAAGCCGTGTTCGCCGAGCCGCTGAGTTGCTGCCTCAACGCACTCGAACTGGGCGGCGTGGGCGAGGGCGACGTGCTGGGCGTGTGGGGCGCCGGCCCGGCCGGTACGCTCCTCAGCCGGGCCGGCGCCTTCCGCGGCGCCGAGGTGGTCGTCGTGGAGCAGGACGCGCGGCGCCGCGAGTTCCTTGTCGCCGCGGCGGGCACCCCGAAGCAGGTGAGCGTCCACCGTCGCGCGCCTGGCACCGTCGACGTCGCCGTCGTCGCCGTCGGCGACCCCCGGGCGTACGCTGCGGCGATCGCCGCGCTGGCGCCACGCGGCCGGCTCGTCGTCTTCTCGGGCCTGCTTCCCGCCGACGACGCAGCCCTGCGCATCAGCCTGAGCGCCGTCCACTACCACGAGCACACCTTCGTCGGCGCCTACGGCTGCAGCTTCCGCCACGGCGTCGACGCGCTCGGCCTGCTGGCGAGCGGCCGTCTGCGCGTCGACGATCTCATCAGCCACCGTCTGCCGCTGGCGCGACCTCGACGCGGGCCTCGACCTCGTCGCCCGCCGCGCCGGCATGAAGATCCACCTGTATCCCGAGAGAGGAACCAGATGACCATCGACGACACCGCCCTCATGGCCTTCGGCGCCGACATCCAGCGCCTGATCGAGGGCAAGGACCTGACACGCCGCCGCACCTACGAGCTCTTCCGCCAGGTGCTGCTCGACGAGCAGCCCGACCTGCAGCAGGGAGCCCTGCTCGCCGCACTGGTCGCCAAGGGCGAGACTCCCGAGGAGATCGCCGGCGCGTGGCAGGCGATCGTCGAGTTCGACACCGTCCCGGCGGCGCTCGCCTCCGTCGCGAGCAGCAGGGCCATCGGTCCGCTGGTCGAGAACTCCGGCACCGGCATGGACACGCTCAAGACGTTCAACGTGAGCTCTGCCGCGGCGATCATCGCCGCGGCCAAGGGCGCCCGCCTCGCCCGTCACGGCGCCCGCGCGCTCACGTCCAGATGCGGAGCGGTGGACATCCTCGAGGCCGTCGGCGTGGACGTGGACTGCGAGTCGGCCACGGTGGAGCACAGCATCGACGTCGCCGGCATCGGCATCTTCAACGGGATGAGCCCGGCTGTGCACCCCGGCGGGCTCGGCCGGATCCTCAGCCAGATCCGCTTCGGATCGACGCTCAACATCGCCGCGTCGCTCGCCAACCCGATGCGCCCGACGCACGCAGTGCGCGGCGTGTACGCCGGCAGGATGCTGGGACCGGTCGGCGACGTGATGATGGAGATCGGCTACGAGCACGCGCTGGTCGTTCACGGCTACGACGACCGGCGCGACGCGGGCATGGACGAGTTCTCCGTGCTCGGCGCGAGCGTCGTCAGCGAGCTGCGCGCCGACGGCCGGCGGGACTCCTACACGGTGGAGCCGGAGGACTTCGGGCTGCGGCGCGCGGCTCACTGTGAGATCGCCCCCCTGGGCGATCTGCGCTCCGAGGCCGTGCGCTTCATCCAGGTGGTGGGCGGCCGCGGGCACGAGGCGTGCGTCGACGCCGCTTGCCTCAACGCGGCCGCCGTCCTGTACGTGGCCGGTCGCGCGACCGACCTCGGGGACGGCCTCGCGCAGGCGCGCGAGGCGGTCGCCGGCGGCGCGGCCCTCGCCAAGCTCGAGGAGTGGGTCGCGGCGCAGGCCGGCGGTGCGGAGCAGCGCTCATCCGGCGAGACCCGTCTCGCTGCCCTGCGCGCGGAGGCCGGCCTCCACGTCTGAAGGCGAACCACCGGCGGGGGAACGCGTGGCCGGCCGGCTCCGATTGACGCCTCCCTCGCCGCGGCTGTAGCCTTGCCGGGCATCTCTCAGCTGTCGGGAAGCCGGTGCAAGACCGGCGCTGCCCCGCAACTGTAGGCGCCGACGAACGTCGCAGCATGCCACTGCCCCGAGGGGCGGGAAGGCGCGGCAAGTAGGACGACGCGCAAGCCAGGAGACCGTGGCCGGGAGATCACTGCGACAACGCCTCGAGGGAGGGCAGCGGTGGACACATCACCAGAGCGGTCTGTTCCTGGCCGACTCATTCTCGTCACCGGCGGCGCGCGCAGCGGCAAGAGCACGTACGCCGAGCGGCTCGCGGCGCAGCTGGCCGACCCGCGCGGTGGCAGGGTGACCTACATCGCCACGTCCCAGACCTACGACGAGGAGATGGAGCAGCGCGTGAGCGCCCACCAGGCCTCGCGGCCGGAGGCGTGGGCGACCGTCGAGTGCCCCGTCGAGGTGGCGGCGGCGGTGCGTGCTGCCGCCGCCGGCGCGAGCGATCGGGGCGCCGGGCCCGGAGGGTCCGCCGGCGCCCCTCTGGTGGTGCTCCTCGATTGCGTCACCCTCTGGGTGACCAACCTGCTCTTCACGGGCGGCGCTTTCGGCGGTAGCGAGCCGCCGGCGCACGGCTACAACTATGACAAGGATCTTCTGCCGCCGGCCGAGGAGCGCGCCGCCGCCGCGCGCGTCACGGCCGCCGTGACCGACCTGCTGGCGGCCGTCGCCGAGACCGCGTCACGCTCGTCGCCGTGACCAACGAAGTCGGGCTCGGCGTCGTGCCGGAATACCCGCTCGCCCGCCTCTACCGCGACCAGCTCGGCTGGGCCAACCAGCGCCTCGCCCGAGACGCGGACGGCCTCTACCTGCTCGTTTCTGGCTACCCGATAGACGTCAAAGCGCTGGCAGCCGGCTCGCTCGCGGCCGGCGCCTCACCCGCCCCATCCATCGACGACCCCTCGTCACCCTCCAAGGAGCACCAGTGACCGACCTCCTCGACCGCACCATCGCCGCCATCGGACCGCTCGACGCCGACGCCATGCGCGCCGCGGAGGCGCGCCAGCTGCAGCTCACCAAGCCGCCCAAGGCGCTCGGCCGCCTCGAGACGCTGTCCATCCAGCTCGCCGGGATCCAGGGCAAGGAGCAGCCGGTCATCGCCGACAAGGCGATCGCCGTGATGGCCGCCGACCACGGCGTGACCGCGGAGGGCGTCAGCGCGTTCCCGGCCGAGGTGACGCCGGCGATGGTCCTCAACATGCTCGCCGGCGGCGCCGGCATCAACGTGATCGGCCGCCACGTCGGCGCGCGCGTCATCGTCACCGATGTCGGCGTGAACGCCGACCTCAGCGCCGCCGAGGGCCTGCGCCAGAAGAAGATCCGCATGGGCACCGCCAACATGGCCCAGGGCCCGGCGATGACCCGCGAGGAGGCGGTGCGCGCCATCGAGATCGGCATCGAGCTGGTCGAAGCGGAGCTCGCGAACGGCCTGGACATCATCGCCACCGGAGAGGTCGGCATCGGCAACACGACGGCCGCGTCGGCGGTCATCGCCGCCCTCACCGGCCAGCCGGCGGCGAGGGTCACCGGCCGCGGGACCGGCATCACCAGGGACGCGCTCGCCGGCAAGGTCGCCGTCATCGAGAAGGCGCTGGTCGCGAACAGCCCGGACGCCACCGACCCGATCGACGTGCTCGCCAAGGTCGGCGGCCTCGACATCGCCGCGATGACCGGCGTGTTCCTCGGCGGCGCGGCGCACCGCATCCCCGTCGTCATGGACGGCTTCATCAGCGCCGCCTCCGCGCTCGCCGCGGTGCGCCTGTGCCACGAGTGCGTGGACTACATCCTGCCGAGCCACGTGAGCATCGAGGTCGGCCACCAGGTCGTGCTCGAGGAACTGGGGCTGGTGCCGCTGTTCGACCTCGAGATGCGGCTGGGCGAGGGGACCGGCGCGGCACTGTCGATGAGCATCATCGAGGCGTCCGCTCGCATCCTCAGCGAGATGGCCACCTTCGAGAGCGCCGGCGTCGCCGGCGACCCCAACGAGGCCGACGCCGACCTGACGCGATAGGGTCGACGGCGAGCAGGGAGCGCAGGGCGATCAGGGGACCTCACAAGACGATGACGGACGACGGACCGACACGGACGCAGGAGCCGGAGGCGGAGCGCCTTCGGCTGCCGGCTCCGACCCCGTCTCGGCCGCCGGCCGGGCCCCTGGGTCCGCCGGCCGCCGCCTGACGCTCGCGGTCACGTTCCTCACCGGCATCCCGCTCAAGGTGGAGAGCGACGTGAGCCCCGCCGACCTGTGGGGGAGCATGGGCTGGTACCCCCTCGTCGGACTGGCGATGGGGGTGACCGCGTGGGCCGTCTACGCCGGGCTGGTCTCGTTCCTGCCCGGCCTCGTGGCGGCGACCCTGGTCGTCATCCTGCTCGAGCTCCTCACACGTGGGCTCCATCTGGACGGGCTCATGGACACGGCCGACGGCATCCTGAGCGGCGCACCGCGCGAGCGGGCGCTCGAGATCATGAAGGACCACAACGTCGGCGCCATGGGCGTGGCCTCGGCCGTCCTGCTGCTGGTGCTGAAGGTCGCGGCTCTGGGCGCGCTCACGCGCGCCGACGCGGCCGCGCCCCTGCTCGCCGGCTGGTGCGCGGCGCGCGCGCTGCCGGCGCTCAACGTGTACTGGTGGCCGTACGCGCGCCCCGCCGGCACCGGCGAGGCGTTCACGCGCGACCACACGCCGGGTCCGCTCCAGCTGGCCGGCGGTCTCCTGGTGGCCGGCGTCGTCGTCGCCGGTCTCGCCGGCCTGGCGGCCGGCGCCGCCGGCACCTGGTACGCCGGCCTCGTGACCGCCGCCGTCTCGATGGGCGTCGCTCTCGGCGTCCAGGCCATCGTGGCCAGGAAGCTCGGCGGCCTCACCGGCGACGTCTACGGCATGGGCATCGAACTGGCCGAGGCGGCGGCTCTCGTCGTCGGCTGCGCTATCGTCGGGCTCGCGACATGACCCGAACCTCAACGACCGGGGAACTCGCATGAAGCTCTATCTCGTCCGTCACGGCCAGTCCACCGGCAACATCGGCGGCACGCTGATGGGGCAGAGCGACCACCCGCTCACGCCGCTCGGCGAGCAGCAGGCGCGAGCGGCCGCGGCGCGGCTCGCGGCCTTCGGCCCGATGCCGGTCTACTCCAGCGACTTGCCCCGGGCGCGCTCCACGGCCGAGCACATCGTCGCGGGGTGGGAGGCTGCCGAGACGGCCGCTGCGCAGCGGGTCATCCTCGACTCTCGCCTTCGCGAGATCTCGCTGGGCGACTACGAAGGCCGGCCGTGGCAGGAGTTCGAGGCCGACGTCGCGCTGACGGACGCGTTCACCGCCGACCCCTACCGGACGGCGTTGCCCAACGGCGAGTCGCTCGAGCACCTGGAAGCCAGGGTGCACGCGGCGGTCCTCGACATCCTTGAGCCCTTCGGCGTCGACGAGACCGGTGCGTACTGCGGCAACGCAGTGAGCCAGGGCGACGCCAGCGCCACCGACCGCAACGGGACCGCGGCGATGAAGGCCGGCGCCGCGGCCGCGGCCATGGACGGCGCCGCGACCGCGGTCGCGGCAGAGGATGCCGCCGGCAGTGCCGAGGGGCTCCCCGAGACGATGGACGCCAGCGCCGTCGCCACCGGCTTCTTGCCGGTCGAAGCCGGCGGCAGCGCTTGTCTGGTCGCCCACGACGGACCCATCCGCGCGATCCTCAACCACTATCTCGGAGTGCCGCCGGAGAAGTGGTGGACGCTGTCCACCACCCACGGCGGCGTCTCGCTGGTCGAGTTCGCCGGCGGCTGCGTCACCATCCGCTTCGTGAACGCGACGGACCATCTTGCCGGGCTGGAGCCCGACAGGTACGTCCCGTCCGACGACTGACGCGGCGCAGTCGCCGCTCGCCGGCCGTTGTTCTTCGTCCCCCATGACTGGCGGCTCGCGCTCGCCACGGTGCTCCTCGCCGGGCTGATCGACGTGACGCTCGGCGAACCGCCGAACGCGCTGCATCCCGTGGTGTGGATGGGCCGGCTCATCGGGGCGCTGGAACGGCGCCGGCCGCGCGGCCGGCCCGGCGCCGAGTTCGCCTACGGCGTGTTCATCGTCGCGGTGACGGCCGGAGCGGCGTTCGCCGCCGGCCTGGCCCTCACGCTCGTCATGGACCGACTGCCGTGGTGGCTCGCGCTGCCGGTCGGCGCGTTCGCGCTCAAGACGACCTTCTCTCTGCGCGGGCTGGTGCGCGCCGGCCGCGACGTGCAGCGCGCGCTGGCCTCCGACACCGCCGCCGCGCGGGCTTCGCTCTCCGCCCTGGTCAGCCGCTCGCCCGACCTCGACCCTCCGCTGATCGTCTCCGCGACCATCGAGTCCCTGGCCGAGAACCTCACCGACAGCGTCGTCTCGCCCCTGCTGTACTACGCCTTCTTCGGGCTGCCCGGCGCGCTCGCGTACCGGGCGATCAACACGATGGACGCGATGCTGGGTTACCGCGACGAGCGCGAGTACGTGGGCAAGGCCGCGGCGCGCAGCGACGACGCCGCCAACTGGCTGCCCACGCGCCTCACCGGCCTGTTGCTCGTGGCCGTCTCGGCGCTGAAGCGGACGGCCGGCCGCGCCTGGTGGGCGTTCCGCACGCAGCACCAGCCACAGTACGGGCCCAACAAGACACTGGCGATCGCGACGATGGCGGGCAGCCTCGGCGTGCAGTTGCAGAAGCCGGGCGCGTACGCGCTGGGGACCGCCGACCGCGCCCTGACGGGCGACGTGATCGACGACGCCGTGTGGAGGGTGTGGGCGGCCGGCGGCGTGACCGTCGCGCTCGCCGCCGGCCTCGCCGCGCTGCTGACCTGGGCCCTGTAGGGATGAGCGCGCGGTCTCGCTGGGAAGCTCGCGCGCCGGGAATGAAAGCCTCGAGAACAGGGCCGGCCCCTCCGGCCACAGGATGAGGTGAGTACCGTGTGCAGGAACATCAGGACGCTCTACAACTTCGAGCCGCCCGCCACCGAGGACGAAGTCCAGGCGGCCTCTCTCCAGTACGTGCGCAAGATCAGCGGCTTCTCCCGGCCGTCGGCGGCCAATGAGGCGGCGTTCGCACGCGCGGTCGACGCCGTGGCGGCCGCCTCCGCGGAGCTCCTCGGGTCGCTCGTGACGACCGCGACACCCAAGGACCGCGACACCGAGGCCGCCCGGGCGCACGAGCGGGCGCTCCGCAGGTTCGGCGCCTGAGCCGGCGATGAGGATCCACCTCGTCGACGGGACCTACGAGCTCTTCCGCAGCCACTTCGGCGCGCCGCCGAGACGGGATCGGGATGGGCGCGAGGTCGGCGCGACCGTCGGCCTGCTGCGCAGCCTCTGGATGCTCCTCTCGACGCCGGGCGTGACGCATGTCGCCTGCGCCTTCGACCACGTCATCGAGTCGTTCCGCAACGAGCTGTACGCCGGCTACAAGTCGAGCGCCGGCGTCGATCCGGACCTGCTGGCCCAGTTCGACCTCGCCGAGAGGGCGGCGCGGGAGCTCGGCCTCGTGGTCTGGCCCATGGTGGAGTTCGAGGCCGACGACGCGATCGCCGCCGCCGCGGCTCGTCTCCGCGACCTGCCCGGCGTCGACCAGGTCTTGCTCTGCTCGCCGGACAAGGACCTCGCGCAGGCGGTGGCAGGCGAGCAGGTCGTCGCCTGGGACCGCCGCAGGGACATCGTGCTCGACGAGGCCGGCGTGATCGGCAAGTTCGGCGTCCCGCCGGCGTCCATCCCCGACTGGCTGGCGCTGGTCGGTGATTCGGCCGACGGCTTTCCCGGCATCCCCGGCTGGGGAGCGAAGTCGGCCGCCACCGTGCTGGCCAGGTACGAGCACCTCGGGGCCATCCCGGACGATCCGGCCGAGCTGGGACTTCCGGCGGCGCGGGCGGCCCGCCTCGTGGAGAGCCTGCGGGCGGGCCGCGACGACGCCGAGTTGTTCCTGCGCCTCGCGACGCTCAGGCTCGACGTCCCGCTCGAGGTCGACGTCGCCGCGCTCGAGTGGCGCGGTGTCCGGCCCGGCTTCGCCGAGCTCTGCGCGGAACTGGGCGATGAGGGCCTGGCGCGACGCGTGGAGGAGGCCGGCGGGTCCCGCTGACCGCCCGCCGGCATCAGGGTCCGCCGGACTGACGCGTGCCGGGCGACCACGCCGCCCGCGGTTCGCCGCGTACGCGGCGGGGACCATCGACGCCGCCGCCCGCGGTTCGCCGAGCACGACGGTGGGGACCATCCGTCTATCGGCACACGGCGGCGAGGTGCGGCATGAGACTCACGGTGACGACGTTCCTGACGCTGGACGGCGTCATGCAGGCCCCGGGCGGGCCGGAGGAGGACCCCAGCGACGGGTTCGAGCACGGCGGGTGGTCGTTCCCCTACCCGGACGAGGACTTCGGCAGGCTGGTCACCGGCTGGTTCTCGCAAGCCGATGCGTTCCTCCTCGGGCGTAGGACCTACGAGATCTTCGCCGCCTTCTGGCCCCGGGTCACCGACGAGGCGGACCCGGTCGCGTCCCGGCTGAACACACCTCCCCAAGTACGTCGCGTCCCGGACGCTGACGTCCCTCGGCTGGCGGGGCGCCACACTGCTTCAGGGCGACGTTGCGGACGAGGTCGCTCGCCTCAAGGAGCAGCCGGGCCGCGAGCTGCAGGTCCACGGCAGCGGCGATCTCCTGCAGACGCTGATGGCCCACGACCTCGTCGACGAGTACCGCCTGTTCGTGTACCCGGTGATCGTCGGCGCCGGTCGGCGTCTCTTCAGGGATGGCGCCCCGCCGAGGACGCTCGAGCTGACCGAGCAGACGAGGACCTCGACGGGAGTCGCGGTCCTCACCTACGTGCCGGCCGGACCGCTCCGGACGGGCAGCTTCGAGCTGCCGACGCAGTGAGCGAGCACGCCACGACCGGCGTCGTCAGGGCCGGAGAGGATCTGTCCGGCGGGCACCACGGAGGCGATCGCACCGGAACTGCTGGTGTTGGAGAACACGTTCCCCGCGCCCGGCGGGCCGCCGCGGCACTCGCATCTCGCGCAGGACGAGTGGTTCTACGCGCTAGAGGGCCGCTGGCCGTCGCCGACGTCGCGGCCGCCCGGTCGTTCTCGCCGGATGCGCTCGCCCGCGCCGACAAGTCGCCGTTCCCCATACCCCGCAAGGTGATGATCGCTCTCGTCAACTCACGGACGCGCGAACAGGACGGTCCGGGACGGCAAGAATGACGTCGAGGCCCAGGTGTACGCCGGCGACTGACGCCCCACGCGGGCGCTGGTAGGCTGTCGCCGTGAAGTACCTCGCCCATCTCTTCGAGCGGAACCGGGCCTGGGCCGGCGAGCGAGTCGCCGCCGACCCCGGCTACTTCTCGCGTCTGGCCCACATCCAGCGGCCGGACCTGCTCTGGATCGGCTGTTCGGACAGCCGGGTGCCGGCCAACCAGATCGTCGGCCTCGAGCCCGGCGAGCTCTTCGTCCACCGCAACGTCGCGAACGTCGTGCCGGTGACCGACCTCAACGCCATGGCCGTGATCGAGTACGCCGTGTCCTCACTCGGCGTGCGCCACATCATCGTCTGCGGGCACTACCGCTGTGGCGGCGTGCGCGCCGCGCTCGAGGGCCACCAGGCCGGCGCGGTCGCCCTGTGGCTGCAGCCGCTGCGCAACCTCGCCGCGGCATGCCGCGAGGAACTCGAGGCGCAGCCGTCCGACGACGCGCGCTGGGACCGGCTCTGCGAGCTGAACGTCGCCGCGCAGGTGCAGGCGGTCGCGACCTCGGAGATCGTCCAGGCCGCCTGGGAGCGCGGCGCGGAGCTCGCCGTGCACGGCTGGATCTACGACCTCGAGGACGGCCTGCTGCGCGACCTCGAGGTCACCGTGGGCGGCGTCCCGCCGGGCGGCTGATGTCCGCCACGCCTCGGCTGGCCTGACGCCGCGCCGGCTTTCTCGCGGTGCCCGAGTGGGTAGGCTGGGGCCATGAAGAAGTCTGACCGCAACGCGCTCGTCGCCATCCCCATCGTCGTGCTCATCGCCGCCCTGGTGGCCGTGGCCGGCAGCCAGGGCGGCTCGACCGTCGGCGGCTTCCCGGTGTTCGCGCTCTGCGTCATCCTCGCGTTCGCGATCCAGTGGCTCGCGTTCGTGCCGGCGTACCTGCTGCAGACCGAGCGCTTCTTCGACCTCACCGGCAGCCTGACGTACATCGCCGTGGCGGTCGTCGCGCTGCTGCTCTCCTCCGAAGTGGACGCTCGCTCGTTCCTGCTCGTGGCGATGGTCGTCGTCTGGGCGGCGCGCCTGGGGTCGTACCTCTTCCTGCGCATCCGCAAGGCGGGCGCCGACTCGCGGTTCGACGAGATCAAGCCGTCGTTCCCCCGCTTCCTGAACACGTGGACGCTGCAGGGCCTGTGGGTGACGCTGACGCTCTCGGCCGCGCTCGCGGCGATCACCGCGACCCAGCGCGTCAGTCTCGGCACGGTGACCGCCATCGGCATCGTCGTCTGGGTCGTCGGCATCGGCCTGGAGGCCACCGCCGATGCCCAGAAGAGCCGCTTCCGCGCCGACCCCGCCAACAAGGGACGCTTCATCCAGCGCGGGCTGTGGTCGTGGTCGCGCCATCCCAACTACTTCGGCGAGATCCTGCTCTGGGTCGGCGTCGCGATCGTGGCTCTGCCGGTGCTTCGCGGGTGGCAGTGGGTGACGCTGATCTCACCCGTGTTCGTGCTTCCTGCTCCTGACACGCGTCAGCGGCGTGCCGCTGCTCGAGAAGAGCGCGGACAAGCGCTGGGGCGGAGAGCCGGAGTACGAGGCCTACAAGGCGCGGACCTCGGTTCTGCTGCCGCGCCCGCCCCGCTAAGGAGGGGTGCACCTGCGGCGCCCCTCTCGCCTGACGTGGCTGCGCCGGTTAGCCTTGTCGAAGACCGGCCCTTCCGGACTATGATGAGACGAGGGCATCGGCCGGGACGGCCGCGTGAGGGGGCAGGAGGGCCACGCTGAGCGACTTCTCATCCATAGCTCGCATCTACCGCCAGACCGCCACGGCGCAGAAGTCGGCCGCAGAACGGCTGTTCTGGATGCTCGGCGTCGAGCGCACCGATGACGTGCTCGACCTCGGCTGCGGCACCGGCCACCTCGCCCAGGAGATCCGCGTGCTGACCGACGGCCGCGTGGTGGGCATCGATCTCTCCCCGGAGATGATCGCGCTCGCGCGTGAGGCGGCGCCGGAGGGCATCGAGTTCGTCACCGGCCCGGCCGAGGAGCTCGACATGCCCGGCGAGTTCGACGCCATCCTCTGCAACTCGGCGTTCCAGTGGTTCACGGACGCGCCGCGCGCGATCGCCAACTGCTTCGCGGCGCTGCGCTCGGGCGGCCGGATGGCCATGCAGGCGCCGGCCCGTCACGAGTACTGTCCCACCTTCGTGCGCGCGGTGGCCACGCTCGCGACCGATCCGCGCACCAAGGAGACCTGGGCGCGCTGGCGCACGCCCTGGACGTTCTACGAGACCGCGGACGAGTACGGCCGGCTCTTCACGGACGCCAGCTTCGCTCTCGTCGCCGCGGAGATCGAGGAGCTGCGGGAGCACGCGACCCCGGAGCGCGCGCTCGACATGTTCGAGTCCGGCGCGGCCGCCGGGTATCTGAACCCGGCCTGCTACGAGGGCGGGTTCTCCGAGGGCTACGCCGAGGCGGCGCGGGAGCTCATCCTGCGTGACTTCGCGGGGCAGGCCTCCGCGGACGGTCACATCGAGCTGCTGTTCTACCGCGTGTACGTCCTGGCGCGGAAGCCCTGATGGACATCGCCGGTCGCGTGGTCGTCATCACCGGCGCTTCGTCCGGTATCGGCGAGGCGTGCGCGCGCCTGGCCGCGCGCGAGGGCGCTCGCCTCGTCCTTGCCGCGCGCCGCACCGAGCGGCTCGCGGCGCTCGCGGCGAAGCTGCCGGACGCGCTGCCCGTGACCACGGACCTGCGGGTACCCGAGCAGGTCCGTGCCATGATCGACGCGACGCTGGAGCACTACGGTCGCGTTGACATCCTCGTGAACAACGCCGGCCAGGGGCTCCACGTGCCGCTGGAGGAGGTCGTCCTGGACGACCTCCAGGCGGTCGTGGAGCTCAACGTCTACGCACCGCTGCTCGCCATGCAGGCGGTCGTGCCGCTCATGCGCGCGCAAGGCGGCGGCGCCATCGTCAACGTCAGTTCCGGCACGACGCGGATGGTCATCCCGGGCCTCGGACCGTACTCGTCCACGAAGAGCATGCTCGACCAGCTCTCGGCCACGGCGCGCGCCGAGTGGGCAGCGGACGGCATCGTCGTGTCCAGGGTCTACCCGGGCGTCACCGCGACGGAGTTCCACCAGTCGCTGCGCGCCGGCTCGTTCCGGGGCGGCAGGGTCGAGCCTCGCCCGCCGGAATCCGTCGCCGAGGCGATCTTGCTGGCCATCGCGACCGGCGAGGCGGAGGTCACCCCCGGGTCGGCTCCGGGAGGCGCCGGCCGATGATCTCCGGCGCCCACGTCATCGTGTACAGCGCCGACGCGGCGGCCGACCGGATCTTCGTCCGCGATGTGCTCGGGTTGCGGAGCGTGGATGCCGGCGACGGCTGGCTGATCTTCGCGCTTCCGCCGGCCGAAGTGGCTCTGCACCCCGCCGATCAGAACGACAGGCACGAGCTCTACCTGCTCACGGAAGACGTGGCGGCTCTCGTGTCTGACCTGCGTGGCCGGAACGCCACGTGCACCGATCCTGAGGACCGTGGGTGGGGTGTGCTCACGCAGGTGACCTTGCCGGGTGGCGGGCACCTGGGGATCTACCAGGCGGGTCACGAGCGTCCCTGATACCGGGAACGGGGCTTTCGGCCGAGTGGGCTTTCCGCCGCCCGGCTCGTGGTGGATGATTGGCGGCATCATGGGCAACGAGCGCAGACAGCTTCTCGCGTGGACGGCCATCGAGATCGGCGAGTCGTCGCTGAGGAAGGAGACGCCCGTGTTCCTGCTCGGGAGTGACGACGGCTATCTGGACGCTCTGCCGGGCATCCGGCGCAAGACCCTGAGCTACGGCGAAGCGACCCTGATGAGCGAGTTCCGCCTGCAGGTCGGCTACCCGCTGCCCATCCACGACCATCCCCAGGAGCAGACCGGCTATCTGGTCAGTGGGCGCCTGCGGCTCACGATCGGGCAGGAGACGCACGATGTGGCGCCCGGCGACAGCTGGTCGATCCCGGGCGGCACGCCCCACGGGGCGGAGGTGCTCGAGGACGCCGTGGCGATCGAGGTCTTCTCGCCGGTGCGCGAGGACTACCTGCCGGAACCCTGATGCCGCCGGGTGCGGAGAAGGGGCCGGCGACGGCGGGCGGCGACGGGGCTCTCGCCACCGCCGCCATCTACGCCCGCTGGGATGGCTACGGAGAGTGCAGCGGCGGCTTCCGCGCTCTTCTCGCCACTGCGGGACCCTCACTCCTCGGCATCGACGTCTCGGCTCTGCCTCCCGTCGCATCGTCCTGGCCCGGCGCGTTTGTGCCGGCGTCCGCCGGGAACCTAGAGGCGGTCTTGAAAGTACGCGATCCGGGAGGATCGTCATGAGTGAGCCGGAACGGGGCGGACGCTCGATGCGCGAGGCCGGCCAGGCGGACGTGCCGGAGCTGGTCGGCCTCATGCGCGGGTTCTACGCGGAATCCGGGTTCACCCTGGATGAGGAGTGCGCGGCGGCCGGGTTCGAGGCGCTGCTTGCCGACCCGCGCCTGGGGCGCGTCTGGCTCCTCGGCGCCGACTCGCCGGCCGCCGGGTATGTCGTCGTGACCTTCGTCTTCGCCATGGAGTACGGCGGCATGGCGGCCGTGGTCGACGATTTCTACGTCCGTCCGGAGGCGCGCGGACAGGGTCTGGGGAAGGCGACCCTCGCCGAGGTGCGGCGCGCGTGCCTGGAGCTCGGCGTGCGCGCGATGCGGGTCGAGGTCGGCGTGAACAACCTTGTGGCCCAGGCCGTGTACCGGAGCGCCGGCTTCGAGCCGCTACACGACCACGGCGTCATGGCGGCGCCGCTGGCGCCGCCGTCGCACGCGACGTAGCCCGCCCGGCGTACGTGCCGGCCGGAGCCGGCTAGGTGTCCCGCGACGCCCGGGCGGCGTTGGCCACCGCCGCGTCGCGCAGGTAGGCGGCCAGTCCCGGGCGGATCTTCTCGTAGGTCGCGGCGAACCGAGGGTCCTCCTCGTACATCCGCCCGAGCTGCTCGTGCGCCGCGGCGGTGCACGGGTAGAACCAGGTGTCGATGAGCATGCGGTGCCGCTCGGCGGCGTCCATGGCTCGCGGATCGTCCGGCGCGACGCCCTCGTCCAACAGGCACGCGAGCGCCTCGTTCACGGCGCCGCTCTCGGCCTTGAACCGCGCCCAGTCCTCCCTTGTGTAGAGGCGCGTGCGCCGCGCCGACTCCTTGTACGCCTCGGTCTGGCCCCAGCGCGCTTCGGCCTCCGCCTCGTGCTCCGCCGGGTCGAAGTCGCCGAAGACCTCGAACATGTCACTGCGTTCCATCGGGATCCCTTCGTCCATCGCGGCCAGCGTCTTGTCGATGAGGGCGAGCATGGCGTCGACGCGGGCGGCCCGGCGCGCGAGCTGCTCGCGCTGCGCGCGCAGGGCCTCGCGCCGGTCGTACCCGGGCTCGGCGAGCAGGTCGCGGATCTCGCCGAGCCCGAACCCGAGCTCCTTGTACAGACAGCGCCGCCTGCAGACGCTCCAGGTCTTCACCGGCGTACAGGCGGTAGCCGGCCGCGGTCCGCGCCGACGGGCGCACCAGGCCGATCCGGTCGTAGTGGTGCAGGGTGCGCACGCTCACGTGGGCGAGTCGCGCCACCTCTCCGATCCGGCTCGCTCCCGGGGTTTCTTCGTGTCGTGCGCGTCGGTCATCCGCTCAGCCTCGTCCTCTGGATTCATCTTCGGAACGAGGATAGACCCTGACGTTACGTCAGGGTCAAGCCGGAGGTGCGCGGCTCATCGTTTTGCCTGGCCGTCGCCGGAGAACAACCCGAGAAAGGCGAAGGAGGTCCCCATGCCGCGCGTCGTCCACTTCGAGATCCACGCCACGGAGCCGGAGCAGCTCATGGCGTTCTACTCCGGCCTCTTCGGCTGGACGTTCACCAAGGCCGAGGGGATGGACTACTGGCTGATCGGGACCGGCCCGGAGGATGAGCCCGGCATCGACGGCGGGCTCGTCAAGAGGCCGGTCCCCGGCCCGGTGGACTCGCCCGCGCTGAACGCGTTTCCCTGCACCGTGCAGGTCGAGTCGGTGGACGCGACGCTGGCCAGGGGTGACGAGCTCGGCGCGGTCGTCGCTCTCCCCAAGATGGCCGTCGGCGGCGTGGGCTGGCTCGCCTACATCAAGGACCCCGACGGCAACATCCTCGGGCTGCTCCAGTCGGATCCCGCAGCCGCGTGAGGGCGTCCGGCGCGCGGCCCGAAGGTCGTCACCCGGCCGCGGTCGAATATGGCCGAGGCGGCCGCGTCCCGAGCGGGCCGCCTCGGCTGAAAGAGACGCGGCCGCAGACGTGGACGATGCAGAGCCACCGCGGCCGGCATCCTGGCGACAGCGACTGCAGGGATACGTGACGACGTGAGAGCAGATCCTGACCTACGGCGATTCCAACACGTGGGGCGCCGACCCTGCCGACGACGCGCTCCGCTTCGAGTGGCCGGTCCGCTGGCCGGGCGTGCTGCAGCGAGAGCTTGGCGATGAGTACCACGTGGCGGAAGAAGGCCTGGGCGGCCGGACCACCGTCTACGACGATCCCCTGCTGCCGCGCCGGAGCGGGAAGGACCTGCTGGCGCCGGCGCTCGAGACGCACGCGCCGCTCGACCTCGTGATCCTGATGCTGGCGACCAACGACATCAGCTACGCCCACATCTCGGCGGCGGACGCGGCCGACGGCGCCGCCGAGCTGGCTCACCTCGTCCAGCGCTGCGAGCTGGGTCCCGGCGGCGCCGCGCCCAAGGTCCTCCTCGTCTGCCCGCCGCCGGTGGGGCCGTTCGAGAACAACTGGCGCCCGGAGCTGTGGGTCGGGGCGGATGAGAAGTCGCGCGCGCTGCCGCAGGAGTTCGCGCGCGTCTCCTCCGCCCTCGGCGTCCCGTGGCTCGACGCGGGCAAGGTCGTCACGACCAGCCCGCTCGACGGCTGGCACCTCGAGGCCTCGCAGCACGAGCTTCTCGGCGTGGCTGTCGCAGCTCGCGTCCGGGAGCAGCTCGGCTAGGGAGCGCCGCGGAAGGATGATGCTCAGGGTCTCCAGCATCGCGGGTCCCTCGGACTGGCTGGTCCTCGCCGCGATCGTCCTCGCGACCATCCTGGCCGCCTGGCTCCTCTACCGCTACCGGCAGCGGGCGGTGGAGATGCGTCCGCCCGGCGCGCCGAAGACCGTGAGCGTGGAGCCGCAGCCCTTCGAGCACGTGCAGCTCAGGGAAGTCATCATGGTCGCCGCGCTGGCGCTGGCGGTGTACCTGCTGATCCCTCAGCTTGCCGATGTGACCGGCGTGTGGTCGAGCATCAAGCAGGCCGACTGGGCGTGGGCGCTGTGGGCGCTGGGCGCATCGGCCATGACGTTCGTCGCCGCCGCGATCGGCTTCGTCGGGGCGGTCCCCCAGCGCCTCCCGTTCCCGACGACGACGGCCGTCCAGCTGGCCGGCTCATTCGTCAACCGCATCGTCCCCGCGCGCATGGGCGGCATGGCGACCAACCTGCGCTACCTGCAGAAGCGGGGCGTGGACCTCGCCGTCGCGACCGCGAGCATCGGCGTGCAGCAGGTGTCGGGGCTCATCGTGCACGTCGCCCTCTCGGCGGTCCTTCTGGTCTGGGCCGGACGCAACGCGGGGGACGCGCTGCACGCGCTTCCCTCCGGGCAGACCGTGCTGATCGGACTCACCGTCCTTGGCGTGCTCTCCGGCCTGCTCTTCCTGCTGCCTTGGGGCCGGCGGCTCCTGCGCGCGCGCGTCCTGCCGCCGCTGCAGCGGTCGCTGATCGGCGTGTCGGCAGTCGCGCGCAGCCCGCTCAAGCTGCTCGAGCTGTTCGGGGGCGCGGTGTTCCTGACGGTCATGAACATCGCCGCGCTCGTCTTCTCGGTCTACGCGTTCGGAACGACCGACGTGAGCGTGGTCGTGATCGGCGTCGTGTTCCTGGTGGGCTCCGGCGTCGCGTCGGTCTCGCCGACGCCGGGCAACCTCGGCGCCGTCGAGGCGGCACTGATCGCCGGCCTGACGGCCGTCGGCGTGAACCGGGACGTCGCCGTCCCCGCCGTCTTCCTCTTCCGCATCGTCACCTTCTGGCTGCCGATCCTGCCGGGCTGGCTGACGTTCGTCCTCCTGCAGCGCCGCGGCGACCTCTGACCCGGTCGGCCGGATCGCACTACCAGATCCGCGGGACGAGGCGGAAGCGCGTGTGCAGCGCGTAGTCCTCGTAGCCGCGAGTCCGGTCCTCAGGGTCTTGTCCTCGAGGTCCGTCCGGATCACGAAGAGGGTCGCGACCAGGACGGCCGGGACGAACGTCCAGGCGGAGCCGAGCAGCAGCGGGGTCGCGAGCGCCCCGAGGATGGCCCCGAGGTATCCGGGGTGCCTGACGAGGCGATAGGGGCCGGTCGTCACGACGCGCTGGTCCCGGTCGTGCTGGATGCGGACGAACTGCTCGAAGTGCTCGTTCTCCACCATCGCCCAGTCTCCGAAGAGCGAGGCGGCGATGAGGACGGCGAGGCCGACGAAGAAGGCGGACCAGGGCAGAGGCGACCACCCGAAGCGGACGTCCAGGCCGGCCACGACCGGCGTCACGACGCCGAGCGTCAGCCACAGCACGGCGAAGATCCGGTCGAAGCGTTCGACGCCGGCGCCGGCGCGCCCGCGCCGGCGCAGCGTCTCCGGGGCGCGGCCGGCCAGCAACACGAGCGTCGCGACCTCGAGGAGCAACACCGTGACGACGTAGGCCCATCCACGCGGCCACGTCGCTCGTCCGGCAGCCCCGAACAGCAGGACCGCGAACAGGGCGAGGAGCACCAGTCGCTGGATCGCGTAGCGCATGACCGTGCGCATGCTACCCGGAGCCCTCCGAGGCGTCGAGTCTCGGATGCTCGCTGCAGAGGCGGCGACAGGAGTTGACGGCCTCGCCGCTGGTTGATAGGTTTTCTCAACACTGTTGAGAACAGTTCTCAACTGGAGCCTGGGGAGCACACGAGTTGACCGACCCGCAGCCGGCGCACGAGATCGAGGCCGTCTTCCGCCAGAAGGGCATCCCCTTCACGCGGCAGCGCCGGCAGATCTGGGACTTCTTCGCCGGCGCCGACCGCGCCGCCACCATCACGGAGGCGGCCGACGCCCTGCACGGCGAAGGCGTCGGGCAGGCCACCGTGTACCGCACCGTCCAGCTGCTCAGCGACCTCGGCCTCCTCGCGCGTGTGCAGGACGGGCGCGGCGAGATCTGCTTCATCGCGCCGCCGATCGGCCACAGCCACCCGCTCATCTGCGGGGTCTGCCGCAGGGTGGTGCGCTTCGACGGCGACGGCGACGTCGCCGAGCTCGAGGCGCGGCTCGCGGAGGCCACCGGGTTCACCATCTACGGCCATCACCTCGAGATCTACGGGATCTGCCCCTCCTGTCGCGCAGCGAAGGGGGGCGACCATGGCGAGTGACGCGCCGCGGACCAGCGTTCCGTCCGCCGACGGCCGGTCCGCCGGCGCGTCGCTCGCCGATCTCAGTCCGGCGCGCGTCGCCGGCTCGAGCGCCGGCCCTGCCGGCGCCGGGCCCGACCCGCTCGCCGGCCGCCGCTTCTTCTGCTCGTGGAGCGGCGGCAAGGACGCCTACCTGGCGCTCCAGCGCGCGACGCAGCGCGGCGGCGTGCCGGCCGCCCTCGTCTGCATGCTGCACGAGGACGGCCGCGTGAGCCGCGGCCACGGCCTGCCGCTCGCGCTGCTCGAGGAGCAGGCCGCCGCGCTCGGCATCCCGCTCGTGGCGCGCGCCACCACGTGGGAGGAGTACGAGGCGACCTTCGTCTCGCTCCTCCACGAGCTGCGCGCGCAGGGCGTGGAGGCCGGCGTGTTCGGCGACATCGACCTGCAGGCGCACCGCGACTGGGTCGAGGGCGTCTGCGAGGTCGCCGGCCTCGGCTGTCACCTGCCGCTGTGGCAGGAGCCGCGCCGCCGGCTGCTCGACGAGTTCCTGGCCGGCGGCTCCCGCGCCACGATCGTCGCCGTCGACTCGTCCAAGCTGGACGCCGAGTTCCTCGGCCTCGAGCTGGACGACGCCGTCATCGCCCGCCTGGAGGCCGCCGGCGCCGACGCCTGCGGCGAGGAGGGCGAGTACCACACCATGGTCACCCGTGCCCCGCTGTTCTCGCGTCCCGTCCCGCTCGTCTGGGACGGCTCCGAGGAACGCGACGGGCACTACGTCCTGCGCTACGTCTAGCAAAGTCACGAAGGGAGTCACCGGCACCATGACCACCACCCGCATCGGCCGCCTCACCGCGGCGCTCCTCCTCTCCGCCGCCCTCGCCGTGGGCGTCATCGCCCTGAGCGCCTGCGGCTCGGGCTCCGGCACCACCGCCTCGAGCTCTCCCTCGGCCGCCTCGGCCGCCGGCCCGATCACCGTCACCGACGACTCCGGCACCGAGGTCACGCTCGACAAGGCCGCCACGCGCATCGTCAGCCTCGCGCCCGCCAACACCGAGATCGCCTACGCCGTCGGCGCCGGCGACAAGATGGTCGCCGGCACCAGCTACGACGACTATCCCGACGAGGCGAAGGCCCTGCCCAAGATCGGCGACTTCGCCAACCCCAACATCGAGAAGATCGCCTCGTACTCGCCGGACCTGGTCCTCGCCGCCGGCGGCATCCAGGACAAGCTGCGCAGCAAGCTCGAGGCGCTCGGCATGAAGGTCTACGTGGTCGACCCCAAGACCTACGACGGCACCATCGCGACCATCGAGAACGTCGGCAAGCTCGCCGGCACCGAGGCCGCCGCGACGGCGGTCGCCGACAAGATGACCGCCGCCGAGAAGGAGGTCCAGGCGAAGGTCTCCGGGCTGGCGCCCGCATCGACCTTCCTCGAGATCTACAGCAAGCCGCTGATGACCGCCGGCTCCGGCACGTTCATCGACGACATGATCACCATCGCCGGCGGCGAGAACATCGGCGCCCAGGCCGGCGCCGGGTTCCCGAACTTCAGCACCGAGGTGCTGGTCAAGGACGACCCGCAGGTCTACATCGCCGACTCCGGCTCCATGAGCGCGCCCGGCGACATCAAGAAGCGCGCCGGCTTCGCCGACCTCACCGCCGTCAAGGACGGCAAGGTGTACGTGATCGAGGACAGCATCATCGCGCGCCCCGGCCCGCGTCTGGCCGAGGGCCTCGTCGCGCTGGCCGGCATGATCCATCCGGAGGCGTCGGCCGCCCAATGACCAGGCTCGCCCGCACAGGCGTCTGGCCGGGGATCCTCCTGGCCGCCGGCATCCTCGTCGTCTGCCTCGTGCTGGCGCTCGCCCTCGGACCGGTCTCGCTGTCGCTCGGCCAGCTGTGGCATCTGGTGACGGCGGGGCCGGTCAAGGGCGACCTCGACAACGCCATCTTCTGGCAGATCCGCATGCCGCGCGTCCTCGTCGCTGCGCTCGTCGGCGCGGCGCTGGCCGTGGCCGGCGTGATCCTCCAGGACCTGTTCCTCAACCCGCTGACGGACCCGTACGTCACCGGCGTCTCGTCGGGCGCCGCGCTCGGCGCCACCATCGGCATCGTCCTCCACCTGTCGAACCTGCCGTGGATCACGGTGCTGGCCATCGTCGGCGGGCTCGGCACGCTGGTCATCGTCTGGATGGCCGCGCGCCGGCGCGGCCGCATCGACATCTTCGTGCTGCTGCTCGCCGGCGTGACCATCTCGTACCTGGCCAGCGCCCTCGTCACCGTGCTGATGATCAAGGCCAACCAGGACATGACGGCGATCATCTACTGGCTCATGGGCAGCTTCTCCGGACGCGGCTGGGGAGACGTCCGCGTCGCCCTGGTGACGATCCCGTTCATGGTCCTGCCGCTGTTCTTCACGCGGGAGATGGACATCCTGCTGCAGGGGGAGAAGCGCGCGCTCGAGCTCGGCGTGGAAGTCGAGCGCACCAAGCGCCTGCTGCTGGTGACGGCCGGCGTGCTCACCGCGCTGGCCGTCTCCGTCAGCGGCATCATCGCCTTCGTCGGCCTCGTCGTGCCGCACATCGTGCGCCTGCTGATGGGACCGGGACACCGCGGGCTGCTCCCGGTCTCCCTGCTGGCCGGCGCCTCGCTGATGGTCGATCGCCGACCTGCTCTCGCGCACGGTGATCGCGCCCAACGAGATCCCCGTCGGCGTGGTCACCACGTTCGTCGGCGCGCCGCTGTTCGTGTACCTGCTGCGGCGCGGGAGGCGGGCGTGACGGCGGGCGCCGGGCAGACCGCGCCGGCCGCTCCGCAGCCGGGCGCCGCCACCGGACCGGCCGCCGACGCCGCCCCGCTCGTCGCGCTCAAGGACGTCGACTTCGCCTACGACGAGCGGCCGGTGCTCCGCCGCATCAGCTTCTCGCTCCAGCCCGGCGACTTCGTCGGCATCGTCGGCCCCAACGGCAGCGGCAAGTCGACGCTGGTCGACCTCATCGACGGCATCCACCAGCCGGCGGCCGGCGAGGTGCTGGTCAAGGGCAAGCCGACGCGCCAGTACCGCCGCCGGGACATGGCGCGCGAGGTCGCGCTCGTGCCGCAGCACTTCGACCTCGACTTCGACCTCGCCGTGCGCGAGGTGGTCGAGATGGGCAGCTACTGCCTCGGCAAGGACCCGGCGGCGTGCGGCGACCCCGAGCTGACGCTGGCGCGTCTCGGGGTCGCCGATCTCGCGAGCCGCCGGTTCTCGGAGCTCTCCGGCGGCGAGAAGCAGCTCGTGGTGCTCGCGCAGGCGCTGATGCAGCAGGCGCCGCTGCTGCTCCTCGACGAGCCCGCCTCCGCGCTCGATGTCTCTCATCAGCTGCGGCTCTTCGACCTGCTCAAGGAGCTCAACGCCGACGGGCTCACGGTGCTCTGCATCCTGCACGACCTCAACCTGGCGCTGCACTACTTCGACAAGCTGCTGGTGCTGAGCGACGGGGAGGTCGCCGCGTTCGGGCCGCCCGACGACGTGCTGCGGCCCGAGGTCGTCGAGGCGGTGTACGGCGTGCGCGCCTACCTGCACAAGCACGCCGGGCGCACGTACCTGACGTTCTCGCCGCGGCTGCGCGGCGAGCGCCGCGGCCGCGTGCACCTGATCTGCGGCGGCGGTACCGGCGCCGGCATGATGCGCGAGCTGGCGGACGCCGGGTACGAAGTCACCGCCGGCGTCCTCAACGCGCTCGACACCGACGAGGAGACCGGCCGCGAGCTCGGCCTGCAGATGGCCGTCGAGGCGCCGTTCTCCACGGTCGGCGAGGAGGCGCACGCCGAGAACATGGAACTGCTGCGCGCCGCCGACCTGGTCGTCCTGAGCGCGGTGCCGATCAGCCACGGCAACGCGCGCAACGTGGAGGCGGCCCGCGAGGCGCTCGCCGCCGGCATCCCGGTCTGGGCCGACGAGGGCGTGCGCGCCAACGACTTCGTCGGCGTCGTGGACGACCTGGCCGCCGCCGGCGCGCAGTTCTTCTCCGGCGAGGACGCGCTGCTCACGGCCGTTCGGGGGCGCAGCCTCCCGGGGTCCGGCCGGCCGCCGGCGGTGGGACCCGCCGCGCCGGCGGTCCGACGAAGACGATCGGCCGCCGGAGGCGGCGACGTAGGGGAGACGGGGCGGGCGGCGCGCTGCGCAGCGCCCGCCCCGCCTCCCTGCACCACCCGGGGCCTCCATCCAGTACGTGCCCCGGCAGCCGGACGGCGGCCTCCCCGGCCGCGCCGTCCGGCCCCAGGCGAGCGTGACCGCAAGCGCGCTCGCCGACAGTCGCGTGAGGGCGACCGCAAGCGTCCTCGCCGGCAGGCCGCGTGAGACGCGACGGCAATCGCGCTCACCGCAAGGCCGGGGCGGGTGATCCTCCCGACCACCCGCCCCGGCCCACCGCTTCTCAGCTTCTGCCGGCCGTCGCCGGCGCGCGTCTACCCCAGCAGCTCCTTGAGCTCGGCGGCGTACGCGCGGTCCTGCTGCGCGCTCTTGCCGAACAGGCGCGCCTGCAGTTCGAGCGTGTCCGCGCACTGCATGGCGAACTCCTCGTGGTAGCGCGCGGCGTCTTCCTCGGCCTGGATGAGCTGCTCGACCGCCGCCGGCCAGCTCGTCTCCGGCTCGGCGTCGAGCACGCCGAGGTACGGGGCGCCCTTCAGCGAGCCCGCAGAGGCCGATCGCGCGGTCGCCCAGGTTCCCCTGCTGCGCCATCAGCTTCTGCACGCGGTCGTCGTGCGTGCAGACGACCTCCTCGAGCTTGTCCTGCCACTCCTGGTCCGGCGCTGCGACGCCGGCGGCAGCCGCGAAGTCGGCGCACGCCTGCTCCGCCTCGAGGGCGAAACGGAGGGCGGACCCGTAGGCTGTGATCTCAGGGAACTCGTGAGCCACGTCGGTCTCCTTCTGGTCGTCTACTCGCCGACGTTCCTACCCGGTCGTGGCCGTTTCAACGACGCGCGCTGCACGGGCGGGCGCACGAGAAAGGGGGCGGAGGGCAGGTTCTCGCCTGCCCTCCGCCCCCTGCAGTCTCAGGAAGCTCTGTCAGCCGGCTCAGCGGTTGACGGTGCCCTCCCAGGTGCTGATCTGCTTCTGCTTCTTGTCGGCCTCCGTGAACCAGCGCGTGGTGACGCACTTGGTCTCGGTGAAGAACTGCACGCCGTCCTTGCCCAGCACGTGGTTGTCGCCGAAGAAGCTGTCCTTGTGGCCCGCGAACGGGAAGAAGCTCACCGGCACCGGGATG
The DNA here is from genome assembly GCA_963739595.1 of uncultured Thermoleophilia bacterium. Taxonomy (GTDB): domain Bacteria; phylum Actinomycetota; class Thermoleophilia; order UBA2241; family UBA2241; genus CAIXSE01. The sequence goes on from CAVUBA010000021.1 coordinate 41,748, forward strand.
CCGACGTTGATGCCGACCATGCCGGCGTGCGTGCGGCGCGCGAACTCGCGGGAGTAGTAGCCGCTCTCGGTGAAGATGCAGGAGCCGTTGGCGAACTCGCTGTGGTTCATGAGCGCGAGGCCCTCTTCGAAGTCGGCGACGCGCTTGATGAACAGCACCGGGCCGAAGGCCTCTTCCCAGCCGCAGCTCATCTCGGGCGTGACGTGGTCGAAGATGGTCGGACCGACGAAGTGGCCGCCCTCGAGACCGGGGACGACGATGTCGCGGCCGTCGAGGACCAGCGTCGCGCCCTCTTCGACGCCCTTGTCGATCCAGCGGTTGACGGACTGCCTGGTGGGCCTCGGAGACGACCGGGCCGAGCTCCGTCTTGGGATCGTAGGCGGCGCCCACGACGCGCTCGGCGGCGAACTGCTTCATGAGCGCGACGAACTCGTCGGCGACCTCGTTCTCGACGACGCAGACGGGCAGCGCCATGCAGCGCATGCCGGCGCAGCCGAAGGTGGAGTTGATGATGCCGCGGGCGGAGCGCTCGAGCGAGGCGTCCTTGAGCACGAGGCCGTGGTTCTTGGCCTGCGTCTGCGCCTGGACGCGCTTGCCGTGGGCGGCGGCGATGGAGTAGATGTGCTTGCCGACCGGCGTGGTGCCGACGAAGGACACGCCGCGGACGGCCGGGTGCTTGAGCAGGACTTCGGCCTCTTCCTTCTCGGCGGTCACCATGTTGACGACGCCCTTGGGCAGGCCGGCCTCGTAGAGCATGTCGAGCAGCAGGTGGCTCGTGAGCGGCACGGGGTTGGCGGCCTTGAGCACGAAGGTGTTGCCGGTGGCGATGCACAGCGGCAGCATCCAGCCGAAGGGGATCATGGCCGGGAAGTTGAACGGCGCGATGCCGGCGAACACGCCGAGCGGCTCGCGGTAGCTGACCGTGTCGTGGCCGGTGGCCACGTTCATCAGGCTCTCGCCCTTCATCAGCATCGGGGCGCCGACGGCGACGTCGATCGCCTCGATGATCTTGATGACCTCGCCGCGGGCCTCGTCGAGGTTCTTGCCGAGCTCGGTCGAGACCAGCGTGGCGATCTCGTCCATCCTGGCGAGCAGCATCGGGCGCCACGTGAAGAGCACCTCGGTGCGCTTCTGGATCGGCATGCTGGCCCAGGGGCCGAAGGCGCGGTGGGCCGACTCGATGGCCTCGGTGACCTCGGCCTCGGTGCACATCGGCGTGCGGGCGATCACTTCGCCGGTGCTCGAATCGGTGATGTCGACCCAGGTGTCGCTCTGCGACTCGCTTCCACTCGCCGTCGACCATGTAGCCGAGCGTCTTGACCTCAGTCTTGGTCTCCGCCATCGTCGTTCCTCTCGCTGCTAGGGGGTTGCTTTGGTATGGCTGGTTGGAGTCTAATCAATCAAGTGATTAATCTCAACTGCCGTGAGGGAAGTCGACGTGAGATCCGCCGAGCGTGACGTGAACGGGGAGTCGCCCGCCGCCGTGACCGGAGCGGCCGCGGACGGCCACGCCGCGCGGAGCGTCGTCGCCGCGCCGCCGAGCGGCGCAGCCGGCGCGCCCGGCGGCGACCCCAGGCAGGGCATGTCGCCGCCGGCGCTCAACATCCTCGCGGCCGCGCAGCGCGTGCTCGTGGACAAGGGGTTCTCCGGCCTCACGCTCCGCGCCATCGCCCAGGAGTCGGGCGAGAACTCCGCCATGGTGCAGTACTACTTCGGGAACAAGGAGGGCCTCGTCAAGGCGATGATCGACTCCGTGTTCCGGGACGATCAGCAGGACGCGGCGGCCGCGATGAGCACCGGCACGGCCGACGACCGCCTGCCGCGGTTCGTGGACGGCCTGCGCACCATCAGCTCGTCGCGTTCGTTCCGCGTCTTCTACGACATCCTGCCCTACGCGCTCCGCAACGAGGGGCTCAGGAGCCGGATGGCCCGCGCCTACGACTCCTACCGGCAGATCAAGCGCGACTGGCTGCGCGGCAAGGACGAGCCGACGCTGCTGGAGCAGGAGGCGCTGCTCGGCGTCGCCGAGCTCATGACCGCCGTGGTCGACGGGCTGGCCATCCAGGAGGCCATCGACGACGAGTTCGACATGCGCCGGGCCTACGCGGTGCTCGAGTTCATGCTGCAGCGCTCGCTGCCGGAACTGCTCGAGGCGGGGCTGCCGGGCGAGGTCCTGCGGGACTGACCGTCCGGGCGGCTGCCGCCGGCGCGACCCTGCGGATCACGCGCCGGCTGCCTAGATCACGTGGCCGCGGCCGTGGACGTCGCCGTCGCCGTCGCGCGACAGCAGCAGCAGGGTGACGTCGTCCTCCAGCACGCCTTCCTGATCGGCCTGGATGCCCTCCACGAGCGCCTGCAGGTCGGCGGCGGTCGTGGCGTGCCGCCGCCAGAGGTCGTCGACGGCGGGGAGGAACCGCTGCAGCCCCAGCCTGTCGCGTGAGCCGGGCGCCATGCGCGCCTCGACGATGCCGTCGCTGTAGAACAGGAGGCCCCACTCGCCGGGCAGCGTCACCTCGTGGGGCGCCCAGTCGCCGTACTGCTCCACGCCGAGCATCATGCCTGGGGTGTGCACCAGGGGCACGACCTCGTTCCCCAGGAGCAGCGGCATCGGGTGGCCGGCGTTGACGAAGCGGGCTCGCCGGCCGGCCGCGTCGATCTCGACCGCGCACACGGTGGCCAGCAGGCCGAGGCCGAGTTCTCCCTGCTCGGCGCGCTCGCTCTCGTCCAGCGTCAGGCTGTTCAACGTCTTCATGTTCGCCTGCAGGGACGCGCCGCGGAGGGCCAGGGCGCGCCAGGCGGCGCGGAGGCTGGCGCCGAGCGCCGCGGCGTCCGGGCCGTGGCCGGTGACGTCGCCGATCACGGCGGCCAGCGACCCGTTGGGCCGCGTCACCGCGTCGATGAAGTCCCCGCCGAGCAGCATGCGTCCCTCGCCCGGGCGGTAGAAGGTGGCCACCTTGATGAACGGCGTGTCCACCTTGACCGCCGGCGAGAGGCTCGCCTGGAAGCGGCGGTACAGCGCGGCCACATCCTGCTGCGCCTGGGCGCGCTGCGCCTGGGCGAGCGCCACCGCGGCGTGCTCGGCGAAGCGCTGGACGACGCCGAGCTCTCCGCGCTCGGGCTCGGGCATGCGCCGCGCCCAGCTCATGGCCAGCAACGCCACCGGCTGATCGTCGAGGAGCACCGGCGCGCGGATCGCCGAGACCTGCTCCGGGTCCGCGGTGATGGCGCGCGGCACGCGCGGGCCGAACGGCTCGCGCACGTCGTGGATGAACTGCGGCAGCAGGTTCTCGGCGAGCTCCTGCTGCAGCTCGAACGACGGCTCCATGACCAGGCGCTCGCCGCTGGCGGAGAGGAAGGGCGAGCGGGCCAGCAGCCGCAGCCGCTCGCCCTCGATGGCGAACAGCGCGACGAGGTCGCAGTCGAAGGTCTCGAGGGTGACGTCGCAGATCGCCCGGGCCACCGCCGAGGGGCCGCCGCGGGCGTGGAACAGCGGCGTCGCCCCGACCACCCGGTCAAGCGCGTCGCGCGAGCGATGCGCCTCTTCGAGCGCTCGCGCGACCTGCCCGCGGTAGCGGTCGCCCAGCAGCCCGACGCCCAGGCCGGCGCAGAGCCAGAGGACGACGACCGCCCCTGCGGTCGCGCCCTGGACGAGCCACCTGTCGCTGAGCGCCAGCAGGTCGTAGGCGACGCCCGCGACGAGCGCGAGGGCTATGCCCACGCGCGGCCCGCCGGAGACCGCTCCCGCGACGACGGTCAGCGAGAGGAGCGCCGCCGGCAGGCCGATGAAGTGCGTCTCCCAGTTGCCGTAGTGGAACGGCAGGAGGAACGCGACGATGAGCAGCGCGCCCGCGACGAAGAGGCGCAGCGGGCGGGCGCGCAGGTACTCGGCCACGGCGATGAGCCGCGACCGGACTGGGCCGAACGTGTCTGTCGGTCGGGAGCCGGCCATGCGGTGGATCCCGGCGCCGGGGCGGCGGGTCAGATCAGCTGTACTTCACGCGCGGGTCGAGCCACGTGTACGCTAGGTCTACTACGAAATTGCTCACCGTGACAAGCAGGGCGGCGAACAGCACCGTCCCCATGATGAGCGGCAGATCCTGCGTCTGGATGGCCTGGAACGCCTGCTGGCCGATGCCGGGGATGCCGAACACGTACTCCACGATGAGGACTCCGCCGAGGAACCAGCCGATGTCCATGCCGAGGAGCGTGACGATCGGGCTCCAGGCGTTGCGCATGATGTGCCGCCAGACGACGGTGCGCTCGGGGAGGCCCTTGGCGCGCGCGGCCTTCACGAAGTCGGCGTTGAGGATGTCGAGCATGCTGCTGCGCAGCAGGCGCGAGTACCAGGCGGCGCCGGTGAGGCCGAGCGTGAGCCCCGGCAGGATGCAGCCGTAGATCACACCCTGGTCCAGCCCGCCGAGGGGGAAGATCGGCCACTTGAACGCGAAGAAGTACATGAGCAGCATGCCGAGGAAGAACGCCGGCATGCTCAGGAACAGCAGGCTGAGGATCGTGAACGTCCTGTCGCGGATGCCGTACTGCTTGAGCGCGCTCGTCATGCCGATCGGGATGCCGATGAGCAGCTCGAAGAAGATGCCGAAGAAGGCGACCACCATGGTCGCCGGGAAGCGCTGCAGGATCGCGGTGGACACCGGAAGCTGGGTCTCGTAGCTGTAGCCCAGGTTGCCGTGCACCAGGTGCCACAGGTAGAGGCCGTACTGCTTGTAGATCGGTTCGTCCAGCCCCAGCGTGTGCCGGATCCTCGCGAGGATCTCCGGGGTGGCGTGCGTGCCGGCGATGCTCTTGGCGGGATCGCCGGGCACGGCGAAGGCGAGCAGGAACGTGATGAGGCTCACGAAGAAGAGCACCACCACCATCCAGAGCAGCCGGCGGACGACGTACTTACCCATCGTCCCTCCTGCTCGCCTTGCGCCGTGTCACGGTCATCGCGTCACTTGCCGTCGAGCTTCCACATCTCCTGGAACTGCAGGTTCCAGACCTGGTGGTAGTAGTAGCCGCCGACGTCCTTGCCGAACATCCCGTTGAACACGGGCTGGTACAGGATGGCGGACGGCGCGTCGCCCATGATGATGTCCTGCATCTGGACGAACATGTCGAGGCGCTTGGCCGGGTCGAGCTCCGTGTTGGACGCCTTGTAGAGGGCCTCGACCTGGGGGTTGGTGTAGAAGTTCGCGTTCGAGCTGCCCTCGCTCGGGTGCGTGTAGAGAGGGCCGACGAAGTCGCTCGGGTCCGGGAAGTCCATGTACCAGTCGGTCAGCCCGATGGCCGCGTGTGAGGCCGACAGGCTGATGTAGTCCCAGTAGGTGGCCTTGTCCATCAGCTTGATGCTGCAGTCGATGCCGACGGCGCTGAGGTCGTTCTGCACCGCCTGCGCCAGCTTGGGCATGGGGTCGACGTTGTGCGAGACGAACTGCACCTTGAACCCGTTGGGGAAGCCTGCCTCTGCGAGCAGCTGCTTCGCCTTCGCCGGGTCATAGGTGTAGAACACCTTGTCGGCCTGGTAGCCGGGCATGCCGTCGGGGTAGATCTGGTTCAGCGCCTTGGCCTGCCCGGCGAGCAGCTTCTGGATGCGCGCCGTGTTGATCGCGTAGTTGACGGCCTGGCGCACCTTGGCGTCCGTGAACGGCTTCTCGCGCACGTTCATGAACACGTAGTACGTGGCGATCTCCGACGCGTCCACGGTGTACTTGCTCCAGGTCGGGTCCGACTTGGTGCGGTTGTAGTCGGCCGCGGGAATGCCGTCGCCGAGGACGTCCACATCGCCGCGCTCCAGCTGCAGCAGCGCCGTGCTCGGGTTGGCGGTGAAGAGGAACTTCATGTTGTCCACCCACTGGCTGGTGTCGCCCGTCCAGTTGGTGTTCTTCTCGGCGGTGATGGACTGGCCCGGCGTCCAGTTGGTGATGACGTAGGGGCCGGTGCCGAGCGGCTTGCGCTTGATGTCCTTGCCGACCTGCTTGACCCACTCCTTGGGCAGCACCGAGGTGAACGGCATGGTCATGGCCAGCAGGAACGAGCCCTCGGGCTTCTGCAGCGTGATCTGCACGGTGTAGTCGTCGACGACCTTGAAGCCGGTGACCTCCTTGGCCTTGCCGTCCAGGAAGTCCTGCGCCCCGACGATGCCCGTGTAGAAGAACGTGGCCGGCGCGAGCGGCTCCTTCATCATGCGTTCGAAGCTGTACTTGAAGTCCGCGGCCTTGACCTCGCGGTTGACCGGCGGCGCGAACTTGATGCCCTTGCTTGAGGTGGAACGTGTAGGTCTTGCCGTCGGCGGAGATGCCGCCGTTCGCGGCGGTCGGCACTTCGGTCGCGAGGTCCGGTACGAGCTCCGTGCCCGCCACGCCCGGCTTGCTGGCGTAGGTGAGGAACGTCTGGTACGTCAGCCGCTCGATGCCCCACGACGTGATCTCCCAGGCGATCGCCGGGTCGAGCTCGGTCGGCTCACCCTGGTACGTCACCGTGAGCGTGCCGCCCTTGACGGGCTGGCCCGCCGGCGCCGCGCTGCTGCTGGCGCCGCCCGAGCTGCTCGAGCCGCCGCAGGCGGCGAGCCCCAGTGCGAGGGCCAGCAGCGCTACCAGCGCCACGGCCACCCCTATCTTCGTGTGTGCCCTCATGTCCCCGCTCCTTTCCTGCCCCACCCTCAGGTCGGAAATGGGCGGCGGCGGCCCCCCGGCCGCCGCCGCCCGTCGCCTACTTCTTCCAGTACTGTGTCGGGTCGATCTGGTACACCGGGTGCAGGTAGAAGCCACCCGTGGTCTCCGTGCACATCGTGGTCTGGATCGGCTGGTAGCACGGCACGTACGGCGCCTGCGTGGCGATGTACGCCTGCATCTCGGTGAACTTCTGGATGCGCGCCGCCGGGTCGGTCATCGCCTGGGCATCGGTGAACATCTTCTCGAGCTCAGGGCTCCACCAGAAGCTGGAGTTCATGCCGCCTTCGACCGCGCTCGCCTTGCTGAACAGCGGGGAGATCCAGTCGCTCGGGTCGGGGAAGTCCATCCACCAGCCGAAGCTGCCGGCCGTGAGCGTCTTGGGCGTGCCCTGCTGCGTGTAGTAGGTGTTGTTGCTCATGGTCTTGAGGCCCGCCTGGACGCCGACGGCGGCGAGGTCGGCCTGCACGGACTGCCAGAGCTTGGGGTTCGGGTCGACGTTGTCGGTGTAGAGCATCGTCTTGAACCCGTTGGGATAGCCGGCGTCGGCGAGGAGCTGCTTGGCCTTGGCCGGGTCGTACCCGTAGTAGACCTTGCCCTCCTCGTAGCCCGGCATGCCCTTGGGATAGAACTGCCAGAGACTCATCGCCTGGCCGCCCTGGAGCTTCACGAGCTTGTCGCGGTCGATCGCCCAGCTCAGCGCCTGGCGGACCTTGACGTCGTCGAACGGCTTCATCTGCACGTTCATGAACATGTAGCTGATCGCGACCAGCGGCTGCGTGAAGATCTGCTGCTTCCACTTGGGGTCGACCTGGATGCGCACCAGGTCGGCGGTCGGCACGCCGTCGCCGAGCACGTCCACTTCGCCGCGCTGCAGCTTGAGCAGGGCCGTGGACGGGCTGAACGAGAGCTGGTAGTCGATCGTGTCGAGGTACGGCTTGCCCTGCTCCCAGTACTGCGGGTTGCGGGTGAGCACGATCTCACGGCCCGGGCGTCCACTTCTGGAACACGAACGGGCCGGTGCCGAGCGGGTGGCGGTTGAACTGCTTGCCCCACTTGTCGACCCACTCCTTGGGCACGACGTCGCAGAAGTCCATGGTGATCGCGTTGAGGAACGAGAGGTCCGGGCTCTTGAGCGAGATCTCGACGGTGTAGTCGTCGACCACCTTGAAGCCGGTGATCTCCGTGGCCTTGCCCTTCATGAACTCGTCGGCCCCGACGACGCCCATGTAGAAGGACGTGGCCGGCGCGCGCGGCTCGCGCATCATGCGCTCGAAGCTGTACTTGAAGTCGGCCGCCGTCACCTCACGATTGACCGGCGGCTGGAACTTGACGCCCTTCTGCAGGTGGAAGGTGTACGTCTTGCCGTCGGCCGAGATGCCGCCGTTGGCGGTGCTGGGAACCTCGGTCGCGAGGCACGGGATGAGCTGCGTGCCGGCCTGGCCGGGCTTGTGCGCGTACTGCAGGAAGCCCTGGTAGATGTCGTGCTCGACCTGCCAGTCGATGACGTTCCAGGCGATCGCCGGGTCGAGGCTCGACGGCTCGGTGAGATACGAGAGCGTGAGCGTGCCGCCCTGCTTGGGCTGGTCCGAGGACGAGGAGGGGCTGCCGCCGCCCCCGCTGCTGGTGCGTGCCGCAGGCGGCGAGCCCGAGCGCGAGCACCAGGACGAGTCCCAGCACCGCGACGGCCGCGACGGCGCCTCCGCTGATCGAACGACGAGTCATGGCTTCCTCCTTGGATGTGCCCCATCCAGTGTGTGTGTCGCGGTCATCGCCGCCGCTGCTGCGGGTCGAAGGCGTCGCGCAACCCGTCCCCCACGAGGTTGAACGCGAGCACCGTGATCATGATGGCGAGGCCCGGATAGATCACGAGGTGCGGCGCCGAGAGGTAGTACGGCTGGCCCTCGCTGATCATCTGTCCCCAGGACGGCGTCGGCGGCTGGATGCCGAGGCCGATGTAGCTGAGCGTCGCCTCGAAGAGGATCGTGGTGGCGAGGCCCAGGCTGGTGTACACGAGGATGACGGCGACGAGGTGCGGCAGGATGTGGCGGCTGAGGATGCGCCGGTTGGTGCAGCCCGTGAGCCGCGCCGCGTCGACGAACTCCTTCTCGCGGATGCTGAGCACCTCGCCGTGGATCACGCGGGTCATCGGCGTCCAGTAGACGATGCCGATGACCAGGATCAGGATCCAGATGCTCGGTTTGAGCACGCTCACCAGCGCCACGGCTAACAGGATGATGGGGAACGCCATCATCACGTCCGTCATGCGCATGAGCAGGGTCTCGACCCCGCCGCGGAAGTAGCCGGCGGTGAGGCCGAAGATCACGCCGAGCACGAGCGCGAAGCCGTTGGCGAGCACGCCGACGACGAGGCTGACGCGCGCGCCGTACATGAGCCGGCTGAGCAGGTCGCGGCCGAGCGTGTCGGTGCCCAGCCAGAACTGGCTCGAGGGCCCGACGGGCATGCCCTGCATGGTCAGGCCCTCGTCGTACTGCTTGGTGGGATCGTGCGGAGCGATCCACGGCGCCAGCACGGCGACGAGGACGAGCAGGATGATGATGACCACGCCGACCATCGCGAACTTGTCGCGGCGGAAGCGCCGCCAGATCTCGCCCCAGAGCGAGCGGTGCTCGATGAGCAGCGCGTCGGGGCTCCACATGCCGGCGGCGCCGATGGCCGTGGCGATCTCGGAGGCGCCGGACGTGGACGAGCCGAGCCCGAGGTCGATCTCCGTCTCGGGCTCGAGGCCGCCGATGGTCTTGTGGCTGCCCGGCCCTTGCGGAGGGACGTAGCTCATGCGGTCTCACCACCTTCGGCCACGACGGCGAGGTCGTCCTCGCCGGCGCGGATGTGCGGGTAGTCGCTGCCGGTGATGAGGTGACAGGCGGCCCAGTGGTTCGGGCGCACCTCCAGCAGCGGCGGGTCGTCGATGTCGCAGAGGCCCTCTTTGGCCGCCGGACAGCGTGTGTGGAAGTGGCAGCCGCTCGGCGGCTCGACCGGGCTCGGCACGTCGCCGGTGAGCACCACCGGGCGGCGGCGCTCCTCGGCCTCCGGGTCGGGGATCGGCACCGCGGAGAGCAGCGCCTGCGTGTACGGGTGCATCGGCGCCTCGTAGAGCACGGCGTTCTCCGCCAGCTCGACGACGCGGCCGAGGTACATCACCGCGACGCGGTCGGAGATGTGCCGCACGACGCTGAGGTCGTGCGCGATGAACAGGTAGGTGAGGCCGAACTCCCGCTGCAGCTGCTGCAGCAGGTTGATGATCTGCGCCCTGATCGACACGTCGAGGGCGCTGATCGGCTCGTCGCAGACGATGAAGTTCGGCTCCACGGCCAGCGCCCGGGCGATGCCGATGCGCTGGCGCTGCCCGCCGCTGAACTCGTGCGGATAGCGGTTCAGCGTGTTCGGGTTGATGCCCACGGTCTCGAGCAGCTCGCGCACCTTGGCCTTGCGCTCGGACTTGGTCCCCATCTTGTGGACCAGGAGGGGCTCGCCGATGATGTCGCCGATCGTCATGCGGCTGTTCAGGCTCGCGTAGGGGTCCTGGAAGATCATCTGCATGCGCTTGCGCTGTTCGCGCAGGCGGCGGCCCTTGAGGTTGGCGAGGTCGCCTCCCTCGTACAGTACGCGGCCCGTGGTGGGCCGGATGAGCTGCAGGATGGCGCGGCCGGTGGTGCTCTTGCCGCAGCCGCTCTCGCCCACGAGGCCGAGCGTCTCGCCGCGGCGCACGTCGAAGGTGAGGCCGTCCACCGCGTACACGGCGCCGACCTTGCGCTGGAACACGACCCCGCTGGTGATGGGGAAGTGGACGCGCAGGTCCTCGATGCGCACGAGCGTGTCGCCGTCGAGGGGGGCTGCGCTGTTCACGCGGTCACCTCCGCCGGCTCGTCCTCGCGCAGCTGATCGCTGTGGAAGCACGCCGAGAGTCGGCCGTAGTCGGTGACCTCGAGCTCCGGCCCGGCCGCCCAGCACTCGTCGGTGGCCAGATAGCACCGCGGCGCGAACGCGCAGCCCGGCGGCAGGTTGGCCAGGTCGGGCGGCAGGCCCGCGATGGTCTGCAGGGTCTCTGCGCGCGGCTCGTTGAGTCTGGGGACGCTCTTGAGCAGCCCGACGGTGTACGGGTGGTGCGGGCGCGCGAAGAGCGGCTTGGCCGGCCCGCTCTCGACGATGCGCCCGGCGTACATCACGAGGATCCGCTGGCACATGCCGGCGACGACGCCCAGGTCGTGGGTGATCACGATCACCGCCGCCTCGTGCTCGCGCGCGAGCTTCTTGAGCAGGCGGAGGATCTGCGCCTGGATGGTCACGTCCAGCGCCGTGGTGGGCTCGTCGGCCAGCAGCAGCTTGGGGTTGCAGGAGATCGCGATGGCGATCATCACGCGCTGGCGCATGCCCCCGCTGAACTGGTGCGGGTAGTCCTTGATGCGGTTGGCGGCCTTGGGGATGCCGACCTCGCCGAGCAGTTCGATCGAGCGCTTGACGGCGTCGGCGTGGCTGAGACCGAGATGAAGCTCGAGGCCCTCGGTCATCAGCCGCTCGATGGTGAGCACCGGGTTCAGGCTCGTGACGGGGTCCTGGAAGATCATGGAGATGTCGCGGCCACGGATGGCGCGGACATCGGACTCGGCCATCGTGAGCAGGTCCCGGCCGATGAACTCTATGCTGCCGCTCACCGTGGCGTTGGGCACCATGCCGGTGAGGCCGATGATGGCGCTGGCGGTGACGCTCTTGCCGCAGCCGCTCTCACCGACGAGCCCGACGAGCTCGCCTGGCGCCACCTCGAAGGTGACGCGATTCACGGCGTGCACCGTGCCCTCCTGGGACGCGAAGTCCACGGTGAGATCGGTCAGCCGGAGAAGCGTGTTGCCCACAGCACCCATGCCTCAGCAGTGTATAGCACGCTCGCCGCGAAGTGGGGTGACATGCGGGAGCATTCCTTTGACCCGCGTGCGACAGGCTGGTATGCAGGTGCCATGCGCAAAGACCCCATGACCCCCGCCGGCGTCCTGCGCGCCCTCGAGCTCTTCGGCCCGCAGGCGCGTCCGTACAACTTCGACGACTGCTTCGACTGCTGGGGGCTGGTGCGCCGCGTCTTCGACCATCTCGACGACGGCTTCGAGATGGACGAGGAACTGCGGGGGCCGGGCGACCCGGAGGAGCGGAACTGGGTCGCCTTCGCAGGGGCCGGCGAGCTGGTGCCCGGCGACCTGCTGGTGACGCATCCGCACGTCAGCGAGGACTTCCACGCCGCGTTCTTCTGTGGCGTCGCCGGCGGCCAGGACCTGGTGTACGACGCGTCGCCGCGAGGGCTCGGTGCCCCTGTTCGCGGCGACGGGGGACGGCTGGAAGCTCGCGGACGCGCGCGACATCCACACCCGCTACGCGCGCGCGACGGAGACCACCGACCGCCTGCGCAACGACGGCGGCGCCTACCTGCGCCTGTGGGACGAGCGCCAGGCGTACTACCACCGCGGGCTGCACGAGCGTCTGCTCGCGGGCGGCGCGAGGCGAGGGCGGCGCGGCCGGGCGCGACCTTGTCGCGCTGCGCCGGGCCGCCGGCCTCTCCGAACTGCCGTTCTACTGCCTCCGCAGCCTGCCGCGCGACGCCGCGGGCCGTGAGGTCTACGACAACCTGCTCACGCGCCATCTGGACTACTACGTCCCGGATGGCGCGCCCGTGCTCGACGACGACTACGAGGAGCCGCTCCAAGGGGTCGAGGCGCCGGGGACGATCCTCCCGCCGGCGCCCGAACACGCCTCGCCCGCCGGCGCCGCGCATCACCAAGGCTCCGCTCTGGACCGTGCGCGAGGGACCCGTCATCGTGGAGTGGGAGTACCGGGCGCCGACGCCGGGTCCGCCGCCTGCCGCCGCTCCGGCCACGGGCGTCACCGGCTGCAGGGTCGAGCTCTGGGAAGAGACCTGGGACTGCTGGAAGCACCGGCTGCTGCGCCTCGACCTCGACGAGCCGGTGACGCGGTTCACGGTGCCGGACGACCTGCTGCACGACGACGCCCGCTTCGCGCTCGTCGTGTGGGCGCGCGGGCCGGGCGGCTTCTCGGGAACGGCGCTGGCGCCGTTCCTCTACCGCCCGGCCCGGGACAACCCGCTGCTTGCGTACGACCCCGTCCGCCCGCAGGACCTGGCGCCGGACGGAGGCGTGGCGCTGCCCCCCGGCGTGCCGGCGGTCCTGACCTGGACGATCCGCCAGCCGCTCGTCTCCCAGGCGAGCTTCCACCTCGAGGTGTTCGAGGACGCGTGGCTCTCGACGCCGCCGCGCCGGTGTTCACGGCGGACGCCAAGGGACCCACAGCGAGGATCCACAAGGCGACCGTGCCCGGCGACGTTCTCCGGGCCGGGCACGCCTACGCCTGGTACGTCACCGTCACTGCCGCCGACCGGCGGACGGCATTCGCCCCGTCCGAGGGCGTCTTCCGCGTCGCCCGGGAAGGATGAAGACCATGGCATTCGTCTCCACACGCCGCCTCGACTTGCGGACCGCCACCCCGTTCGGCATCTCGCGCTGGACGCACAGCGAGTTCGCCCGTTTCGTGGTGGAGCTGCGCGACGGCGCCCTGGTGGGTCTGGGAGAGGGCGCCCCGAACGCGCGGTACGGGGAGGAGCGCGAGCGCGACATGGACCTGCTCGCCGACCTCGCGCCGGACATCGCGGACCTCGAAGGGCCGGCCGGCGTCGAGGTGTTCTGCGAGGGGCTGGCGGCGGCGGGCGTGCCGGCCCTGCGGGCCGGCCTCAGCGCCGCCGCCTGGGACCTCGCCGGCCAGCAGGCCGGCGAGCCGGTCTGGCGGATGCTCGGGCTCGCCCGTCCGTCGGTGCGGACCTCGTACACCATCGCCATCGGTGCGCCTGAGGAGATGCTGGCGCAGGCGCGCGCCGCCTCCGCGTTCGGCACGCTCAAGGTCAAGCTCGGGTTCGACGGCGATCTCGACCTGGCGCGCCGTCTCAAGCTCGAGCTGCCCGACGTGACGTTCCGCTACGACGCCAACGAGGGGTGGGACCGCGAGCGGGCGGCATCGGCCCTCGCGGCCCTCGAGGATCTCGACGCCGAGCTCGTCGAGCAGCCGCTGCCCGCGGCGGACACCGAGGGCATGGCCTGGCTCAAGGAGCGCACCCGCATCCCGCTGCTCGCCGACGAGGCGGTGCTGACCATCGACGACCTCGATGCCGTCAGCGACGCCTACGACGGCGTCGTGGTCAAGCTGTCCAAGGCCGGGCGGCATCGCGAGCGCCTTCGCGCTCATCTCGGCGTGCACCGAGCTCGGCCTGCGCGTGCTCATCGGCTGCATGGTCGAGTCGAGCCTCGGGCATCGCCGCGGCGCTGCAGCTCGCGGGGCTGGCCGACTACGTCGACCTCGACGGGGCCCTGCTGCTGGCCGAGGACCCGTTCACGGGCATCACGGTGGACGGCGACCTGCTCACGGCGTCGGAGGCGCCGGGGCTGGGGGTGTGGCCGGTCGGCTGACGTGCGGGATGGTGGCCGGTCGGTGAGGACGCCATGTCTTCTCGGGCCCAGCCCCGTAGGCGGTGTCGCTCGTAGCACCGCGTGCCGAGCTGCCGCACCAGACGCATCCGTACCGTCTCGCGCCGCTCGGCGACGCGCGCGCGCAAGACTGTCGCGCGCGCACGCAGCGTCAGGCGCTGGCGTCGCGGCGTTGGGGTGCTACGCCGAGGCTTCGCCGAGGGCAGCGTAGAGCGCGGCCCCGGTGCGCGCGACGGTCTCGAACCCGCCGGAGTCGCGCGTCATCACCACCAGCACCGCTTGCCGGTCCCCGACTGCGCACCAGCGCGCAGTCGTGCGCGTACCGGCCGACCGGGGAGTCGTCGCCGCACTTGCCCGCATAGGACGCCTCCGGCGGAAGGTAGCGGGCGATGCCGTCGAGGTGCTCCTGGAGCTCCAGCGAGGCGAGGACGCGCTCGCCGACCAGCGGCTCGAGCGCCTCGCCCGAGCTGAGCAACTCGAGGAGGAGGGCCAGGTCGCCGGCCGAGGTGTAGTTCTCGCGGCCGGCCGCGACCGCCTCCTGGTCCATCATGAGGCGCTGCATGCAGGTCTGCGTCAGGCCGAGCTGCGCGGCGAGTTCGTTGACGCGCTCGAGCCCGACGGCCGACGCGATGATGTTGGTCGCGTCGTTGTCGCTCACCACGAGCGAGAGATGCATGATGTCGCCGAGGCTGAGTCGGGCGGCGTGCCGCAGGCCGCGGAGCACGCCGCTCCCGCCCACGCACGTGCCCGGCTCGAAGCAGTACGTCTGCGCCTCGTCCAGCTCGCCGGCCGCCACCAGGCGCCAGAACGCCGCGGCGAGCAGCACCTTGATGGTGGAGTAGGAGGGAAGCTGTACGTCTTCGTGGGCGCTGAGCGTCCTGCCGGTGCCGAGCTCCCTGGCGACGTAGGCGATCATCCTCCTGATTCTACCGTATGGGCTGTGCGCTGGACGGGGGCGCCGGTGACCCCGCAGTCCCGGCTCAGATCGTCGCGTGCGCCCCGGCGTCCACGTGCACGACCTCGCCGGTGATGGCGCGGCTGAGGTCGCTGAGCAGGAACACCGTCGCGTCGGCGACCTCTTCGGTGGTCACGTTGCGGCGCAGCGGCGTGTGGCTCTCGAGGAGGTCGAGCATGCCGCTGAAGTCCTTGATCGTGCGCGCCGCCACGGTGGCGATGGGGCCTGCGGACACCGCGTTCACGCGGATCCCCTCCGGCCCCAGGTCCGCCGCAAGGTAGCGCACGGCGCTCTCGAGCGACGCCTTGGCAGGCCCCATGACGTTGTAGTTGGGCACGACCCGCCAGGAGCCGGCGTAGGTCATGGTGACGATCGCGCCGCCCTTCGTCATGAGGCGGCGCGCCTCGCGGGCGGTCGCGATGAGCGAGTAGGAGCTGATGTCGTTGGCCTGGGCGAAGCCGTCGCGCGTCGTCTCGACGAAGTTGCCCTGCAGGTCGTGCGCCGGGGCCCAGGCGATGCTGTGCACCAGGCCGTCGAGCACCGGCATCTGCTCCTGGAGCTCGTCGACGGCGTGCTTGACGGCTGCGTCGCTGGCCACGTCGAGCTCGATCATCGGCGCGCCGCCGAGCTCGTCGGCGAGCTGTTCGACGCGCCGCTTCAGCCGCTCGGCCTGATACGTGAGCGCGACGGCGCCGCCGTGGCGCTTGACCGCCTTGGCCACCGCCCAGGCGATCGAGCGCGAGTTGGCGGCGCCGGTCACGAGGAAGTTCTTGCCGTCCAGCAGCTCGGTCACGGTGCCTCCTGCGGTCAGGTCAGTCTGGCTTGACGGCGAGCAGCAGGAACTGCCGCGCCCAGTAGTCGCGGAAGACGTACAGCGACAGCACCAGCGCAGCCGTCCTGATCGCCCGGTAGCGGGTGAAGTACGGCTCGACGCGCAGCACGCGCAAGCCGGCGCCCTGCAAGCAGCCGGACCATGTCGCGCTTGGCGAAGAAGCGCACGTGGGTGCGGTCGAAGATCCCCGAGCCGCGTCGCGGCCACGTCTTGAGCAGCAGCTGCGAGAAGACGTACACGTTGGAGATGTTGGGCAGCGAGAGGACGACGGCGCCGCCCGGGCGCAGTCGCGTGACCGCCCGGGCGAGGACGCCCTCGGCGTCGAGCAGGTGTTCGAGGACGTCGCTGGCGAGGATGACGTCGAAGGGCTCGTCGCCCAGGTCGGCCGGGTCGAGCTTCGCGAGGTCGCACTCGACGACCCGGTCGAGACGCGTCCGCGCCTCCTTGGCCGCCCCGGGGTCGAGTTCGACGCCCACGACCTCGCGCGCGCCGGCCTTCTTGAGGAGCTCCCCGTTGTGCCCGCCGCCGCAGCCGAGATCGAGCACGCGCAGACCGCGCGGGTCGATCAGCTGCAGGAACGCCGGCTTGGCGTCGCGGAAGTAACGTCGCGGGACGGACCGTCCCGAAGAAGCGGTGCCCTTTTCCATCGCCGCATCATACACGCGCCCGGCGGCCGATCCGGCCGCTGCCGGTCAGGGAAGCGGCAGGGTGACGCTGTTCGGGTCGGTGCCTGCGTCGAGCTCGCGCACCATGGTCGGTTCGCCACCGTAGGTGTACGCGACCGTCAGCGGCTTGCCGGGGAGGCCTTGCGCCCCGCTGGTGGTGCCCAGCGAGGGGATCGGTTCGGGCGAACCGCTCTGGTCGCCGGCCGTCGCCACGGGGTCGAGCATGAGCAGGTGCAGCCGGCCCTGGTCCGCCGGCTGGCCGTCGACGTCGAGCTCGACCACCTTGGGCGCTTCGCCCTTGAAGATCCTGAGCACTGCGAAGCGCTGCAGGGCGCCGGACGCCGCTCGGGCGCGCGCCAGGACGACGACGGCGAAGCGGTCGAGCTGCTCGACCAGCCGCTGCGCGGGCGTGTCCGCCGGCGCCGTCCGTGCCCGAGCTCGCCTTGAAGCTCTGGGCACTGGCGGGCTGGCCGTCGTCGGCGGCGCTGCGCGCCACCTCGGCCGACGAGCCGCTGGAGGTGGAACTGCTGCCGCCCTGGTTCACGGCGACGATGCCGACGACCAGGGCGAGGATCGCGAGCGCGGTGACGGGCGCCGCGACGCGCCACCAGCGGCGCCCACGCCGAGGCGCGGCGGCGGGCGCCGGCGGCTCGAAGAACTCCTTGAGGCCGCTCCAGCGTTCGTCGGACAGGTCGGTGTAGGCGTCGTCCGGCTGCGGCACCGAGGCGCCGACCTGTGCGCCGATCAGGGCGACGTCGGCGCGCATCGCCGCGAGGCGCCCGGCCAGCTGCGGCGTCGTCCTCGGCCGCCGCCAGCAGCTCGGGGTCGTCGTCGAGCCCGAGCGCGAACGCCAGCAGGCGGTCGTCGTCGAAGTCGCCGCCCGGCTGCAGGTCCCGTTGTCGATGCGTTCGTCAGTCATGAGTCGTCACGTCTCTTCGTCAACTCTCGCGTACATAGCCGCCCTCATCGAGGGCGAGCTTCAGTTTCTTGACCGCACCGTGGAGGCGCGACTTGACCGTACCCACCGGGATGTCCTGTGCCTTGGCGATCTCGTCCAGCGGAAGGTCGGCGAAGAACCGCAGCGCCACGCATTCGCGCAGCTCGTCCGGGAGCGTCGCCAGCGCGTCGCGCAGCGCCGGGTCGCCCGGCTCCGACGGCGGGTCCACCGTCGCCTCCGGCGAGATCTGCTGCAGCTTGTCCATCAGGCCGTACCGCGTCTTTCGCCGCCGGCCGTGGTCGCGGCCGGTGTTGAGGATGACCCGGTAGAACCACGCGAGAAAGACTTCTTCGCGGGGGATCTCGGCCCGGTAGACCTTGATGAACACTTCTTGCACGGCGTCGTCGACCTCCTCACAGAACCCCTGGAGGTAGAGGATGCGCCGCACCTGGGGCGCGTACCGCCGGAAGAGCTCGGCGCGCGCCTCGGGCTGCCCCCTTCGCAAGCGGTCGATGAGACCGTGCGGCAGTTCCTCTATTGCCTTCCTCCTGGGTGAGAGACGCTCGTGGCGCCGGGCGGGTTCGCCGCGCCGGCCTCCCGGAAATTATAGCGCGGCGTCCGGTATGGCCCGCCCGCAGGGAGAGGCGGCGCCGTCAGGCGAAACCGAGGCGGCGGACCTCTTCGGCCAGTTCGTAGCCGCTGTCCTCGTGTACCCGGCGGACCACCTCGGCCGCGAGCGCGGTGATGTCCTGCGCCGTCGCCCCGGGCTCGGCGACGAGGAAGTTGGCGTGCTTCTCGCTCACGTGCGCGCGGCCGACCCGCAGGCCCTTGAGGCCGGCGTCCTCGATGAGCCGGGCGGCCGGCAGCTCGCGCGACGGGTTCTTGAAGTAGCTGCCGCAGCTGGCGTACTCGAGCGGGTGCTTGCTCTTGCGCAGCGCGGCGTCGTCGGCGATGCGCTGCAGCAGCTCGTGGCGGTGGGCGTGGTGGAGCTGGAACGAAGCGGAGAGGACGACGATGTCGCGCCGTGACTTGAGCAGCGAGGTCCGGTAGCCGAAGCCCAGACGGTCCGGCTCGACGACGTGCTCCTTGCCCTCCTCGAGCAGGTGGACGTCGAGGAGGCAGTCGCTCACCGACTCGCCGTAGGCGCCGGCGTTGCCGACGATCGCGCCGCCGACTGACCCCGGGATGTTGGCGGCGAAGGTGAGGCCGGCGAGCCCCTGCCCGGCCAGGTCGGCGACGAGGCCGGGCAGCTCGACGCCGGCCTCCGCGCGCAGGACGTTGCCGTGCAGCGTGGTGCTCTCGTTGCGGGCCAGCACGGTGAGGCCGGTCACGCCGGCGTCGCCGACGAGCACGTTGGTGCAGCGCCCCAGCACCGTGACGGGCACGCCGAGCTCGCGCGCCGTGAGCACCGCGTGGATGAGCACGCCGGTCGTCCCGGCGCGCACGAGGAACTCGGCCGGGCCGCCGACGCCGTACGCGGTGAACGACGCGAGAGGGACGGCCTCTTCGAGGCCGGGCAGCTCGCGTCGCAGCGCCTCGCGCACGTGATGATCGGCGGTCTGGTCGGCGGGCGTCGTCATGCCCGCCATGGTAACAGGCGCCGCGGCGTGCCGTCCCGCGCCCCGGGAACAAGGGTCCAGTGACGTTTGACAGGCGCCGCCCCCGTCAATAAACTCCCTAATCCTAGTGAGAAGTAGGAATTACGACGCGAGCACCTGGGAGCCACGTGATCCATCTCTCCACGAAGAGCGAATACGCGATCAAGGCCCTCGTCCGGCTGGCGCTGGCGGACGGCACGGCGCCGGTGACCGCGCGCGACATCGTCGCCTTCACCGGCGTGCCTCCCAAGTTCCTCGAGCAGGTCATGCACGACCTGCGGCAGGGCGGCCTCGTGGAGAGCCAGCGCGGCAAGGGCGGCGGGTACGTCATCGCCCGCGACCCGGCGACCGTGAGCTTCGCCGACGTGATCGACCTCATCGACGGCCGGCGCGCCGATCCCCCCCCGGGGCGCGCCGGCGCCCCCGGTTCCAACGGCGGCAAGGGGCGAATGCGCGGCGGCGACCAGGTGGACGTCCTGGTCGCCCCAGTCTGGCACGAGGTGCGCGAGTGCACCCGCGCCATCCTCGGATCGGCGACCATCGCCGATGCCGCCGCCCGGGCCGCCGAGGCCCCCATGTACTACATCTGACAGGAGAAGAGCAGACATGAGCGACACAGACACCAAGGCCACGCAGGGCTTCGAGACCCTCGCTCTGCACGGGGGCCAGGAGCCGGACCCGACCACCAACGCGCGCGCCGTGCCGATCTACCAGACGACGTCCTACGTGTTCAACGACTCCGACCATGCCGCCAACCTCTTCGGCCTGCGCGAGTTCGGCAACATCTACACGCGGATCATGAACCCGACGAACGACGTCTTCGAGAAGCGCGTCGCCGCGCTCGAAGGCGGCGTCGGCGGCGCTCGCCTTCGCCTCCGGGTCCGCCGCCGTGACGTTCAGCATCCTCAACATCGCCGGCGCCGGCGACCACATCGTCAGCGCCAACAGCCTGTACGGCGGCACCTACAACCTCTTCGTGCACACGCTGCCGCGCTTCGGCCTGGACGTCGAGCTCGTCGACCCGAACGACCCGGAGAACTTCCGCCGCGCCATCCGGCCGGAGACCAAGCTGCTCTACGCCGAGACGGTCGGCAACCCCAAGCTCGACACGCTCGACATCGAGGCCGTGGCGGCGATCGCCCACGAGGCCGGCATCCCGCTGATCGTGGACAACACGATGGCCACGCCGTACCTCATCCGGCCGATCGACCACGGCGCCGACATCGTCGTCCACTCGGCGACCAAGTTCATCGGCGGCCACGGCACCTCCATCGGCGGCGTGGTCGTGGACTCGGGCAAGTTCGACTGGTCCCAGAACGACAAGTTCCCGGGCCTGGTGGAGCCGGACGCGAGCTACCACGGGCTCAAGTTCTACGAGGCGCTCGGGCCGATCACCTACATCATCAAGCTGCGCGTCAGCCTGCTCCGCGACGTCGGCGCGGCGCTCTCGCCCTTCAACTCGTTCCTCTTCCTCCAAGGGCTGGAGACGCTGCACCTGCGCATGGAGCGGCACAGCGTCAACGCCTACGGCGTGGCTGAGTACCTGCAGGAGCATCCCAAGGTCACCTGGGTCAGCTACCCGGGACTGGAGTGCCACCCCACTCATGAGCTGGCGAAGAAGTACCACTACCGCGGGCTGTACGGCGCCATCGTCGGCTTCGGGATCGCCGGCGGCCGTGACGCGGGCCGGCGCTTCGTGGAGAGCACAGAGGTGCTGTCGCACCTCGCCAACATCGGCGACGCCAAGTCGCTGGTGATCCATCCGGCGACCACGACCCACTCGCAGCTGACGGCCGAGGAGCAGATCGAGACGGGCGTCACCGACGACTTCGTCCGCCTGAGCGTCGGCATCGAGTCTCTCGAAGACATCGTCGCCGACATCGATCAGGCGCTCGCCAAGGCCTGACGGGCGCACAGCGCGGGCGTGGTCGCGGCGGGGCGGAGGTCGGAGCACCTCCGCCCCGCCGCGCCTTCGCCCGCGCCGCGCCCGCGTTCGTTAGAATCACCGCAGCCATGACCGAGAAGAAGCACGCAGCCCGCAAGGAGATCGGCGACGTCGCCATGGGGTACGACGACGACGCCGGCAACGCCGGAGTCGTCCGTACCAGGTACGTGACGTTCGACCAGCCCGGCCAGGAGCTCGCCCTCGAAGGGGGCGGCACGCTGGCGCCGTTCACGCTGGCGTACGAGACCTACGGCACGCTGAGCGAGCGCAAGGACAACGCCGTCCTCGTCACCCACGCGCTCTCCGGGGACGCCCACGTGGCAGGGCTGCACAGCGCCGACGACAAGCGCCCGGGCTGGTGGGACATGATGATCGGTCCCGGCAAGGGGCTCGACACCGACAAGTACTTCGTCATCTGCGCCAACGTCATCGGCGGCTGCAGCGGGAGCACCGGGCCGGCCTCGGAGAACCCCGCCACCGGCAAGCCCTACGGCACCGACTTCCCGATGATCACCATCAGGGACATGGTGAACGCGCAGATGCTGCTGCTCGACCACCTCGGCATCGGCAAGCTCCTCGCGGCGGTCGGCGGCTCGATGGGCGGCATGCAGGTGCTCGAGCTGGCGATCTCGCATCCCGACCGCACACATCTCTGCGTGCCGCTGGCCACGGCGGCGCGCCAGCCGACGATGGCGATCGCCTTCAACGAGGTCGGCCGGCAGGCGATCATGGCCGACCCCAACTGGCACGGCGGGCACTACTACGGCGGCAAGGCGCCGGCCAAGGGCCTGAGCGTCGCGCGCATGGTCGGCCACATCACCTACCTGAGCGACGAGGCGATGGAGGAGAAGTTCGGCCGTCGCCTGCAGGACATCCACGACTACACGTTCACGTTCTCGGCCGACTTCGAGGTCGAGAGCTACCTGCGCCACCAGGGATTGAGCTTCACCAACCGCTTCGACGCCAACACCTTGCTCTACATCACGCGCGCGCTGGACTACTTCGACCTCACGCGCCAGCACGGCACGCTCGTCAAGGCGTTCGCGGACGTCAAGGCGCGGTTCCTCGTCATGGGCTTCAGCAGCGACTGGCTGCACCCGCCGTACCAGCTCAAGGAGATCGTCAGCGCGCTGCGCGCGACGCACAAGCACGTGAGCTACTACGAGGTCGAGAGCCACTACGGCCACGACGCCTTCCTGCTCGAGCGGGAGAAGATGGAGGGCATCATCGCCGCGTTCCTGGCCAGCGGCGCCCGGACGTACACGCCGCTCTCCCCGGCTGAGCCGGCCGGCTGAGGCGGACGGAGGAGACCGTTCATGCGCCGCATCGACTACAAGCTGATCGAGGACCTCGTGCCGGACGGCTCGACCGTCCTCGACCTGGCCTGCGGCGACGGAGAGCTCCTCAGCGAGCTCATCGCCCACAAGCACGTCCGCGGCAGCGGCGTGGAGATCGACCAGGCCGCGGTGGAGAAGTGCATCGGCCGCGGCCTCTCCGTCTTCCACGGCGACCTCGACGCCGGTCTCGCCGACTTCGACGACCAGTCGCACGACGTCGTCATCCTGAGTCTCAGCCTGCAGCAGTTGCGCCGGCCGCGGATGATCGTCCGCGAGATGGTCCGCGTCGGTCGGCTCGCCATCGTGAGCTTCCCGAACTTCGCCCACTGGGTGCCGCGCTCGCAGCTGCTCCTGCGCGGGCGCATGCCCGTCTCGCGCGACCTGCCGTATCAGTGGTGGGACACGCCCAACATCCACCTGTGCACGATCCAGGACTTCCGCGCGCTCTGCCGGGAGGAGGGCCTCTGCATCGAGCAGGAGCAGTACCTGCGCTCGGTCGAGAAGCCTCCGCCGGCGCGCCTCGTGGCTCCCAACCTCCTGGCGCGCATCGGCATCTTCGTCGTCACCCGCTGCTAGCGGGGACCGCCCCGCGGGTCCTCGCGGCCGGGCGATCCGAGCCTCACGGCGCCCGGCTTTCGAGGGTCCCGAAACGCGGGTACACTACCCCTACGCTCTGCGTCTCAGAGAACGGCGCGAGCGGCACAAGGAGTGCAGATCGCCAAACGACCGAGCACCCGGCGTGACGCGCTTCAAGATCAAAAGGAGAAACAGGTGCCTCAGGGTAAAGTCAAGTGGTTCTCGACCGAGAAGGCCTTCGGCTTCATCGAGCAGGAGAACGACAACGACATCTTCGTGCACGTCACCGGCCTGGCCGACGGCGTCACCGCGATCGACAAGGACATGCTCGTCGAGTACGAGGTCGAGCAGGGCCGCAAGGGCCCGCAGGCCGCCAACGTGAGGCCCGCGAGCGCGCCGGCCGTCCGCTGCGCCGGCCGCTGAGGTCGCCGAAGAGGTCGAGGTCGCCGAAGAGGTCGAGGTCGTCGACGAGGTAGAGGTCGTCGAGGTCGAGGATGAGGCCGGCGACGTCGAGATCGTGGAGATCGACGAAGAGGTAGTGGTCGAGGCCGAGGAAGAAGAGGAAGAGGCCTGATCCGACTCTGAGTGATGACGGGCCGGCCACCGGAGGATCGCTCGGGATCCGGTGGCCGGCCCGTCGTTTTGTTGCGCCTCCCGGGTAAGACCCCTCCGGAGGCGATGGCACGGGAGGCGGGCGATGCTCGAGAACATCCATTGGCTCGGTCACGATTCGTTCCGGCTGGACGGGACCGTGACCATCTACATCGATCCCTGGAAGCTGCCGGCGGGGCTGCCGGCGGCCGGCCTGATCCTCGTCACCCATGAGCACTTCGACCACCTGAGCGTTGCGGACATCACGGCGCTCGCCGGGCCGGACACCGTGGTGGTGGGTCCGGTCTCCGTCACCTCCCAGCTCGCGGACCGGGAGACCGTGACCGTCGCGCCCGGCGACAGCGTCGAGGTCAGAGGAGTCGGCATCGAGGCCGTCCCCGCGTACAACCTCGACAAGTTCCGCGCGCCGGGCCAGCCGTACCATCCCCGGGAGGCCGGGCACGTCGGCTACGTGATCGCGCTCGACGGCGTGCGCTACTACCACGCCGGCGACACCGACGCCGTTCCCGAGATGGCCGAGGTGCGTTGCGACGTCGCCCTGCTGCCGGTGGGCGGCACGTTCACGATGACGTGGGACGAGGCGGCCGCGGCCTGCGACCTGCTGCACACCACGGCCGCCGTGCCGATGCACTACGGGGAGGTCGTCGGCGACGCCGGCGACGCCGAGCGGTTCCGCGACCGTTGCAGCGTGCCCGTCACGATCCTGCCGCTCGAGCGCGGGTGAGGCCGTGAAGGTCGTCCGTGCCGTGCCGACCGAGACCATCTCGGAGAAGCTCAGCGTGCAGCGCTCAGCGAGGCGCTCGCCGCACCTGCGCGCCATGTCACGCTGGCGAGGGTCGAGTCCGGGCCGCATCTACCTTCTCGCGCGGTCGCGGCCCTCCGGCCGAGGGCGATGCCGAGGTCGCCGGCTGAGCTCAGCCGGCCGCTCGGCCTACTCCTCGGTCCACTCCAGGATCACGGCTTCTTCGGGGCAGGCCTCTTCGGCCCGCTCGACCGCGGCCCAGAGCGTCTCGTGGGGCTCCTCCTCGAGCACGTCCGGGAGCCCTTCGTCGTTCATGAAGAAGACCTCCGGGCAGACCTGCTCGCAGGCGCCGACGCCCGTGCACCTGTCGTAGTCGACGCTCACTCTCAGCTTGCGTGCCATGAGCGGAGTCTATCTCGAGCGGCCGCTTCTCGCGGCCGGAGTCGTTTCGCCTCGAGTCCCCGCGGGGAAGCCCCTGCCGAGGGAGACGCGGCCCCACCGGGGCCCCGCGACTGCGACCACTGGAGGGGCCACATGCTCAAGGAAGGCGCCAAGGCGCCGGCTGTCACCGGCGTCTCGTACGACGGAGCCACCTTCGACATCGGCGTGCCCGGCAAGCGCACCGTGCTCTTCTTCTATCCCAAAGCCAACACCGGGGGCTGAACGACCGAAGCCGTTGAGTTCAACGGCCTGCTGGACGAGTTCGCCGCCCTCGGCGTCCAGGTGATCGGCGCGAGCGTCGACAAGCCGGGGAGCAACGAGCGCTGGGCGCAGAAGTACGACCTCAAGATGCCGCTGATCAGCGACTACGGCGACCACACCGTGGCGTGCGCGTTCGGCGTCGCGCGGCCGATGGTCGGGGTGGCCAAGCGCACGACCTGGCTCATCGACCCCGACGGCACGCTGCGCAAGATCTACCCGGCGGTGAAGGCCAAGGGACACGCGGCGCAGGTGCTGGCCGACTGCAAGGAGATCTGGGGCTAGGAGGACCCGAGCGGCGGCGAGACCGCCGCTCGCGACGGCCGGCACGCAGAGACGCGTGCCGGCCGTCGGCGCGTGCGGGTCAGTCCTCGGCCGGCTCGTCGCGCGGGCCGAAGTAGGCCGGCGCGTCGATCATGAAGATGCGGCTGGACCAGCGCTCGCCGGCGGGCGTGGCCGCCTCGGCGTCGTCGATGGCGCCGATGCGCGCCGTCATGTCGTCGCAGTAGTGGACGATGATCGCCTCGCGCGTCTGGGGCACCACGGGGCTGCCCTTCTCGCGCATGCCGTGATGCGCCACGATGATGTGGCGGAGCAGCTTGGCCGACTCGGGCGGGAAGTCCGCGTCCTCCTCGATGAGCTCGCGCACCATGTCGTGGCCCATGACGATCTCGCCGTGCAGGCGGCCGGCGTCGGTCATCTGCGGAGCGAGGCCGCCGCTGGTGTACGCCTGGGTCTTGCCGATGTCGTGGAGCAGCGCGCCGGCGACGACGAGGTCGCGGTCGACGGTGTCGAACCGCGACGCCACGCCGGCAGCGGCCTCGGCCACGATGAGCGAGTGCTCGAGGAGGCCGTGCCGGTAGGCGTGGTGGTTGCGCACGGCGGCCGGCGCGACGGCGAACGTGGCGCCGGGCTCGCGCGAGCCGTCGAAGGCGCGCTCGAGGAGCGCGCGCACGTGCGGCTCTTCTACGGAGTCGATGAGGGCGTGCAGGCGCTCGGCGAGCTCCGCGGTGCCGATCGGGGAGACCTGCACGAGGTCGCCGGCGTCGTACTCGTCGTCCTCAGCGGGACGCAGGCGGCGGACCTGGATCTGCGCGCCGTACTGCGGGTGCACGCTGTAGGTGCCGCCGACGCAGACCACGTCGCCGGCGCCGACGCCCAGCGCCTCGTCGGACGGGTCGAAGTGGATGGCGGCGACTTCTCCGCTGGCGTCGCGCAGCTTGAGGCGCAGGTACGCCTTGCCGTTGCGATCGGTGGCTGCGGTGAGCTCAGAGCAGGCGTAGACGCCGTCTACGGTCTGGCCGCTCTGGAAGTCGACGATGGCGATGCGCGTGGTCGCGCCCGGGAAGCTGGCTTGGTCGGTCATGGGATCTCCTTGGTCCCCGTCAGGGTACCAGACGCCCCGGACGGGGTCCGCCGGAGGAGCGGTTCACGTTGAACGGTGACGATCGCCGGCGCCGCACCGGGCTGCCGTCACGCTGGGGCCCGGATCAGGTGCCGGCGGGACGGTTCTTGCCGGCCGGACGCGGGCCGGACGCGGGCGGGCGGGTCGACTTCTTCGGCGTGGCGCCGGCCTTGTTCTGGCTGCGGGGAGTCGCGGGCGGCACGACCTTGGACGCGGCTGACGTCTTCTTGGCCGGCGGCTTCTTCGGCGCCGCCTTCTTCGCGGCCGGCTTCTTGGTCGTGGCCTTCGCGGCCGGGGCGGCGGCGGGCTTGCGCGCCGCGGGCTTCTTGGCCGGGGTCTCCGCGGCCGCCGGCTCTTCGGTCGCAGCCGGCTCCTCGGCCTCCGTCTCTTCCGCCGCGACCGGCGCCGCAGAGGTGACGGTCACTGGTCCGGCAGCCGTTTCCACGGTGGCCGCCGCCGGCACTGCGGCGGGAGCGGTCGCCGCCGGCGCCGCGGGCTCCGGCGTCTCGCCGCGCAGGGCCGAGATCTCGGCCTCCTTCGCGCGGACTTCCGAAGATGTCGCGCGCAGCCTCTCGACGGCGTGCGCGAGGTCGGGGTGGTCGAGCTCCCCCCGCTCGGCCAGGGCGAACGCGGCGCGGCCGAGCTCGCGCTCCGCCTTCCTGAGGTCGTTCTGCAGGACGACCAGCCGGGCCTGGGCGGCGGTCACCTTGCCGGCGCGCTGGGTGTCGGCCGCAAGGGCGCCGGCCTTGTCCTTGACTGTGTCGAAGAACCCCATCCCGCCCTCCTTGACCGTGCTCCGGCCGAGCGCCGGTTCATCACCTTCAGTGTCTCGCCTGCGCCGTCTCGCGTCCAGACCCCGGCCGTCCGCCCGTCGGGGGCGGTAGCGCTATCGCCCGCGTTGGGGAACACTGGAGGGGTGGCGCGGGCGCTGTCCGCGACGAGTGACCTTCTTCCTGAGGAGACGATGACGATGCAGCTTGGCGGCATGGCCTTGAGAGATGGAGTCCTTCTGCAGAGCGACGGCTACTGGGCCGCCGCGGTGCGCGAAGAGGGCGGCGGCGTCAAGGTCGTCTCCGGGCCGAAGGTGCGACTCCCTGGGCGGGAGACGCTCCGCCAGGTGCCGGTCCTGCGCGGTCTGGTCCGGCTGGGCGAGGCCATGGCGGTCCTGCCTGCGGTGCGCCGCAAGACCGGCCAGCCGGTCCTGCCCCAGGAGGACCCGCGCATGCTGGCGGCGACGGCGGCGAGCGCTGTCGCGACGGTCGCGCTGCGCGCGTCGCGGCGTGGCTCGCCGTTCGTGCGCGAGCTGGCCGTGGCCGGCGTCGGCCTCGCGCCGGTGCTCCTCGCGCTGCGCGACTCCAGGCTCTCGCGCTATCACGGCGCCGAGCACAAGAGCGTCGCCGCCTACGAGAGCGGCGGCGACCCGGCCGAGGCGCACAAGGAGCACGCCCGTTGCGGCTCCAACCTGATCGCGCCGATGGTGGTCACCAGCCTCGCGACCAACCTGCTGCTGCGCGCGGCCGGCAGGGAGCGGCAGCCGCTGGCGACGTTCGTCGGCGGGCTCGTCAGCATCGGCACGGCCATGGAGTTGTTCTCGTGGATGTCGCGCCACCAGGACCACCCGCTGGCGCGGACGCTGGGCAGGCCGGGCATCGAGATGCAGCGCCTGTTCACGACCAGCGAGCCGTCGCACGAGCAGCTGGACGTGGCCGACATGGCGCTGCAGGAGCTTCTGCGGCTGGAAGGCGAAGCGCCGGCCGCCTGAGCCGCGCGCGGCCGGCCGGCGGGGCTGCCGCTCGGCCCGGCCGGAGCCGGCGAGTCGGGCTGCGGCGGTCCGTCAGTCCGCGGGCTCGCGCTCGGCGAGGCGCTTGCGCCGCCGCTCCTGCGCCTCGGCCAGCCATTCCTTCTGCTGGGCCGTCTCGGGTGTCAGCGGCGGCACCGGGATCGGCTTGCCGCTGTCGCTCAGCGCGACGAACACGAGATACGCGGAGTTGGTGTGCGTCCTCATGCCCGTCGTGAGGTCTTCGGCTTCGACGCGCACGCCGACCTCCACCGACCTGGTTCCGGCGAAGTTGACGTTGGCCATGAAGCGCACGAGGTTGCCGACCTGTACCGGGTGGTGGAAGTCGATGCGGTCGATGGCCGCCGTGACGACGCTGGTGCGGCAGAAGCGAAAAGCGCATGCGCCGGCCGCCTCGTCGATGAGCTTCATGATGATGCCGCCGTGGATGTTGCCCATGTAGTTGGCGTCGGCGGGCTGCATGAGGTGGCTGAGGACGAGGCTGGTCTCGCTGCCGCGCGGCAGTGGTTCGTTCATGGGGCCACCTTGAGGCGGGAGGGTCAGATGTCGAACGAGCCGGGAGCGCGCCGCCGCCGCCGGTCGCGGGTCGTGCGCTCGCCGCCGGGGGAGCGGTCGGTGCGCCGCTCGCCGTGGCGGCGGTCCATGATGACTTTGACGTTCGGGTTGTCCCGGTAGTGCTCGACGAGGCGCCGGAACGCGTCTTCGCCGAGCTCCGGGGGTACCACGCAGTAGATCACGACGACCTCCCGAGGCTTGCGGCAACGGTAGCACATGCTCGCCGTCGGGGGCCAGACTCCGCGGCCGTCGTCGCCCGGGCAACGCTTGCGGACAGGATTGCCGGACGAGGCGTGGCCGGGTGGGCCGCCGTGGGGGCAAACAGAAGGGCCGGACCGGCGAACGGCGCCGGTCCGGCCCTCTGAAGGGGGTACCACTCTCTGTATCGGCAGCCGCATCCAGACCTTGAGCGATCGTCCTCCCGGCCCCGTGACCGTCTGGTAAGCTACGGCCACGCGAGGAGGCGGCGTGGACTGGGGGGTCACCTTGTTCCCGTGTTTCGACGAGATCGTGGCAGGGGTCCCGGACCTCGGGCGCTACCTGACCTTGGGCGAGCTCGAGCACTCCACCGACCTTCTGGCCGCCGCGCATCCCGAGATCGAGGTGTGGTCGCCGGGCGCCTCGCGCGCCGGGCGACCGCTGCGCTGTCTCGAGATCCCCGGCGGCCCCCTGCAGGCGCTCCTCGTCGGCCTGCCGCACCCCGAAGAGCCCGTCGGCACCCTGGCGCTCGAGTACCTGCTGCCGCTGCTCGCCGACGGCCTCGCCGTCGAGCTCGGCTTCAACTTCTCCGTGATCAAGGCCGGGGACCCGGACGCGACGCTGCTCAACGAGCCCTGGTTCGACGAGCCGTACGACCTCACCGGCTTCCTGCTGCGCGTCTACCGGCCACCGCTGCACGACCAGTTCGAGTGGACGTTCCCGATGAGCTACAAGCGCTACGCCTTCACGCGGCCTCTGCCGGAGGCGGCGGCGGTGATGAAGGTCATCGGCCGCCGCCCGCTCGACTTCTACATGCCGCTGCACAACTCCACGTTCAGCGGCGCCTACTACTACCTGTCGGCGGAGGACGCGCAGCTCCAGGACGACCTCACCGCCGTCATGGCGGCGGCAGGGCTGCCGCCCGACTGCGGCGAGCCCGAGATGCCGTACCTGCGCCAGCTGGCGCCCGGGATCTTCCGTGGTTTCGGCCTCGCCGACGACTACGAGTTCTACGAGGCCTACGGGGCCGACCCGGCGGTCGTCCTCGACTTCGGCACCTCGAGCGATGACTACGCCGAGGCCATGTGGGACTGCTTCACGCTGGTCAGCGAAGTCCCGTACTTCACCAGTCCCCGCATCGCCGACCAGAGCCCCGCCGGGCTCACCCGTCGCGAGGCGAAGCTCCGCGGCCTCGAGGTCCAGGAACAGCTGGCGCTGTGGCTGCACGAGCGCTACGTGGAGGCGGCCTCCCGCCTGACCGCCGAGACGCCGTGGCAGCGCACGGTGCATGCCTACCTCGCCGAGATCGAAGACGACATCCGCGCCGCGCGCGTGCAGGCGGAGACCGAGCCGGAGTTCGCTCAGGAGGCGACCGTGGCCCAGCTCTTCGACCAGGTGTACCTGCGGGAGCTGGACTCGCTGGCCCGCGTGGGCCAGTTCGCCGGCATGATCGCCGCCGAGGCGCAGCAGGACGACGTGCTCCGCGCGCTGCACGACGAGGCCGCCTTGGAGGTGCGCACGCGCGCGGAGCGGCTCGCGGCCGCGGGCGGCATCGAGGCGACGCCCATCCGCGCTCTCGTACAGTGCCAGGTGGCGTCGCTGCTCTGCGCGCTCGTGGCCACGCGAGACCGCTATCGCCCGGCCCGCCCGTGTCCCGCCGAGCCACGGACGGCGCGGTGAGACCGGCGACCGAGAGTGAGCGCTTCCGGCTGGCCGTCGAGGCGGGGGCGGACATCACCCAGGCGCTCGTCAGAGAGGACGCGCCCACCATCATCGCCCGGCGCGTCGCCGAGGCGCTCGATGCCTGGGAGTGCGACCTCTACGAGTACGACCCCGAGACGCGCACGCTCACCTCGGCCGCGATCTGGGCGTGTGAGCTCTCCGAGCGGGACCAGCAGTGGGTGGGCACGGACGTGAGCCTGGACGACCGCCCCGGCTACCTGCCGATCATCGAGGGCGGGGTCTGCGTCGTGTCCGACATCGACGACCCCGGCCTCGATCCCGCCGACCGGGCGGCCATGGCGGAGTGGGGCGAGCGTGCCACGCTCGCGGTTCCGCTGCGGTTCCGCGACAAGGGCGTCGTCGGCTGTCTGACGCTGGTCGAAAAGCGCGACGGCCGGCGCTTCACCGACGAGGACTGCGAGCTCGTCACCCTGCTCGCCGGCCCGGCGGCCGTCGCCGTCCGCAACGCGCGCCTCTTCCGGCTGCAGCAGGAGCAGAACCGCTACCTCGGGTCCATGGTCGACACCGCACGGGCGATCACGTCCACGGTCACGCTCGAGGATTCGCTGGCGCAGATCTGCCGCACCGCCGCGGAGGCCCTCGAGACCGGGGAGTGCGTGGCGTACGAGTATGACGCCCAGCACGACGCGACCGTGTTCCGCGCCTTCTACGGCCGCGACGGCCGGCCGCCCGAGCTTGACGAGGCCGGCGTCTACCCCTTGGCAGACTACCCGGCCGACAGGGAACTCCTGCGCCGCGGCGAGGTGGTGCAGGAGACGCTCTCCGACGAGAGCCTGCCCCCGGACGTGCGCGCCTCGATGGAGGAGTGGGACGAGAAGGCGTGCCTCAACGTGCCGCTCCTCGTGGAGGGTGAACCGCTGGGGATCCTGGTCCTCATCGAGACGGAGCGCGAGCGGATCTTCAGCCCTGCTGAAGTGGAGCTCGCGCGGGCGCTGGGGGAACAGGCCGCGACGGCCATCCGCCACACGCGGCTGTACCGGCGCCGGGAGCGCCAGAACCGGCGTCTCATGGCGCTCCTCGAGACGAGCCGCGTGCTCGTCTCGTCGCTCGACGCCGGCGCCGTGCTCGGCGAGGTCCGGCGCGAGGTCGCCGACCTGTTCGACGTGCGCGGCGAGGCGGTCACGCTGCTCCTGCGCCGCGGTGAGGCGTTCGTGCGCTTCGAACCCGGCGCCGCCGCGGCCGGGTCCGGCGACGAGCCGGCGACGGTGGAGCTCGACGACCTCCACCGCCGGGCCGTCGATGCTCTCGGCCCGGCCATCGAGGAGGACGCCGCCGGCTCCCGGCTCGTCGTCCCGTTCGTCTCCGGCGACGACGCGCAGGGCCTGCTCGACGTCCGCGTCGGCGCGGGGCTGGCGACCGGCGACGACG
Organism: uncultured Thermoleophilia bacterium; assembly: GCA_963739595.1. Taxonomy (GTDB): domain Bacteria; phylum Actinomycetota; class Thermoleophilia; order UBA2241; family UBA2241; genus CAIXSE01. Next base: position 73,877 of record CAVUBA010000021.1, read on the forward strand.
AGGTCGAGCTGCTGCAGATCCTCGCCAGCCAGGCCGCCGCGGCGCTGGCCAACGCGGCGCTGTACCGCACCATCGAACGTCAGGCCATCACCGACGGGCTCACGGGACTGTACAACCACCGCTACTTCTACGAGCGGCTCAACCAGGAGATCGCGAGGGCGCAGCGCTACGGCCTCCCGCTCTCGCTGCTCATGATCGACATCGACGACTTCAAGCACTTCAACGACCGCTTCGGCCACCCGTCCGGCGACCTCGTCCTCACGGAGGTCGGCCGCATCCTGGGCGAGAACCTGCGGGCCGGCATCGACATCGCCGCGCGCTACGGCGGCGAGGAGTTCACGATCGTCCTGCCCAACACCTCCCGCGACGGCGCCCAGGTGGTGGGCACGCGGCTCGCTCGCCAGCTGTCGTCGCTGCCCGGCGCCCCGCCTGTCAACGATGACGGCGCCGTCAGCGTGAGCGAACGCATCCGGGTCTCGGTGGCCGCCTCGTCTCTTCCCGGCGTGGACGACGGCACCAGGATCACGGTGAGCATCGGCGTCGCCTGCTTCCCGGGCCCGGCCGGCGGTCCCGGCGAGCTGGTGCGCAACGCCGACAAGGCGCTGTACCTCGCCAAGCGCCTGGGCAAGAACCGTGTGGAGGTGTTCGGTGACTGACGCGCCGGACGTGACGCCGGCCGCTCGCGACCCGTACCGGACGGTCCTCGATGTGGGCACGACGCTCGCCTCTTCGCTGGACGTCGACGAGGTGACCCAGACCATCGCTCGCCAGGTCGGCGAGGCACTGGACGTGCAGTGGTGCGACATCAACGAGTACGATGCCGAGGCGCGGACGATGACCTATGTGGCCGTGTGGTCGCAGGAGCTGCGCGGCGTCGACCTCGACTACGTCGGCACCGTCGTCAGCCTGGACGATCGGCCCGAGCGCGATGCCGTCATCCGCAAGGGCGACCTCCTCGAGCAATACGTCGACGACGAGGACCTGGACCCGCTCGAGCGCGCCGTGATGGTCGAGTACGACGAGCGGGCGGTCATGGAGGTCCCGCTCGAGTTCGGCGGCGAGACCCTCGGCGTGCTCGGCGTGGTCGAGTCGCGCCGCACCCGGCGCTTCGCCGAGGAGGAGAAGCAGCTGCTGCGCCTGCTCGCCAGGCCGGCTGCGACCGCCCTCGGCAACGCCCGCCTGTTCCGGCGCAGCAGGAGCAGGCGCGCCGGCTGGCCGCACTTCTCGACGCCTGCCGGACGCTCGCGGAGTCGGTCGACATCGACGACGTGCTGGCGGGGGTCGCGCGGCTGGCCGCGGTGGTGGTGGGCGCCTCCTACGCCACCGTCTACGAGTACCGGCCCCACCACGACGCGCTCGTCTACCGCGCGGAGCACGTGCTCGAGCCCGCCCTGCCCGGCGTGCGCGACGACGTGCTCGGGAGCGTCTACGCGCTCGCGGACTGCCCGGGCGAGCGCGCGATCCTGGAGGCGTCCGAGGCCGTGCAGGAACACATCTCGGACGCCGGCCTGCCGGAAGACCGCCGCCGGACGATGGAGGAGTGGCGCCAGAAGACCTGCCTCAGCCTGCCGCTGCGGTCGAGCGGCGCGGCGCAGGGCATCCTGCGCATCACCACCGTCGGCGAGGAGCGGCGATTCACCGCGGACGAGCTCGAACTGGTCGAGGCGCTGGCGGAGTCCGCCAGCGCCGCCATCCAGAACGCCCGGCTCTTCCGCGCCCAGCAGGAGGAGAGCGAGCGGCTCATGGAACTCTTCTCGGTCAGCCGCCGCCTCAGCTCCACCTTCGACCGCGGCGCCGTCGTGGCCGCGCTCGAAGAGGGCGCCGGCAAGCTCCTGGCCGGCGCCCCCCGTGCGCGCGTGTGGCTGCGGGACGCCGACGGCAAGGTCGTCCCGGCGGACGAGGCCGGCGACGCCTCCGCCGGCCCTCTCGCCGTGGAGGCGCTGACCAGCGGCCGGACGGCCGAGCGGGTCGCCGCCGAGCGCTCCGGCATCGCCGTCCCCCTGGCCGTCAAGGACAGGGCGGAGGGCGCGATCGTCGTCGAAGCCGAGGGCCACCGCCGCTTCTCGTCGGCCGAGCACGAGGCGCTGCAGGTGCTCGCGAACCAGGCAGCCGCGGCGCTCGAGAACGAGCGCCTGTACCGGCGCGCCGAGCAGGAGGCCATCCGCGACGGGCTCACCGGTCTCTACAACCACCGTCACTTCCAGGAACGGCTCCTGCAGGAGTGCCGCCGTTCTCACCGCTACGGCACCCCGCTCACGCTGCTGATGCTCGACCTGGACGACTTCAAGTCGTTCAACGACCAGTTCGGGCACCAGATCGGCGACGAGGCGCTGCGCGAGGTGGGCGAGATCCTCTTCGCCGGTCACGCGGCGCGATGTGGACCTGGCGGCGCGCTACGGCGGCGAGGAGTTCGCCGTGATCCTGCCGCACACGCGAGTCTCTGACGCGCCGCCGGAGGGCGTCGAGGGGTCGGCGACCGACGGCGACGAGTCGCCGCCGCCGGCCGGCGCCGGGGCGCTGGTCGTCGCCGAGCGTATCCGCGCGGCGATGGCCGGACACGCGTTCCCCGGGCACGGCGGGCGCCGCTACGCGCGGTCCACCGTCACCGTGGGCGTCGCGGAACTGCGCGCGGACGAGGACCCGGCCGCGCTCATCGCGGCCGCCGACGCGGCCCTCTACGAGGGCAAGCACGCCGGCCGCGACAGGGTGGTCGCGCGTGACGGATGAGCGTCCGGCGGAGGACGGCCCCGGCGCCGTGAACGACCGGCGCGACGGCGCCGACGCCTTCACGCTGGCGTCCGATGTCAGCCAGGCCATCGCGGCCAGCCCGGATCTGGACGAGATGCTCTCCGCGATCGCCCGCCGTGTGGCCGAGGCGCTCGACGTCTGGGAGTGCAACATCTACGAGTACCGCCCGGAGACCGACTCTCTCGTCGCCACCGCGTTGTGGGCGAGCGAGATCACCGAGGACGATCACGCCTGGCTGGGGAGCGTCTACCCCGTCGCCGACCGGCCGAGCTACCAGCACCTGCTCGCCGAGCGTACCGTGCGGGAGCGCCAGGCGGACGACCCGCGGATGCCGGCCGCCGACCGGGCGATCATGGAGCGCTGGGGCGAACGCAGCGTCCTCTCCGTCCCGCTCGTCTTCCAGGACGAGGTGATCGGCGCGATGACCCTGGTGGAGAAGCGCGCCCCCCGGCGGTTCACGCCGGACGACCTGCGCCTCCTCGAGCTGCTGGCCGTGCCCGCGGCCGTGGCCGTGCACACGGCGCGCATGTTCCGGCGGGAGGCGGAGCAGACCCGCCGGCTGGGAGCGCTGCTCAGCGCCAGCCGGGCGATGACCGCCACGATCGACCTCGACCAGCTCCTCGCGACGATCACGCACGAGGCGCGCGTGGCGCTGGAGACGGCCGAGTGCGCCATCAACACCTACGACCCGGACACGGAGACCATCACCGTGGTCGCGTTCGAGCAGCGCACGCCGGAGCCGGACTGGGAGAGGTGGGTCGGCCGCGAGTACTCTCTGGACGAGTACGCGTTCGACCGGCGGCTCCTCTACAGCGGCGAGATCGTCGAGGAGCGGGTGTCCGACCCGGGCATGGACGAGCGGAACCGCGCCGACATGCTCGAGAACGGCGAGAAGAGCTTCCTGAACGTGCCGCTCGTCTACGAGGGGCGGCCGATCGGCTTCCTCGTGTTCATCGAGACCGAGGTGGAGCGGCGCTTCACCGACGAGGAGCGGCAGCTGGCCGCCGCCCTGGGAGAACAGGCGGCGGCGGCCATCCACCAGGCACAGCTGCTGAGACAGACCGAGGCCCAGAACCGGCAGCTCGGGCTGCTCCTCGAATCCACCCGCGCGATCAGCTCGAGCGTCGACCTGGACGAGGTCCTCAACGCCGTGGCGCGTGCGGCGGCCGAGCTGCTCGGGAGCCAGGAGTGCCAGATCCAGGAGTACGACGCGGCCGCCAACACGGTGACGCCGGTGGCCCTGTGGGAGCGCGTGCCCCACGAGGGCGCCCGGGAGAGCATCGGGCAGGTGTTCTCTCTCGAGGAGGACCCGGAGGAGCGAGCCTTCCTCGAGGCGGGCGAGGTGCTGGAGCAGCGCTACTCCGACCCGGACCTCCCGGCGTCGACGCGCCGGTCGTTCGAGAAGTACGGCGACCGCGCCTACCTGAACGTGCCGCTCACGTTCAGCGGTGCGCCCGTGGGCGTGCTCGTCCTGGTGGAGAGGACGCGGGAACGCCACTGGACCCAGGACGAGGTGCTGCTCGCCACCGCGCTCGCGGAGCAGGCGGCCGTCGCCATCGAGCACGCCCGCCTGTACAAGCGGGTCCAGGACCAGGCCGTGACCGACGGCCTCACCGGCCTCTACAACCACCGGCACTTCTACGAGCGCCTGGAGCACGAGATCGCCCGCGCCAGGCGCTACGGCACGCCCGTCTCGCTGCTGATGATCGATCTCGACGACTTCAAGCTGTTCAACGACCGCAACGGCCACCTGGCGGGGGACGCCGTGCTGCGCGGAATGGCCGCGGTGCTCCAGTCCGAGCTCCGTCAGAGCCTGGACGTGGCGGCCCGCTACGGCGGCGAGGAGTTCGCCGTGATCCTGCCCAACACGCCGATGGCCGCCACCCGCGAGACCCAGCTGGAGATGGACCTCGCCGGCGAACTGCTGGCGATGCGAGGGGGCGAGGAGCCGCCACCGCCACCCGGGCACCGGGACGGCGCCGAGCAGGTGGCGGAGCGCATCCGCTCGCGGGTGGCCGGCACCCGGTTCCTCGGCGCCGACGGCTCGGTGCTGCCGCCGCTGACGGTGAGTATCGGGGTCGCCATGTTCCCGGTGCGCACGACGTCTCCGGAAGACCTGGTGGGGCACGCCGACGCCGCGCTCTACGCGGCCAAGCGTGCCGGCAAGGACAGGGTCGAGACCTATGGATGACGCGTCGCGGCCGGGCGCGCTGGCGGCGCGAGACGTCGGCGAGCTGCTGCACGCGGTGGTCGCCGACGTCGGGGACTCGCTGGACCTGTGGTCCGTCGACCTCTGGACGTTCAGCGACGACGCGGACACGCTGGAGTGCCGCGCCTTCTGGTGCCGGGAGCCGGCTCCGCAGGCGGGTGACTGCGTCGGCGCCGTGTCGGCCTCGACCAGAGTCACGATCTGCGCCGCCTGGTGCTGGCTGCGGAGGTGGTCGAGCGGCACCTCGGCGACGATCTTTCGCCGGCCGACACCGCGGCGCTGACCCAGGCCGGCTTCACCAGCAGGATCGACGTGCCGCTGCTGGCGGGCGCGGAAGTGCTGGGAGTCCTGAGCCTCGCCGAGAAGCGCGCGGTGCGCCGGCTCACGCCGGACGAGCGTGCGCGCCTCGCCACGCTCTCGCGACTCGCCGCCGCCGTGCTGCGCGCCACCCGTCTCTATGAGGCTGAGGGTGCGCGCGCCGAGCGGCTGACCACACTGCTGGTCACCGGCCACGGCCTCTCGGCGTCGCTCTCTGCTCAGGAGATCGTGGTCGCCGTGCGCGAAGAGGCGGCGAAGCTCGTCGGCGGGGTCGAGTGTGCCGCCGAGGTCGTGCTGCGGCAGGACGACGGGACGTTCGCGCGCGTGGCGCCGGCCGGGGAGGCCGGTTCGGTCTGGCGCGCGGACGCCGTGGCGCGGCAGGCGGCGGAGCTCGGCCGGCCCGAGCAGGGGCGCACCGCCGACGGGCGAGCGCGGCTGGTGCTGCCGCTCGCCGGCACGGGCCGCGCGGCCGGGTACCTGGAGCTCACCGCGTCCCTGCCGCGACAGTTCCGCCAGTCCGAGGTCGAGCTGGCCTCCCTGCTCGCCGACCAGACCGCCGCCGCCCTGGACCGGGCGCGCGCGTTCCGGGCGCTGCAGGGCCGGTCCGCCACGGACACGCTCACGGGGCTCTACAGCCGCTGGTACTTCTACGAGCGCCTCTACGCCGAGGTCGCCCGCGCCCGCCGCTACCGTGAGCCGCTGGCTCTGGTCGTCGCCGAGCTGGACGGTGAGGAGGAGCTGGCCCGCTCGCGCGGCCCGGCCTTCCGCGACGCGGTCCTGGTCGCCCTGGCGCGGCTGCTGCACACCAGCCTGCGCGACAAGGTGGACATCGCCTGCCGGTTGGGCGGCGGGCGGTTCGCGCTGCTGCTGCCGAACACCGGCCACGGTCCGGAGGCGGCGGGGCTCGTCGCGGAGCGGATCCGCCTCCGGGCAGCCGCGACGCGTCTCTCGGACGACGAGCTGGGCGAGCTGGGCCGGTTCACGATGAGCCTCGGCGTGGCCGGGTTCCCCGACGCCGCCGAGGACGCGGACGAGCTGTCGAGCGCGGCCGAAGAGCGGCTCTCGAAGGCGCGTGCCGCCGGCGGCGACCGCGTCGAACCGCCGCTGCCCGAGCCGGAAGAAGAGGACGGGGAGGACGTCGCGCCGGAGGAAGCGCCGGCCTGACGGACGGCGGCGGGCGGGGCGCAAGGGCCCCGCCCGCCGCCGGGAATGCGGTGTGAAGCTCGGTCGCCCAGGCCGGAGGCGAGGGCGGCCGAGCCGGTCTGTCAGCCGGACGCCAGCGTGGTGAGCGCGTCCAGCATCGACGGGTCGCCGCCCAGGACCTGGGAGGCGGCGCCCTCGACGCGCGCCGAGGCGGCGGCGACGAAGTACTCCGCCGCCAGCAGGCGGCGCGCGTCGGTCTGCGCCGCCCGCAGCAGCAGGTAGGCGCAGTTCACGTCGATCGCCATCTCGGCGAGACGGCGGGCGTGGAAGTCGCGGAAGCGCACGTCGTCGAGCTCGCGGACGCGGGCGATCGCTGCGGCGAGTCGCGCGCGCGCAGCGCGCACCTTCGCGAGGAGTTCGGGCGTGGCCGAGAAGTCCTCGGCGTCGTAGCCGTCCAGACGGCCGGCGAGCGTGCCGCCGAGGATGCCGCCGATGGCGGCGACGACCTGCAGCTGCGTCGTGCCCTCGTAGATGTTGGTGATGCGGGCGTCGCGGGCGTAGCGCTCGACGGCGAAGTCGCGCATGTAGCCGGAGCCGCCGTGCACCTGCAGCGAGTCGTAGGCGACCTGGTTGGCCATCTCCGTGCAGCAGGCCTTGGCGAGCGGCGTGTAGAGGGCGGCGAGCCGGGTGTAGGTCTTGAGCTCGCCGCGCAGCTCCTTGACGTCCGTGTCCGGGCCGGCCGGCGAAGCCTCGCCGGCCTTCTCGGCCGCCTGCAGCTGCGCGATGCGGTGCTCGAGCACCTCTTTGGTGTCCACGATGAGCGCGGTCTCGTAGAGCAGCGCCCGCGCCGCTTCGAGGTTCACGCGCATGTCGGCGAGCAGGCCCTTGACGGCCGTGAGCTCGCCGATGGGCGCGCCGAACTGGATGCGCTCGGCGGCGTACTTGGCCGCCGCCCGGTACGCCGCCTCGGCGATGCCCTGCGCCTGCGCCGCGATGGCGATGCGGGCGCCGTTCATGAGGCTCATGACGTAGGTGGTGAGGCCGCGCCGGCGCTCGCCGACGAGCAGCGCCGGCGCGTCGTCGAACTGCAGCTCGCACGTGGGCGAGCCGTGGATGCCGAGCTTGTCCTCGAGGCGGCGGATGCGCATGTGCTCGTCGCGCTCGTAGAGGAACATGCTGAGGCCGCGGGCGTCGGTCGTGCCCTCTTCGGAGCGCGCCAGCACGAGGCTGATCTGGCCGCAGCCGTTGGTGATGAAGCGCTTGACGCCGTTGAGGCGCCAGGTGCCGTCCGGCTGCTCGGTCGCCTTGAGCTGCACGTTCTGCAGGTCGCTGCCGGCCTCGGGCTCGGTGAGCGCCATGCTGCCGGTGACCTCGCCGCTGGCGAACCGCGGCAGGTAGGCCGCCTTCATCTCGTCGTCGGCGAACTTGTTGACGGTCTCGCTGATGTCCTGGAGGCCGAAGATGTTCATGAGCGCCGGGTCGGCGCGGCTGACCATCTCGACGATCATGACGCTCACGGAGACGGGGAAGTTGAGGCCGCCGTACTTGCGCGGCAGCGTGATGCCCATGAGGTCGGCCTGCTTGAGGCGCTCGAGGCCCTCGGCGATGCCGGGGGCGTAGCAGACCTCGCCCTCGACGAGCTCGCTGCCGGCGCGGTCGACGTCCTCGGCGCGCGGCTCGATGTACTCGCCGGCGAGGTCGCCGGCGATCTCGAGGGTGCGCGCGTACGAATCGATCGCGTCCTCGAAGTCACGGGGCGCGTAGGCGAAGTCCCGGGCCTGCGCGTAGCCGTCCTCGCGCAGGCGCACGATGCGCGCGAGGTCGAGGCTGCGCAGGGTCTGCTGGAGGTCGGCGTTGTCGGTGAAGAAGTTGCTCACGACGCACCTCCGTCGGCCGCGGCGGGCGCGGGAGCGGCTTCGCCGCCCGCGCCCTTCGTCTTGTACGCCTGGATCAGCAGCGGGATGACCTTGTGCAGGTCGCCGACGACGCCGTAGTGGGCGACGCTGAAGATCGGCGCGAGCGGGTCGTCGTTGATGGCGAGGATGCGCGCGCTCTGGTCCATGCCGGCGCGGTGCTGCACGGAGCCGCTGATGCCGCAGGCGATGTAGAGCTTGGGGCGCACGGTGGTGCCGGTCTGGCCGACCTGGTGGTCGTGGGCGACCCAGCCCGCATCCACGGCGGCGCGGCTGGCGCCGACGACGCCGCCGAGCGTGCGGGCCAGCTCCTCGACCAGCGCGAAGCCCTCGCGCGAGCCGACGCCGACGCCGCCGGAGACGACGATGCGCGCGCCCTTGAGGTCGACGCGCTTCTCCTCCTGCACGCGCTTCACCAGCTTGACGACGAAGTCGGCGTCGCTCAGAGCCACGCCCGCGCGCACCTTCATGGGCTCGGGTGTGCGCGTGACGGGCACGGCGATGATGCGCCCGTCGCGCCGCCGGTCCTCCTCGGGCATGACCATGACGCCCTCGCGGACGGTGGCCATCTGCGGCCGGTGCAGCGGGCTGATGATGGTGGCGATGATGTTGCCGCCGAACGCCGGCCGGATCTGGTAGAGCAGGTCCTTGTACTCCTCGCCCTTGAGCGAGTGGTCGCCGATGCGCAGGTCGGTGCAGTCGGCGGTGAGGCCGGTGCGCAGGGCGCTGGCCACGCGCGGCGCGAGGTCGCGGCCGGTGGTGGTGGCGCCGTAGAGGACGATCTGCGGCTCGTGCTCGCGGATCAGGCTGGTGACGACCTGCGCGTACGGCTGCGCCAGGTACTGGGCGAGGTCGGTGTGGGCGACGAAGTAGACCGTGTCGGCGCCGCGGGCGACGAGCGCCGTGGCGACGTCCTTGAGGGCGTTGCCGGCGCCGATGAGCACGGCGCCGACCTGCACGTGCAGCTGGTCGGCGAGCTCGCGGGCGCGGCCGAGCAGCTCGAGGCTGACCTCGGCCGTCACGCCGTCGTGCTGCTCGACGACGACCCAGACGTCGTTGCGCTTCGTGGGAGCGTCTCCCGTCGTCTCAGCCAAGGATGTGCTCCTCGATCAGCTCGTGCACGAGCTCGGTGATGCCGGCCTCGTCGGGCGCGACCATGCGCGCCTCGCTCTGGGCCAGGACGACGCTCTCGATCTCCTTGACGCGCGTCGGCGAGCCGCGCAGGCCGAGCGCCTCGCGGTCGGCGGCCAGCGCCTCGTGGTCCCACTGGACGACGCGGGCGCGACACACGGGCTTGCCGTCGCGCCCGATCATGCACACCTCGGCGTCGTCGCTCTCCGGGTTCAGGTAGCTGTCGTCGTACTCGGGCATGGCCTCGGCGGCGATGCCCTTGTAGGTCATGACGAGCTTGACGCTCGGCGGGCGCGGATCGTTGGCCTCGCCGGTGACGGTGAGCAGGCACGGCAGCGTGCTGGTCAGCGTCTCGAAGCCGCCCTCGATGCTGCGCGTGGCGGTGATCGCGCCGGAGCCGGCTTCGCCGCCTGCCGCCGGCGCTACCAGTTCGTCGACGCGACTCACGCAGGTGATCTGCGGGTAGCCGAGCTTCTCGGCCGTCTGCGGGCCGACCTGGGCCGTGTCGCCGTCGATCGCCTGGCGGCCGCAGAGCACGAGGTCGGCGCCGCCGAGCTTCTGCACGGCGAGCGAGAGGGCGTAGCTGGTCGCGAGCGTGTCCGCGCCGGCGAACGCCTTGTCGGTGAGCAGGATGACCTCGTCGGCGCCGCGGTAGAGCGACTCGCGCAGCACCTGCACGGCGGCCGGCGGGCCCATGGTCACCACGGTCACGCGGGCGTCGTGGCGGTCCTTGAGCTTCAGCGCCTCTTCGAGCGCGTTCAGGTCTTCGGGGTTGAACACGGCCGGTAGCGCCGACCGGTTGACGGTGCCGTCCTCTTTCATGGCCTCGCCGGTCACGTTGGCCGTGTCCGGGACCTGCTTGACGAGGACGACGATGCGCAGCTGCGGCATGTCAGGCGTCCAGGGTCGTGGGATTGGGAGTGGTTCGAACCTCATTCACGAAGCCGGAAGGTTACCAGATGGCCCTCGCGCACGCACGTCGTGCGCGTGAGAGGCACGGTCCCTCCGCTGCCGGTGCCAACGGAGTGTCGTCGCGGCACGGGGGAAAGCCGGAAGTGTCAGGACGGGTGCGACCCGTCACGAGATCGAGGGCGCCGGAGACGCGCGGAGGGCCGCCACCGAGCGCTCAGGAGCGGCAAGATGGCAGTCAACAGAACCACACAGCATACGGCCGCGAACCGGCCGCAGACGCTGCACGAGATCGGCACAGGCCCGCGGGAGATCGTGCTGCGCTTCTACGAGGACTTCGATCTGGGCGACCTCGACGGCGCGTTGTCGGTCTTCTCCGCCGACCTGGAGACCACCGACCCGGGGATGGGGACCGTCCACGGCCTCGAGGCCTTCAGGGACTACCTGCGGACGCTCAAGCGGGCGGTGCCGGACGCGCGAGCTCTCGTCGAGCAGGTCCACGTGGCCGGCGAGGCCGTGATCGTCGAAGGTCGGCTCGTGGGCACACACACCGGGCCCCTGGCAGGACCAGACGGCGACATCGAACCCACGGGGCGCGAGCATCGATCTGCGCTTCGCCGACGTGTCGCAGGTGCGAGACGGAAGGATCCAGTCGTACCACACGTACTACGACCAGCTGGGATTGCTGACGCAGATGGGCGTGCAGTAGCCGGGCCGAGCGGGCCGAGCCGGAGCCCAACGCCGCGCTGAGTCGACCGGCGAGGCGGCCCCGTGCGACAATCGGACGCATGACACGGGGCCGTCATCACTTCGTCAGCACGCTCGTCATCTTCGGTGCGCTGGCGTGTGCGCTGCTGGGCGCGAGCGCGTGGCTGCCGGCGGCCGCGGCGCGGCCGGCAGCTCGGCTCCGACCGCCGCAGGACCCGTGCAGCCGGCCCCGCCGGTGCTCGACGACCTCATGGGGCGCGGGGCCGGCGCGGCCGCGCCCGACCTCCCCATCGGCCTCGGCGCTCTGCCCGGCGCCCGCGAGACGGCCGCGTTCGCCGCCGGCCGCGTCGCCGTCGGCGTCGTCTTCCTCGAGAGCGACGGCAGCAAGATGACGAGCTCGGAGAACTGGTCGCGCCAGGATCCGCGCTACCCGGGCCAGGACCGCCGGCAGCTCGTCCTCGACAAGATCCAGAACGCGCTCGACTGGTGGAATGCGCAGTCGCCCGGACGGCTCGCTCGAGCTCTTCCTGCCGGCGGCCGGCTCCTACGGCGCGCCGCAGACCGTCAAGATCGGCTACGAGCCGATCAGGATGAACGTCAAGGTCGGCTGGAACGGCCACCCCGTGCTCTCCGACGCCGCCTGGCGCTGGCAGGCGATGAGCAGGCTCGGGTTCGCCCATAACGGCGCCAGCGACACGCCCTACCCGGAGACGCTCTACGCCGACCGGATCCGCCGGCAGGACGACGCCGATTGGGCGTTTGTCCTGTACGTGGTCGACAGTCTCCACGACAAGGACGGCATGTTCCGCAACAAGGTGGTCGCCTACACCGCCGACCTGTTCGGTCCCTACTCCATGCTCACCTACGACAACGACGGCTACGGCTTCGCCAACTTCGACGCCGTGCTCGCGCACGAGATGGGCCACGTGTTCGGCGCGCTCGACGAGTACGCGCCGCCGACCCCCGGCTACCCGAGCACCGGCGACCTGACTTCGGGCTACCTCGGCGTGCGCAACGGCAACGCCGTGAGCGGGCGGCACGACGCGACCATGCCTGCATCATGCGCGGATCGCGACGAGACGCTGAACGCGTTCGCCTCCGGCGCGCTCTGCCCGTCGACGATCGGGCCAGACCGGACTGCGCGACAGCGACGCCGATTCCCGGCCGGACGTGGTCGACACGCGGCCGGCTTCTCGACCCGGCTCGAGTCGACGGACGCGAGCGGCGCCGTGACCCTGCGGGGCACGGTCGCCGAGCGGCCGCGCCACCGCGGCCGCATCAGCGGCGGCGTGTACTTCCGCCACGACCTGAGCATCAAGGTGCCGCACGACGTGCAGTACCGCGTGGACGGCGGCGCCTGGCAGCCGCTCACGGCGGCGGACGGCGCCTTCGACGAGCCCTCAGAGGGCTGGACGCTGACGACCGAACCTCTCGCGCAGGGCCACCACGGGCTCGAGCTCGAGGGGACGACCGGCGAGACGGCCGGCCGGTCCAGGGACCTGTGGGCCGGCCCCACGCCGGTCGACGCTGGAGCTCGCCACGGACGCCGGCTTCACCAGGAAGTCGGTCGCGGTCGTGGCCGGCTCGCCGGCGCGGCTCTACGTGCGCAGCACCGGGACGGGCACGATCTTCCCCATCGCCCGCCTGGCGCCGCTCAAGCTCGTCCGGCTCGCCGACGGCAAGGTCATGAGCACGCTGACGACCGGCGAGAACGGCGTCTGGACCGGAGTGCTGCGGCCGGCGCACACGCGCACCTACGAGGTGCGCTTCGCCGGCGGTCGGCCAGTTCCTAGGGTCCTGCGCCTCGGCGTGGTCACCATCACCGTCAAGTAGGTCACGCTTTACACTCCCCTGACGCTCGCGCCGAACGCGCGTGACCCCGGTCCCCGAGGATGCCACCGACCAGCGGGCAAGGGAGGACCTCATGAGAGCGGCGACTGTCGCGGCTCGTCCCGGCGATCGGCTTGATACCATGCGGTGGCGCATGGGAGCCACCATCCTCATCGTCGAAGACGACCGCAACATCGGGAACCTGGTGCGGACGTACCTGGAACGCGACGGCTACGGCGTGGTCTGGGTGCGCAGCGGCGAGGACGGCCTTGTCGAGCTCGAACGGCAGCGGCCCGGACTCGTCGTCCTCGACGTCGGCCTGCCGGGGATCGACGGGTTCGAGGTGTGCCGGCGCATCCGCGCCCTCGGCGAGACGCCGGTGATCATGCTCACGGCGCGCGACGAAGAGGTCGACAGGGTGCTCGGCCTCGAGCTCGGCGCCGACGACTACGTGCCCAAGCCCTTCAGCCCGCGCGAGCTGGTCGCGCGCGTCAAGGCCGTGCTGCGGCGGACGCAGCCGCGGCCGCCGGACGACGTGCTGGCACTCGGCGGCGTCGAGCTGCGGCGCGGCGCCCGCGAGGCCACGTCCTCGGGCGCCGCCCTCGACCTCACCATGAAGGAGTTCGACCTGCTCGCCTGCTTCCTCGACCACCCGGGCCTCGCGCTGTCGCGCGAGCAGTTGCTCGAACAGGTCTGGGGCCTCGAGTTCCCCGGCGGCACGCGCACCGTCGACCAGCACGTCGCGCAGCTGCGCGCCAAGCTGGGCGACGCCCTGACCATCGAGACGCTCCGCGGCGTCGGCTACAAGCTGGTGCGGCCGTGAACGCCTGGTTCGAGCAGACCGTGGGGCGCGGCACCGGCACGGCGCCCGACGCCCAGCTGGATCCGTCGCCTCGCCGCCCGGCGCCGACCTACACGCTTGCGGCCACCGTCGCCGTCGTCTCCTGCCTCGTCCTCCTGGCGGCCGTCTTCATCGTCGTCGCCGGTCGCGTCCTCGGCCTCTACTACTCGGCCGGTCCCACCGTCGAGCTGTTCCTCATGATCGGCGTGGCCGCCGGCCTGGCGGGCCTTGTGGCCGCGGCGGTCATCGCCGTCATCGCCGCGGCTCGCCGCCCTTCCGGCGTGCAGGCGGCCGCCTCGACGGCCGGCGCTTCCGCGAACGCCTCACCGGCCCGTCGCCGCGTCGTCCTTCTCGGAGTCGCGGCGGTGATCGTGGCCGCCTCCATCCTGCTCTTCCTCATGTTCGACGCGCTGAGCCTCGGGTACGGCGTGCTGGGCAAGCTGGTCCAGCTCGGCGCAGCCGCCGTAGCGCGTCGCCGGCGTGGTAGCCGCCGTGATCGTCCTCGCCGCGGCGATGCTGCCTGGCCGAGCTACCTCGCTGCGCACGCGCGCCTTCGGCGTCATCGTGATGGTCGTGCTCATCCCCTCGTTCTGCCTCGCCGCGCTCGGCGTGTGGGCCTACTACCGCAGCTGGGAGACGGCGGAGTCCCTCTACACCAGCCAGGCGTCGTACAGGGCGCAGGAGCTGAACCAGGAGATCGGCAGCCTCTTCCAGCTCCGGTGACCTCACCCCCGCGCAGCGCGCCGCTCTGAGCCGGGCAATCGTCTACCAGTTCAGCGTCCGCGGCCATTCCGCCGGCGCCTTGCGCGGCAACCTCGCACGGCATGGACCCGGCCAACCACGTGCTCCCCGCATGGGCGATACGGAGCCTGCGCCGTGACGGCTATGCCATCGGCTCCTACCAGGCGGCATCGTCGGTGGCCGGCTCCGGTACCCGGATCGTCGCTTGGCGCGTGCCGAATCACGAGGTGTACTACTACACGGACTGGTGGGGCGATTTGCAGTCGTTCCCGCCCAGCACTCCCGTCGCCCGGCTGGTCAGGATCGGGCTCTGGGGCGTGGCGCTCATCATCATCCTCGGCTTGCTCGGCGCCTGGCTCCTCTCGCGCAGCGTGGTGCGCCCGGTGCGCCGGCTCGCCGCGGCCAGCGGCCGGCTCGCCGAAGGCGAAGCCGGCGTCACCGTCACTCCTCAGGGCCCGAAGGAACTGCGGGAGCTCGCGGTGTCGTTCAACGACATGAACACGAAGCTGACCAAGGCGCAGGAGACCGAGCAGGCGTTCCTCCTCTCGGTCAGCCACGAGCTCAAGACGCCGCTCACGTCCATCCGCGGCTACGCCGAGGGCATCGGCGACGGGACCGTGAAGCCGGACGACGGCGCCGGAGTGATCGGCGCCGAGTCCAGCCGCCTCGAGCGGCTGGTCGGCGACCTGCTCGAGTCCGGACGCATGCGCAAGGCCGCCTTCACCGTCCGCAGCGAGGCCGTCGACCTGGCCGCGGTGGCGGAGGACGTCGTGCGCCGCTACGAAGCCACGGCGCGTGACGCCGGCCTCACCCTGCTGATCAGCACCGAGGCCGGCGGCGGTGCGGTCGCCGACCACGACCGCGTGCTCCAGGTGGTCAGCAACCTCGTCGAGAACGCGATCCGCTGCACGCCGGCGCCGGGTACGGTGACGATCACCACGGCGCCGGGGGCGATCACCGTCTCGGACACCGGGCGCGGCCTGACGAGCGACGACCTGCCGCGCGCCTTCGAGCGCTTCTACCTCTACAGCCGGTACGGCACCGATCGTCCGGTCGGGACCGGCCTCGGGCTGGCCATCGTAAAGGAGCTCACCGAGGCCATGGGCGGCACGGTGAGCGTATCCAGCGCCGTCGGCGTCGGGACGGCGTTCACGGTCGCGTTGCCGCCGGGCGAGGCGCTCCCCGCCGCGCGCCGCCACGACCGCTGAGACGGCCGCGCCCGCCACGCACCGGCACGGCGCGCTAGCGGCACCATCGACCGTCCGCGGCCACGGTCGCGCCGCAGGACGATGCGTCGTGACCAGACGCGCCGCCGCATCTACCGTTCTCGCGCCGTGCGGCGGCGCCGGTCGGCGCTCGCGGTCTTCCTCGCCGGCGCGCTTGCGGCGATCGTCGTCGTCGCCGCCCAGGGCGGAGGGCGCGAACGCGTCCGCGTGACCTACGACCGCAGCGCGGCCGCCGACTACGCCGATGCCTGGGCGCTGAAGAGCAATCCGGAGTACTGGTCGTCGCCGGACAACGACTGCGCCAACTTCGTCTCGCAGTGTCTCGCGGCCGGCGGGCTGCGGCCGACCTACGACGCCGGCCGCGAGTGGCGCTCCAACGGCACCGAGTTCCCGACTGTCGCGTGGGTGAACTGCGGGGCACAGAAGCAGCTCGCTCTCGGCGAGCGCGGCCGGCCACTCGCGCTACATCGTGCGCGCCACGCGGACGCTGCCGCGCGGTTGGGCGGCAGGCGACATCGTGTACCTCGGCAACATGGTGGACGGCAAAGTCGAGTGGCAGCACGTGATCATCTGCGTCGGCAGGCAGGGAGGTGAGTGGGTCTACGACAGCCACACGACCGCGTACCGTCGCGAGGCGCTCGACCGGTGGTACCCGGCGCACTTCACGGAGGTGAGGTTCTGCAGCGTCGCCGACTCGGTGAGCTACTCGGCCGCGGAGTGAGGTCCGGGCGAACGCGTCGGTCCGTGGCGGGCGGCGCGGACCGGACGGGCGGGCGGCGCGGCCGCGTGGCCGCAGGGCCCGCCCTCAGCTCTGCTGCAGCGCCTCAACAGGTTCGACCGAGGTGCTCGGCACCCAGCCGGACATGCCGGACTCCGTGCGGCAGAGGTACCAGCCGCCGACCTCGTCCATGACCTCGAGGATCTCCTTGCGTCCCACGGTGAGCTCGGTGGAGTCGTAATCGCGCAGAGCGGTGGCCTGGTGGCTCTCGCTGTCGATCTCCAGGTACTCATCGGGCACCCAGCCCGAGCGGCCCGCGGCATCGGTGCCCCAGATGTACTGCTTCCAGACCTGGTCGTGATGCCCGACGCCGAGTGTGTCGCCGGCCCGGAAGCGCACGGGGTTGGGGTCGCTGGTGACGTGCGACTGGATGACGCGGACGCGTTGCGGCAGTGCCTGCTCGGTCATGGTCCCTCCACGGTGTCTTCGACGCACGATTCCGGCACCCAGCCGGCCACCCCGGCCGCGTTACGGCAGAGGAGGTAGTCCCCGACCTGGTCGAGCACCCCCAGGGCCTCGCCCTCGATGACCGTGAGGTGCGTCGAGTCGTAGTCGCGCCGGGCCACGGCGTCGCGGCCGCTCAGGATCTCGATGTAGTCCTCGGGCACCCAGCCGTGATGCCCGTCCTCGGTGGCGCTCCAGACGAAGGCCGGATGCTGCAGGTTGCGGTGTCCCACGGCGAGGCTGTCGCCCGCGTGGACACGGATCTCCTGGACCTGCTCGCGCGTGCACGAAGACGAGACCCGGACCTGCCGGCGCTGTGGATCGGTGGTCATGACGCCGCCCCTCAGGAGTCGCCGGGGCCGATGTCCTCGAGGATGCGCCGGGGGACCCAGCCCTGGATCCCGCTTGCGTTGCGGCACAGCAGCCAGTCGCCGACCTCGTCGAGCACCTCGAGCTCCTCGCCCTCGAGGACGGTGAGCTGCGACGCGTCGTAGTCGCGCTTGACGATGGCCTCGGTGTCACTCGTGTACTCGAAGTAGGACTCCGCCATCCAGCCGGAGTGGCCGCGCTCGGGCGTGCACCAGCGCATCTCAGGGAACTGCTGGTTTCGGTGCCCGACGCCGACCATGTCGCCGGCGTTGACGCTGAGGTTGCGGACGTGGTCGCGCGGTCGTGACTCTCTGACCCGCACCTTGTGGGAAGGGGTGTTCATCCGGCCATTGTAGTCCGATTCCGGCTGCTGAAAAGCCGTGGGGCGTCTGGGGGAAGTGACGATGCGGTATCATGGGCGGCCCATGTCAGAGAACCCGCACATCCGCGTCCGCTTCGCCCCTCCCCCACCGGCTACCTGCATCTGGGGAGTGCGCGCACCGGGCTCTACAACTACATCTTCGCGCGCCGGCACGAGGGCACGTTCATCCTTCGCATCGAGGATACCGACCTCAGCCGGAGCACCGACGAAGCGATCGTCCAGATCATCGAGTCGATGAAGGAGATGGGCCTGCAGTGGGACGAGGGTCCCGGCGTTCCGGGACCTCACGGACCGTACCGGCAGACGGAGCGCGACGGCATCTACCACGAGCACGTCGTGCGCCTGCTCGAGAGCGGCCACCTGTACCCCTGCTTCTGCACCGCCGAAGAGCTCGAAGCCGAGCGTACGGCGGCGCAGGCCGACAGTCGCGACTCGGTGTACTCGGGCAAGTGCCGGGCGCTGGCCGCGGAAGAGGTCCAGCGCCGTCAGGCGGCCGGAGAACCGTACACGCTGCGCGTGCGTGTGCCCGAGGGCCGCACCGTCTTCCACGACATCCTGCGTGGCGACGTCGCCTTCGAGAACGACACCATCGGCGACTTCATCGTGCAGCGCTCCGACGGCACCGTCACCTACAACCTCGCCGTCGTGGTCGACGACGTCACCATGGAGATCACGCACGTCATCCGCGGCGACGACCACATCAGCAACACGCCCAAGCAGGTCGTGATCTACGAGGCGCTGGGCGCCGACGTGCCCGAGTTCCTGCACATGCCGCTGCTCTTCGGTACCGACAAGAAGAAGCTCAGCAAGCGGCACGGCGCCACCAAGCTCGAGCAGCTCACCGCCGAGGGGTTCCTCGTCGAGGTGGTGCGCAACTACCTGTGCTTCCTGAGCGCCGAGTTCGACGAGAGCATGATCACGTGGTCGCTGGACGACCTCGTTGCGAACTTCGACGTGACCAAGCTGGGTACGAGCCCGAGCATCTTCGACCCGGAGAAGCTCCGCTGGATGAACGGCCGCTACGTGCGCGCGATGACGGACGTGTGGCTCGGCGGCCGCCTCGTCGAGTACCTCACGCGAGTGGGGTTCTACGGCGACCCGGCCGGCGTCGGCGAACTGGCGGTCCAGGGGCTGCAGGTGCTCGCCGCCGCCGTCGAGGACGCCGAGAACGAGCACCTGCCCCCGACCGTCCCGGACGAGGAGCAGGAGGCGCTCACGCGCGAGATCGCTCCGCTGGTGCACGAGAAGACCGAGGTGCTCGCGGACTTCATCCCCATGGCCGGCTGGTTCTTCCGGCCGCTGGCGTTCGCGCCGGAGGCGCTCGAGCGGCTGCAGGGCACGGCGGGAGCGGCGGAGACCCTCACGGCCGCCGCCGCCGGCCTGCGCGAGCTCGACGTGTGGGACGTGCCGGCCGTCGAGACGCTGGTCCGGGAGCTGCCGCGCTACGCTGCGAGCTCAAGCCCAAAGCGGTCTTCGCCGCTCTCCGCCTCGGCATGAGCGGCCAGACGGTCACCCCCGGCCTCTTCGAGAGCCTCTGGGTGCTCGGGCGCGACAATGCCGTCGCGCGCCTCGAGCAGGCGGTCGCGCTCCTCACCTGAGACCCGTCCGCCGGGTCGAGGACGTCTCCTCGCCCGTACACCGCTGCGCAAGACGCTTTGTGGGAACACTCCGGTATCGGAAGCAGTTCCCGTGAGCACTGGAGCGGGGTGAGGGTCATGACCACAACGACAGGCCCGGTCTACGTCGTGGGCGCCGCCGGGCACCAGGGCGGAGCGGCCATCCGCCACCTGCGCGCGCTCGGCGTCGAGGCGCGCGCGCTGTTCGACGAGCGTGACGGGCGCCGGCTGCGCGACGAGCGCTGGGCCGGAGCCGCGACGCGGCTCGTGCGCTTCGACGATCCCGTCGCCGTCGAGGGCGCCCTGCGTGGCGCGAGCGCGCTCGTCCTCGTCCTCGAGGACCCGGACACCGGCCCGGCGGAACGGCTGCGCCACGGCCACAACATCGTCGACGCGGCCGCACGGGCCGGCGTCGGCCACATCGTCTTCGCCGCCGCCACCGGACCGGACCATCACCGGCTGTCGTGCGACGTCAGCGCGGAGACCGAGCGCTACTTGAGCAAGCTGGACGTGCCGGCCACGGTACTGCGGCCGGCCACCTTCATGGAGGAGGTGCCCTGGTACTGGCTCAGCCGCTTCGGGCCGGACCTGACGCTGTCGACGCCGTTCACGGCGGACCAGCACCTGCCACTGGTGGCCCTCGACGACGTCGGCGCCGTCGCCGCGCTGGCCGCCACTCGCCCGGGCGAGTTCGCCGGCCGCGACCATCGACCTTGCCGGCGACACGCAGACGCCGCTCGGCATCGCGGCGCAGCTGGCAGCCGTCCTGCATGAGCCGGTGCGCTATGAGGAGGTCCAGGTCGAGGGCGTGTTCGTGTACCAGGAGGCCTCGACCCAGGTCCACGACATGGAGTGGCTGCGCCGCGAGTACCCGCAGCTGCACACGTTCTCGGGCTGGCTGGAGACGGGCGGCGGGCTCGACCTGTGCCGGCACCACATCGGACCGGCCGCAAAGGGGGCGTCGTCACGCGCCGCCTGATCGCGGCGTCGTGAAGACGACGCGTCCGCGGTCAGTCGACGAGGACGAGGGCGAAGAAGCGGTACTCGTCGCCCTCGTCGCGGACCACGTCGATCGTCCGGCCCGCGTTGCGCACGGTCGCGAAGACGTCGATGCCGCAGCCCTCCATCGAGGGGCGCGCCTTCTCGGGCGTCGGGCACTCCTTGCCCTTCGTGCATGACTCGCAGAGGTCGCACGGCCCGGCGCCGAGCATCCACGCCTTGTGGTGGCCGGCGAGGAAGAGGTCGCGTTCGAGCGCGAGCGCGGCGTCGTTGAGGCGCCGCGACTCCGGGTCGCTGTTCTCTGCACCGACGATGGGGCCGACCTCCAGGAGCACGGCCTTGCGGTACTCCGAGAGCAGCTTCTGGGTGATGGACACCGGCTGCAGATTGGGCGGACACGTCTTGTGGACGCCCGGTTCGTCGCAGCCGAAGAGGCACTTCATGCGCACCCACTCGGCGGCGACGACGTCGTCGGCGTCGACCGCGGTCGCAGCATCGACGCCCAGCTGCAGTGCGCGACGGCACCACTGGTCGGGATGTGACAGGTCCATGGTCACCTCTCGTCCGGGAGTCCGGCCGGCGCTCCCGTGAGCGCGTCGGGCGCCGGCTCCGCCGGCGCGCCGGTCTCTTGGCCGCCGGGGACGGCGGCCGCCGCGGAGGCGGCGGAATCCTCGGCGGCCGTCTCGGCGCGCAAGGCCTTGGCGGAGGCCGCCGCAGCCGCGGTCGCGGCCGTCTCGGCGTCGGCCTTGCGCTGTTTGCGCGACCGCTTCTCCGGCTGGACGCCGGCGAGGCGGTCGACCGCGGCCGGCAGTTCGGCGAGCTTGCGGATCACCACGTCCGGAGGCTGCGTCCCTTCCGGGAACCGGCGCTTGGTCGGGTTGTACCAGATCGTCCGGATCCCGGCGCGCTGTGCGCCGGCGATGTCGTTGGTGGTGCCGTCACCCACCATGACGGCGCGCCGCGGGTCGAGCGGCAGGCCGCGATCGCCCTCGCGCAGGAGCGCGGCACGGAAGAACGCGTAGTTGGGCTTGTGGTCGCCGACGTCGGCGGAGGAGATCACGTCGTCGACGTACTCGTCGAGGCCCACGCGCGCCAGCGCGAGACGCACGTCGGCCCCGGGCGAGTCGGCCGCGTTGGTGGCGACCACGAGGCGGTAGCGGGCGCGCAGGCGGAGCAGCGCCTCCTGCGCGCCGGCCTCCGCCTCGACCTTCTCCCAGTCCTTCATCGGGCCCTCGCGCATGCCGTTGTCGACCATGAGCGTGTTGCCCCAGTCCAGGAAGACGACGTCGATGGCGGGCGCGCCGCCGGCGGTCGCGCCTGCGGCGCCGGCATCGGCGGCCACCACAGTCGCCGCGCCGCGCGCGCTTGCGGCGGCTGCGGCTTCGGGACCCTCCTCGCCCTCCGTCTGTGCCAGCGCTGCGTCCTCGGGCGATGGCCAGGGCATGACCGCCCGGACCGCCATGGCGATGGTGAAGCCGAGCGCCCAGCCTCCGAGCACGTCCGAGGTCCAGTGCACGCCCAGGTACAGGCGCGAGACGCCCATCGCCAGCGAGAAGAGGGCGGCGACGGCGATCATCGGCCAGCGCCAGCGCGTGGGCCAGGCGATGACGGAGAGCGCGCTGGCGATCGTCGTCGCGGTCGTCGTGTGCCCGCTGGGGAAGGCGGCGCTCGACAGGGTGAGGAGCGCGTCCGTCGTGGGGCGCGGCCGCTCGAACGCCGCCTTGAGGAGCGGGTTGATGACGAGCGCCGCGACGATGCTCGCACCCAGGTACACGGCCTGCACCATCCGGCCGGACCACCACAGGCCTCCCAGCAGCGCGGCGATGATGATGACCAGGAGCCACCAGTTGTCGAGCACGTCCAGCACCCTGGCGATGCCGGTGAACGGCTGCCGGCGATGATGCGCCGCGAAGAAGTTGACGACCCTGGCGTCGAGCGTGTCCAGCACGCCGGTGCGCATGAGGACGGCCACGAGCACGAAGACCGCCAGCCCGGCGCCGGCGGCGATCAGGAACCTCCGGCGCTGCCGGCTCAGGTGGGATCTGTGGTCAGCAGCCGGCACAGATCAGGTTGCTGAGCGCCTGCGGCAGCTCTTCGAAGTGACTGACGATGACGTCGCCGGTGGAGTGAGGCAGGTCGGCGTTGTTGGCGCCGACGAAGTGGACGGCGGACATGCCGGCGGCCTGCGCTCCGGCGACGTCCGTGCGCTGGATGTCGCCGACGTGGGCCGCCTCGGAGGGGCGCACGCCCAGCTCCTCGAGGACGTGCAGGAACACGCGCGTGTCCGGCTTGCTCATCCCGTGCTCGTTGGAGAAGTAGGTGTACTCGAAGTGGCCGAGCAGGCCGTGGTGGTCGAGCAGCTCGCGCAGCACGGCTCCGGGGGAGTACCCGGTGTCGCAGATGATGGCCAGCCGGTAGCGCTTCGCGAGCTCGGGCATGGTGAACACGGCGCCAGGCATGGGCTCGGGTGGGACCTCGATGATGAGGCGCTCGAACCGGTCGACGAGCCCCTCGCCGAGGTGCGCCGGCAGGTGCACCCCAAGGGAGCCGAGGATGGCGTCGACGAGTTCGGCGCACGACGGCGTGCGATGTTCGTGCAGCCACACGTGGTCGAAGTAGTCCCAGCTGGCGTGGAGGGAATCGCCGATCGCCTGGCCGGACGCGTGCAGCCCTGCAGCGCGCAGCGTGTCCTCGAGGACGGTGGCGCGCAGCGCCTCCCGTTCGCGGCCGCGGCTGTCCACGAACAGGGTGCTCCAGAAGTCGAACGTGACGGCCCTCAGCATGGGCCTAGGGTACCAGACCACACACAGCAGACTCCGCCGCCTCGCCCTTGCCGGGCGAGGCGGCGGCCCTGTCGAGCGTCGCTACGACACCGCGGGTGCGTCGGACTTCCGCCACTCCTCGGCGGCCGCTCCCTCACGAGCCGTCCACACGGCCGGAGACGGCCGCGCGACGGTCATGAGGTTGAGGTCGATGCTTCCGCACGCGGGACACATGAGAGATCGCGTGTCTCGTGGGGCTCCTTCCGGAGTCCGGAAGCGGTGGCGACACTCACCACACTCATACTCACTGCTGCCAGGCACGTGGTACTCCCTTCAAGTAGCCACGATGACATTCATACCCTAAAACCGGTGTTTTGTACGTCAGGTGAAGACCCGGTCCTCTGGGCGGCGTGCAGTAGACTGCCTCCATGGCGCAGGAATCCAAGAAGGCGGTCGTCGCCGCGATCATCGGCAACGTCGCGATCGCGGTGATCAAGTTCGTCGCCGGCGCCATCACCGGCAGCTCGGCGATGATCAGCGAGGGCATCCACTCGCTCGTCGACACCGGCAACGGCGGCCTTCTCTACTACGGCCTCAACCGCGGGGCCCAGCCGGCCGACGACCACCACCCGTTCGGGCACGGCATGGAGGTCTACTTCTGGAGCCTGATCGTCGCCGTGAGCATCTTCGGCATCGGCGGCGGCATGTCCATCTACGAGGGCATCACCCACATCCGGCACCCTGTCCCGGTCTCGAACCCCATGGTCGCGTACGTCGTGCTGGCCCTCGCGGCCGTGTTCGAGAGCCTCTCGTTCAGCGTCGCCTGGCGCACGTTCCGCGGCACGCGCGGTTCGCGCCGCACGCTCTCGGCGATCCACCACGGCAAGGACCCGAGCCTGTTCACCGTCCTCTTCGAGGACACGGCCGCGCTGCTCGGGCTCGTCGTCGCGTTCATCGGTGTGGCCGCGAGTCATCTGCTCCACAAGCCGGTCTTCGACGGCCTCGCGTCGGTCGTCATCGGCTGCATCCTGGTGGTCGCGGCACTGTGGCTCGCGTACGAGAGCCGGAGCCTGCTGGTGGGAGAGGCGGCGGATCCGGAGATGGTCGCGGAGATCCGCCGCATCGTGCTGGACGACCCGGCGGTGACGGGCCTCGGCGTGGTGCTGACGATGCACCTCGGCCCGGACGACGTGCTGCTCAACATCGAGGTCAAGTTCACGCCCGGCCTGCCGGCCGAGGACATCCACGCCGCCGTGCACCGCATCGAGGAGCGCATCAACGATCCGTACCCCGAGGTCACCCGGATCTTCATCGAGGTGGAGGCGTTCTCGGGCGGGTTCGAGAAGGCGTCGCCCACCCGGGACACGCCTTCCGCTTGAGCCGCCGGCCGTGGCGACGATGCCCGCGGCAGATGGAGTCGCGGCGTCGATGTGGAGCCAAGGGACCTGCCGGCTCGCCTTCGTCCTGCTGGTCGTGCCGGCCGATGCGGCGCGTGGCGGCCCTGGCGGGCCCCGCCCGCGCCGCGGCTCCGTCTCTCGCTCTTCGCGTCGGCGGGCCGGAGCCCCGACGCAGAGCTTCGGCCCGCCGTCGCCAGGGTCGGGGTCGTCAGGCCGCTTTGGCCTTGGCCGGAGCCTCGACGCCGAACCGCTCGAGCGCCGACGCGCCCTCGTCGAACTGGACCATCACCGCGTCCTCGTCACCTATCGTCCAGGCGTCGTGGCCGGGAGGTATGACGAAGACGTCGCCGCCGCGGATGTCGAGCTCCTCCCCGCTGTTGAGCTGGACGTGCACGTGCCCTGAGATCGCGTACCCGACGTGGGTGTCGTAGCACTGCGCCTGGCCCATGTCCTTCGAGAACCGCCAGCCGCTCGGGTAGGTCTGCCGTTTCACCTTGAAGTCGCCGAGCCGGATGACCTCGATGTGGACCGGTCCCTTGTCTACCTGCTCGTCCGCTTCGCTCAGGGAGCGTGACGTCGCGTGTATCTTGTCCATCGTTCACCTCGCTGTGACGGGCCGGATGCCCATACTGGGCGGTTCCCTCGCCTCCGATGACGAAACCGTCTGGGCCGGTGGACCCCTTGTCGCGACCGCGGCGCCGCGAGTACGATTCGGTCATGTCGACGCACCTGACAGGACGAGCCCCGGGAGCCGGGCTGGCCACGCGAGCTCGCGCCGGTCGCGTGGCTGCCCGTGGCCGGCATCGCCGCCGGCGCCCTCGTGCTCCTCATGCTCGTCGCCGGGCGCTATGGCTACCACCGGGACGAACTGTACTTCGTGGCCGCGTCGAAGCACCTGGCGTGGGGCTACGTCGACCAGCCGCCGCTGAGCGTCGCGCTCGTGTGGCTCGCGCGTCGCCTGTTCGGCGACTCGCTCTACGGCCTTCGGCTCTTCCCGGCCCTGGCGTTCGCGGCGGCCGTGGTGCTCGCGGGCCTGACTGCTCGCGAGTTTGGCGGCCGCCGCTTCGCGCAGACGCTCGCCGCGCTCCTCCTCGCCGTCTCGCCGTTCCTGATCCTGGCGCACCTCGCCGGGCCGACGGTCTACGACCTGCTCGGCTGGGCGCTGGTCATGCTGGTCGTGCTGCGCATCCTGCGGACCGGCGACCAGCGCCTCTGGCTCCTTGTCGGTCTTCTGGTCGGCGTCTCGCTCTACGCCAAGCACACGATCCTGTTCCTCGTCATCGCGCTGCTCGTGGGCTTCGTCGTGGACCGCCGGTGGAAGGTGCTTCTCAGCCCGTACCTGTGGCTCGGCGCCGGTGTCGCCATCCTGCTGTGGGTGCCGAACCTGCTCTGGCAGGCGGACCACGGCTGGCCCACCCTGGCCATGAGCGCGGCGCTGCGCGAGAAGCACTCGGGTGCGGGGTATTCGGTGACCTTCGTCATCCTGCAGTTCGTGCTCCCGGGCCTGTGGGCGGCGCCCGTCTGGCTGGCGGGACTCTGGGCGCTGCTGCGGGAGCCCCGGCTGCGCGACTATCGGGCGTTCGCCGTGGCCTATCTGCTGTTGTTCGTGATCCTGATGGTGGCCATGGGAGACCGTCCCTACTACCTCGGGCCTCTGTACCTGGTGTTGTTCGGCGCCGGGGCGGTCGTCACCGCGGGGGTGATCGACGGGACGCGGCGCTTCTTCTCGGACGAGCCGCCGGCCGTCCGCTCGGCCGCTCGATGTGGCGCTCCCCGGCGGCGGCGTACACGTGGATCGTCGTGTTCGCCGCCATCTTCCTTCCGCTCTCGCTGCCGGTCCTCCCCGCGCACTGGCTGCACACGGTCCCGCTCCAGAAGATCAACTACAACCTGGGCGAGGAGATCGGCTGGCCGGACCTGACGAAGACCGTGGCCGGCGTCTACCGCTCGCTGCCGCCGGAGGAGCAGGCCGGGACGGTGATCCTCACCGGCAACTACGGCGAGGCCGGCGCGCTCCAGCGTTACGGACCGGCGCTTCGGCCTTGCCCGCGGTCTACTCCGGCCAGAACAACTTCTACCTCTGGGGAAGGCCGCCGGCGCCGGCGACGACGGTCATCGTCGTCGGCATGGGCGAGGACCCCAGCTGGCTCGAGCAGTACTTCGGACAGGTCACCCGCGTGGCGAGGATCGACAACGCCGCGGGCGTGGACAACGAGGAGCAGGGCCAGTCGATCTGGCTTTGCCGGCACCCGCTGCGCCCTTGGGCGCAGCTGTGGCCGGCGTTCCAGCACTACGACTGAACGGCGGGAGGCTTCATGAGGCGTCTGGTGCCGCTTGCGATCGGGTGTGGCGTGGTAGGGGCCATCACGATCGTGCTCGCGATCGTGGGATGGAGCTGGGACTGGTTCGCGCTCGCCAATGGAGCGTTCACAGTCCTGTTGTTGGTGCTGTTCCGGGGATCCGTGACCGGCGCCGACCCGGAGCGGCCGCCGGGTGTCGCCCGGTCCTCCGCCGCGCACGTCGCCGGACCGTTCGACCCCGACGTGCTGGCGAGGCAGGAGGCGGCGCTCGAGCCAGATCACGACGTAGCCGCCGCGACCCGGGCAGAGGACGTCGCTACCGGCTTCTCGTTCTTGTGGGCCGCCGCCGCGCCTGCGGTCGCGGCGGTCCTCGCCGTCGTCTTCGCCTTGTAGGCCGGCCTCGGCCCGGCTCGGCCGGTCCGCGCGGCCGGGTATCCTTGGTGACATGAGCCCGTTCGCTGTCGTCATCGCGCTCGCCGCCGTAGCCGGCCTCGGCTGGCTGCTCACGGCCGCCGCCCGGCGCATCCTGCGCCGCCACGGCATCCCGACGGACGAACGAGACCGGGACGAGGATCGCTAGAGCGCAGGGCGTCCGTACGCTCCGTACGGGTCGCCGCCGGGCGCCCGTCGGGTAGGCTTCGGCGGCCGTTTCGCCACCATCGGAGGGCCGTGCTCACCGGTATCGTCGTGTATCCCGCCGCGGCGGCGTTCGCCGCGCTCGTGGCGTGGCGGGCCGCCCGCGCCGGCCAGCCCGCCTTCGTCGTCGCCATGCGTGCGCTCTTCGTGCTGTACCTCGGCTGGGTCGTGGGCGCGACCCTGTTCCCGCTGCCGGTTCGGCGCCGGCGTCGCCGAACTCCAGGCGGCCGGCAGGGGCGTCACGGTCGGCCTGATCCCACTGGCCTCCATCCGGGACGTCGTGCGCCACGGGACCGGCTTCGCGCAGGCCTGGATCCTGGGTGGCAACGTGCTGACGCTCGCCCCGTTCGGCTTCTTGCTGCCGTTCGCGGCGCCGCGGCTCGCCTCGTGGCGGCGCATGGCGCTCGCAGCGCTGCTCTTCCCGGTCGCCATCGAGCTGTAGCCAGCTCGCCGTGTCCGCTCGCGCTCGGCTACTCGTACCGCGTCACGGAGGTCGACGACGTGCTGCTCAACTTCCTCGGCGTGCTGCTTCGGGTACGCGCTGTTCGTCCTCGTGCGCGGCTCGGTGGCGACGCCGGTGGCCGCGCGTCGCGGAGTCGCCGGCCGGCAGGCTGAGCCGGCTGATCGAGCACGGCGGCGAGCCGCCGCCCTACCTTCCCGGCGAAGCCAGCCGCTCGCTGAGGACGCGCCGCTTGCAGGCGTCGCAGAGCTCGCCGCTCTTCGCCGGCAGCTCCTTGTCGGCGGCCATCGCCGCCGCGAGCGCCTGGGTCGTGATCGGCCGGTCGCAGCGCTCGCACGCGAGGAGGTCGAAGGTGCGGCCCCAGATCGAGCGCGTGGTGGCCGTGTCCTCCATCGCGATGCACGCGGTGGGGCACGCCTCGACGCAGGACCCGCAGCCGACGCAGTCCACGGCCGCCGCCTGCCCGAAGGGCGGGCCGATGTGCTTGTGGTCGCCGCGGCCGATGGCCGCCAGCGCGTTGTAGCCCAGCGGCCGAGCACACGCGCACGCACAGCTCGCACAGGATGCAGTCGGGAAGCGGCTCGCCGGTGACGGGGGCGAACAGCGGTTCCGTCACGCCGAGCTGCGCGGCGAGCCGCTTGAGCACCGGCGCGTCCGGGGCACGCCGCAGCAGCAGCTGCAGGTTCATGGCCCGGTGCTTGCGGATGCGCGGCGAGTCCGTCACCACGACGAGGCCGGCCGACACCGGGTAGTCGCACGAGGTCGTCAGCTGCACCCAGTCGCGGCCCGGCCGGCGCACCTCCATCAGGCACAGACGGCAGGAGGCGATGGCCGGCACGGCCTCGTGGTGGCAGAGCGCCGGGATGTCGACGCCGGCGCGGCGCGCGGCGTCGAGCACGCTCGCGCCCTCCGCAGCGCGTCACCTGCACGTCGTCGATGATCAGTTCAACGTCCACCACGGCCTCCCTAGTGCACCAGGACTGCGTCGCGGTTGCAGACGTCCTTGCAGATGCCGCACTTGATGCAGAGCTCCTGGGTGATCGTGTGCAGCTGCTTCTTCTCGCCGGCGATGGCGTCCTGAGGGCAGCGCACCGCGCAGAGCGTGCAGCCGTTGCAGCGTTCCGCGTCGATGCTGAAGGTGATGAGCGCCTTGCACACCCCTGCGGGGCAGCGCTTCTCGTCCACGTGCGCGAGATACTCGTCGCGGAAGTAGCGCAGCGTGGACAGCACCGGGTTGACCGCACTCGTGCCGAGGGCGCAGAGCGACGTGGCCTCGACGGTGTCGGCGAGCTCCTCGACCAGGGCGATGGTC
Organism: uncultured Thermoleophilia bacterium; assembly: GCA_963739595.1. Lineage (GTDB taxonomy): Bacteria > Actinomycetota > Thermoleophilia > UBA2241 > UBA2241 > CAIXSE01. Next base: position 103,049 of record CAVUBA010000021.1, read on the forward strand.
TCCCGCGTGCCGCGCCCCTCGGTGATGTCGCCGAGCAGGTCGTGCAGGAGGGCGAGCCCGTCGCGGCAGGAGGTGCAGTTGCCGCAGGACTCGGAGGCCAGGAAGCGCAGGAAGTACTTGGCGACGTCCACCATGCAGGTGTCCTCGTCCATCACGATCATGCCGCCGGACCCCATCATGGAGCCCTCGGCCTCGAGCGTGTCGAAGTCCACCGGGACGTCGAGCTTGTCCGCCGGCAGGCAGCCGCCGGAGGGACCGCCGGTCTGCACGGCCTTGAACGCCTTGCCGTCCGGGACGCCGCCGCCGGCGCCGAACACGATCTCGCGCAGGGTCGTGCCCATCGGCACCTCGACGAGGCCGGTGTTGTTGACCTTGCCGACGAGCGAGAAGATCTTGGTGCCCGTCGAACCTTCGGTGCCGATGGACGAGAACCAGTCGGCGCCCTTGAGCACGATGTGCGGCACGTTGGCCCACGTCTCGACGTTGTTGAGGTTCGTGGGCCGTCCCCAGAGGCCGCGCTCGGAGAGGTGGATGAGCCGCCGCCGCGGCACGCCGCGCCGGCCTTCGAGCGAGGCCATCATGGCGCTCGCCTCGCCGCACACGAAGGCGCCGCCGCCGCGGCTGACCCGCAGGTCGAAGCTCAGCTCGCTGCCGAGGATCGCCTCGCCCAGCAGGCCGAGCTCGCGCGCCTGGTCGATGGCGCGCGTGATGCGCTCGACGGCGACCGGATACTCCTGGCGCACGTAGACGTGACCTTCGCGTGCGCCCATCGCGAGGGCGCCGATGATCATGCCCTCGAGCACGCTGTGCGGGTTGCCCTCGAGCAGCGCGTCGTCCATGAACGCGCCGGGGTCGCCCTCATCGGCGTTGCAGACCACGTACTTGAGCTCACCCTCCGACCTGCGGCACGCCTCCCACTTGCGGCCGGTCGGGAAGCCGGCGCCGCCGCGGCCGCGCAGGCCGGAGCGCTTGACCTCCTCGAGGACGGCCTCGGGCCCCATCTCCAGGGCCCGCGCCAGGGCCGAGTAGCCGCCGAGCGCGATGTAGGAGTCGATGGAGGTCGGGTCGAGGAGGCCGTTGTCGCGCAGCAGCACGCGCTGCTGAGGCCGGTAGAAGGGGAGCTCCTCCTCCTTGCGGCACTGCAGGTCCGTCACAGGGTCGACGAAGAGCAGCCGCTCGACGAGCTCGCCGCCGAGCACCGTCTTCTCGACGATCTCGGGGACGTCCTCGACGCGCACGTGCTGGTAGACGACGCCTTCGGGACCAGCAGCAGCAGCGGGCCGCCCTGGCAGAATCCCTGACAGCCGGTGGCGCGCGCCTCCACTGTGCGAGCGGCGCCGCGCGCCTCCACCTCGGCCCGCAGGGCCTCGTACACCTTGATCGCCCCGTTCGCCCGGCAGCCGGTGCCGACGCACACGGCGATGACTCCCCGGCTGGGGCTCGGGCCTGCGGCGAGCGCCTCGCGATGGCGCGTCAGCGCTGCCGGCGTCGGCAAGTCTCGCGGTCATTCCTGCCCCTCCGCGCCGAGGAGCTTCGTGACCATGCGGGAGAGGTTGTCGGGCGTCATGTGCCCGTGGGTGTCGCCGTCGACGATGACGAGCGGGCCGATGGCGCAGGCGCCCACGCAGCTGACCTCTTCGACGTTCAGCGACAGGTCGGCCGCCGTATCCCCCGCGGCGACACCGGTGTCCCGCTCCAGCTGCTCCAGCAGCCGCGCCGCGCCGCGCACGTGGCAGGCGGTGCCCATGCAGACCGTGCAGGTGTGCTCGCCGCGCGGCTCCGTGTGGAAGCCGTGGTAGAAGGTCGCCACCCCGTAGACCTGCGTCGGTGACAGGCCCAGGTAGGACGCGGCTTCCTGCAGCGCGGGTTCCGGCAGGTAGCGGAACTCGCCCTGCAGGTCGTGCAGGATGTTCACGAGGTCGCCGGGATCGCGCCGCGGATAGCGCTCGAAGACGGCCGCTACGCGGCGGGCGTCCGCGGCCTCGGTCTCACTCACGTTGGGACCTCCTTCATCCGCCGGCCACCATGGGGAAGATCGAGACTTCGTCGTCTTCGGCCAGCGGTGCCTCGAGACGTCCGGAGTACACGACGTTGCGCCCGTTCACCAGGATGATGATCTCGGGATTGAGCTCGTCGCCGGCGAACACGGCGCGCCGGAACGGCCTGCCGTAGCGCGCCGCCAGCGCCTCGAGCAGCGGCCCGAGCGTCGCCGGCGCGTCGTCGACGCGCCGTTCGTTCTCGCCGGTGTAGGTCCGGACGGTCGCGAAGTACTTGACGATCATCGTGGCGTGCTCTGCGGCGGGGCGCCGGGGCCGGCGAGAGCTGCTCGCGCAGCTCGCCGGCCCCGGCGCGTCTCCCGTCAGTTCAGAGCCAGTTCCTTCAGCTTGGCCTTGCCGGGCACGCCCTTCTCGTCCCAGCCGCGCAGCGAGTAGTACTCGGGCAGCATGTCGCCGAGGTGGCTGACTTCGCCCTTGGCGGGGCCGGTCTTGATCGGGTCGTTCAGCAGGCGGTCCGGCAGCGTGTCGTCCGCCGTGGTGTAGCCCTGCTTGAGGTTCCAGAGGCGCTCCTGGTTCCAGATGCGCTCGCCGATCTTGAGGAACTCGTCCAGCGAGTACTCCACGCCGGTGAGCGCCGAGAGCATCTCCGCCAGCTCGGCGCCGCCGATCCCGAACGTCGAGAACAGGCAGGCGCCGCTGGAGTCGAGGGCCGCGGTGAGGTTCTGGAACAGGATGTCCAGGCCCGCCTTGCCCTCGGTGACGCGCGGGTCCATGACGGCGCCGTTCTGCAGCACCTCGATGGCGATGGTGTAGCCGCGCACGTGGCAGCCGCCGCGGTTGCCGGTGGCGTAGTTGAGGCCGATGCCCTGCACGCCGCGCGGGTCGTAGGCCGGCATCTCCTGCTTCTTGCAGGTCATGGAGAGCTCGGGGTGACCGTAGCTCTCGGCGAGGCGGTACGAGCCCTGCGCGAGCTTGGCGCCGAAGCCCTCGCCCTCGCCGGCCTTGCGCACCATCTCGACCATGGCGGCGGCGTTGCCGAACGTGAGCTGGATGCCGTCGGTGTCCTTGGTGGTGATGACGCCCATCTCGAAGAGCTCCATCGCGCAGGCCACGGTCGAGCCCATCGAGATGGTGTCGATGCCGTACTCGTTGCAGAGGAAGTTGGCCTTGGTGATGGCGTCGAGGTCGTCGATGCCGCAGTCGGCGCCGAACGACCAGGCGGTCTCGTACTCCGGACCTTCGCCGAAGCCCTTGTAGTCCGGGTTGTCGACCTTGCTGACCCGGCCGCAGCTGATGATGCAGCTGAAGCAGCCCTTGGTGCGCTGCAGCTGCTTGGCGGCCAGCGACTCGCCGCCGATCTTGTCGGCGGTGGGGAAGTAGCCGTCCTGGAAGTTGCGCGTGGGCAGCGCGCCCGTCTGGTTGAGGATGTTGACGAGCACGTTGGTGCCGTAGGCCTTGAGGCCGGCGCCGCCGACGGGGTGCGCCTGGATGAGCTTGCGCGACGTTCATGACGGCGGCCTTGAAGCGGTCGGGATCGGCGACCTGCACGGAGCCGGTGCCGTAGACCGCGACCGCCTTGAGGTTCTTGGAGCCCATGACGGCGCCGACGCCGGTGCGGCCGGCGGCGCGGTGCATCTCGTTCATGATGTTGGAGATGAGCGAGAGGTGCTCGCCGGCCGGCCCGATGCAGGCCACCTTGGCCTCTTCGTCGGTCTCGGCGCGCACCAGGTCGGTCGTGTCCTGCGTGTCGTGGCCCCAGATGGCCGCGGCGTCGCGGATCTCGACCTTGTCGTCGCTGATCCACAGGTAGGACGGCTTGGCCGCCTTGCCCTCGATGATGACGGCGTCGTAGCCGGCGTACTTGAGCTCGGGGCCGAACGCGCCGCCCGAGTTGGAGCACGCGATCACGTTGTTGAGCGGGCCTTTGGTGACCACTTCGTAGCGGCCCGCCGACGGCGCGAACGTGCCCGTGAACGGGCCGGGGGCGAAGATCAGCTTGTTGTCCGGGCTCAGGGCGTCGGTCTTGGGATCGAGCTCGTCGCTGATGATCTTGCCGCCGAGGCCGCGGGCGCCGATGTAGTCGTGAGCCATCTTGATGTCGGTCGCCTCACGGGTCACCTTGCCCTTGGTGAGGTCGATGCGGAGGATGGTGCCCGTCCAGCCGTACATCTCAGCTCACCTCCTGGAAGGCGTCCTTGAACTTGGCCGCGTAGGCCTTCTTGCGCGAGCGCACGTGCTGCTCGTCGTCGACGAACTCGAGCGCGCCGCTGGGGCAGAAGGTCACGCACTCCGGCGCGCCCTGGCAGGTGTCGCACTTGAAGATGCTGCTCGAGGCGGCGTCGTAGCGCGCGTTGCCGAACGGGCAGGCGATGGTGCACATCTTGCAGCGGATGCAGGTGGCGGCGTCCCAGTCGACGAGGTTCGCCATCGTGTTGCTGCGGTGCATGGCGCCGGTGGGGCAGACGGTGACGCAGGCGGCGTCGTCGCACTGCTGGCACATCATGGGCACCGACATGCCCTCGCGTTCCCACGTGTACGCCTGCACGCGCGAGGCGCTGGGACGGAACTGGCCCTCGTGCTCGAACGAGCACGCCAGTTCGCAGTTCCGGCACCCCGTGCACTTGTCGGGATGGATCATCAGGACTTTGGCCATGGCATCCTCCTGGCTGGAGCATCGTTGCCGCCGGAGCGGCGGGCCTGGGGCGCCGCCGGGCGATGGCGGCGGACCGTCGCTCCACAGGATGCGGCCGGCCGGAAGGCGGCGTCGAGTCGTCCCGTGACCACTCTTCTCGCCGGTCGACTGGTCGCGTGCACAGGGGCGTGAAGAGCCGCTCAAGGTCGCGGCGGCTGCGCGGAGCCCACGCCTCCGCGGCGCGCGGGCGGGTCAGGCGACGGGCTCGCCGAGGAGTTCGGCGGCGTGCAGTCCGAGGCGCACGTCCACGATCGCGTCGAGGTCGCTGAGGTCGATGTCCAGCAGCTGCTCCACGTTCGCCAGCCGCTTCTGCAGGGTGTTGCGGTGGATGTGGAGGGCGTCCGCCGTCTCCTGGACCGCCAGGCGGTGCTCGAACAGCGTGCGGAGGGTCTTGTACAGGCTGGCGCGGTGCTGCGCGTCGTACTCCAGGAGGGGTCCGAACGTGCGCTGCACGATGTCGTTCGAGCTCGTCCTCGTCGAGCGCGTCCAGGAGGCGGAAGTGGCCGCTCAGCTCCTCGAAGATGCCGGTGCCCCCGGGTCCTGGCTGAGACGGGCCGAGATGCAGGCAGCCTTCGCCTGCTGCAGGCCCCGGGCAGCCCCGGCGATCCCGGTGAGCGGCGAGGAGCAGCCGGCGACGACGCCTCCCGGGGCGACGTGCGTGGCAGCCTCGCGCAGCTCGGCGAGAAAGGCGTGCGCGGTGGTCGTCTCCGCGTCGCGGAACGCGGTCAGCACCACCGCCAGCGGCCCCTTCGACGACGTCAGATAGGGGAGGCGCCGCTCGCTCAGCACGGTGTCGATGGGCCCGAGCAGGCTGGTCTCCCGCTGCTCGGCCGCCTGCTTCTCCGCCGCCTGCGGGCGGGAAGTCACCGGTTCGACGACGGCGATGCGGAGCACGCTCTCGTCGTCGAACCCCTGCGCCTGCAGGCGGATCCTGAGCTGGTCCGGCGCGTCGTCGCCGGCGAGCACGTCGCGCAGGAGGCCGCGCCGCAGCCGGCGCCGCATCCTGAGCTCGTCCTTGCCGCGCAGCAGATCGAGCGTGACGAGCTGCTGGAGGAACAGCAGTGAGGCGCCGGCGAACTCCGTGGGCCGCGAGCGGGTGGCCACGGCGGCCAGCACGCGCTCGGCCCGCCCCATCACGAGCACGTCGCGGAACAGGACGCGCTCGCCGGCGTCGGTGACGGACCCGGCGGGGTCCGGCCCGCCGCGCGCGGCGCTGTACGCCTTCCAGAGTCGCGCCGCGAGGTCGGGGTCGCCGGTCGCGCCCTGCGAGCACGAGACGACACGGCCGCGCGTGTCGAAGAGCACGATGGGCATGTCGAGGATCGTCGAGACCCGCTCGATGAGCTCGCCCACGTCCTTCTGCTGGACGACGAGCTCGAGCAGCTGGATCTGCAGCGCCGCGGTGCGGCGCAGCGTCTGCATGTCGCCCGGCTGCGGCGGTCCGGGAGCCGCCGGCGTCCGCGGCCCTGTCCTGCAGGGCCGTCTCGAGGGCCTCCGTGTGCAGCCGGACCTGGTCCTGGAGCATGATCGTCGTCTGGAACAGGCCGAAGTCGGAGCCCTGGACGTTCATGCTCGCCTCCGAGCGGTCCATGAGCGCGTCCACGACCTTGTTGAGCCGGGCGATCTCGGCCTGCGAGGGCCTCCACGTCCCGGGCGTCCGCCGGCTCCCTGTCAGGCATGCCCGGCCTCCCGGCCCGGCGGTGTGCGCGGCGGAGCCGAGGGCGACGGCCGTCAGCGTCTGGTTGACGTGCACGCCGCAGAACTGCTCGCCGTAGGTGTTGAAGCCGACGGCGTTGTTGCGCCGCAGGATCTCGCTGACCGACGGCTCGAGCCCGCCCTCGGCGATCTCGAGCTTGCGGAGGATGCAGTCGAAGGTGAGGACGAGCTGCGGAGGGCCGATCTGGGCGCGGACCCGCGAGAACGCCGACTCGAGGTTGGCCACGAGGTCGTCGCTCCTGGCGACGCGGAGGACGACGCCGCGCTCGATGGCGCAGTAGAACTTGAGGCTGCCGTCAGGCTCCGCCTTCTGGATGGAGCGCACGTAGTTCGCGCCGTCGATGAGCACCACGACGGGGGACGCGGCGAAGTGGACCGGGTCGAGCTCGTCCGCGTCGAGGCCGAGGATGCGCGCGTACTCCTGCGCGGCCGGCAGGCCGTTGATCTCCACGACGACGCGCTCGTCGGGACGGGCCTCCGTGACCACCAGTCTCTCGTCGGTGGGCACGAAGTGCTGGGTCTTGAACTCGGTGAACGGGAGCGGGGTGGTGACCAGGACGAGGACGGCCGCGTCGGACCTGAAACGGCCGTCCCGGTAGATGAACGTGCGCTCGAAGCTCAGGCTGTCGCCGGCCGAGCCGCCGACCAGCGGGATGTTCCCCAGGCCCTGCTGCAGCGCGTGGGCGAGCTGCTCCTCGTGGCCCGAGAGGCCGTCCACCAGCAGGAAGGCGAAGGTGTTCCCGCCCTCGTCGCCGGACGCGCCGTCTTCGAGCTTGCGGCGCAGGTCCTGCGCGAACGCCACGCCGTCCGGGATCTGGAACCGGCGCAGGTCCTCGAGGTGGCCGATCTCGACGCTGCAGACCTCGGCCGCGAAGCTCACGCCGGCGACGCTGTGGTCGCGGCAGCCGAGCGGGCCGATCTCCCCGGCGGTCGTGCAGCCGACCACCGGCACGCCGGCGAAGCGCCGGGCCATCTCCGCCGCCAGCGCGTCGTGGTCGTACTCGCTGGAGCAGAAGAAGAGCACGAGCGACGGCGTCCGGCTGCCGCAGGCCGTCGTGAAGCGCCTCTACTGCCGCAGCGGGATCCTGTGCACAGGATTGCGCGATGCGCACGGTCCGCTCATCGCCCATAAGCAGTCCCTTCTCGCTCCGCCTCCGGCATCGCCGGCGGGGGTCCGTGCCCATGATACTTCCCGGGGAGCAGTCGTGGAGGCGTGGCGGGCGGCGTGAGAGCGCCCGGCTCAGGGTCGAACGGGCGACGAACCGGCCTCGCGCGTGTACACTAGAGCAGACCGCCCGGCCGGCGCAGCCCAGCCGGGCGTTCGGTCGTCAGCCGGCAGCCTCTGCTTCGCTGCGACCCGCCAGCCACCCCGACAGAGAGAACCCCCGTGCACGCCGCCTACAAGATCCGTAACCTCGCCATCATCGCCCACATCGATCACGGCAAGACCACGCTGATCGACAGCATCTTCCGCGCCGCTCACGTGTTCCGCGAGAACGCCCACGTGGACGAGCGCGTGATGGACAGCAACGACCTCGAGCGCGAGCGCGGGATCACCATCCGCTCCAAGCACTGCACGGTGGAGTGGAAGGAGTACCTCATCAACATCATCGACACCCCCGGCCACGCCGATTTCAGCGGCGAGGTCGAGCGCGTGCTCAGCATGGTGGATTCGGTGCTCCTCCTGGTCGACGCCAACGAGGGCCCCATGCCGCAGACGCGCTACGTGCTCATGCGGGCGCTGGGGTTCGGGCTGCGGCCGATCGTCATCGTCAACAAGGCCGACCGGCCCAACGCGGACCCGTCCGGCGCCCTGGACAAGACCTTCGACCTCTTCGTCGAGCTCGGCGCCAACAACGAGCAGCTCGACTTCCCCGTCCTCTACGGCTCGGGTCTTGAGGGCTGGATCGTCAACGACCTGGACGAGTACCAGAAGGAAGAGCGCGAACGCGAAGCGCACCTCGCCGACGGCGGGACGCTCTCGCCGGCGCTGCTCAAGGAGCTGGCCGACGCCGCCATGAACGATCTCTTCGAGACGATCATCGCCAGCGTCCCCGCGCCGCAGGTCGACCCGGACGCGCCGTTCCTCATGCAGGTGAGCACGCTCGCCTGGAGCGACTACATCGGCCGCATCGGGTGCGGGCGCGTGCTCGCCGGCTCACTCAAGGTCGGCGACGAAGTGCAGCGCATCACGACGCGCCACCTCGAGGTCGGCGACCCGGACGCCGGCTGGGAGTTCACCGGCGCGACGCCCGCGCGGGTCACGCACCTGTGGGTGACCCACGGGCTCGAGAACCGCGAGGTCGAGGAGGCCGCGGCCGGCGACATCGTCTGGCTCGCGGGTCCCGACGACATCACCCTCGGCGACACGCTCGCCTCACCGGAGCTCGAGGCGGCCGACGCAGCTCTCGCGCCGCTCGAGATCGAAGAGCCGACGGTCAGCATGTTCTTCCTCGTCAACAACGGCCCGTTCGCCGGCCAGGACGGACGTGCCGCGACGCTGCGCCAGATCAAGGACCGGCTGGAGCGCGAGCTGCGCGTCAACGTCGCGCTCCGCGTCGAGGACCTCGGCCGCCCCGACGGCGTCAAGGTCAGCGGCCGCGGCGAGCTGCACCTCGCGATCCTCATCGAGGAGATGCGGCGCGAGGGCCTCGAGCTCTGCGTCTCGCGCCCCGAGGTCATCACGCACCGCGACAGCCACGGCAAGCTTCTCGAGCCGATGGAGCAGCTGATCATCGACGTCCCCGAGGAGTATCAGGGCACGGTGATCCAGGAGCTCAGCCTGCGCAAGGGCGAGCTGGTCGCCGTCGAGGCGACGGGGACCGGCCTCGTCCGCCTCGAGTTCACGATCTCGACGCGCGGCCTGATCGGCTACCGCAACGACTTCCTCACCGAGACGCGCGGCCTCGGCGTCATGAGCTCGCGGTTCACGGGCTACGGCCCGTGGAAGGGCGACCTGCCCGGCCGCGAGCGCGGCTCGCTGGTCAGCCAGACCGGCGGCGAGGCGGCCGGCTACTCGCTCGAGAACCTGCAGAACCGCGCCGTGCTCTTCGTCGGCAACATGACGCCCGTCTACGAAGGGATGATCGTCGGCGAGAACTCGCGCGCCGACGACATGCTCTGCAACCCCACCAAGCGCAAGGCGCTGGGCAACTACCGGCAGTCGACCAAGGAGATCGACACGGGCCTCAAGGTGCCGCGCGCGATCACGCTGGAGAGCGCGCTGGAGTGGATCGCCGACGACGAGCTCGTCGAGGTGACGCCCAAGATCGTGCGCGTGCGCAAGCACATCCTCAGCACCGAGCAGCGCAAGAAGTTCGAGAA
>CAVUBA010000022.1:0-51632 GCA_963739595.1 uncultured Thermoleophilia bacterium
ACCACCTCCTCGACACCGGCGGCGTGACGCTGCCGGACGAGGAGCGCATCAAGGACGACGGCGGGTTCCGCGAGGGGATCGGCGGACTCTGACCCACAGTCGCCGGCCCTGCCGCCGGCGCGCGGCCGCCGACCGTCAGACCGACAGCAGCACGATCCCGGCGAACACGGCCGCGAATCCCGCCCACTGCCGCGGCGCGAGCCGTTCGTGCAGCAGCACCTGGGCGTAGGCGGTGACGACCACCGGCGAGAGCGACCCGAGGATGCTCGTCACGCTCAGGTAGCCGATGCCCGTGGCGACGATGAACAGGAAGTTCGCCACGGCCAACAGGATCCCGATGGCCGCGAGTACGGGGACGTTCTGGCCCTTGAGCGACAGGCCGCGTCCGGTCAGCAGCACGTAACCCGCGAGCACCACGGCGGACGTGATCCGCGTGTCGAACACGGTCCAGACCGGGTTCCCTTTGCCGACGGTCCCGTAGATGAGCAGCATGAAGCCCCAGGCGACGGCCGTGAGGACGGCGAGGATCACGGCCTTGCGCGCGGCCCGGTGGTGTGCCTCGGTGCGGTCCTGCTTCTCCTTGCGCGGCGTGCGCGCGATCAGTATCACGCCGCCCACAGTCACTACCATGCCGACGGCGGCGTGCAGGCCGGGGCGCTCGCCGAGCAGGATCCCGGCCGTCACGGGGATGAGCACTTGCGCGGCGATGATCGGCGCCACCACACTCATCGTGCCGATCGCGAGCGCCTTGTAGAACATGACGAGCCCGGCCGCCGTGGCAACGCCGGTGAGGACGAGGAGGAAGAGGTCCCACCCGCCCGGTGGGGCCTGGCGAGTCGCGACGAGCGCCATCGCGGCCGCCGCCGCGGCCGCGATCTGGCTGAGCGCCGAGACGTGCCACACGGAGCGAGTGCGGGTCTCGACTCCGGCGAGGTAGTTGGAGGTCCCCCAGGTGAAGCTCGCGAGCAGGGCCAGGAGAGCGGCGAGCATCTATCGATCCGTGCGGTGCATGGCGGCAAGCGTACCGCAATAGTCGGTGAGCCTGGTCTTCGACATCCGAGCCGGTTCCCCAGCTCGATGGCGCACCGCCAGTTGACCCGTCTTCGGCGGTCAATGGACTCTCGAGCGTGGTGGGCGGATAGTATGCGCACGCTGGGTCACGAGGAGGAGGGTCCAATGCCGAAGTACCTGATCGTCGCCACCTACAGCGCCGAGGGCATGAAGGGCGTGCTGAGAGAGGGCGGCAGCGAGCGTCGCAAGATGATCGCCGACATGGCCAAGAACCTCGACGGCGAGCTGGAGTCGTTCTACTACGCGTTCGGGTCCCACGATGTCTACAGCGTGGTGGACCTCCCCGACAACGTGACCGCGGCGGCGATGGGCTCGCACATCACCGCGGGTGGCATGGTGCGCTGCGAGATCACCGTGCTGGTGACGCCGGAAGAGATGGACAAGGCCGCGCGGACCAAGATGTTCTACCGCCCGCCGGGCGACTGAAGCGTCCCCGGCGGCTGACGAGCTGGAGGTCGAGTGACTGACGGAAGCAGGTTCTACATCGACGGGCAGTGGGTCGAGCCCGTCCACCCCGGGGACGAGATCGTCGTCGTGAACCCGGCGACGGAGGAGGAGGCGGCGCGGGTGGCGGCCGCCTCTTCCGCCGACGTGGAGTCGGCGGTGCAGGCGGCCCATCGGGCTTTCGCGGGCTGGTCGCGGACGACGAAGGAGGAGCGCCTCGAGGCGCTCGCCGCCGTGCGCGAGGCGTACAAGAAGCGCATCCCCGAGATCGCGGCCGCGATGACGGTCGAGGTCGGCATCCCGCGCGGCCTCGCCGAGGGCGGGCAGGTCCTGGCGGGCGCCGCCCATCTCAAGGCGGCCATCAGCGCGCTCCGCGACTATCCGCTCGAACAGGACTGGGGCTCGACCCGCATCGTGCGCGAGCCCGTCGGCGTCTGCGCCTTGCTCGCGCCGTGGAACTGGCCGATGAACCAGGTGACGTGCAAGGTCGGCCCGGCGCTGGCCGCCGGCTGCACCATGGTCCTCAAGCCGAGCCAGCTCTCGCCGCTCTCCGCCCTGCTCTTCGCCGAGGCGGTGGACGAGGCCGGCGTGCCCGCCGGCGTGTTCAACATGGTCAACGGCGCCGGCGCGGCTCTGGGTGACGCCTTCGCCACGCACCCGCTCGTCGACATGATCTCGCTCACCGGCTCGACCGCCGTCGGCGGCGTCGTGATGGGCGCCGCCGCTCCGTCGATCAAGCGCGTCTCGCTCGAGCTTGGCGGCAAGTCGGCCAACATCGTCTTCGGCGACGTGAACGTCGAGAGGGTCGTCCGCTCCGGCGTGCTCGGCTGCATGCACAACTCCGGCCAGTCCTGCAACGCGCCGACGCGCATGCTCGTCGCCCAGGAGATCTACGACGAGGCCGTCGAGGTCGCGGCGCGTGCCGCGGACGACGTCGCCGTCGGTGACCCGACGGACTCTGCGACCTTCATGGGTCCGGTGGCGGGGCGCAAGCAGTTCGACACCGTGCGCGGCTACATCCAGACCGGCGTCGACGAGGGCGCCCGGCTGGTCGCCGGCGGGCTCGAACGGCCGGACGGGCTCGACAAGGGCTTCTTCGTCCGTCCGACGGTCTTCGCCGACGTCGAGCCGGACATGCGTATCTTCCAGGAGGAGATCTTCGGCCCGGTGCTCGTCATGACGCCGTTCCGCGACGAGGCGCACGCGATCGAGCTGGCCAACGCGACGGAGTACGGCCTCTCCGGCTACGTGCAGTCGGCCGACGTGGAGCGGGCGCGGCGCGTGGCGAGCCGCATGCGCACCGGCATGGTGCACCTCAACGGCGCGCCGACCGACGCGAGCGCGCCGTTCGGCGGCTACCGCAAGTCGGGCAACGGCCGCGAGTGGGGCCGGTTCGGGCTCGAGGACTTCCTCGAGGTCAAGGCCGTGATGGGCTGGGAGCCGCGGGGGCGCTGAGCACGCTTGCGGCACTCGGCGCCGCGGGGAGTGGCCCGTGCGTGAGGCCGGCCCCCCGGCTAGACGAGGTCCGCGAGCACCAGGTCCACGTCCTCGCGCGTCGTCAGCGGATTGACGAAGCAGAAGCGGAGCACGGTCTCGCCGGCGTGCCTGGTCGGCATGAGCATGGCGACGCCGCGCGCCAGCGCGTCTTCGCACCACGCGGCGTAGTCGTCCGCCGACCAGCCGAGCCGGCGCACCAGCAGCACGGTGAACGCCGGCTCGATCACGAGCTCGAGCGCCGGCGTCTCCGCGACCCGCTCAGCGGCGTAGCCGGCGATCTCGACGCAGTGGTCGACGGCCGCGGCGTAGGCGTCGGTGCCGTAGGCCAGGACCGACGCCCACAGCGGCACGCCGCGCACGCGACGCGTGAGGTGGACGGCGAGGTCCGACGGGTTGCCGGTCTCCGCGTCGCCGATGGGGTCCAGATAGTCGGCCGTCTGCGTCAGCGCGCGGCGCGCCGCGCCGCAGTCGCGGTAGACCAGCGCGGCGCAGTCGAACGGCGTGTAGAGCATCTTGTGCGGGTCGACGATGAACGAGTCGGCGCGCTCGATGCCGTCCAGGAGCGGCCGCGTGCGCGGCGAGAGGAGCGCCGCCCCGCCGTAGGCGCCGTCCACGTGCAGCCACAGGTCGCCGGCGGCGCAGACGCCGGCGACGCCGGCCAGGTCGTCGAAGGCGCCGGTGTTGGTCGCCCCCGCCGTGGCGACCACGGCGACGACGGCGGCCGGGTCGAGGGCCTGCGAGCGCCTCCTCGAGGACCGGGCCGGTCAGGCGCCCGTGCGCGTCGGCCGCGGGCGCCGTCACCAGGTCGCAGCCCATGATGTGCGCGGCCGCGGCCATGGAGGAGTGCGCCGACGCGCCGGCGACGATGACGCGGCGGTCGTGCGCGGACGCCCCGCCGCCGCGCGCCGCCACCAGCGCGCTCAGGTTGGCGATGGAGCCGCCGCTGACGAACGTGCCGCCGGCGGACGCGGGGAACCCGGCGGCGTCGGCGAGCCAGCGCAGCGACGGCGTCCTCGGCCTCGACGGCGAGCCCGGCCTCGAGGCGGCTGCCGCCGTAGATCATCGCCGCGGACAGCGCCATGTCGGCGAGCGCCGCGACGACCGTCGGTGTCCCCGGCACGAACGCGAGGTAGCGCGGGTGGTCCGGCGGTATCGCTGTCGGGGCGACGCGTGTCGCGGAACGCCGCCAGGGCCGCCTCCGTGCCGATCCCGTCTCTTCCGAGTGGCGGCAGCGGCCCCGCCGCGGGGCTGGCCGGCAGGACGCCGCGGCGGTCGGCAAGGCGCGCGAGCGCCCAGTCCATCAGCTCGCGCGCCGCCGCGGCGTCCTCGGGCGTCGGCTCGTGCATCGTCATGACCGCGTCCCCGTCATCTCCGCGGTCAGCGCGGTCACCGTTCGCCGTCGTAGTAGTCGACCTCGCGCTCGCGGCGCACCAGGAAGCCCTCGGCGCCGCCGCCGGGCCACACGCCGAACTTCTCGCTGTCCGGGTAGTAGCTGATGTCGACCTCCGGCATGGTCGAGAGCATCAGGATGCGCACCGGCTCCTCGGTCCCGTTGGTCACCTTGTGCGCGCCGGCCGGGCCGGGCGGGAAGCAGACCGTGTCGCCCGGCTCCAGCTCTTCCTCGAGCTCGCCGTCCTCGGCGGCCCGGCGCAGCGTCGGCCGCCCTTCGAGCACCAGCAGCCACTCCTCCGAGCCGAACTCGAAGTGATACGGGCACACGGACTCGCCCGGCGCCAGGACGTACACGCTCCCGCCGATCATGGCGGCGCCGATCATCGGCCCGAGCTTGGCGGCCTCCGCCTGGTAGCCCGGCGGATCCTCCGGGTCGGTCTCGGTCCTGACGGTGAACACGTTGACGGGCTTCATCGCTCCTCCTCGCGGCGGTCGCCGGCCCGGTCTCTGTCGCGCCTTCCGCCTCAGAGGCGGGTGACGGAGCCGGGACCGGGGCATCTGTAGTCTATGACCCGTGATGAGCAGAAGCGTGCCGTCGCCGCCGCGGCCATCTCCTACGTGACGCCGGGCTCGACCATCGGCGTCGGGACGGGGAGCACGGCCGCCCGCTTCATCGAGGAGCTGGCGGCGCAGCCGGGGCTGGTCGGCGCCGCGGTGGCGAGCTCCGAGGCATCCGCGGCCGCGCTGCGCGCGGCCGGCATCCGTGTCGTCGGGCTCGACGTGGCCCCGTCGCTGCCGCTGTACGTCGATGGGGCCGATCAGGTGGATCCCGAACTGCGGCTGATCAAGGGCGCCGGCGGGGCGCTCGCCAGGGAGAAGGTCGTGGCGAGCGCCGCCGACCTCTTCGTCTGCATCGTCGACGAGAGCAAGCTGGTGGAGCGGCTCGGCCAGGCCGCCGGCGGGACCGCCGCGCCGCCGGTGCCGCTCGCCGTGCTGCCGATGGCGGCGGCGCTCGTGGCCGAGCGCGTGCGCGCGCTCGGCGGCACGCCCGCCGCGCGCCCGGGCTACGTCGCCGACGACGGCCTCGCCATCGTCGACGTCGCCGGCCTCGACCTGGGCGACCCCGAGCGGCTCGAGGCCGAGCTGCAGGCGATCCCGGGCGTCGTCGAGTGCGGGATCTTCGCGCGCCGGCGCGCCGACGTCGTCCTCGCCGGCGCGAGCGACGGCGTGCGCACCATCGTTCCTTCCTGCTGAGACGCCTCCTCGGCCGCAGGCGGCGTTCCACGCCGTTACCTGCGGGTCTCCGCCGCGCCCTGGGCCGGCGGGTGGCTGGCCGAGCGGCCGGGCAAGGTGTACGCGGACGGGGCCGTCAGGCCCGCCGCCTCACACCTGCTTGAAGATCATGATGCTGCCGGTGTAGCAGCAGAGCCAGACGCTCTTGGTCGGCGCGTCGTAGGTGATCCCGATCGGCAGCGAGTTGGTGCCCACGCTGTGGATGACCTTCATGTCGCTGGTGCGGACCTGGCTCATCGTGCTCGAGTTGTAGTTGACGACGAACAGCGATCTGCCGTCCGGGGCGATGGCCATGCTGCGCGGCTCGGACCCCGTGTAGACCTTGTCGACGACCTGCCTGGTCTTCGGGTCGATCTTGGCGACGTTGCCCTCGCCGTTGAGGGTGGCGTACAGGTACTTGCCGTTGCCGGCCATGCACAGGTGCCGCGGGCCGCTGCCGACGCCGCTGATCCACGAGAGGTGGAAGTCCTTGAGGTCGACGACGGCGATGTTGGTGGTGCCCATGACGGCGATGTAGGCCGTCTTGGAGTCCGGCGAGACGGCGATGCCGCGCGGGTACGGGCCGAGGTAGATGGACTTGATGACCTTGCTGGTGTGGACGTCGATGACGCTGAGGGTGAACGACTCCCAGTTGCTCACGAGGACGTACTTGGAGTCGGGCGTGACGGCGACGTACTTGGGGACCTCGCCGACCTTGATGACCTTGTCGACGGCGAGGTCGGCGACGGAGACCCGGTAGACGTAGCTGTCGGAGGCCTGGCCCGGCGAGCCGGCGTCGTGTCCCTCGATGTAGCCGGGCCCGTACATGGAGTACTGGGAGACGTAGGCGAAGCGCCCGTCCGGCAGGAAGGCGGCCTCGACGGGCGCCCCCCGGATGGGGTCGCTGCCGTGCCCCTTGATGTGGAACTTCGCGGGGTCGATGGCGTCCTGGATGGTCTTGACGAGCTTCAGCGTCTTCGAGTCGTAGACCGTGATCGTGTGCTTGTACATCATGTTCTGGGCGAAGACGTAGCCGGTGCCCGAGCTGACCACCGACTTGGGCGAGATCTCGGAGCTCACGATGGTCTTGCGCAGCTTGAGCTTGAGCGAGGAGGAGGGCGGGCCGGTCCAGGCAGTGGGGCTCGGCGAGGGAGTGAGCACGGCCTGCTGCGTGCCGCCGCTCTTGTCGCCGCCGGAGGAGCCGGACGGGGAGCCGCCGGAGGACGCGGTCGAGCCGCCGCTTGCGCTCGTCCGCCGGAGCCACAGCCGCCGACGGCGGCCCAGAGGACGCCGCCCAGCACGGCGATGGCGACCACGGCGGCGATGAGCGCGAAGAGCCGGCGACGCCGGTAGACACGCGCCTTGCTCGCGCGCCGGACGCGCCGGCCGGGTGGCCTGGAGCTGCGGCTGGGGCTGCTCATGGTGCCGGAGTGTAGCGCACAGCTCGGCCCGACGCCGGGCGTTCGGGTCCGGCGAGCCTACGCGAGGACGGTCGCGAGGCGCTGCAGCGCCTCTTCAAGCGTCTCCCGGCGGCAGCCGAAGTTGAGCCGGAGGAAGCCCGGGTCGCCGAAGGCGGCCCCGGCGGAAAGCGCCACGCCGGCCTCCCGGCACGCCGCCGCCGCGTCGCTCAGACCCAGCTCGCGCACGTCGAGCCAGGCGAGGTACGTCGCCTCGACGTGCGTCATGCGCACGCGGGGGAGCTCCGCGGCGACGAACGTCTCGAGGGCGTCGCGGTTGCCGCGCAGGTAGTCCAGCAGCCCGGCGTGCCACGCAGCTCCCTCGCGGTAGGCGGCCTCCGCGGCGGTCACGGCGAAGCAGCCGGGGAACGGCAGGAGCCCTTCGCCCGGCTGCAGGAACCGCCGCCGCAGCGCCTTGTCGGCGACGATCGCGAAGGCGAAGTTGAGGCCGGGCAGGTTGAAGGTCTTGCTCGGCGACATGAGCGTGACGATGCGGTCGGCGTCGTCGGGACACGCCAGCGCCGCCGGCACGTGCGCGAGGTCGTCGAGGATGAGGTCGCAGTGGATCTCGTCGCTGACGAGGACGAGGTCGTGCCGCCGGCAGAAGTCCAGCAGCGGCCTCCACCTCGTCGCGGCGCCACACGCGGCCGAGCGGGTTGTGCGGGTGGCAGAGCAGCAGGACTCGCGCATGTCGGGCGTGACCGCCGCCTCGAGCCCCTCGAGCGGCAGTGACCCAGCGCCCCTCGCCGAGCTCGGCCGGCACGGTGACCAGTCGCCGGTCCGCGCTGCGCCGGGCGCCTCGAGGAACGGCGGGTAGACCGGCGTGACCGTGAGCACGGCCTCGCCCGGGCGCCGCGAACGCGTCGCAGGCGATGTTCAGTCCGGGCACGACGCTCGGGCAGCCAGACGATCCACTCGCTCTCGATGTGCCAGCCGTAGCGCCGCTCGAGGTGGGCGACGATCGCCTCGCACAGCGAGTCGGTGCGTCAGCGAGTAGCCGAAGACCCCGTGGGCGACGCGGGCCTCGAGCGCCTCGACCACCGGCGGCGGCGAGGCGAAGTCCATGTCCGCCACCCAGAGCGGCAGCACGTCGCCGCCGTACAGGTCCCACTTGAAGCTGGCGGTGCCTCTGCGCTCGATGGCTGCGTCGAAGTCGAAGTCCATACGCAAAGGCTAGCAGACCGGCCGGCGATGAGGGACCTGGGCGCCGGCCGCGGCCCCGCCCTCGCTTCAGGCTGCGCGCCGCTCGCTCGACTCCGTCTGCAGGACGCTCCTCATCGCCTTCTCCCGCGCCGCGAAGGCGTGGGACCGGCAGCGGGGGCTGCAGTACTTGCGCCGCGGGTTCGTGGTCACGAACGGCGAGCCACACTGGAAGCAGTGACGCTCCATCTCCTCTGACTCGAGACGGCGCAGGCGCAACACCGCTCGGCGCTGGTGGAGGGCGCATCGTGATGAGGAGTTGTACACGGACAAGACGGTCGTGCAGCCCGGCTCGTCGCACACCCTGCCCGAAGTGTAGGTATGGACCCGGTCGCTCCTTCGGCCCGACGCTGGGGGCGTCCAACCGCCCCTGGTATCGACATCCATAGCGGTCACTCTGTCCTGGTCGCACTTTGCCTCATCGGAGGCACCGGGTGCAGCTCGTCCGCAGGGCGGGAGGCCGCCAGATGCCTCGTCGAGATCGGGTAGTGTTTTCCGAGCTGTTCCCTCCGCGGCCCTCCAGCGCACATGAAGATTGTTTCAGTCCTGTATGCTGTGAGCGGTTGCGCTTTGCCACAGAGGGTCCAGAGTCGGTACCATCCCCTGACGGACCACCCCCGCTTAAGGAATCGCCTCGTATGAAGATCCGCCTCATCGAACCCATCTCACCGAGCCGCCATCTCTGGTCCAAGTCGTACTTCGTGCGGCTTGGTCTGCCCATGATCGGCGCCGCGCTGGTGGAGGCCGGCCACGACGTGCGGATCTTCAATCCGCAGCTTGCGCCGATCGACTGGGCCGACGTGTACTCTTCCGACCTCGTCGGCCTGTCCAGCACCACTTCCACCATCGTCGAGGCCTACCGCATCGGCGACGACCTGCGCCGCCGCGGCATCCCCGTCATCATCGGCGGCTCCCACGTCACCTTCATGGCCGACGAAGCGCTCGAGCACGCGGACTACGTGGCCCGCGGCGAGGCCGGCGAGACGATCATGGTGGAGCTCGCCGAGTCGCTCGGCGGCAGCCGCGAGCTCACGTCCATCACCGGCATCTCGTACCGGGGCGAGGACGGCGCGGCCGTGCACGCCCCGCTCCACGAGCGCTGCGAGGACCTCGACACGCTGCCGTTCCCGGACCTCACGCTCGTGGACGGCTGGGAGCGGATCACCAACACGCCGATCATGACCAGCTGGGGCTGCCCGTTCGACTGCACCTTCTGCTCGGTGACGGCGATGTTCGGCAAGAAGTACCGCTTCCGCAGCGCCGAGAGCGTCGTCGCCGAGATCAAGGAGAAGAATCCCGAGAAGATCTTCTTCTACGACGACAACATGGCGGCCAACAGGAAGCGGCTCAAGCGGCTGCTGCAGATGATGATCGACGAGGGCGTCGCCGTGCCGTGGGGCGCGCAGGTGCGCACCGACGTCGTGCGCGACCAGGAACTGATGGAGCTCATGCGGGCCTCGAACTGCGACTTCGTCGCTCTCGGCCTCGAGTCCGTCAGCCAGGCCACGCTCGACAGCTTCGAGAAGTCGCAGACCGTGGGCGACATCGAGCACGCCATCGAGGTGCTCCACGACTACGGCATCCGCGCCCACGGCATGTTCGTGCTCGGCGCCGACCACGACACGCCGGACTCCGTGAGCGACACCGTCAAGTTCGCGAAGAAGAACAAGATCGACACGGTGATGCTCAACATCCTCACGCCGCTCCCGGGCACGCAGCAGTTCGAGGAGCTCGACGCCGAGGGCCGCATCCTCGAGCGCGACTGGTCGTTCTACGACGCGCAGCACGTGGTCTTCCGCCCCAAGCAGATGACGCCGTACCACCTCCTGCAGGAGACGATCAAGGCCAACAAGCGCTTCTACGCCACCTGGCGGCCGGTGTGGGCGTTCCACAAGTGGCTGTGGCAGCGCGACGCCGTCCGCAAGAAGAGGACGTGGGACCGCATGCTCGAGTACGGCTGGCTCTGGTACTACTCGCGCACGTGGTGGACCGCCGCCAAGAACCGGGCGCAGCGTCGCCGGCTCAAGGAACTGAGCAAGCAGCAGCCCCGCCCGGCCGCAAGGGTCGGCGGGGCCGAGAAGCAGCAGGTCTGAGCCGCGGGGCGTGCCTCCGGCGCGCCCGGGGAACAGTCGTGGTGCACGGCGCGCCGCCGGGAGCGGCGCGCGCCACCACCGACGACTGGACGGACACATGGCCACCGCCACCTTCGCCGCCGGCTGCTTCTGGGGCGTCGAGCAGCGCTTCGCCGCGCTGCCTGGCGTCACCAGCACCGAGGTCGGCTACACCGGCGGAACGACTTCGACGCCCACCTACGAGCAGGTCTGCTCGCACACCACCGGCCACGCCGAGGCGGTACGCCTCGAGTACGACCCGGACACGATCAGCTACGAGGAGCTCCTCGCCGCCTTCTTCGGCATGCACGACCCGACGCAGTTGAACCGGCAGGGGCCGGACGTCGGCGACCAGTATCGCTCCGCCGTCTTCTTCCACACGCCCGAGCAGGAGAAGTCGGCGCAGGCCGCCGTGCAGCAGCTCACCGAGAGCGGCGTGTTCAAGCGGCCCATCGTCACGCAGATCGTGGCGGCCCCCGAGTGGTGGCGCGCCGAGGAGTACCACCAGAAGTACTTCGAGAAGCACGCGGACTTCAGCTGCCGCGTCGGCTGAAGCGCCGCCGCCGCGGCCGCGCGCGCTACGGAGAAAGCAGTATGTGACGCGCCCGCCGCCGCGTGTACACTGAGCCCGGAGGATCGGAGGGCTCATGGCACGCGGCGGCGAGCGTCTCGCCCTGATGGCGCGACGCGGCTCGGGAGGCTTTGTCCCACGTCTCGCGTCGCGCGCCTCGACGGCGCTCCTCCTCTGTGCCCTCGCCGTCTTCCTCACCGCCGGGCTGTGCTTCGCCGGCCCGGCCGCCGCCAAGTCCTACGTCATCGACGACGTGCGCATCGTCGCCGCCGTCAAGGCGAACGGCGACCTGCTGGTCGTGGAGCAGCGCACCTTCGCGTTCGACGGCTCCTACCACTACGTCTATTGGGACATCGCCACCAAGGGCAGCCGGGGCATCAAGGTGCTCGGGGTGGACGGGCCGGGCGGGCCCATGACGAGGCTCGCCACGGGGCCGGGGAAGGGCTACGTCGTGGTCCGGGACGGGCAGTCGGTGAAGGTGACGGCGTTCTGGCCGATGTCGGCGTCGGACACGTTCACTCTTCGCTATCGCGCCCTCGGGGCGGCCAAACGCTACCTGGACACCGGCGAGCTGTACTGGCAGTTCATCGGCGACGGGTGGGGCGCTCCCACGCGCACGGCCGGCATCCTGGTCACGCTGCCGCGTCTGCTCAAGAAGTCGCAGGTGCGCGCCTGGGGTCACGGCCCCTTGAACGGGTCCGTCACCATCCGGCCCGGAGGGTCGGTCTTCTACTCGGTGCGGGACGTCCCGCCGGAGACGTTCGTCGAGGGCCGTGTCCTGTTCCCGGCCACGGCCCTCTCGAAGGCGCCGGTCGTCGACAGGGACGAGGTGGCGAGCGCCGTCGCCCTGGAGAAGAAATGGGCCGACGAGGCCAATGCGCTGCGCCGCCGCGTGACCGCGGAGCGCGAGGCGGCGGCGCGGAGCCAGAGCGGCTGGCGCGCGGTGGGCCTGGCGGCGCCCGCGCTCCTCGTCCTCCTCCTGCTCCTCCTCACGCTGACGAAGGGGCTCGGCTATCGGCTCGGGGGCGGGCGCGAGACGTCCATGGAGATCCCCGACGACCTCCCGCCGGCTCTCGTCGCCATGCTGTGGGAGTCCGGCGACTTCGTGCGCAGGGCCGTGCCGGCGACGCTCCTCGACCTCGTCCAGCGCGACGTCCTCACGCTCGAGCCGGTCCCGCCCGGCGAGCCGGGTCACGACCCGGACAAGCCGGACTACCGCTTCAGCCTCACCGGCCGGCACGCCAAGGAGGCGCGCGCCTATGAGCACGCCCTCATCTCCCTGCTCTTCCGGGACGCTGTGAGCGATGGCCCGGTGAGCATGACGCGACTGCGCGAGTACGCGAAGAAGAACGCCGAACAGGTAGGCGGCCGACTGCGCCAGTTCCGCGCGCAGGCCATGGACGAGGATCGCTGGGGGCTGACCGCCGACCCGGTCACCTCCTGGGTCAAGACGCTGCGGATCCTCTCGATCCCCGCCGGGGTCGTCAGCCTGATCGCCGCCGGGAACGCCGGCAGCGCCTGGCTTCTCCTCGGCATCCCCATCGCCATCGCGGTGGCCTGGGTGGCCCCGCGCTGGATACGACGGCCCTCCGATGTGGGGGTGGAGAAGTTCCGCGCCTACCGGCGCCTGCGCAACTACATGCGCGCCGCGGACGGCATGGACTGGAAGCCCCCGACCGCGGTGGTCGTGTGGGAGCGCTATCTGGTGCTGGCGGTCGTCTTCGGGCTCGCCGACACGGTGCTCAAGGCACTGGCGGTCAAAGCGCCGGCGGTCGCTGCCGACCCGGCGTTCCCGGCGGCGCTGTGGCTGGGCGACGCGGCGGGCCTGTCGGCATGGGCATCGCTGAGCGAAGGCTGGGGGCACGTGTACGCGCCGCGCATGATGCACGTTCCGGCGGCTTCGTATGCCAGCCCCGGCATGGGCGGGCACGACGCCGGCGGCAGCTTCTCAGGTGGCCTCGGCGGGTTCTCCGGTGGCCTCGGCGGCGGGGGCGGGTTCTCCGGCGGCGGAGGCGGCGGAGGCGGAGGCGGCGGCGGAGGGGGCGGCGGCGCCGGTTGAGCGGTGCGCGCCCGCCGCGCCCGATGTAGGGTTGCGCGGCAGCCAAGCGAGTCGCCAGGAGGTGACTGCCGTGAAGTACCGCCGCATGCCGATCGAGGAGGAGTCCCCCGAGGAGTTCGGCTACGACCGCATCCGCTACAACCTCACCGAGAGCTCGGTCCGCGACCGCTCGCTCGCCGACCTCGGCATCGAGCTCCGCGACCTGCTCCTGTTCTACGGCGACCACGTGGGCAACGAGACGTTCCGCGACCTCGTCGCCGCCCAGAGCCGCGGCGAGGCCGGCGGCGTGAGCCGTGACGACGTGCTCGTCACGGCCGGCGCCGCCCAGGCGCTCTTCATCATCGCCACCTCGCTCCTGGACAAGGGCGACCACCTCGTGGTCATCCGTCCCAACTACGCCACCAACATCGAGACGCCGCGGGCCATAGAGGCCGACATCAGCTTCCTCGACCTGGCGTTCGAGGACGGCTTCCGCATCGACCCCGAGAAGCTCATGGCCCTGGTCACGCCGCGCACGAAGTACGTGAGCGTCACCCTGCCGCACAACCCCACCGGCGTGATGATGAGCGAGGCCGACCTGCGCAGCCTGGTCGGCCTGGTCGAGAGCGCCGGCTGCCGTCTGCTGGTCGACGAGACCTATCGCGAGATGACGTTCGGGGAGCCGCTCCCGGTGGCCGCCACGCTGAGCGAGCGGGCGATCAGCGTCAGCTCTCTCAGCAAGACCTACGGCATCCCCGGCATCCGCACCGGCTGGCTGGTCTGCCGCGACGCGGAGCTCATGAGGACCTTCCTCGCCGCCAAGGAGCAGATCGGCATCTGCGGCAGCGTCGTCGACGAGGAGATCGCCGCCCGGGCCTTCGCGCAGCGCGAGACGTGGCTCGCCGGCCTGCGGCCGTTCATCGCCGAGCGGTTCTCGGTCGTCAGGGAGTGGATCGCCGGTGAGGAGCTCATGGAGTGGATCGAGCCCGGCGGCGGAGCGGTCTGCTTCCCGCGCATCAAGACCGACGTGCCCGTGGACGTGGACGAGTTCTACCGCGTGCTCGGCGACGTGCACGGCGCCTACGTCGGGCCCGGGCACTGGTTCGAGCAGGACAGGCGCCACATGCGCATCGGCTACGCGTGGCCGCTGCGGGAGGAGCTGGAGGGCGGCCTCGCCGCGATCTCCGCGTCCCTCCGCGCGGCGCTCACGATCTGACGTCGTGAGCGCCTCTCCCGTCACTCCGCGTCACACGTCGGACCAGTTCATGGGGGCCGGCGAGCGCCTGCACCTGCAGGCGTGGCTCCCGGCCGGCCCGGACATCGAGCAGCTGGTGGAGCCCGTGGCCGCGATCGCCCTCGTCCACGGGTACGGCGACCACGGCGGCCGCCACACGTGGTTCGGGGAGGACATGGCCGCGCGCGGCTACGCGGTGTACGCGTACGACCTGCGCGGGCACGGCCAGTCGACCGGCACGCGCGGCCAGATCAAGCGGTTCGACGACTATCTCGACGACACGGCGATCTTCCTGGACGAGGTGCGCCGCCGGCAGCCGGGCAAGCCGCTCGTGCTGCTCGGGCACAGCCTGGGCGGCCTGATCTGCGCCCGCTTCGCGGAGGAGCGCCCCTGCGACGTGCGGGCGCTCGTCCTCTCCTCGCCCTTCTTCTCGCTGACCATCCAGCCCGAGCCGCTGAAGCTCCTCGGGGCCAAGGCGCTCTCCGCCCTCTGGCCCGGTCGCGACATCGGCAACACGGTGAGGGCCGAGGACCTCTCGCACGACGAGGTGGTGGTGGAGGCCTACGTGACCGACCCGCTGGTGCACCACGTCGCCACGGCGCGGTGGGCGGCCGAGACCCTGGCCACCCAGGACGCCGTCATGGCAGGCGCGCCGCGCGTCACCCTGCCGCTGCTGGTGCTGTACGGCACGGACGACCAGGTCGCCGACCCTGCGTTCGCGGAGGCGTTCTTCGCCACCGCCGGGTCGGAGGACAAGAAGCTCGTGCACTACGAGCACCTCTACCACGAGCTCTTCAACGAGGTGGAGCGCGACCAGGTCTTCCGCGACGTCGCGGCCTGGCTCGCGGAGCGGCTGCCGGCCGCGCCGGAGGACGTCGGATCGGTCTGATCCGCTCCGGTCAGCGGAGCGCGAGGGGCGGCTGGGTGGAACGCGTGTCGCCCAGTCTGCCGGCGGTGCTCAGGTAGACCACCGGCTCGAGCTCCGGGTCGACGCCGAGGATGGCCGCCGCCTCCTCGTCGTAGAAGGCGGCGATCTGGCAGGTCCCGAGGCCGAGCGCCGTCGCCGCCAGGGCGACGTTCTCGGCGATGTGGCCGGCGTCCAGCAGCACGTAGCGGAGGAAGCGCTCGCCGTACTTCCAGCGCGAGCGCTCGAGCACCGCCGTCCACACGAACACTGCCTGCGCGTCGGCGGCGATCCGCTGGTCGAGCGCGGCGCGGGCGAGCGGCAGCCGCAGGTCGCCGGCGTACAGGCGCTCGAGCGCGCGGCCGAGCACGTCGTAGTGGTACACGCCCTGTTCGAGCCCCTCGACGGCGTTGGCGACCACGTAGTGCTCGATGGGGTAGAGGCCGCCGGCCGACGGCGCGGTGCGCAGGGCGAAGCCTCCCTGTCGCGCCGTGATGCCGGCGGCCGCCCACAGCAGCGCCCCGAGCTCGCCGAGGGCGAGCGGCTCGCTCGAGTAGGCCCGCACGCTCCTGCGGCGCGCGAGCGCGTCGAACAGCCCGCTGTCGTCGAGCGCCAGGTCCGGGAGCTTGACGCGCGGCGCGTCCGGATAGGTCTTGAACCAGTCCGGCTGGTCCGTCCAGTCCATGCGGCCGCCGACGAGGTGCGCGCGGCTGTGCCGCGTCGCGCGCAGGTACCCCTGGCCGAGATCGTCGTCCACGCCGCCTCCGCGAGTGCCCGGCGGGCGGCGCCCGCTGCGCCGCCTCTTCGTGGGACTTATCTCCCCGGTGTCACCGCCTCGAACCCGCCGGGCGGATCCCCATGCGTCTCACACCCGGCCGCTTGCCGAAGCGCGGCGAGGGGAATACCCGCTTGTCCCTCCGGCGCAGGACGTGTGCCGGGACCTGACTGGAGACACGTGATGAGACGCTCACGCAAACGTACGGACGACGCCACGCCCGCCGAGGTCGCCGCCCTCTACCTCGCTGCCGACGAGGCCCGCTGGCTGGCCGAGGACCAGGGGCTGTCGTCCTACTGGGAGGTCGCGCGCCTGCTCAGCGACGCTCTGCCGGCGGAGATCGCCGACACCATGGAATCCTGCTGGGCCAACGCCGGCGTGCTGCCTCAGCAGGCCGAAGACGACGCCGGGTACTACCGGCGGCTGCAGTGCCACGCGGCGTTCCTTCGTGAGGAGCACGCCGAGGTGTACGAGCAGCTCGTCGGGCTCGCGGCGAAGACGCGCGAAGCGCACGCTTGCGCCGTGAACGGCTCCGGCTGAGAGGGCCTCGCCGCGCACCGGGCCGCGACCGGCGTCAGTCGTCTTGGCCGCGCGTCCTGTACGGCGTCGGGATGAACTCGACGGACGGCCGCCTCTGGCTGCGGCGCGGGTACAGCTCCATCAGCCTGTAGACGAGCTCGGGCACGGCGTCGGAGACGGGCAGCCCGAGCCCCCGCGCCTCCTCCAGCCGGATCGGGTAGTCGTGCGTCCAGCGGCCCTCGCTGAGCAGGGCCGCGAGTCGCTTCGCCTCAGCCTCGTCGAAGCGGCCGGCCAGCAGTTCCTCGACCGTCGCGCGCACCTGGTCGATGGCCTTGCGCGCGACGTCGCCAAGGATGAGCGTCTCGTCGTCGCGGTTCGGGTTGTCCTGCTCGAGCGCCTTGAGGATCGAGGCCGCCGGCCACGACCCGCGCGTCAGGCTGCCGAGCTGCGGGTCGACGGGCCCGAGCACGGCGTCCGGGTCCATGAGGATCTCGTCCGCGGCGAGGGCGACCAGCGTGCCGCCGGACATCGCGTAGTGCGGCACGATGACGCTGACCTTGCCGTCGTGCCGCTTGAGCGCGTGGGCGATCTGGTCGCTGGCCAGCACCAGTCCGCCGGGCGTGTGCAGGAGCAGGTCGATCGGCATCTCGGGCGGGGTCATCCGGATGGCGCGCAGCAGCTGCTCCGAGTCGTCGATGTCGATGTAGCGGCCGAAGGCAAGGCCGAGGATCCCGGAGCCCTCCTGGCGGTGGATCAGCGTGATGACGCGGGAGCCGCGTTCCTCCTCGAGACGCCGGAGGAGGTTCCGCCTGGTCCGGTCGCGGCGCCAGCGGAACACGCGCGGCAGCCCCCAGAGCAGGGCCACGACGACGACGATCGCGAGCAGGATCCAGGAGCCCATGGTCAGGTGGTGCCCGGAGCGGGCGCGGGCGACACGCGTGCTGCCCGCGCCCGTCGGGCCATCACCGGCGAGCCGGCGCGCCTGCGGCGGCCGGCTGGTGCGCCGACGGGGACCCGGCGCTCGCGCCGGACCCGTCGGCGTCTGCCGGCGCCGGGGCCTCTCCCGCCGGGGTGCAGGCCTCGCTCACCACGTCCGGAACGCCCTTGTGCACGAACACGGCGGCGATGACGGAGCCGGTGAGCAGGATCCCTGCCGACACCCAGAAGGCCACGTGCATGCCCGAGACGAAGGCGTTGTCGACGATGTGGTGCAGGGCCTGGGCGTCGACCCCCGTCGGCAGGGTGCCCTTCGCGGTGCCGCCGCCCTGGCCGGCCAAGGTGACGATCTGGCTCTTGACCCCGGCGGGGAGCGGCAGCTTCTCCAGCGAGCTGCGCAGGTTGCTGGCGAAGAAGTGCGTCACGATCGCGCCGAGCAGGGCGATGCCGAAGACGCCGCCGACCTCACGGCTGGCGTTCGACGTCGCCGAGGCCATGCCGGCTCGCCGCCGCGGCACCGCGTTCATCACGGCGGCCGTCATCGGCGTCATCACGAGGCCCATGCCGATGCCCATCATGAGCAGGTTCCACCACAGCGCGCTGTACGGCATGCCGGGGGTGATGCGCTCCATGAGCAGCATGCCGACGCCGACGATGGCCAGCCCGACGGTCATCGGGATGCGCGGCCCGATGCGGCCGGCGATGTTCCCGGCGATCGGCGCAGTGAAGATGATGGCGCCGGTCATGGGCAGCGAGCGCAGGCCCATCTGGAAGGCGGAGTAGCCCTGCACGTTCTGCAGGAACAGCGTCAGGAAGAAGAACACGCCGAACATGCCGAAGCTCACGAGGCCGGCCACGGTGGCCGCGGCGGCGAAGGTCCGGTTGCGGAAGAAGCTGAGGTCGAGCATGGGGCTGGAACTGCGCAGCTCGACCCAGATGAACAGCCCGATGGAGATCGCCGCCGTGGCGAACAGGCCGAGGATGAGCGGCGACGTCCAGCCGTAGTGGTTGGCCTCGATGAGCGCGTAGGTCAGTGTGCCGAGGCCGACGATCGCGAGCGCCTGCCCGGGCAGGTCGAGGTGCCGGCCCTCGGGGTTGCGCGACTCGCGCACGACGCGCTGCGCGACGATGAAGGCGACGATGCCGATCGGGATGTTGAGGAAGAAGACGCTCTGCCAGCCGAGGCTGTCGACCAGCGCGCCGCCGACGATGGGGCCGGCGGCCAGCGCCATGCCGGACACGCCGGCCCAGATGCCGATCGCCTGGGCGCGCTCCTTCGGGTCGGGGAACGCCTGGGTGAGGATCGACAGCGTCCCCGGGAGCAGGGCGGCGGCGCCCAGGCCCTGGATGGCGCGGCCGGCGATCAGCGCGTTCAGCGACGGCGCGAGGCCCGCGATCAGCGAGCCGGCCGTGAAGACCGTCAGGCCGATGAGGAACATGCGCTTGCGTCCGTAGAGGTCGCCGAGGGTGCCGCCGGTGAGCATGAAGGCGGCGAAGACCAGCGTGTAGGCGTCGATGATCCACTGCAGGCCGGAGACGCCCGACCCGAAGTGGAGCTGGATGCTCGGCAAGGCGACGTTGACGACGGTGTTGTCGAGCATGGCCATGAACAGGGCGAAGCACATCGCCCCCAGAGTGAGGATCTTCGTGCGGCGGTCGACGGCGAACATGCGTCCTTCCCCCTCCAGCGGCGTACGGCTTCGGCCGCGCCGCGCTGAGCTTCTTCGGTCCTGGTGGCTCGTTCCCGGAGCGAAGGGGCGGGTAACGCCGATGAGGCCGGCCCTAATGCCCGGTTCACACGACTTCATATCGGCGTCCGGACGCGCGCACCGCCGTTCGGCTGAAGGTCTCAGCGCTTCGGCGAGGGACCGGGGTCGACGTGGAACGCGGCGAACTGGTTGCGCAGTTCGGCCTGCGCGCGCAGCTCGCCGGTCGCCGCGAGGTTGTTGCGCCGCCGCCACAGCCGGCTCGCCTTGTTCTCTTCGGGCGGGGCGGGCGGCGGCGTGCGTACTCCGACCACGCGGCCGTCACGGTCGGTGACGATGGGGTCGAGTACCGGGGGCCTGGGCTTCCTGTGGCGGAACATGGGGGTACTGTTCCCGGCCCGACCGCAGCGGATGCACCGCCGGCCGCCGACCGTCCGCGCCGGAAGGCCCCGCGCGGGCCGGCTAGAGCAGGTCGCTGAAGTTGCCGGTGCCCCAGGGAGAGGAGCCGACGGCCGACGGCCACGGCCGTGGAGTCGTTGCCGCGGCGCAGGGCGTCGATGATGCCGCCGTAGTAGCCGTTCTTCAGCGTGATGACCGTCGCCTGAAGGCCCTGCTTCCAGCTGGTGTACGCCTTGACGCCGACGGAGTTGAACACGGTGGCGCCCGGCATGTCTCTGCGTCGTGTTCAGCGGGTTGTAGTAGGCGGTGTTGTACCAGTGGCCGCCCTCGGCCATCTCCCAGGCGGTGACGGCGGCGACGTTGTCGGCGGTCACCGGCAGGCGCATCGCCACGAGGAGCGCCTGGGCCCACGTGAACTGCGTGAACTGGCCGTTCCTGGCCATCGCCAGCGCCGCGCCCAGACCGCCGCTGGCGAGGATCTTCTTGATGCGCTTGGTCACGTCCTGGAGGATCGCGGTGCGCTCGGCCAGCTTCTGGTCGACCTCGATCTTCTGGTTCTGGACCTCCTGCGCCGCGGCCACTGCCGCCTCGTGGTCCGCCTCCACCTGGCGCTCCAGCCGCCGCGACTCGCGCGCCAGTCGCTGCGCCTCGTTCTCCGAGCGGCGGTCCTGGTCGGCGATCGCCTGCTGCAGCGAGCGGATGGTGTCGAGGTCGGTGAGGCTCTGGATGCTGGAGATGATGTCGAACCAGTCGAGGTCGCCGGTCTTGTACATGGTGGCCGCGCGCCTGGCGAGGATCTCCCGCTGCACGTCGAGCGCGTCCTCGGCCCTCTTCAGGTCGATGCGCGAGCGCACGAGGCGCTGGTTCACGGCGTCGAGCTTCGCCTGCGCCTCGACGAGCTTCTGCCCGACGCTCTGCAGCTCGCTCTGCAGGTTCGCCATCTCGGCGCGCGTGCGCCTGGCCTCCTTCTGCAGGTCGAAGAGCGAGGGGGCGGCCGCCGCTCGCGGAGCGGCTGCGGCGGCCAGGACGAGCGCCACCAGGAGGAAGGCGAGCAGGGCCGCGCCGGCCGGCGCGAGGCGCGGCCTCAACGTGTCACGGGTGTCCGTGCGGGGAGTGGATGCCTGTCCGACCATGTCGCTGCCCTGCGTGCTCACTGTTCGGGGTATCGGCCCGGCTGGGCGCTTCTTGACCGCTGGACAGGCCGGCGCCAAGGCGCCGGCCTGTGCGAAGACCTTCGCGCCGGGTGCGCGAAACCCTCTCGCACGAGGGTAGCGGCGAGGCCACGCCGGCGCCACCGCGCCGCCCTCTCGCCGCCGTCAGGCGTCCCGGACCGCGGCCTCCTGCAGCGCCGTCCAGGCCCCGGCCACGTGCTCCCGCTCGGTCGGCTGGGCGCCGACGGAGACGCGGATGATGAGCCGTCCTTTGAGCAGCGACGTGCCGAAGTAGTAGTGGCCGGCCGCGACCACCCGCTCGACGATCGCGGCGTTGTGGGCGGCGAGCGCCTCTTCGTCGCCGGCGAGCGCCGGCGGCACGTGCCGCAGGCACACGGTCTGGAGCGGCGCCGGCGCCATGAGTCCCCACTCCGGCGCCGCCATCACCTGCTCGGCCAGCCAGCCGGCGTTGCCGACGTCGCGGCGGACGCGGGCCTGCAGCCCCTCGACGCCTTCGGCGCGCAGCAGGAACCACAGCTTGAGCGAGCGGAAGCGGCGGCCGAGCGGGATGCCCCAGTCGCGCAGGTTGCGCACCGTGCCGTCCTGGGCCGTGCGCAGGTAGCTCGGGTCCGTGCTCATCACGCGCACCAGGTGCTCGGGGTCGCGGACGTAGTAGGCGGAGAGGTCGAACCCCGTGCCCATCCACTTGTGCGGGTTGAAGACGACGGAGTCGGCGGCCTCGACGCCCGCCCACATCCAGCGGTACTCGGGGCAGATCATCGCCGTGCCGGCGAGCGCCGCGTCGACGTGCAGCCAAAGCTCGTGTCGCCGGCAGAGGGCGGCGATGCCGGCCACCGGGTCGAGCGCCGTGGTGGCGGTCGTCCCGACGGCGGCCACCACGGCGCAGGGCCGGCGGCCGGCCGCGAGGTCGTCCTCGATCGCGCGCTCGAGGAGGTCGAGCCGGAGCGCGTGCTCGTCGTCGGTCCCGATGAGGCGCAGGTGCTCGGCGCCGAAGCCGGCGAGGAGCGCCGCCTTGGGCACCGAGCTGTGCGCCTGGTCGCTCGCGTACACGACGAGCGGCGCGTCCTCGGCCTGCAGGCCGCCGCGGTTCTGGGAGAACGCCGAGGTCCGTTCGCGCGCGCACAGCAGGGCCGTGAACGTGGACGTGCTGGCCGTGTCCTCGATGACGCCGGTGAACGTGTCCGGCAGCCCCACCATCTCGCGCAGCCACTCCATGACCACGTCCTCGACCTCGGAAGTCGCCGGTGCCCCAGGGCGAGGCGCCGACGGCGCGGCGACCGCCGCGGAGTCGTTGCCGCGGCGCAGCGCGTCGATGATGCCGCCGTAGTAGCCGTTCTTGAGCGTCTTGACGGTCGCCTCGAGGCCCTGCTTCCAGCTCGTGTACGCCTTGACGCCGACGGAGTTGAACACGGTGGCGCCCGGCATGTCTCTGCGTCGTGTTCAGCGGGTTGTAGTAGGCGGTGTTGTACCAGTGGCCGCCCTCGGCCATCTCCCAGGCGGTGATGGCGGCGACGTTGTCGGCGGTCACCGGCAGGCGCATCGCCACGAGCAGCGCCTGGGCCCACGTGAACTGCGTGAACTGGCCGTTCTTGGCCATCGCCAGCGCCGCGCCCAGACCGCCGCTGGCGAGGATCTTCTTGATGCGCTTGGTCACGTCCTGGAGGATCGCGGTGCGCTCGGCCAGCTTCTGGTCGACCTCGATCTTCTGGTTCTGGACCTCCTGCGCCGCGGCCACCGCCGCCTGGTGGTCCGCCTCCACCAGGCGCTCCAGCCGCCGCGACTCGCGCGCCAGTCGCTGCGCCTCGTTCTCCGCGCGGCGGTCCTGGTCGGCGATCGCCTGCTGCAGCGAGCGGATGGTGTCGAGGTCGGCGAGACTCTGGATGCTGGAGATGATGTCGAACCAGTCGAGGTCGCCGGTCTTGTACATGGTGGCCGCACGCCTGGCGAGGATCCCGCGCTGCGCGTCGAGCGCGTCCTCGGCCCTCTTCAGGTCGATGCGCGAGCGCACGAGGCGCTGGTTCACGGCATCGAGCTTCGCCTGCGCCTCGACGAGCTTCTGCCCGACGCTCTGCAGCTCGCTCTGCAGGTTCGCCATCTCGGCGCGCGTGCGCCTGGCCTCCTTCTGCAGATCGAAGAGCGAGGGGGCGGCCGCCGCTCGCGGAGCGGCCGCGGCGGCCAGGACGAGCGCCACCAGGAGGAAGGCGAGCAGCGCCGCGCCGGCCGTCGCGAGGCGCGGCCTCAGCGTGTCACGGGTGTCCGTGCGGGGAGTGGATGCCTGTCCGACGATGTCGCTGCCCTGCGTGCTCACTGTTCGGGGTATCGGCCCGGCTGGGCGCTTCTTGACCGCTGGACAGGCCGGCGCCGAGGCGCCGGCCTGTGCGAAGACCTTCGCGCCAGGTGCGCGAAACCCTCTCGTGCGAGGGTAGCGGCGAGGCCGCGCCGGCGCCACCGCGGCGCCCTCTCGCCGCCGTCAGGCGTCCCGGACCGCGGCCTCCTGCAGCGCCGCCCAGGCCCCGGCCACGTGCTCCCGCTCGGTCGGCTGGGCGCCGACGGAGACGCGGATGATGAGCCGTCCCTTGAGCAGCGACGTGCCGAAGTAGTAGCGGCCGGCCGCGGTCACCCGCGCGACGATCGCGGCGTTGTGGGCGGCGAGCGCCTCTTCGTCGCCGGCGAGCGCCGGCGGCACGTGCCGCAGGCACACGGTCTGGAGCGGCGCCGGCGCCATGAGTCCCCACTCCGGCGCCGCCACCACCTGCTCGGCCAGCCAGGCGGCGTTGCCGACGTCGCGGCGGACGCGCGCCTGCAGCCCCTCGACGCCTTCGGCGCGCAGCAGGAACCAGAGCTTGAGCGCGCGGAAGCGGCGGCCGAGCGGGATGCCCCAGTCGCGCAGGTTGCGCACCATGCCGTCCTGGGCCGTGCGCAGGTAGCTCGGGTCGGTGCTCATCACGCGCACCAGGTGCTCGGGGTCGCGGACGTAGTAGGCGGAGAGGTCGAAGCCGGTGCCCATCCACTTGTGCGGGTTGAAGACGACGGAGTCGGCGGCCTCGACGCCCGCCCACATCCAGCGGTACTCGGGGCAGATCATCGCCGTGCCGGCGAGCGCCGCGTCGACGTGGAGCCACAGCCCGTGCCGCCGGCAGAGGGCGGCGATGCCGGCCACCGGGTCGAGCGCCGTGGTGGCGGTCGTCCCGACGGCGGCCACCACGGCGCAGGGCCGGCGGCCGGCCGCGAGGTCGTCCTCGATGGCGCGCTCGAGCAGGTCGAGCCGGAGCGCGTGTTCGTCGTCGGTCTCGATGAGGCGCAGGTGCTCGGCGCCGAAGCCGGCGAGGAGCGCCGCCTTGGGCACCGAGCTGTGCGCCTGGTCGCTCGCGTACACGACGAGCGGCGCGTCCTCGGCCTGCAGGCCGCCGCGGTTCTGGGAGAACGCCG
Source organism: uncultured Thermoleophilia bacterium (assembly GCA_963739595.1). GTDB lineage: Bacteria > Actinomycetota > Thermoleophilia > UBA2241 > UBA2241 > CAIXSE01. The sequence continues at coordinate 24,128 of CAVUBA010000022.1, forward strand.
AAGTCCGTTCGCGCGCGCACAGCAGGGCCGTGAAGGTCGACGTGCTGGCCGTGTCCTCGATCACGCCGGTGAACGTGTCCGGCAGCCCCACCATCTCGCGCAGCCACTCCATGACCACGTCCTCGACCTCGGTGGCGGCCGGGCTGGTCTGCCAGCTCATGCCCTGCACGCCGAGCCCGGACGAGACGAGGTCGGCCAGCACCGACGAGAGGTCGCTGTTGCTGGGGAAGTAGTGCAGGAAGCCGGGGTGGTTCCAGTGGGTGATGCCGGGCATGACGACGCGCTCGAGGTCGGCGACGATGTCGCCGAGCCCTTCCGCCTGCTGGGGAGGCTCGGCGGGCAGCTGCGCCGCCACCTCGCCCGGACGCACCTGGCTCATGACGGGATAGTCGCCGATCCGCTCGCGGTAGTCGGCGATCCAGTCGATCAGCTCGTGGCCCAGCCTGCGGAACTCGTTGTCGTCCATCCCGTTCTCTCCCTCGTCGACCGCGGGGAAAGCCTACACGCGGTCAGCGGCGGCGCGCGACCAGGACGTCCGAGCTGAGGAACCAGTCCGTGACGGGGAAGCTGGCGAGGACGATCCAGTCGTCGGCGTCGAGCAGCGGGCCGAGTCGCAGCGGGCGGCAGCCGCCGAGGAGCGCGGGGTTCAGGCGCCAGACGGCCTTCCAGAGGCGGGTGACGAGGCGCGCCGGCGGCGTGCGGCCCGGGGCGAGGCTCGCCAGGGCGAGCATCCCGCCGGGCCGCAGCACCCGGCGCGCCTCCGCGGCGAACGCGGCCGCGTCGGCGGGGCTGAGCAGGTCGAGGACGTAGGTGCTCACGACCCGGTCGACGGACCCGTCGGCGACGGGCAGCCGGACGGAGCCGTCCGTGAGCCGGATGCTCGCGCGGCCGGTCCAGGGAGCCACGGCCGCGCCCGCCAGCGCGACCATGTGCGGGCTCACGTCGAGCCCGAGGTAGGTCGCGTCGCCCGGGAGCCGCTCGCGCAGCAGCCGGGCGCCGAACCGCCCCGTGCCGCAGCCGAACTCCACCACGGCCTCCGCTCGCGCGAAGTCGCCCTGCGCCGCGAGCGCGTCGAGCGCGCGGCGCTCGGAGACGGGCCGCGCGTCCTGGCCGCGGCCGATGCGGTCGTAGAAGCGCCGCGCCTGCTCGTGGGTGATGAACCGTGCCGTCATTGCACGGCCATCCTACCCGCGGCCGCATCACCCGGCGCATCCGCCGGCTTGGTCTCGCGGTTGCCGGAGGCGGCCCTCCGGTGCAGGATGTGGCTCGTCGTCCCACCCTCCGGCCGGGAGGCCCCGTGCAGATCGAACCGTTCTTCGTCGAGCAGTGGATGAACGCCCACGAGACGACGGCCACCTGGAACATCGCCGAGACCTGCGTGCATTCGCTCACGTTCGACGAGCTGCTGGAGCTCAGCGGCGACGCGGACGGGGTGGTGGGGCGCCTCAAGGAGACGTGGCTCGGCTACGGGGACATCGTCGGCTCGCCGCGGCTGCGCGCCGCCATCGCGGCGCTGTACGGCGAGCGCATCGGCCCGGACGACGTGCTCACCGCCAACGGGGCGATCGGCGCCAACTTCCTCGCCCTCTACGCGCTGGTCGAGCCGGGGACGACGGTCGTGAGCGTCCAGCCCACCTACCAGCAGCTCTTCTCGGTCCCGAAGTCCCTGGGCGCCGAGGTCCGCGCGCTGCGACTGCGCGAAGAGGACGGCTATCTGCCGGACGTGGAGGCGCTGCGGGCGCTCACCGACGAGCGCACCCGGCTCATCGTGCTCAACAACCCCAACAACCCCACCGGCGCGCTCATCGACGAGCCGCTGCTGCGCGAGATCGTGGAGGTGGCGCGCGAGCGCGACGCCTGGCTCTTCTGCGACGAGGTGTATCGCAAGCTCGAGCACGAGCCCGGCTCGACCGCGCCGTCGGTCGCCGACCTGTACGAGAAGGGCGTCAGCAGCGGCAGCATGAGCAAGAGCTACTCGCTGGCCGGGCTGCGCACCGGGTGGGTCGCCGGGCCCCCGGAGGTGATCCAGCGCTGCCTCGACGTGCGCGACTACACGACCATCAGCGGCGGCGTGCTCGACGACGCCCTCGCCGCCGTGGCGCTCGAGAGCAGGGACCGGGTGCTCGCGCGCAGCCTGGACATCGTGCGCGGCAACCTCGCGATCGTCGACGAGTGGATCGCGCGTGAGCCGCGGCTGCGCTACGTGCGTCCGCGGGCCGGCACCATCGCGCTCATCCGCTACGACTACGACCTGCCCTCGGTGGACTTCTGCCAGGGGATGTTCGACTTCAACGGCGCCTTCGTCATGCCGGGCATCGCGTTCGGCGAGGAGCACGCGTTCCGCATGGGCTACGCCTGCGCCCGCGACGTGCTCGAGGGCGGGCTGGCGGCGGTCTCGGACTACCTCCGGACGCTGGAGGGCTAGGCGCGTACGCGAAGAGGCCGGGTGCGCCCGCGTCCGCGGAAGCCTCGCCGGCCGGGTCGGCCGCGCTGGCGCGGACCTCGATGACCCGGAGCCGCCCCGCTACCGAAGGCTCCCGGCCTCGCCGCCACCCATGCGGGTGATCGCTACGCGCCGCCTTCGCGTCAGGGCCGCTGACTGGGGCGAGCCGTGTGCCGTCCGGGCGAGACCGCTCAGGGAAGACCACGGCGACGCCAGACCACGACCGGATCTGCTACGCTTGATCGGGCGTACCTTGCTCCGTGCTGGTCGTGGGGCTGCGACCGGCTCTTGTGTCGCTGATCCGAACAGGGCCTCCTGTCGACTGCCGTGCCGGAATCTAGGGACGGCGGCCGCCGTCGCCTCACCCGGGTGGGGTGAATCGACCGCAGCCGGATGGCCGTGGTGGACTAGAATGCCGGGGGATGGACGAGCCGCGCACAGACGAGGGACCCCTGACCGACTCGGCTCCGCGGCGCACGTGGCTGGCCGCGGAGCGCACCTACCTCGCCTGGCTGCGCACCGGCTTCGCGGCGCTCGGGCTGGCGCTCGCCGTCGGCAGGCTGCTGCCGGCGCTCATCGACGTCTCGCACGTCGCCTTCGGCGTGCTCGGCGCCGGCTACGGCGTGTTCGGCGTCTTCCTGCTGCTGCTGGCGCCTACCGCGCGCAGCGCACCCGCGCCGCGCTCGCCGCCGGCGGGCCCCTGCCCACCGACTTCTGGGCGATCTGGCGTGCTCACGGTCGTCGAGCATCGTGCTCGCGAGTCGCCACCGTCGTCCTCATCTTCGTGGAGGTGTGACCGTGAGCCACTACGGCCCGTCGCGGGAGCTCGTGGTCGACGTCTGCCGGACGCTGCTCGAGCGCGGCTACCTCAAGGCGACGGAGGGCAACGTCTCCGTGCGCGTGCCCGGCGAGGACGCCTTCGCGATCACGCCGTCCAGCTACGACTACGGCAAGATGGAGCCCGGCGACATCTGCGTCATGGGGCTCGACGGGCGGCACATCCTCGGCGCCAGGAAGGCGTCGATCGAGTCGTCGATGCACGCGGCCGTGTACGAGCGGCGCGACGACGTGAGCGTGATCATCCACACGCACCAGCCGTACGCGAGCGCGCTCGCGCTGATGGAGCGGCCGATCCCCGCCCTGTTCGACGAACAGGTGCGCTACCTCGGCCGCTCGGTGGAGCTCGTCTCGTACGCCCCGTCGGGGACGAGCTTCCTCAAGAAGAACGTGGCGAAGAAGCTCGCCAGCGGCGCCAACGCCTACATCCTCGAGAACCACGGCGTCCTCGTGCTGGGCGGCGACGCCGAGCAGGCCGTGCACAACATGGCGCTGCTCGAGAAGGTCGCGCTCGACTACCTGCTGGCGCTGCTCACCGACGGCCGCGCCGAGAAGGTGCCGCTGCCGATCCGCGAGATCGCCTTCCAGAAGCTGCGCAAGGACGAGAAGAAGCTGGCGAAGCAGGTGGAGGAGGCGCGCGCCGCGCGCGAGGCGGCGGAGGCGCGCGCGGCGCGAGGAGAAGGCCGCGGAGGAGGCGCGGGCGGCCGCAGGCGAGCCCGCGCCCGAGCCTCCGGCCAGCGCCGGACCGGCGGTCGCAGCCGCCGGCGAGTCGAGCCCCTCCGGCGCCCAGCTCGCCGGCTACGCCATCAGCCGCTACCCGGACGTCCCCGACGTCTACCGGCGGCTGACCGACCTCGTCTCCCAGCCCATCCGCCCCATCCGTCGCGACGTCATGGACGGCTACCTCGCCTGGTTCGACGAGAACTGCCGCCGCAGCAAGGAGCTGACCGACGAGGCGATGGAGCTCATCCCCGGCGGCGTGCAGCACAACCTCGCCTTCAACTACCCCTTCCCGCTGGCCATCGAGAAGGCCGAGGGAGCGCGCCTCTGGGACGTCGACGGCAACGAGTACATCGACTTCCTCCAGGCCGGCGGCCCCACCGTGCTCGGCAGCAACTACGAGCCGGTGCGCCGCAAGGTCGCCGAGGTGGTCGAGCAGTCCGGTCCCGTCACCGGCCTCTTCCACGAGTACGAGCTCAAGCTGGCGGAGCTGGTGAGCCGGCTCATGCCGGCGTGCGAGCAGTTCCGCATGCTCGGCTCCGGCACCGAGAGCGTGATGGCGGCCATCCGCGGCGCCCGCGCGTTCACCGGCAAGAAGTGGGTGGTCAAGGTCGGCGGCGCGTACCACGGCTGGAGCGACCAGATGGTCTACGGCCTGCACGTGCCCGGGACCTGGCGCTTCGAGGCCAAGGGCATCCCCTTCGGGGCGACCGCGCGGACGCGAGAGGTGTTCCCCAACGACCTGGACGCGCTGCGCCGGAAGCTGAAGCAGAACCGGCTGCTCGGCGGCACCGCGGCGGTGATCGTCGAGCCGGTCGGCCCGGAGAGCGGCACGCGGCCGGTGCCGTTCGGCTTCAACGCCGCCGTGCGCGACCTCTGCGACGAGTTCGGCGCGCTGCTCATCTTCGACGAGGTCGTGAGCGGCTTCCGCCTCGGGATGGGCGGGGCGCAGGGGTACTTCGGGGTGCGCCCCGACCTCACGATCTTCGGCAAGTGCATCACCGGCGGCTACCCCATGGCCGGCGGCGTCGGCGGCCGCCGCGACGTCATGGCGAGCTTCGCCAGCGGCATCGGCGGCAAGAGCGGCGAGCGCGCCTACATCGGCGGCACGCTGAGCGCCAACCCGCTGAGCTGCGCGGCCGGCTACTTCGCCATCACCGAGATGGAGCGCACCGGCGCGCCCGTGCTCGCGGGCATGGCCGGGGACAGGCTGACCGCCGGCCTCAGCCGCATCATCGACAAGTACGGTCTGCCGTTCGTCGCCTACAACCAGGGCTCGATCGTCCACCTCGAGACCTCCGGCGTGATGCTCCTCGACCTCAAGCACCCGCTGCGCTTCGCCAAGCAGATGAAGCCGCGCAAGCACATGATCGAGGAGATGGGCGCGGCCTACACCGCGAACGGCCTGATCACGCTCGCAGGCTCGCGCATGTACACGTCGATGGCCGACACCGACGAGGTCATCGACGACGCGCTCGAGCGCTTCGAGCGCGTGCTCTCGAGCGTCGAGGGCGTCTGACGGGCGGCTCCACGGCGCCATCGTGCCGGAGGTGGCGGCGTGAACCTCGATGTCATCGCCTGCCTTCTCCTGGTCGTCGGGCTGACGGCGTTCTTCGTCTTCTGGTGGAAGGTGTTCCGCGGCTACCGCCGGAGGGGGCTGGTGGCGCGTGCTCCGGATCGGTGTCTCGCTGGCGCTCGCGCTCGTGCTGGTCGCGTGGGGCGCGTACTGGCTGATGAACTCGCGGACGGTGCAGTTGCTCGGCGATCACGTCTCGCGTGTCGAGACGAGCCGCAAGGTCGTGGCGCTGACGTTCGACGACGGGCCCGAGGACATGTACGTCAGCGAGCTGCTCGCCGACCTCAGGCAGTACGACGCCCACGCCACGTTCTACGTCATCGGCGCCGACGCCAGGGCCCACCCGGCGGCCATGACCGCGCTCGTGGCGGCCGGCGAGGAGCTCGGCAACCACAGCTTCGACCACCGCAGGCTCGTCTTCGTCTCGACCTCCACGGTGCGGAACGAGATCGGGGCGACCGATGCCGTCATCCGCGCGAGCGGGTACACGGGGCCCATCACGGTTCGACCGCCGTACGCCAAGAAGCTCCTGTCGTACCCGTTCGAGATGGCCTCCGGCGGTCGCACGACGGTGATGTGGGACCTCGAGCCGGACTCGCTGGCCATCAGCGACGACGCCGAGGCGATGACCCAGTACGTCATCGACAACGTGCGGCCGGGCTCGATCATCGAGCTGCACTACTGGGCTGCCGGCAATGACGCCACGCGGCGCGCGCTGCCGATGATCATGGCGGCGCTGAGCGAGCAGGGCTACTCGTTCGCGACGGTCTCCGAGCTGCTGGCGCTCAAGTAGGGGGACGGGCACCGGGCTGGACTCTGCCAGCCCAGAGTATCGGTCGCCGGCAGTCGTGCCGATATCTCGGTGTGGACGCTGCACCAGAGCCAAGCCCGCCGGTGACGGGCAGAGAGGCATCAGATGAATCCGTTGACAGACGCGAGCGCGCACAAGGTAGCCACGACGCTCGAGCGGACGATCGTGCCCGACCCCATCCCCGCGGACGCGGAGAAGGTCCTCCCGTACGAGCTCGCCAAGTACGAGGCGAACGGCTACGGCGCCTGGAGCTACGGCCCGGGGCTGGCCGCCGAGCGGCGGCTCGACCTCATGCCGGCCGGCTACGACGGCACGGCGGCCGGCGGTTCGCGGCTCCTTCGCTTCTTCGCCATCACGGACATCCACATCGCCGACGTGCAGTCGCCGGCCCAGGCGATCTTCTTCGGCTACAAGGGCTTTCTCTCGTCGGCCTATTCGGGGGTCATGCTGTACACGCATCACGTGCTCGACGCGGCCGTGCAGACCGTCAACGCCCAGCACCGGGATGACCCGATCGACTTCGGCATCTCCCTGGGCGACACGTGCAACAACACCCAGTACAACGAGCTGCGCTGGTACATCGACGTGCTCGACGGCCGGCACATCGACCCTCGACTCCGGGGCAGCGGGACAAGGCGCCCGCCGGACCGCGGGCCGCGTTCCTCGACGCGTACGACGCGGCCGGCCTCGACCCGTCGATCCCCTGGTACCAGGTGCGCGGCAACCACGACCACTTCTGGACGGGGTTCCTCCGCGTCGACGACTACCTGCGCAGGAACTACGTGGGCGAGGAGATCCTCGACCTCGGCAACGTCTTCGAGGATCCGCGCGGCCCGGCTAGCACGCGGCTTCTACATGGGCTGCCTCGACGGGCGGACGCCCTACGGTGACATCTTCGGCATCGGGCCGGTCGCGGACTTCGCCACGCCGCCGAAGGTCCTCGCCGCCGACCCCGATCGCCGTTCGCTGACCAAGAGCGAGTGGATGAACGAGTTCTTCACGACGGCGTCGAGCCTCAAGGGGCACGGCTTCGACGCGGCGACCGTCGACGCCGGCTTCGCCTGCTACACCTTCGAGCCCAAGGCCGGCGTGCCGGTGCGCGTCCTCGCGCTGGACGACACGCAGCGCGACGACGATCCCTACGACAACGGCTACGGGCACATCTCGCTGGACAAGGAGCGGCACGACTGGCTCATCCGCGAGCTGGACAGGGGACAGGCCGACGGCGTCCTCATGATCATCGCCGCGCATTGCCCGATCGGCGTCGAGAAGGCGCCCCATCCGATGTCCTGGAGTTCGAGCGCCTTCGGCTCGGAGGAGGACCTGCTCGCGAAGCTGCACACCTATCCCAACCTGATCCTCTGGATCGCCGGCCACCGTCACTGCAACGCGGTCACCGCCTTCCCGTCGCCCACCGCCGATCGGCCCGAGCTCGGCTTCTGGGAGGTCGAGACCTCTTCGCTCAGGGACTTCCCGCAGCAGCTGCGCACGTTCGAGCTCCTGCGCGGCAGACGACGACACCGTCTCGATCCTGGCGGTCGACGTCGATCCCGTGGTGGAGGATGGCTCGCCGGCCGCGATCTCGCGCACCTACGGCGTCGCGGCCCAGCAGATCTTCGACAACCCGGTCGGCCGTCTGCCGACGGGCTCCTACAACGCCGAGCTCGTCGTGCCGCTGAGCTCGGAGATGAAGGCGCAGCTGGGCTGAGCCGGGGGCGTGCCGGGAGCCGGCGCCACGCTCGGACCGGCGGGGAGGTCTGCGGCGAGGCGCTCTCGGCCGCGCGGTGCTATGCTGCCGCCATGGTCGCCTCTTCGAGCGCCTCCCGGTTCGTCCTCGCCGTCGACCTCGGCACGTCCGGCGCGAAGGTCGCGCTCATCAGCATCGACGGGCGCGTCGCCGCGTGGGAGTTCGAGCCGGTCGAGCTGATCGTGCTGCCGGGCGGCGGCGCGGAGCAGCGGCCGGACGACTGGTGGCGGGCCGTGGTCGCCGCGACGCGGCGACTCCTCGCCCGCCACGACGGTCCGGCCGCCGAGGTCGCCGCCGTCTGCTGCAGCACCCAGAGCGAGGGCACCGTGCCGGTCGACGAGGCCGGCGCGCCGCTCACGGACTGCATCCTCTGGATGGACATGCGCGGCGCGCCGAACCTGCGCCGGCAGTTCGGCGGGCCGCTCAGCATGCGGGGCATCAGCCTGCCGCGCATCCGCCGCTGGGTGAAGCTCACCGGCGGCATGCCGTCGCCGACCGGCAAGGACCCTGCCGCGCACATGCTCTACATCCGCGACGAGCTGCCGGAGGTGTACGAGCGCACGCACAAGTTCCTCAACGTGCCGGACTACCTGAACCTCAAGCTCACCGGCCGCATGGCCGCCAGCTACGACTCGATCATGACCAGCTGGGTGACCGACAACCGCGACGCGGACGCCGTGAAGTACGACGCCGGACTGGTCCGGGACTGCGGCATCGACGGCGACAAGCTGCCGGAGATCGTGAAGTGCACCGAGGTGCTCGGCCGGCTCACGCCGGCGGCGGCCGAGGAACTCGGGCTGGCGCCGGAGACGCAGGTCGTCGCCGGCGCCATCGACACCACGGCCGCGGCCGTCGGCGCCGGCACCACGGACGATTTCGGCGTGCACCTGTACCTCGGCACGTCGTCGTGGCTCGCCGCGCACGTGCCGTTCAAGAAGACCGACGTGTTCGCGAGCATCGCGTCGCTCCCGTGCGCGCTGCCCGGCCGCTGGCTGCTCACCGCGCTGCAGGCCACCGCCGGCGGCAACCTCACCTGGCTGCGCGACAACGTGCTCTACCATCAGGACGAACTGCTGGCCGAGGAGGAGCAGCCGGACGTGTTCAAGATCTTCGACCAGATCGCGCGGCGCGTGCCGCCCGGCAGCAACGGCGTGCTCTACACGCCGTGGATCTGGGGAGAGCGCGCCCCGGTCGACGACGGCGCGCTCCGCGCCGGCCTCTACAACCTCTCGCTCGACAACACGCGCGAGGACATCGTGCGCGCCTTCTTCGAGGGCGTCGCGCTCAACACGCGCTGGCTGCTCGGGCCGGTGCGCAAGTTCCTCGGCCGGCCCGTCGACCACATCAACCTGGTGGGCGGCGGCGGCCAGTCGGACGTCTGGTGCCAGATCGTCGCCGACGTCCTCGGCGTCACCGTCCGCCGCGTCCGCGACCCGATCCAGGCGAACGCCCGGGGCGCGGCGTGGATCGCCGCCGCCGGGCTCGGCGAGATCGCCTTCGACGACGTGCCGCGGCTGGTCGAGTTCGACGGCGAGTTCGAGCCGGGCGCCGCGGCCCGCGAGGTGTACGATGCGCGCTATCGGACCTTCCTCGAGATCCACAAGCGGATGCGTCCGGTGTACCGGCGCATCAATAGTCGGTGAGACTTCGGAGCACCGCCAGTTGACCCGACCACATCGGTCAATCGCGGGGGGAGGGAGCGACGTGAGCGGACGGGCTGAGGCGCGGGAGCGGCGCGACGCCGAGCGGGGCTACCGGGTGTACGGCTACCGGTGGGTCGTCCTCGGCGTCGTCATGATCGTCAACTTCATGATCCAGGTCCTCTGGATCAGCTACGGGACCATCATCGCCGACGCCTCGGACTACTACGGCGTGTCGCACCAGATGGTCACGCTGCTCTCGATGGTCTTCATGATCGCCTTCATCCCGCTGTCGCTGCCGGCCGCGTGGGTGATCGACAGCCGCGGCTTCCGCACCGCCGTCGGCTTCGGGGTCGTGCTGATGGGCGTCTTCGGCGTGCTGCGCGGCCTGTCGGGCAGCAACTACACGCTCGTGCTCGTCTGCACCGTCGGCATCGCCGTCGCGCAGCCGTTCCTGCTCAACGCCTGGACCAAGGTGCCGGCGAACTGGTTCGCCTCCGGCGAGCGCGCGACCGCCGTCGGGCTCATCACGCTGGCGAGCATGCTCGGCGTCGGCGCCGGCATGGGGCTCTCCTCGGCGCTCGTCGGCGTCATGTCGATCGGCGCGATGCAGCTGGTGTTCGGCGTGGCCGCCGCCGTCTCCGCCGCGGCCTTCCTCCTGCTGGCGCGCGAGCGGCCGGCGACGGCGCCCGGCCCGGCCGGCGAGGAGGTGCGCGCCCTCATGCTCGACGGCCTCAAGCACGCGCTCACCGTCAAGCCCTTCCTCGTCATCCTGGTCGTGGCGTTCGTCATCCTGGGAGTCTTCAACGGCGTCAGCAGCTGGATCGGCGACATCGTCCTCCCGCGGGGGTTCGGCGCCGACGCCGCCGGCCTGCTGGGCATGGTGATGCTCGTGGCCGGCGTCATCGGCGCCGTCGTCCTCTCGGCGATGTCGGATCGCCAGGGCAAGCGCATCCGCTATCTCGTGCTCACGATGACGCTGGCGATCCCCAGCCTGGTCGGGGTGGCGTTCGTCTCCTCCACGTTGCTGCTCTACGCGAGCTTCGCCGCGCTCGGCTTCTTCATCGTCGGCGCACTGCCGATCGGCATGCAGTACGCGGCTGAGGTGACGTACCCGACCCCCGAGGGCACGTCGAACGGACTGGTCCAGCTCTGCGGCCAGTGCTCCGTCGTCTTCGTCTACATCATGGGACCGCTGCGCACGGGGAGCGGGTCGTTCGCGGTCTCGCTGCTGCTCATGAGCGTGCTCCTCGCGGTGACGGCCGTCGTCGTCTCCCGCCTCAAGGACGCTCCGCTCAGGGTAGGCGCGACCGCAGGTTCGTCGCCCGTCTCCGCGCCGGCGATCGACCCGGCCGGCGCGGCCGGCACGGTCCCCGCGGGGCCGGATGCGCCGCCCCCGCCCGCTCCGGTAGGCTAGCGGCGTGGCACTGGCGAGCGACCTGGGAGGGTCCGCGTGAGCACGACCACCCCGGACGCGACGACCGCAGGAGCCGAGCCGGCCACCGGTCCCATGGGCGCCGGCCTCAACGGTGGCGCCGGCATCAACGGTGGCCCCGGCGCGAACGGCGCGGACGCGAACGGAGCGGTCGCCACACGCGCTCGCCGTCCCGGACCGCGCGAGCGCAGGGCCGTCCTCTGGTGCGGCGGCGCCATCATCGTCTACCTCATCTTGGCGTACCTCGTCTTCGTCCGCCCGGGCGCCTCGCGGGCGGACCACCTTCTGGTCGTGCTGCTGCCGTCGGCGATCCTCGCGCTCTCCGCGGACCTCTGGTCGCGTCTGCCCGCCGGCCTGCGCGCCCCCCTCGCGCTCCTCTACGGCGTGTTCGCGGTCGTCACCGGTCTCGTCGTCCGTGGACCGTCTGCGCGTCGAGGGCGTGGGCGCCTCGGGCCTCTGCGGTGTGCTGCCGCTCGTGGCCGGCGCCGTGCTCGTCGCGCTGGGCGTCTGGCTGCTATGGGTCTCCCGCAAGCGTGGGGGGCCGCTCTGGTGGACGCTGCTGCGCCGCGCGCTGGTCCTGGTCGCGGCGCTGTTCGTCGTGTACTGGGTCGTCCTGCCGGTGAGCATGGCCATCGTCGCCACCGAGCGCCCGCGCGAGCCGGTCAAGGCAGTCGACCTCGGGCGGCCCTACGAGAAGGTCACTCTCACCACGCGCGACGGCCTCAAGTTGAGCGCCTGGTACGTGCCGTCGCTGAACCACGCGGCAGTCATCACCTTCCCCCGCCAGTGGACCACGGAGCAGGCGCGCATGCTGGTGAAGAACGGCTACGGCGTGCTCCTTGTCGACCCACGCGGCTTCGGCGACAGCCAGGGGGACCCCGACGCCTACGGCTGGGGCTCCGCCAAGGACATCGACGCGGCGGTGGCGTGGCTGCGCCGCCGTCCCGACGTCCAGCGGCGGCGCATCGGCGGCCTCGGCCTCTCGATGGGCGGCGAGCAGATGCTCGAGGCCGCCGCCCTCAACCCCGGCCTCAAGGCCGTGGTCAGCGAGGGCGCGGGCATCCGCTCGGCCCGCGAGGCGTTGCTGCCGCGCGGGCCCAGCCAGCTGGAACTGGCGCTGCAGTATCCGCAGGCGCTGGTGCAGACGGTGGCGGTGTGGCTGCTGAGCGGCGAGCCCGTCCCGATCTCGCTCAAGAACGCGTCGCGGCTGATCGCGCCGCGCGCCACCCTCTTCATCTACGGCGAGGACGGCCAGGAGGTGGAGAAGTCGGTCAACCCCGTGTACTACGGCGCCGCCTTCTCGCCCAAGGCCATCTGGATGGTGCCGGGAGCGGGGCACACGCAGGGCATCGAGACGCAGCCCAAGGAGTACGAGCGCCTGGTGGTCGGGTTCTTCGACAGGACCCTGCTCGGCAGGCAGTAGACGCGGGGCTCACAACGCGTAGCTCGGCGGCGCGAGCTGAGCGGCGCAAGTGGGCTACCGGCGAGCCTCGCGGGGTGGCCCGGGCGACCAGCCCGGCGGGTGGCTCGGCGAGTCCGGTCATCTCGTCGATCTCGAACAGCAGCTCGTCCTCGGTGCAGTACAGCCAGTCCTCGCCCGGCTCGTACGACTGCATGATCGCGTGGCCGGTCTCGTGCGCATGCTTCGTGGCGTGCGTTGCCGGGCGAGGAATCGCAGCAGCCGATGTGTCCGCAGACGGCGCAGCGGCGCAGGTGCAGCCAGCGGCCGCCGGTCTCCATGCACTCCTTGCAGCCGTCGCCGCTGGGCTCGACTCCGACGACGATCTGGTCGAGGTGCGTGCACTCATCGCTCATCTGGAGTCTCCTGTGGGTGTTTGCCGTGGTCGGCCGGGGCAGATCCAGGCCGCGTCCCACCCCGCCAGTGCTGCCCCGGCCGCGTAGGTCGAGTCGAGAAAGGCGAGGAGCGCGGCCTCGGGGTCGCCCGCGGCGCGCACGTCGTCGTAGTCGATGAGGAACTCGCCCAGCGTGGTGTCCCAGCGCGCCGCGGCGGGCTCGGGGTCGACCTTCTCGATCCCCTCCGGCTTCGGGTGCGTGAAAGAGTAGTAGGCCGGGCGGGGATAGGCCTCGCTGCCCGGCCACCAGCCGGCCTCGACCAGGTCCTCGTCCATGGCGTTGCGGCCGATGTAGCCGGGATCCGGGTCCGCGGGCGCCGAGGTGCCGCCGAGGCGCAGGTCGCGGAGGTCGAACGTGCCCCACATGAAGCCGATGGGCGGCGTCTTGCGGCTGAAGCAGGCGCGGTAGCGCTCCATCACGCCGGCGCTCGTGTGCATGGCCTGGAACCAGGCCTCCACGAGCGCATGGTCGTACGGGCGCGGCGCGGAATCCTGCGGGAAGGGCAGCGGGTCGGCCACTTCCTGCGGCTTCTCGTTGATCGTGACGGCGACGCCGGCCCCGGCGAGCGCGCCGAAGAAGCGCTCGTGCCAGCCGGCGACGCTCATGGGGCCGAGCTCGAAGCCGCCGACCGTGCCCCAGGAGGTCGTGATGCCGATCTCGTGCCGGGCGAAGTCCGTGTTCACGGTGAAGGTCCCGCCCTGCCAGGGGACCGGCCCGGTCGTCAGGCCCGTGCTGGTCAGCCCCAGGACCACGTTCGCCCACTGCGGCTCGAACGGCTTGAGCAGCGTCAGCTTGCCGACCATCTGGAGCCCCATGTGGAGCAGGTGCATGGTGGGCGCGAACGCCTCGTAGGGGAGCTCCGGCCAGCGAGGCTTGCCGGGTGCGGTCTCGGTCATGCGGTCCTCCATCAGGACATCGTCTTCCGTCCGATGAGTGTTCCCGAGGCTCGGCTGCGTCACGCCCCGTGGGTCAGAGGCGATGTCCTCGCACCGGCCCGACTGGCCGGCACTCGGCGTGGAGGCCGCTCTGGACGAGATCGTCGCCGGCTCGGGGCGCCTGTACGCCGCCGCCGTCGTCAAGGCCTGCGAGCAGGTGTTCGCCGCCGGGCTCACCCTCCAGAGCTAGGACGACCTGCGGCCGCGCTCAGCCGCACCTGCTGACGCTCCGCGGCCGCCTCCGCATGAGCACGAGCGCTACGACGATGATCACCACGATCACCGCGACGATCACCGCGACGATGACGCCGGTGCTGCTGCCACCCTCAGCCGTGTTCGTCGCCGCCGTCACCGGCTTCAGGTCGAGTACGTGTCGCGCAGCATGTTGCGGAACGCCGCGCCGTCCGGGCCCTTGGGCACGTGGCTGTAGCCGGTCCAAGTATCGGTGCGGAACGCCTGGACCAGCGTGTTGTACCAGAGCATCGAGTACGGCGAGTCGGCGTACAGGATCTCCTGCATCTGCTGGATGATCTGCTGGCGCTGCGCGGGGTCGACCGCCTGTGCCTGCTGGACGTACAGCGCGTCGTACTGGGGGTTGGAGTACTCGGAGTCGCTGCCGTTGAGACCTGGCCGGTCGTGAAGACGCTGAGGATGTAGCCCGGGTCGATGTCGGCCGTCCAGCTCCAGATGTACAGGTCGTCGTCGGCGTTGGCGTAGTTGAGGTCCGAGAAGGCGTTCTCGTCCATGATCTGGAGCGTCGTGCCGATGCCCACGTCCTTGAGGTACGAGGTGATCTTCTTGGCCGCCGTGATGTCCATCGGGTACTCGTTCAGCGCCGCCAGGCGGAACTTGAGCGGGTTGCCCTTGGCGTCGACGCGGATGCCGTCGGCGCCCACCTTGTAGCCGGCGCGTCGAGCACTGCCTTGGCCTTCGCCGGGTCGTAGGAGCGCAGCTGGTCGGCCGGGACCTCCCAGCGGAAGAACGTGTCCACCGGCGAGAGCAGCGACGAGCCAGGCTGGGCGAGGCCGCTCATGGCCACGGCGGCGATCGCCTCCTTGTCGATGGCGTAGTCGATGGCCACGCGGATGTTCTTGTCGAGCAGCAGCGGATTGCCCTTGCTCTTGGGGCTGTCGTAGCAGTTCATGCCGAGCTCGTGGAACCGATGCCCGGTGCGGCCACGGAGGTGGAGCCGGGGACGTTCTGCAGGCTGCGGTAGAAGCCCGGGTCGAGCTCGATGGCGGCGTCGAGGACGCCGGCCTTGTAGTCGGCCACGACGCCGTCCATCGTCTGGTACATGTTGAAGAACGACCTGGTCGATGGTCGGCTCCACGCCGAACCCGTCCTTGTAGTACGGGTTCTTCTCCATCTTCACGTACTTGCCGTTGCTGACCTCGGTCACGTGGAACGGCCCGCTCGAGACCATGGGCACGTTGGCCCAGGACTCGACCTTGTTGTCCGGCACCTTGCTCCAGACGTGCTCGGGGAGGATCGGCACGTAGAGGGCGGTGAGCACCGCGTTGGGCTTCTTCGAGGTGATGACGACGGTGCTGTCGTCCGGCGCCTCGACCTTGGTCACGCCGGTGAAGTAGCCGATGTACATGCCCAGCTGCTGGCGCAGGATGCGGTTGTAGGTGTAGGCGACGTCCTGCGCCGTCAGCGGCTGGCCGTCGCTCCACTTGACGTTGGGGCGGAGGTGGAAGGTCCAGACGCGGCCGCCGTCCGTGATGCCGCCGTTGGCCAGCGTCGGCACCTCGGTGGCGAGGTCCGGCACCGGCTTGTAGTCGGCGTCGTACCAGGTGAGGAAGTTGTAGCCGATGCGAAAGCACTCCCACGGGATGGTGTTGTAGGTCGAGAACGGGTTCATGTTGTCGACGTCGCTCTGCAGGCCGACGCGGTAGATGATCGGCGCGGTGGACGCGGCGGCGACGGAGAGTCCGCCCGCCAGCGCCAGGGCCGGCGCCACGGCCATGAGGACGAGCAGCGACAGGATGACGGCCGGCAAGCCGGCGCCGGAGGGGACGGACGTGCATGGATCCTCCAGGCGCTGGTTCCCCCCCGAGCCACGCTTCCGCAGCCGGGACCTCTGTGTGAGTGTACAAGTCCGTACAAGTCAGATGCACAGAGGGGCAGCATCCGTCGCGGAGTGGCCTCGCCGCCTTACGACGCCTCGTCCAGCGCCTGTTCGAACTGGCTGGAGTAGAGGTCGTAGTAGAAGCCGCGGGCAGCCATCAGCTCTTCGTGGCTGCCCTGCTCGATGATCGCGCCCTTGTCCATCACGAGGATGATGTCGGCGCCGCGGATGGTGCTGAGCCGGTGGGCGATGACGAAGCTGGTGCGGTCCTGCATGAGCTCCGCCATCGCCTGCTGGATGAGCACCTCGGTGCGCGTGTCCACCGAGCTCGTGGCCTCGTCGAGGATCAGGATGTCCGGGTCGGCGAGGAACGCGCGGGCGATGGTGAGCAGCTGGCGTTCGCCCTGGGAGACGTTGGTGGCGTCGTCGTCGAGCACGGTGTCGTAGCCGTCGGGCAGGGCGCGCACGAAGTGGTCGACGCGCGCCGCCTGGGCCGCCGCCCGGATCTCCTCCTCGGTCGCGCCTTCGCGCCCGTAGGCGATGTTCTCGCGGATCGTGCCGCTGAACAGCCACGTGTCCTGCAGCACCATGCCGAACAGCCGGCGCAGGTCGCTGCGGGAGATGTGCCGGGTGTCCACGCCGTCCACGCTGATGACGCCGCGCGTCGATCTCGTAGAAGCGCAGCAGCAGATTGACGAGCGTGGTCTTGCCGGCGCCGGTCGGCCCGACGATGGCCACGGTCTCGCCGGCGGTGACGTCCAGCGTGAGCTCGCTGATGAGCGGCGTGTCGGGCACGTAGCGGAACGACACGTCGTCGAGCTCGACGTGCCCGCGCGTGTGCTCGAACACCACGCACTCGGCCGGGTCGGGCGATCTCTTCGTCCTCGTCGAGGAGCTCGAAGACGCGCTCGGCCGAGGCGGCCGTGCTCTGCAGCACGTTCATGATGCTGGCCACCTGCGTGATCGGCATCGTGAACTGGCGCGAGTACTGGATGAAGGCCTGGACGTCGCCCAGCGACATGCGGCCGCTGGCGACCATCACGCCGCCGATGACGGCGATGGCGACGTAGTTGAGGTTCATGACGAAGTTCATGACCGGCATGATGATCCCGGAGATGAACTGGGCCTTGAAGCTCGCCTGGTAGAGCTTCTCGTTCTGCTCGTCGAACGTGTCGATGGCGGTCTGCTGGCGGCCGAACACCTTGACCACGTTGTGGCCGGTGAACATCTCCTCCACGTGGCCGTTGAGGTCGCCGGTGGTCTCCCACTGCGCCGCGAACTGCTTCTGCGAGCGCTTGGCGATGATCATCGTGACGACCACCGAGATCGGCACGACCAGCACCGAGATCAGCGCCAGCAGCCAGCTGATGGTGAGCATCATGATGAGGACGCCGATGATCGTCAGCGTCGACGTGATGATCTGCGTCAGGCTCTGCTGCAGCGACTGCGAGATGTTGTCGATGTCGTTGGTCATGCGGCTGAGGACGTCGCCGCGCGGGTGGTCGTCGAAGTACCTGAGCGGCAGGCGCGCGAGCTTCTCGTCCGCCGCTCGTCGCAGGCGGTAGATGGTGCGCTGCGCCACGCCGGCCATGAGGTAGGCCTGCAGCCAGGCGAAGAGCGCGCTGAGCACGTACACGCCGACGAGCAGGAGCAGCGTGCGCCCCAGGGCGTTGAAGTCGATGCCGTGGCCGGGGTGCAGGGTCATGCCGGAGATCATGTCGGCGATGCGGCCCTGGCCCTTGCCGCGCAGGCCGGCGATGGCCTGCGCCTTGGTCACGCCGGCCGGGATCTGCTTGCTGACGACCCCCTCGAAGATGATGTTGGTCGCGTGGCCGAGGATCTTGGGGCCGACGACGGCGAAGGCCACGCTGACCACCGCGAGCAGCACGACCATGATGAGGAGCGCGCGCTCGGGCTTGAGCTGGCCGGCGAGCCGGCGCAGCGAGCCGCGGAGGTCCTTGGCCTTGGCCGTCGGCGTCACCAGGGCGTGGGCGCCCGGGCCGCCGGGGCCGGGGCCGCCGGCGCCGCGCGGCGGCCGCGGCGGCGCGCCGGCGCCGGGCTGCTGCGGCTTGTTCTCGCGGAGCGGTGCCCCTCCGGCGCCCCGCTCGATAGCTGCCTGCGGTCGCTGTTCACGCCGCTCCCTCCACGCCGAGCTGCGAGGTGACGATCTCGCGGTAGGTCTCGCTCGTCTCGAGCAGGTGCGTCGTGCGTGCCGATGCCGGCGATGGTGCCGTCGTCGTCGAGCACGATGATCTGGTCGGCGTGCATGATCGTGCCGACGCGCTGGGCGACGATGATCACCGTCGCGTCGGCGGTCTGCTTGCGCAGCGCCGCGCGGAGCTTGGCGTCGGTCGTGAAGTCGAGCGCCGAGAAGCTGTCGTCGTAGATCTGGATCTTGGCCTGCTTGGCCAGCGCCCGGGCGATGGCGAGGCGCTGGCGCTGCCCGCCGGAGACGCTGGCGCCGCCTTGCGCGATGTGCGTCTCCAGCTGCTCGGGCATCTCCTCGACGAACTCGCGGCCCTGGGCGATCTCGAGGTAGTGCCAGAGCTGCTCGTCGGCGGCCTCCTGGTCGCCGTGCCGCAGGTTGTCCGCCACGCTGCCGCTGAAGAGGAACGACTTCTGGGGCACGAGGCCGATGCGGCTCCACAGGTCCTGCTGCGCCAGCTCGCGTACGTCCACGCCGTCCACGAGCACGCCGCCGCCGGTGACCTCGTAGAAGCGCGGGATGAGGCTGATGAGGGTCGTCTTGCCGCTGCCGGTGCTGCCCACGATCGCGGTGGTCTCGCCGGGCCGCGCCGTGAAGGTGATGCCGCTGAGCACCGGCTCCTCGGCGCCGGGGTAGCGGAACTCGACGTCGCGGAACTCCACGGTGCCGGCCTTGGCCACGTCCGTCACGGGCTGCTCGGGGTCGACGATCGTCGGCTGCGTGTCCAGCACCTCCATGATGCGCTGGGCCGAGACCGCGGCGCGCGGGACCATGACGAACATGATGGTGGCCATGAGCACCGCGAACAGGATCTGGATGATGTAGCTGAGGAAGGCGGTGAGGTCGCCGATGGGCATGCTGCCGGTCGGCGATCTGCTTGGCGCCGAACCACATGATCGCGACGGTCGAGAAGTTGAGGATGATCGTGATGGCCGGGAACATGAGCGCGAAGATGCGCCCGACCTTGAGCGTCGTCGTCGTGAGATCCATGTTGGCGACGTCGAAGCGCTTCTCCTCGTACACGGTGCGGTCGAAGGCGCGGATGACGCGCACGCCGCTCAGGAACTCGCGCGTGACCTGGTTGATGCGGTCGATCTTCTTCTGCATCGACATGAAGAGCGGGATGGCCCGCGTCATCACCAGGCCGATGACGACGCCCATGACGGGGATCGCGACCAGGATGACGGCGGAGAGCGGTACGTCGAGGCGCAGCGCCATGATGAGGCCGCCGATGGCGGTGATCGGCGCCGCGACGACGACGTTGAGCATCATCAGCACCACCATCTGGACCTGCTGCACGTCGTTGGTGGTGCGCGTGATGAGCGACGGCGGGCCGAACTTGTTGACCTCGGCCTGCGAGAAGCCCTGGATGCGGCGGAACAGGGAGCCGCGCGTGTCGCGGCCGAGGCCCATGGAGGTCCTCGACCCGAAGTAGACGGCGGCGATGGACGCGACCACGTAGATGAGCGTGACGCCGAGCATGATGGCGCCGACCTTGAGGATGTAGGCCGTGTCGCCGGTGACGACGCCGTTGTTGATGATGTCGGCGTTGAGGGTCGGCAGGTACAGGTTGGCGATGACCTGCACCAGCACCAGCACCAGCACGAGGACGATGGGCCACCGGTAGGGACGCAGGCCCATGCGCAGGAGGCGGATCACCGGTCGTCCTCGTCCGCGCGGGTCGCCGGCCTCGCGGGCGGCGGCCGCCAGCTGGATGCTGGCGCCGAGCTTCTCGAGCAGGCGCGCCAGCTCGCGGCGGTCGGCCTCGGGCAGCGTCGCGATGGTGCTGTTCACGTAGTCGGCCGCGGCGAGGTTCATCTTCTTCTCCTCGGCGCGGCCGGCGTCGGTGAGCTCCACGCAGGTGAGCCGGGCGTCCGCGGCGTCGGGACGACGCCGCACGAGCCCGGCCTTCTCCATGGAGTTCAGCATCTTCGTCACCGTCGGGCGCGCCACGTGCAGGGCGCCGGCGAGGTCGCGCTGCGTGATCCCGTCGTTGGCGCTCAGCAGCCGCAGGCACATCGCCTGGCCGTGATGCAGGCCGTGGTCGCGCATCTCCTGCATCATGAGGCGCCCGTGCTGGCGCATGGTCGCCATGAACGTGCGGAACACGTCCGACGAGAGTTCGTCGACTCCGTCGAGTGTCTCCGGCAGTGTCGGGATGGCGTGGCGGTGCATCGGTCGAGAAGGTTAGCACGGCAACCGTTAGCCTGCAAACAAACTTGAAGGGCCGCCCAGAGGTCGCGCTCAGCCCCCTCCGGCTTTAGAGTGTGCTCGCGCGCGGTTCCATCCGCGTCAGCCGGGGTACCACCGACGTGAAGGGTCCTGCCCATCGCCGAGGAATCCCCGAGGTACAGAGCGATCCGATGCTGGCTGCAGTGACGACAGATCGGGCGGAAGCCCGCAAGAGGCGGCGCCGCGCGGCGCGGCAGATGGCGGTGCGCTACGCGCTGATCTACGCGGCCGTGTCCATCGTCTGGATCGTCGCCTCCGACCGCGTCCTTGGGCTGCTCGGGCTGCCGCACAACGTGGAGCTCGTGCTGGCGTCGGTCAAGGGGATCCTCTTCGTCGCCGTGACGGCCACGCTCCTGCTCTTTCTGGGGCTGCGCTACTTCCGGAACCTGGAGGTCTCGCAGGAACGCTACACACGCCTCTTCGAGAACGCGGTGGAGGGCCTCACGGTGTTCACGGTCGTGCGCGACGCTGACGGCGCGATCACCGACCTCGAGCTCGTCGACATCAACCCGACGCAACAGGAGCGCACGGGGCTGTCGCGCGAGGAGGCCGTCGGCAAGCGGCTCAGCCGGCCCGACGGCCTCGACGAGCGCACGCGCTCGTACCTCGACGTCGTGGCGAGCGCGGCGGACGGCGGCACGCCCGCGCGGTCCGAGCTCTACATCGAGAGCGACGACGCCTACGAGCTGCTCGAGGCCTACCCGGTCGGGCGCGACCGCTGGGCGCTCTCCGCGCTCGACATCACCGGGGTGCGCCACGCCGAGCGGGCGCTCCGGCGGCAGGAGGAGAGCATCCGCCGGGCCTACGTCGACGTGCTCGACGCGGTCACCGGCGGCAAGCTCATCCTGCTGACCGACGAGGAGCTCGCCGGCCAGCTCGGCGTGCCGCTCATGAAGCCGGAGCACGTCACCGCGCCGCGCGGGCTCTCCGAGGCGCGCGCCACGACCGCGTCCGTCGCCGCCGAGCACTTCCCCGACTGGGCTCCCGGTCATCGACGTGCGCACCCCCGTCGGCGAGGCGCTCGTCAACGCCCTCCGCCACGCCGGCGGCGGCACGTACCAGCTGTTCGCGCGCGAGGCGACGCTGCAGGTCATGGTCCGCGACGAGGGTCCGGGCATCGACTTCCGCACGCTGCCGCGCGCGACCCTGCAGCGGGGGTTCTCCACCGAGTCGAGCCTCGGCATGGGATTCACCATCATGCTGCAGGTGTGCGAGCGCGTGCTGCTGAGCACGCGGCCCGGTCGCACCTCCGTGGTCCTGGAGTTCGCCGCGAAGCAGCCGCCGGTGGAGGCCCTGGACCAGGTCGAGGCCGAGGCGTCCTGACCCGCGTGCCGCGGCGCGGCGGGTCTGAGCCCCCGTCTACGCCGCGCGCATGCGGTTGTTGCGGGCCTCGTGTTCGACCTCGGCGAGGCCGAGCGCCTCGAGCACCGGCGGCACGTAGTTGGCGAACCTCCCGCGCAGCCCCTTCTTGAGGCCGTACCAGCCGCCCACCGGGTTGTCCGGGGACCGGCCCCAGGCCTCGACGGTGCCTTCCGCGGCCGGCTTCTGCTCGTCGGCGCTGCCGAGCGGCACCCAGTCGCCCGCGGCCTTCAGCATCGCGAGCAGGTCGTCGATGCAGCGCAGCTGATAGCGGAGTTCGGTCTTGCCGACGATGACGACGAGGGCAGGCGGGTCGGCCGCCTCGTCGCGATAGGCCTGGTACTCGGACTTCCCCGGAGGAGTGGTCAGGGTCCACGGGTCTTCCCGCGTCCCTGCTCCTCGAGTGCTGACTGTGCTCATGGTCGCTCCAGTCGTCGTGCCGACACCGATCTCGTCGCCGGTCCGTCTCCCGGGTGTTCCCGCGGCCCTTCTCCCCCATGCACCCAGACGCGTCCGCCGTCGCCCGTACTGCTGAGCACCAGGTGGTACGGTTGAGTCTCCGCCCGGAGGAGGTGCGATGAACGACATCATCCGGCTGCTCGACGCGCGCTGTTCCACGCGCGCCTACGACCCGGCGCCGCCGACCGACGAGGAGAAGCGCGCGATCCTGCACGCGGCCATGCGCGCGCCCACGGCCGGCAACCTGATGCTCTACTCGATCCTCGAGATCGAGGACCAGGCGCTCAAGGACCGGCTGGCGGTGACCTGCGACGACCAGCCGTTCATCGCCCGGGCGCCGTGGGTGCTGCTGTTCGTCGCGGACTTCCAGAAGTGGATGGACCTGTTCGCGGCGTGCGGGTGCGACGAGCTGCCCGGCGTGCCTCACGGCGTGACGCCGGGCCCCGGCGACCTGGTCATGGCCTGCAACGACGCCCTCATCGCGGCGCAGAACGCGGTGGTGGCGGCCGAGTCGCTCGGCATCGGCTCGTGCTACATCGGCGACATCATGGAGCTCGGCGAGGTGCACGCCGAGCTGCTGCAGTTGCCGCGCTTCACGTTCCCCGCAGCGATGCTGTGCCTCGGCCGCCCGAAGGTCAGTCCGCATCGGACGGAGCGCTACGAGAAGCACGTCGTGCACAAGAACGTGTACCGGCGGCTCACGGCGGCCGAACTGCAGGAGGTCTCGCGGGAACTCGACGAACTGCACGGCGTGCGCGAGACGCGGGACGGCGTCACCGGCTGCGTGCAGGATGTCTACGCGCGCAAGTTCACGGCCGACTTCTCGATCGAGATGAACCGCTCGGTGGCCTGGTGGCTCGAGCGGTGGACCTCGGGGGATCCGGACGCGGCAGAGGCCGCCGGCACGGAGTAGGAGCGGCGGCCTACCAGCTCCACGTGCCGGAGGCGACGCACCACGCCGGCACGGCGAAGGTCACGAGTGCGATCACGGCGACGAGGACGAAGGCCGTCCCGCGCCGCGTCATCCAGCTTCTGATGGTCATGAGGGACTCCCGTCTCTCGAGATGGGTCACGATCAGACTGTACCCGGGCGTGGCCACGCTCACCGCGGGGGACGGCCCGCGTCCCCTGCCGCCCTTTGGGTAGGGTCGCGACACCGGACCCAAGGGGACGCTGAGCGCCTCAGAGGCTGGAGGTGGACGATGAGCGACGACGCCTGGCCGCGACTGCACGCGGTGACCGAGGACGAGGTGGCTGCCGCGGCCGCGGCCGTGAGGGTCTCGGCGGCCGCGGCCCAGGTCCCCGGCCGGATGCCGGCCATCTACCTGGGCCACGGCGCGCCGCCGCTCC
This sequence comes from uncultured Thermoleophilia bacterium, assembly GCA_963739595.1. GTDB lineage: Bacteria > Actinomycetota > Thermoleophilia > UBA2241 > UBA2241 > CAIXSE01. The sequence goes on from CAVUBA010000022.1 coordinate 47,803, forward strand.
TGGACGACCCGCTCTGGGTGGCCGAGCTGGCCGCCTGGGCCGGGGCGCTGCCGCGGCCGAGCGCGGTGCTGATGGTCTCGGCGCACTGGACGCAGGCGCCGCTCACGCTCGGCGCGACCGAAGCGGGCGTGCCGCTCATCTACGACTTCTACGGCTTTCCCGACAGGTACTACCAGGCGCGGTACCCGGCGCCCCCGGCTCCCGAGCTGGCGCGCCGGGTCGCGGACCTGGCCGGGGGCGAGACGGCGATCGCCCACGAGCCGAGCCGGGGTCTGGATCACGGCGCGTACGTGCCCCTCGTCGCCATGTATCCCGACGCGGACGTCCCGGTGCTGCAACTCTCGCTGCCGACGCTGGACCCCGAGCGGCTGCTCGAGACCGGCGAGCGGCTGCGGCCGCTGCGGGACGAGGGCGTCCTCATCATCGGCAGCGGCTTCATGACCCACGGGTTGCCGTTCCTGCGCGAGTTCGTGCTGGATGCGCCGCCGCCGGACTGGTCGAAGGACTTCGACCAGTGGGTGGCGGCGGCGCTCGAGCGCCGCGACCTGGCCGCGCTGGCCGGCTTCCGCGACATCCCGTCGGCACGGTACGCCCATCCGACGGTCGAGCACTTCGCCCCGCTCTTCGTGGCGCTGGGCGCGGCCGCCGCGGACGCCCCCATGGCGACGCCGATCGCGGGCTTCTGGCTGGGGCTCTCCAAGCGCTCCGTGCAGTTCGCCTGAGCCGCGTCGCGCGGAGCCAGGCCCGGAGGCGTCGGCGCACGGCCCTGTGCTATCCTCGGCGCCGTGACTACCGAGACCCCATCGCCCGAGCGCGGCGACTTCATCCGCGAGATCGTCGCCGCCGACCTTCGCGAGGGGCGGCACGAGACCATCGTCACCCGCTTCCCTCCGGAGCCGAACGGCTATCTCCACATCGGCCACGCCAAGTCCATCGGCCTCAACTTCGGCATCGCGCAGGAGTTCGGCGGCCGCTGCCACCTGCGCTTCGACGACACGAACCCCATGAAGGAAGAGCAGGAGTACATCGACTCCATCCAGGCCGACGTGCGCTGGCTGGGGTTCGACTGGGGCGAGAACCTCTTCTACGCCTCCGACTACTTCGAGCAGCTCTACGAGTGGGCCGTCGAGCTCATCAAGGCCGGCAAGGCCTACGTCGACGACCTGAGCGCCGACGAGATCCGCGAGCACCGCGGCACGTTCACCGAGCCCGGCCGGGAGAGCCCGTGGCGGGACCGCCCGGCCGAGGAGAGCCTCGACCTCTTCGCGCGCATGCGCGCCGGCGAGTTCCCCGACGGCGCCCGCGTCCTGCGCGCGAAGATCGACATGGCCGCGGCGAACATCAACCTGCGCGACCCCGTCCTGTACCGGATCCTCCACGCGGAGCACCCGCGCACGGGCGACGCCTGGTGCGTCTACCCGACCTACGACTTCGCCCACGGGCAGTCGGACGCGATCGAGGGCATCACGCACTCCATCTGCACGCTGGAGTTCGAGGGGCACCGGCCGCTCTACGACTGGCTCATCGACAACCTGCCGGTGCCTTCACGCCCGCGCCAGATCGAGTTCGCGCGGCTCAACCTCACCCACACCGTGCTCTCCAAGCGCGTGCTGCTGCGCCTCGTCAACGAGGGCCACGTGCGCGGCTGGGACGACCCGCGGATGCCCACCATGTCCGGCCTGCGCCGGCGCGGCTTCCCGGCCGAGGGCATCCGCGACTTCGTGACCATGGTCGGCGTGGCCAAGACCGACAGCGTCGTCGAGGTGGGCATGCTCGAGCACGCGGTGCGCAACGTCCTCAACCGGACGGCGTCCCGCCGCTTCGCCGTCCTCGATCCGCTCAAGGTCGTCATCGAGAACTACCCCGAGGGCCAGGTCGAGGAGATGGAGGTCCCCAACAACCCGGAGGACCCGTCCGCCGGCAGCCGCCCGGTGCCCTTCTCGCGGGAGCTGTGGATCGAGCGCGACGACTTCATGGAGGAGCCGGTGCGCAAGTTCTTCCGCCTGGCTCCCGGCCGCGAGGTGCGGCTGCGGTCGGCCTACTTCGTGACCTGCACCGAGGTCGTGAAGGACGACGCCGGCAGGATCGTGGAGCTGCGCTGCACGTACGACCCGGCGACGCGCGGCGGCGACGCGCCCGACGGCCGCCGCCCCAAGGCCACCCTCCACTGGGTGTCGGCGGCTCACGCCGTGCCCGCCGAGGTCCGGCTCTACGACTACCTCTTCAAGAGCCCGTACCCCGGCGCCGACGGCGCCGACCTCTTCGACGACCTGAACCCGGAGTCGGAGACGGTGCTGAGCGGCTGCTTCGTGGAGCCCTCGCTCGCCGACGTGCCGGCCGGCGAGACCGTGCAGTTCGAGCGCCTCGGCTACTTCTGCCCGGACCCCGACTCGGCGCCCGGCGCGCTCGTCTTCGACCGCACGCTCACGCTCCGGGACACCTGGGCGAAGCTGCAGGCGCAGGGACGGCAGGACAAGGCCTGACCGCGTTTCGGCCGTGCCGCGCGCCGCCGGCCGCCGCGCTTCCCAGCCCGTACGACGGTTGAGGAGGGTCCCGTCTCGCGGTACACTCTGCCTGCCCTCGGGCACCGCTGGCGAGTGGCCTAATTGGCAAGGCACCTGACTCTGGATCAGGGGATTGAAGGTTCGAGTCCTTCCTCGCCAGCCATCCTTTTCTCTTCTTCTGTTTCCGCGGCCGGGCGCGCCCGCCTACGCCTCTCCCTCGTCGTCGAGGACCTTCACCCACGGCCAGAAGAACGACTGCACCACGGATTCATCGCAGCCGCTGAACCTGATGGTGATGGTCTTGGCGACGACGTCGGTCACAGCTTCGTGGTTCGCGACGATGCCGGTCCTGCCGCGGTACTTGACCCGCTTGCCCGGACCGAGGGCGACGCGAGACCGATGCCGACTCCGGCGGTCGCGTGGCACAATCGACAGAACCGCCGATTCACCGCGCTGCGTGCGTGGACCCGCCTGCGCGTCTTCGCGCGTGGCGAGACTCAGAGTGTTCGGAAGGGGGCTGCCATGTCAAAGATCGTGGACGAACCGGAAGCCTATTTCAGCCAGTTTGCTCTCAAAGAAGACCAGCTGCTGCAAGAACTGCAGATGGAGGCTGTAGCGGAGCACATTCCGATTGTGGGCCCGGTGGTCGGTGAGCTTCTGTTCATCCTTTCTCGAGCCATCGACGCCGGGGCCATCCTTGAGCTCGGAACCGCCACGGGTTACTCCGCAATCTTTCTCGCCCGCGCCTGTGCCATGAACGCTGGCATGCTGACGACGCTGGAGCTCGATCCTGAGCTCGCCGCTCGTGCACGCAAGAACCTGGAACGTGCCGGCCTCGCGAAGCAGTCGAACGTCATCTGCGGCGACGCATTCGCCCACCTGTCCCGGATGGCCGGCGCATTCGACGTCATCTTCATGGATATCGAGAAAGCGGACTACGCCCGCGCTTTGCCCGAATGCCATCGATTGTTGCGACCGAGAGGGTTGCTGGTGGCCGACAACGTCGCCTTTCCCGATGCGGACTCCTTCAGCCAGGCCATCTTCAGCGACAGTGGATGGAGGCCGGTGTCCCTCTTTGCATTCCTGCCAGGACATTCCCCGGAAAGGGACGGGTTGTGCCTTGCGCTGCGCTGCTAGACCGGACGTGAACACGCCCGTCATACAAAGAGCGACCGCGCGGTGGGCGACACGGGGGGCCGCGACGGGCCGGCGGCTTGGCTCTGACCGGAGTGTTCCCAACATTCTCCGTGCCGTGCCATGATGAGCCCATCGGGCCTCGGTGAGGACACCAATCCGGGAGGCATATCGTGAGCGAGCAGTGGACTT
>CAVUBA010000023.1:0-28819 GCA_963739595.1 uncultured Thermoleophilia bacterium
TTCTTGTCTGGTGTCATTGCAGCACAGCTCCCTTCTCCGCGCCGGAGACGAGTTTGACGTAACGGGCGAGATAGCCGGTTACGCCGTCGCGCGGCGCTGGCTGCCAATCGGCGAGCCGCCGCGCGACCTCCTCCTCGGAGAGCTCGAGCGTCAGCGTCCGAGCTGGGATGTCGATGGTGATGGTGTCGCCGTCGCGCACGGCGGCGATGGGCCCGCCGGCGTCCGCCTCGGGCGAGACGTGGCCGACGCCCGCGCCGCGCGTGGCGCCGCTGAAGCGGCCGTCGGTGATGAGCGCGACGTCGTTGCCCGCCCCATCCCGACGAGCAGGCGGTGGCGGAGAGCATCTCCGGCATGCCGGGCGCGCCCGGGCCCCTCGCCGCGGATCACCACGGAGTCGTCGGCGATGACCCGGCGCGGCGATCGCGGCCACGGCGTCGGCCTGCGAGTCGAAGCCGACCGCGGGGCCCGGTGCACCCGCATCCCGTCGACGCCGGCGCGCCTCCTTGACCACCGCCCCCGGAGGGCGCGAGGTTGCCGAAGAGGACGGCCAGGCCGCCCACGGCTGCCAAGGTCGTGCTTCGGCCGGATGACGGTGTCGTCGAGGACGCGCGCCTGCGCGACCGCCTCGGCGACGGTGCCGCCGGCGACGCTGAGCGCGGACCCGTCCATGAGGCCGGCGGCGATGAGGCGGTTCATGACCGCCTGGATGCCGCCGGCGTGGTACAGGTCTTCCATGTGGTGCGTGCCGGCCGGGGCGATCTTGCAGATGTGCGGCACCTTGGCCGCGACCTCGTTGATGCGCCGCAGGTCGAACTCGAGGCCCGCCTCGGTGGCGATGGCCGCGAGGTGGAGGACGGTGTTGGTGCTGCAGCCGAGGCTCGCGTCGGCGGCGAGGGCGTTGCCGACCGCCGCCTCCGTGAGGATGTCTCGCGGCTTGCGGTCGGCGGCGAGCACCTGCATGACCTTCTCGCCGCTGTCCTTGGCGAAGCGGATGCGCTCGCTGTAGACGGCGGGGATCGTGCCGTTGCCGGGCAGCGCCATGCCGATGACCTCGGCGAGGCAGTTCATCGAGTTGGCGGTGAACATGCCGGAGCACGAGCCGCAGGTGGGGCACGCGTTGCACTCGATCGCCTTGAGGCCCTCGTCGTCGAGTCTTGCCGGCCTGGTGCTGGCCGACCGCCTCGAAGACGCTGTTGAGGTCGAGCGTGCGGCCCTCGTGGTGGCCGGCGAGCATCGGCGCCGCCGCCGACCATGATCGACGGCACGTTGAGCCGCATGGCGGCCATGAGCATGCCGGGCACGATCTTGTCGCAGCACGGGACGAGGACGAGCGCGTCGAAGGCGTGGGCGATGGTCATGGACTCGACGGTGTCGGCGATGAGCTCGCGGCTGGGCAGCGAGTAGAGCATGCCGCGGTGGTTCATGGCGAGGCCGTCGCAGATGCCCATGACGCCGAACTCGATGGGCACGCCGCCGCCGGCGCGCACGCCGGCCTTGACCGCCGTCGACGACGCTGCGCAGGTGCATGTGCCCGGGGACGACCTCGCTGAACGAGTTGACGATGCCGACGAACGGCCTGCCCATCTCGGCGTCGCTCACGCCGAGCGCGCGCAGCAGCGAACGGTGCGGCGCGCGCGCCACGCCCAGCTTGATCTCGTCGCTTCTCACGGTCCTCTCCTCGTCGCCGGCGGACGGCCGCGCCCGCTGCGAGCCGCGGCCATGAACCTGAAATGATACCGGAAACGTCACGCCTGAGGCGAGGAGGCCGCGGCCTCCGCGCGCGATTGGCCGCCGCGGCCGGTGGGCATCTTGCCCCTGAGCACCGCGGTGGGGCCGAGGCGTGCACAATATACCCCCATGGGTATAAGCGCCGGAGTCCCCCACCCAGCAGGAGGTCTGCCATGGAAAGCGTTGAGTACGGTGTCGGACGCTACCTCGATGAGCCGTACGAGCAGGCTCTTCCGAGAGTCGTCGCAGCTCTGAAGACCGAGGGCTTCGGCGTCATCACGGAGATCGACGTCCAGAAGACGATGAAGGAGAAGCTCGACGTCGACGTCCCGCCGCACGTCATCCTCGGCGCCTGCAACCCCAAGCTGGCTCACGCGGCGCTCGAGGTGGAGCCCGACCTCGGCGTGCTGCTTCCCTGCAACGTGGTCGTCTACGCGACCGACAAGGGCACGCGCGTCACGGCGGTCAACGCCGGCGCCATGCTCGGGATGGTCGGCAACGAGCGGCTCGGTCCCATCGCCGACGAGGTCCAGGCGCGGCTCGACCGCGTCCTGCAGAGCTTGTGAGACAATCACGACCAATTGGCAGGACCAAGACCTGCCGCGCCAAGGAGGAGACCACGTGTCTGAAGTAAAGACCCTGACCGACGCGACGTTCGACACTGAAGTGGCGGACGCCGGCACGCCGATGATCGTCGACTTCTGGGCGCCGTGGTGCGGCCCCTGCCGCATGGTCGGCCCCGTCATCGACGAGATCGCCCAGGAGCACGGCGACAAGGTGTGCGTGGGCAAGCTCAACGTCGACGAGAACCCGGCGACCGCGCAGAAGTACGGCATCATGAGCATCCCGACGATCATCCTGTTCAAGGACGGCGAGCCGGCCAAGAAGGTCATCGGCGCCCGCTCCAAGGCGGACTTCGTGCGCGAGTTCGAGCTCGCCTGAGGCTGGGCGAGCCGGCGTGACCGCGGGCCTCGCCGGCCGCGGAGACAGCCGGTGATCCACGAAGGGGGCGGCCGGGCGGCCGCCCCCTTCGCACGAGGGGCCCGGCAGCTCGCCGGGCCCCTCGTCGTTCCACACTCGTGCGCGGCCTCACGGCCGCGCGCGGCTCACATGATGGCGTCGTGGCCGCGCTCGCCGGTGCGCGTGCGCACGGCGTCGTCGATCGGGAGCACGAAGATCTTGCCCTCGCCGATCTGGTTGCTCTTCAGCGACTCGATGATGGCGTCTGACGATGCGCTCGACGTCCTTCTCGAGCACGACCATCTCGACCTTCATCTTGGGGTGGAAGCGGTACTCGCCCGGCTTGACGTCCTCGCCGCGCGTGAAGCCCTTCTGGACGCCGAAGCCCTTGACCTCGGCGACCGACATGCCTACCACGCCCTCGACGGCCAGGGCCTCGGCGACCGTGTCGAGGTTGTACGGCTGGATGTAGCACTCGATCTTCTTCATCATGCTTCGCCGCTCCTTTCAGCCCACCGCACGCTTGTGCGGCGGGATGTGCTCACTGGTCCACTCTTCGTGCATCGTAGCTACCCCGAACGTGCAGCGGCTCAGACGAGACCCTGGTCGAGCATCGAGTCGGCGACCTTGAGGAAGCCGGCGATGTTGGCGCCGGCCACGTAGTTGCCCTCGAAGCCGTAGGCGGCGGAGGCGTCGACGCACTGCTTGTGGATGGCCTTCATGATGCCGTGCAGGCGGGCGTCCACTTCTTCACGCGTCCACGATGAGGCGCAGGCTGTTCTGGCTCATCTCGAGGCCGGAGGTGGCCACGCCGCCGGCGTTGGCGGCCTTGCCGGGACCGTAGAGGATGCCCTTCTCGACGAAGAGGTTGACGCCCTCGGGGACGGTCGGCATGTTGGCGCCTTCGGAGACCAGGTACACGCCGTTCTTGAGCAGGTTGGCGGCGTCCTTGGCGTTGATCTCGTTCTGCGTCGCGCACGGGAAGGCGCAGTCGGCCTTGTGATCCCACAGCGGGTTGAAGTCCTTGGCCTTGTCGACCGGCGTGAAGACGGCGCTCTTGAACTTGTCGGCGTACTCGCTGATGCGGCCGCGCTTGACGTTCTTGAGCTCGAGGACGAAGGCGAGCTTCTCGCGGTCGATGCCGGCCTCGTCGTAGATGTAGCCGCCCGAGTCGGAGCAGGTGACGGGCTTGCCGCCGAGGTCGAGGATCTTCTCGATGGCGTACTGGGCCACGTTGCCGGAGCCGCTGACGAGGCAGGTCTTGCCCTCGAGCGTCTCGCCGCGCGTGGTGAGCATCTCGGCGGCGAAGTACACGGCGCCGTAGCCGGTCGCCTCGGGACGGATCAGCGAGCCGCCCCAGTTGAGGCCCTTGCCGGTGAGCACGCCGACGAACTCGTTGCGCACGCGCTTGTACTGGCCGAACATGAAGCCGATCTCACGGCCGCCCACGCCGATGTCGCCGGCGGGCACGTCGGTGAACTGGCCGATGTGGCGGCACAGCTCGGTCATGAACGACTGGCAGAACTTCATGACCTCGAGGTCGCTCTTGCCCTTGGGGTCGAAGTCCGAGCCGCCCTTGCCGCCGCCCATGGGCAGCGTGGTGAGCGAGTTCTTGAAGACCTGCTCGAAGGCGAGGAACTTGAGGAGGCCGAGGTACACGGTCGGATGGAAGCGCAGGCCGCCCTTGTAGGGGCCGATGGCGCTGTTCATCTCGATGCGGAAGCCGCGGTTGATCTGGACCTCGCCCTTGTCGTCGACCCAGGGGACGCGGAACATGATCACGCGCTCGGGCTCGGCGATGCGCTCGAGGATCTTGTGGTCGCGGTACTTCGGGTTCTTGGCGATCACGACCTCGAGGGACTCGGCGACCTCCATCGCGGCCTGATGGAACTCCGGCTCGCCGGGGTTCTTGGCCTTCAGCTTGGCCATGAATTCGTCGACGAATGCGCTCATGTAGTGCCCTCCACGTAGGCATATGGGTGTGATGATGGCTCCACAGCCTCGCGCGAACGGTACAGACGGGGCGCGAGGCGCCCGGAGCATACGCCCTCACCGGGCACGAGTCAGTCGCCATCCGGGCCAAACTTGGCCCGCGACGCTGGGCCACTTGGTACACCGTGGCGAACCGTTCGTCCGGGCGGCCGAACGCTGCGGCTGCCGCGTCGGCTGTCAGCGGCGGGCTCGACCCTTCCGAACCCGCCACTTCCAGCCTCAGCAGTCTTGTACATTCCGTACAAGAACGACCCTTCAACTTGGCATTCCGTTCGCCCTCATTGACTAAGAGGAAGCGCCCTCCTATAGTGAGACGCGAGGGCGTCAGGACCCCCCGGACCCTTCCGCCCCGCCGCACCGACTCACCGCGTGAGCGCCCCCGCATCTGCGCGCGCCCGCGCCCGGCAAGGCCAGCGCCGCGTCCCCACCCCGAGGGCGCGAGGAAGGAGTGCACCGCATGGCTCTCAAGACGCCCGAGGAGTTCGTCCAGAGCATCGCCGACCTGGATCTGCAGATCTACCTGTTCGGCGAGAAGGTCGACGACTACGTCAACCACCCCATCATCCGGCCCAGCATCAACTGCATCGCGATGACCTACGAGCTCGCGGCGCAGCCGGAGTACGAGGACCTCATGCTGGCCACCAGCCACCTCACCGGCAAGAAGGTCAACCGGTTCACCCACATCCACCAGTCCACCGACGACCTCTCCAAGAAGGTCAAGATGCAGCGCCTGCTGGGCCAGAAGACCGGCTCGTGCTTCCAGCGCTGCGTGGGCATGGACGCCATCAACGCGCTGTACTCGGTCACCTACGAGATCGACCAGGCCAGGGGCACGGACTACCACGAGCGCTTCCAGAAGTACGTGCAGTACCTCCAGGACGAGGACCTCGTCGCCGACGGCGCGATGACCGACCCCAAGGGCGACCGCTCCCTGGCGCCGCACCAGCAGCCCGACCCGGACGTCTACGTGCACATCGTCGAGAGGCGTGACGACGGCATCGTCGTGCGCGGCGCCAAGGCGCACCAGACGGGCGCCTGCAACTCGCACGAGATCATCGTCATGCCCACGGTCGCCATGCGCGAGGGCGACGAGGACTTCGCCGTCAGCTTCAGCTGCCCGGCCAACGCCGAGGGCGTCTACTACATCTACGGCCGCCAGAGCTGCGACACGCGCAAGCTCGAGGAGTCCGACCTGGACGTCGGCAACATGCGCTTCGGCGGCCAAGAGGCCCTCATGGTCTTCGACGACGTCTTCGTGCCCTGGGACCGCGTCTACATGTGCGGCGAGCTCGAGTTCTCCGGCGCGCTCGTCGAGCGGTTCGCCGGCTTCCACCGCCAGAGCTACGGCGGCTGCAAGGTCGGCGTCGGCGACGTGCTCATCGGCGCGGCCGCCCTGGCCGCCGAGTACAACGGCGTCGCCAAGGCCAGCCACATCAAGGACAAGCTCATCGAGATGACGCACCTCAACGAGACGCTGTTCTCGTGCGGGCTCGCCTGCTCCTACGAGGGCGTCAAGATGCCGGCCGGCAACTACCAGATCGACATGCTGCTGGCCAACGTCTGCAAGCAGAACGTCACGCGCTTCCCCTACGAGATCGCGCGCCTCGCCGAGGACATCGCCGGCGGCCTCATGGTCACCATGCCGTCGGCGCAGGACCTCGCCTCGGAGAAGATCGGCCCCATCGTCGAGAAGTTCTTCGTCGGGCAGTGCGACACGCCGACCATCGACCGCATGCGCGTCATGCGGCTCATCGAGAACCTCACGCTGGGCGCCGGCGCCGTCGGCTACCGCACCGAGTCCATGCACGGCGCGGGCTCGCCGCAGGCGCAGCGCATCATGATCGCCCGCCAGTCCAACCTGAACCACAAGAAGGACCTGGCCAAGGCGATCGCCGAGGTCGGCAAGCCGTGGGACAAGGGCAAGGTCAAGGCGCCGACCGCGGTCGCCAAGCCACTGACGATGACCGACGACGGGACGCCGGCGGAGACGCGCGTGAAGGTCGTGTACTGCGGAGGCTGCAACCCGCACATCGACCGCGCCGCCGTCGCCGCCGGCCTTCCCGTCGACGACCCGGACGTACTCCCGGGGGCGACCGTGCACCTCAGCGGCTGTCCCCGCGCGTGCGCGTCCGGGCACCAGCTCGTCGCGGAGGGCGGCGGGCAGGCCGGAGCGGGCGCGGAGGGCGCCCCCGCCGGCCCTGACGGACCACCCGTCGTCGTGGTGGCCGGCGAGCTCGTCGACGGCGTCCCCACGCCGTCCCACGAGCTCGCCCCCACCGTGACGCGCAAGCTGAAGGAGTAGGGGATGGACTGGAAGACCGACTACGCCGGCAAACGCACCACGGCCGCCAAGGCGCTGGAGTGCGTGCAGTCCGGCGACCGCGTGGTGTTCGCCCACGCCTGCGGCGAGCCCGTCGCGCTGGTGGACGCGCTCGTCGGCCGCGCCTCCGAGCTCCGAGCACGTGGAGATCGACCACATGGTCACCATGGGCCAGGCGAAGTACTGCAAGCCGGAGTACGCCGACTCCTTCTACCACAAGTCGCTGTTCGTCGGCGCGACCTCGCCGCGAGGCGGTCAAGGACGGGCGCGGCGACTACATCCCGGTCTTCTTCAGCGAGATCCCCAAGCTGTTCTGCGAGGGCTATCTCACGCCGGACGTGGTCCTCGTCCAGGTGTCGCCGCCCGACAGGCACGGCTTCTGCTCGTTCGGCATCTCGGTCGACTACACCAAGCCGGCGGCGCAGGTGGCCAAGACGGTCATCGCCCAGGTCAACCCCAAGATGCCGCGCACGCACGGCGACTCGTTCATCCACGTCTCGGAGATCGACGTCGTGGTCGAGTGCGAGCAGGACATCATCGAGCTGCAGCCGCCGACGATCGGCCCCGTCGAGGAGGCCATCGGCAGGCACATCGCCGGCCTCGTCGAGGACGGGTCCTGCCTGCAGCTCGGCATCGGCGGCATCCCCGACGCCGTCCTGCTCTTCCTGCACGAGAAGAACGACCTCGGCATCCACAGCGAGATGTTCAGCGAGGGCGTCGTCGACCTCTACAACGAGGGCGTCATCACCAACCGCAACAAGGCGATCAACCGCGACAAGATGGCGGCGACCTTCCTGATGGGGACGCGCCGCCTGTACGACTTCGTCGACGACAACCCGGCCGTGAACATGTTCCCGGTCAACATCATCAACGACCCCTACGTCATCGGCCAGAACGACCGCGTCGTGGCCATCAACTCGGCCATCCAGGTCGACCTCATGGGCCAGGTCGTGGCCGACACCATGGGTCCCGCGCAGTTCACCGGCATCGGCGGCCAGGTGGACTTCGTGCGCGGCGCCGCCCGCAGCCGCGACGGCAAGGCGATCATCGCCTTGCCGTCCACGGCGAAGAAGGGCGCCGTCACGCGCATCGTGGCCGCCCTCGCCCCCGGCACGGCGGTCACCACCATGCGCGCCGACGTCGACTACATCGTCACCGAGCACGGGGTCGCGCACCTGCGCGGCCTCGGGCTGCGCGAGCGCGCCGAGGCGCTCATCGAGATCGCCGACCCCGCGTTCCGCGACCAGATCCGGGAGGAGGCGGCCGAGGTCTACGGGGTCGGCCGCCTGCCCCGCCAACCGCTCACCAAGGAGAACTGAGAGCCATGGATACCAAGATCCGCGTCCACAGGGCGCCCAAGACGCTCATCACGGGCAACGGCTGCGTCGCCCAGATCGGCGCCGAGGCCAAGAAGCTCCACGCCACCAAGGTCCTCATCCTCACCGACCCCGGCGTCGCCTGCTGCGGCACCGTCGACGAGCGTCCAGCGGCCGCTGGTCGACGCCGGCATCGAGGTCGGCATCTTCGACAACGCCGTGCCCGAGCCGCCGATGAGCAGCGTGCACGAGATCGTCGACTTCACCAAGCAGGGCGGCTACGACCTCATCGTGGGCTTCGGCGGCGGCTCGCCGATCGACGTCGCCAAGGTCGTCGCGGTCCTCGCCCCCAACGACGACAAGCTCGAGGACTACGTCGGCGTCGACATGGTGCCCCAAGAAGGGCCTGCCGCTCATCGCCGTCCCCACCACGGCCGGCACCGGCTCCGAGGTCACCGCGATCGCCATCTTCGCCAACGAGAAGCTGAACGTGAAGCAGGGCGTCGTGAGCCCGCACCTGATCCCCAACATCGCTCTGGTCGACCCCGTGCTCACCTACAGCTGCCCGTCGAACGTCACCGCCGCGAGCGGCATGGACGCCCTCATCCACAACATCGAGGCCTACATCTCGGTGAACGCGACCATGCACACCGACCCGCTGGCCGCTGAGGGCATCAAGCTCATCAGCAAGAGCATCCGCACCGCCGTGTACGACGGCTCCAGCGCCTGGGCCCGCCACAACATGGCCATGGGCTCGCTGCTGGGCGGCATCTCGTTCGGCAACGCCGGCGTCGGCGCCGTGCACGCGATGAGCTACCCGATCGGCGGCGCGTTCCACGTCTCGCACGGCGTGGCCAACACGATGATGCTGCCGTGGGTCATGGAGTACAACATGATGAGCTGCCTCCAGTGGTTCCGGGAGATCGGCGAGTTCATGGGCGAGAACATGGAGGGCCTGAGCGACCGCGAGGCCGCGCAGAAGACGGTCGACGCGATGCGCACGCTCGCCGAGGACCTCAACGTGCCGCTGTACCTCAGCGACGTGGGCATCCCCGAGTCGGCCATCCCGGGGCTCGTCGAGGGCGCTCTCACGCAGGCGCGCCTGTGGAACAACAACCCGCGCAAGTTCACCGCCGACGACATGGCGCAGGTGTACACCAACATGGCCGTGCGCCCGGACGCGACGGTCGAGGCCCGGGAGCCCGCGGTCGTCTGACCGCACGGCGAGGGCCGCGCCGGACGTCGTCGGGGGGCGACGCGCAGGCGCATCGGGGCGGGCGTGGCGCGCGAGCGCCACGCCCGCCCTTTCGCTACGATGACCCGGGCGAAGCGCCCACGACCGGCCCACGGAGGACTCTCATGTACGACTGGCGCGCAGACTGGCAGGCCCGCTTCGGGCGCACCGAGCCCAAGATCGTGTGCGTGGGCCTCAACTACACCGACCACGCCGCCGAGCAGGGCGCCAAGCTGCCGGCGAACCCCATGCTGTTCGCCAAGTTCGCCAACGCCCTGTGCGGCGACGGCGACGACATCGTCGTCTCCGCCGGCATCGGCCACATCGACGCCGAGGCCGAGCTCGCCGTGGTCATCGGCCGCGAGGCGCACGACGTCCCCGCCGACGACGCCCTGGACGTCGTGCACGGCTACCTCTGCGGCAACGACGTCAGCGCGCGCGACCTGCAGTTCGGCGACCGCCAGTGGTTCCGCGGCAAGAGCCAGGACACCTTCTGCCCCATCGGCCCCGGCATCGTCCCGGTGAGCGAGCTCGGCGACGCCGCCGACCTGCGCGTGGTGCAGCGGCTGAACGGCGAGACGCTCCAGGACTCGCGCACGAGCAACCTGATCTTCGACGTGCGCACGCTGGTCGCGTTCATCTCGCACGCCCTCACGCTGCTGCCCGGCGACCTCATCATGACGGGCACGCCGGAGGGCGTCGGGGTGTTCCGCGAGCCCAAGCTCTCGATGAAGCACGGCGACGTCGTGGAGGTCGAGGTCGAGGGCATCGGCGTGCTGCGCAACCAGGTCAGGGGCACCTGGCGCGCGGCTAGGCGCCGAGGACCCTGGTCACGCCGGCGATCGCCGCGTCGAGCCCGTCGTCGTCCACGTCGAGGTGCGTGACGAAGCGCACGGACCACGGCGCCTCGTCGAGGCAGAGCACGCCCTCGGCGGCGAGCCGCTCGACCAGCTCGGCCGCCGGCACGCCCGTCCCCCGGGTGCCGGCGAACACCATGTTGGTCTGCACCGTGTCGAGGTCGACGTCGAGGCCGGGGAGCGCGGCGAGAGCCTCGGCGAGGCGCCGCGCCCTGCCGTGGTCGTCGGCGAGGCGCGCCACGTTGTGCTCGAGGGCGTAGAGCCCGCCGGCGGCGATGATGCCCGCCTGGCGCATGCCGCCGCCGAGGACCTTGCGGGCGCGCGCCGCCGCCGGCAGCGTCGCGGCGCCCATCACCAGCACGGAGCCGACGGGCGCGCCGAGGCCCTTCGACAGGCAGATGCTCACGGTGTCGAAGGGCGCCGCATACTCGGCGGCGCTCACGCCGGTGGCCGCCACGGCGTTGAAGAGCCGGGCGCCGTCGAGGTGCATCTTGAGGCCGTGCCGGTCGCAGAACTCGCGCACGGCCAGGATGTGCTCGAGCGGCACGACGACGCCGCCGCAGTGGTTGTGCGTCTGCTCGAGGCACACCAGGCGCGTCGGCGCCCAGTGCACGTCGGCGTCGGTGTGGACGTACTCCTCCATCTTCTCGAGGTCGAGCGTGCCGTCCGGGGAGTCGAAGACGCGCAGCTGCACCTGGCTGAGCGCGGACGCGGCGCCCTGCTCGTAGAACACGATGTGGGCCTGGGCGTGGAGGAAGACCTCGTCGCCACGCCCGCGTCAGCGCGCGGACGGCCGCCTGGTTGCACATGGTGCCGGACGGGAAGTAGAGCGCCGCCTCCTTGCCGAGGAGCTCGGCGGCGCGGTCCTGCAGGGCGATGACGGTGGGGTCGTCGCCGAGCACGTCGTCGCCGACCTCTGCCTCGAGCATCGCCGCGCGCATCGCAGGTGACGGCCGCGTGACGGTGTCGCTGCGCAGGTCGACGGTCTTCATGGGGCCTCCTCGGCGGGGATACTGGTGCAGCGCGAGAGCGTATCGCACCGCGCCGGCGGAAGCAGAGCCGGCGAGGCGTCGCGAGCGGCGGCAGGCCGCGGCGCGGTCAGGCGCGCTGCGGCCGCGCGAGCGCCTCGGGCGGCCGGCGCGCGCCTGCGTGGCGACGCGCCGCCCGAAGAACCTGCGGCGGCGACGGCGGCCGCGCCGGCCGGCAGCAGGCCGTCGCCGTCCAGCCGGCCCGCGCCCAGCAGCCGCGCGAGCGCGTTCCAGAGCACGACGAGCGAGAGCCCGCCGAAGAGGAGCAGCACGCGCCACACGGGCGCCGGCGTCACGAAGATCGCCACCTGGTCGGAGATCTCCTGCCCCAGCTGGAAGTCCTTGGGCCAGTGGATGAAGAAGTGGCCGTTCTCGCTGCCGGCGAACTGCACGCCGGCGTTCTCCAGCGCGTTCGACTGCTTGCCGGGGTAGTCCACCCAGATGTGGTTGAAGCTCATCCGCAGCGAGTTCGGGATGCCCTTGGCGGTGAGGATGCTCGCCAGCACCACCGCCCGGCTCTCGCAGTCGCCCTGCCCGGCGCGGACCGCCTCGGCCGTCGTCGGGAAGTACCAGGGCACGCCGGCCGACTGCCAGTCGTAGGCGTACGGCACCTGCTTGTCGAGCACGTAGGCCTCGATGGCCTTGGGGTCGTTGGGCAGGCGCCGCGCGATGGCCGCGACCGCCTGCGGCTGGATCTGCGGGCGCACGGTGTTGCGGATGCTGCGCAGCAGCATCCCCGGATCCGGATAGAGCATCACGAGGATCCAGGCGAGCGCCAGGAAGATGACCGCACGGCGAGGCAGCATGTTCTGATGATACCCGCGCTCCGCAGCGGCGCGACCCGGGCCCGTCCGTGCGGCCAGGCTACTGTGCGGTGTGCCTGGCGGCGCACCGCACGATGCCAGCCTACGGCGGCTACTGTGGGTGCGCCTGCGGCGCCGCCGCAGCGAGCCTACGAGTGTCATTCCCACTCGATGGTGCTCGGCGGCTTGCTCGAGACGTCGTAGACGACGCGGTTGACCTCGGGCACCTCGTTGATGATGCGCGAAGAAAGCGTCTCGAGCAGCTCGTACGGCAGGTGCGCCCAGTCGGCGGTCATGGCGTCGTCGCTGGTGACGGCGCGGATCGCGATCGGGTAGCCGTAGGTGCGCTCGTCGCCCTGCACGCCGACGCTGCGGATCACCGGCAGGATGGCGAAGCACTGCCACAGCTCGCGGTAGAGGCCCGCCTTGCGGATCTCCTCCTGGACGATCGCGTCCGCGCGCTGCAGCACGTCGACGCGCTCGCGCGTGATCTCGCCGATGATGCGGATGGCGAGGCCGGGGCCCGGGAACGGCTGCCGCCAGACGATGTGCTCCGGCAGCCCCAGCTCCTCGCCCACGGCGCGGACTTCGTCCTTGAACAGCCAGCGCAGCGGCTCGACCAGCTCGAAGTCCATCTTCTCGGGCAGGCCGCCGACGTTGTGGTGGCTCTTGATCTTGGCGGCCTGGCGCGTGCCGCTCTCGATGACGTCGCTGTAGAGCGTGCCCTGGACGAGGAACTTGGCGTCGGTGAGCTTGCGCGCCTCCTCCTCGAAGCAGCGGATGAACTCCTCGCCGATGATCTTGCGCTTGCGCTCGGGCTCGGTGACGCCCTCGAGCTTGTCGAGGAACCGGTCGCTGGCGTCGACCGACACGAGCGGGATGCCGAACGTGCCGGAGAAGGTCTCGACCACGCGGTCCGCCTCGCGCATGCGCATCATGCCCTGGTCGACGAACACGCAGGTGAGACGGTCGCCGATGGCCCGGTACATGAGCAGCGCCGCCACGGACGAGTCGACGCCGCCGGAGAGGCCGAGGATCGCCTTGGAGTCGCCGACCTGCTCGCGGATCTTGCGGATGGACTCCTCGATGATCGACTCGGGCGTGAACGACGGGTCGCAGCCGCAGGCCTTGTAGAGGAACGCGCGCAGCACCTCCATGCCCTTGGGCGTGTGCACGACCTCGGGGTGGAACTGCACGGCGTAGAAGCCGCGCTCGCGGTCTTCCATCGCGGCGACGGGCGCGCCGGGGCTCGCCGCCAGCACCTTGAAGCCGGGCGGCGGCTCGGTGATGCTGTCGCGGTGGCTCATCCAGCACTGCTCGTCGCCGCGCATGCCGTCGAGGATGAGCCCCCGCTCGATGCACGTTGAGCGTGGTCTTGCCGAACTCGCTGAGGCCGGTGCGCGCAACGGTGCCGCCGAGCTCGAGGGCGATGCCCTGGGCGCCGTAGCAGATGCCCAGGACGGGGACGCCGAGCTCGAAGATCTCGGGGTTGACCCTGGGCGCGTCGTCCACGTAGACGCTCATGGGTCCGCCGGAGAGGATGATGCCCTTGGGGTCGTAGCTCTTGATGCGCTCGATCGAGGCGTCGTGCGGGATGAGCTCCGAGTAGACCCGGCACTCGCGCACGCGGCGCGCGATGAGCTGTCCGTACTGCGCCCCGTAGTCGAGGACCAGGACGGTGTCGAACCCTTTGGCCTCCGGCGAACCTTGCGTCACTGCGCCTCCCTCTGTGCTCTCACGTGAGGGCTGAGCGACCCCCGAAGGGGGCAGCCTCAGCCCATCCCGACGTCTTGCTCCTTCTGCAGCTTCTTGCCCTCGGTCATGAGCGCCGGCGCGACCATGACCTCGGCCTTCTGGAACGAGCTCAGCGTCTCGTAGCCGCAGGTCGCCATGCTCGTGCGCAGCGCGCCGAACAGGTTGCGCGTGCCGTCGTTCTCGTGCGCCGGGCCGAGGAGGATCTCCTCGAGCGTGCCCTTGGTGCCGGCCTTGACGCGCGTGCCGCGCGGCAGCTCGGGATGGAACGTCGCCATGCCCCAGTGATAGCCGCGGCCGGGCGCCTCGCTGGCGGTGGCCAGCGGCGAGCCGATCATGACGGCGTCGGCGCCGAGGGCGATGGCCTTGCTGACGTCGCCGCCGGTGCGCATGCCGCCGTCGGCGATGACGTTGCAGTACTGGCCGGTCTCGAGCACGTGCTGGACGCGCGCCGCGGCGGCGTCGGCGATGGCCGTCGCCTGCGGGACGCCGATGCCGAGCACGCCGCGCGTGGTGCAGGCGTGGCCCGGGCCGACGCCGACGAGCACGCCGACGGCGCCGGTGCGCATGAGGTGCAGCGTGGTGGCGTAGCTGGCCACGCCGCCCACGATCACCGGCACCTCGCACCCGGAGATGAACTTCTTGAGGTCGAGCGGCTCGACCCTGGTGCTCACGTGCTCGGCCGAGACGACGGTGCCCTGGATGATCAGCACGTCGAGGCCGGCGTCGAGCGCGATCTGGTAGTAGTCCTCGACGCGCTGCGGCGTGAGCGACGCGGCGGCGAGCACGCCGCCGGCCTTGATCTCCTTGATGCGCTTGGCGACGAGCTCGGCCTTGATGGGCTCCTTGTAGATCTCCTGCATCGTGCGCGTCGCCGTGTCGTTGGGGAGCGACGCGATGCGGTCGAGCTGCTCGTCGGCGTCCTCGTAGCGGGTCTGGACGCCCTCGAGGTTGAGCACGGCGAGGCCGCCGAGCTTGCCCATGGTGACGGCGAACTCGGGGTCGACCACGCCGTCCATGGCGGAGGCGAGGCACGGCAGCGGCAGCGTGTGCTCGCCGAGCTTCCAGGTGATGTCGACGTCCTCGGCGTCGCGCGTGCGACGGCTGGGGACGATGGCGATGTCGTCGAATCCGTAGGCCCTGCGGCCCTTCTTGCCGCGGCCGATCTCTACTTCCATGCGGTCCTCCTGACAGGGGCGCGATGCGAGATACACAAAAGACCCGGGCACGGACGTCCTGCCGGGGTCTCTGAACTCAGAGTGGTGCTTCTCTGGGAGCTTGCTGTCTGCGGTGGCAACGTGGTCCGACTCTACCAGCGGCCCAGCCGAGAATCAACGCGCGCACGCGCCGGCGACGCACGCGAAGGCGCCGACCTGCGCGCGGAACACGAGGCCCTCAGGCCGCCTGCTCCTCGTCGGCCGGCAGACGCAGCCGGATACCGGCGGTCTCCTCGTAGAGGCGCACCGGCGTCATCTCGCCGGCGTCGTCGCCGAAGGCGGCGCGCGCGCGCAGGAACAGCTGCTCGACGACGGCGCTGAGCTCGGCCGGCACGCCGGCCGAGCGCGCGAGGTCGACGGCGAGTCGCAGGTCCTTGGTGGCCAGCGCCATGGAGAACCCCTCTTCGTACTCGCCGCTGCGCAGCAGCGGGAGCAGGTCCCGCGCGAGCAGGAGGCTCGAGGTCGGACCCTCGACGAGCGCCCGATGCAGGACGTCCAGGTCGACCCCAGCCCGCACGCCGATGGTGAGCACCTCGGCGATGGCGACAAGCTGGTCGAACCAGAGCAGGTTCAGCATGAGCTTGACCGCGTAGCCGGCGCCGTGGCCGCCGACGTGGAGGATCCGCTCGGGGTCGCCGAGGTGCTCGAGGATCGGGCGTGCGAGCTCGACGTCGGCGGCGTCGCCGCCGACGAAGATCTCGAGCGTGCCGGCGTCCGCGCCGGTCGACATGCCGGCGACCGGCGCGTCGAGCGCGCGGATGCCGCGGCCCTCGCCGCGCGCCCGCACCCGGTCGGCGACCGCCGGCGACGACGTGGACATGTCGATCCAGAGCGCGCCGCTCGGCAGCGCCTCGAGCGCGCCGCCGGCGCCGACCATCACCTCCTCGACGGCGGCCGGCGTCGGCAGCATGGTGATCAGCACGTCGGCCGCCGGACGCGGCGTCGGCGGCCGATGTCGCGAGGCGCGCGCCGCGCTCGAGCGCGGGGGCGGCGCGCGCGGCGTCCAGATCGAACACCGTAAGGTCGAGACCGGCCCCGGCGAGCCGCCGGCTCATAGGGCCGCCCATGTGGCCGAGCCCGACGAACGCGATCCTCATCGCCGGCCTCCCTCGCCCATGGGACGGAAGAACGGGTTCCAGGGCTCCTCGCGCGCCGCCAGCACGTCGGCGACCGGCGGCGCGCCGTCCCGTGCGTTGCGCAGCGCGGTCAGCGGTGGCCTCGCGGTTGTTCGCGAACACGGCCTGCTCGTCGCCGGCCGCCGGGTTCACCCAGACGGCGGCGATGAGCGCGAGCTCGCCGACCTCTTCGGCGGCGATGAGCCCTTCGGCGACGGCGTCGGCGACGCCGGCCGCGACGCCGGCCTGCGCGGCGCCCCACGTGAGGTCGGCGTGGCGGCCCGGCTCGATCGCCGCCTTGTTGACGAACAGCGTCGGCGGCTGCACGGCCAGCCCAGGCCGCAGCACGGCGACGAAGGGCACGTGGCCGGCTCGCGGGGTGGCGAGCGCCGTGGCCCACGCCGTCCCGGCCGGGCCGTCCCGCGGCCCCAGCACGACGTTGACGTGCGCCGCGTCGGCGCCGTCGCCGACGAAGGACTCGCCGATCAGCAGTTCGCTCATCGCCGCCTCCGCTCTCGGGGCCGGCGCACGCCCTGGGCGAGCGCCGGGGGCCGCGTCGGCGGCCCTGTCCCTCTCGCTTGCCCGTTCGACGCCGGCTCGCAACCGGGACAACGTTGCCGCTCCGATGCGAGGCCCGTACGTGGCCGGGGCGAGCGACGGTCCGAGGTGGACCAGCGCTCGCCCCCTAGAGGCCAGGCAAGGCAATGAGTGTGTGGGACGTGACCGGGCGCGCCTCCTTGTGGGCAGCTTCCAGAGTTCCCTCCGGACCCGATGTGGGAGCCATGGCGCGCTCCCGTTCGCGTCTCCGCACGATCCGGGGGATCTCGACCTTCCCCAACAGCATCGTCGTACGCCTTCCCCCACGAGATAGGCACATGCTCCCGAATCCCGGGGGGATGCCCCTCGCCTCAGCCCTTGTTGTCGATGAGGTGCAGCTCCATGCCCTTGACGATGGCCTCGGAGCGGCTGCGCACGTCGAGCTTGCGGTAGATCGCCGAGATGTGGTTCTGCACCGTCTTCTTGCTGAGGAAGAGCTGCGACGCCATCTGGGCGGGCGACTTGGGCGTCGCGAGCAGGCGCAGGATCTCGAGCTCGCGGTCGGTGAGCGCGAGGCGACGCTGCTCGTAGGCGCCGGGCGCGTAGTCGAGCTGGCGGATGCCCTCGCCGAGGTTCTGGGCGACGCCGGTGCTGAGCACGGTGCCGCCGCGCAGCACCAGGTCGATGGCGGCGAAGAGCTGGTCCGGCTCGGCGTCCTTGGCCACGTAGCCGCGCGCGCCGGCGGAGATGGCGCTGAACAGCGCGTCCCTGTCCTCGCGCGCGCTCAGCATGACGACCTTGACGTCGTCGCCGCGCTCGGCCAGCCGGCGGGCGACGTCGAGCCCGTTCATGCCCGGCATGGCGATGTCGAGCAGCAGGACGCAGCCCTGGTGCTCGGCGACGGCCTTCAGCGCCTCGTCGCCCGACGTGGCCTCCGCCTCGACCGTGTAGCCCTCGGTCTCGAGCAGCTGGCGCAGCCCCTGGCGGAACAGGCCGTGGTCGTCGGCGATGATCACTCTTCCCTTGTCGCGGAGCGGTGTCCCTCCGGTGCCCCGCTCGATGGCTTGCCTACGGTGGCTATTCATGTCGCCCCCACGAGGAGTGAGACGAGGTCGAGATAGACGTCGACCTCGAACGGTTTCGGCAGATACCAGGCGCGCCTCCCACGCACCTCCGCGAGCGCGACGCCCGCGACCGGGTCTCCGCTCACCAGAAGCACCGGTGTGTCGGGAGCCAGCCGCGTCGCGATCTCGATGCCGTCCATGTCCGGCAGGTGATAGTCGAGGACGGCGCACCTCCACTCGCCGGCCTCCAGTGCCACATTCTTCCCCGAGGCGGCCGCGGTCACTCGCGCCCCGCAACTCTCGAGCGCCTCGGTGGACGCCCGGCGAAGGGGAGCCTCGTCCTCGATGAGGAGGATGGGCACGTCCCGCAGCCGGTCGTGGCGCGGCAGCGGCATCTCCACGGTGAAGACGGCGCCGCCGCCTCGGCGGCCGCCGGCGGCGATGCTGCCGCCGGCGTCCTCGACCACGCGGCGCACGAGCCAGAGCCCGAGGCCGGTGCCGCTGGACTTGGTCGTGTAGAAGGCCTCGAACACATCGCCTTCGGGGAGCCCGGGCCCGCGGTCCGCCACGGTGATCGTCACCACGTCGCTGTCGGTGCGCACCGACACGCTGACCGGACCCGCCCCGCCCGACGCCTCGATCGCGTTGGAGATGAGGTTGCTCACGACCGAGCGCAGGTCGTTCTCGGCGATCGCCGCGCGCGTGCCGTTGCCGCTCACCCGCAGGGTGACGCTCGCGCCCTCGTTGCGGCCGCGCATGACCGCGACCACGTCGCGCACGACCGGCGCCACCGGCGTCAGCACCACGCCGCCGGCGCGAGCCGCGTCGGGATTGATGGAATGCATGATCGCGCCCAGACGTTCGAGGCAGAGCCGCGTCTGGTCCTTGATGACGTCGAGCTGCTGGACGGCGGCGGGATCGTCCACGAGCGCCCGCCGCATCAGGTTCGCGTAGAGCTCGACGGTGGCCAGCGGCGACTTGAGCTCGTGCGCCATGGCGCCGGCGATGCGGCCGACCTCGGCGAACCGCTGCGCCTCGGCCGCGCGGCGCTCCTCGGCGATCGCGTCGGTGAGGTCGGTGAAGAAGAGCGCCGTCGCGCCGCCCCCGCCGAGCAGCGACGACGTGTAGCCCAGCGTGCGCACCCCGTCGGGCGTGTCCACCGTGACCTGGTGACGGGCCTGCGCCACGCCGGTGCGGCGAGTCTCCTGGAGGACGCCGGCGAGCGCCGCGAGGCCCGGCTCGGCGCCGGTCAGCTCGTCGAGGTCGCGCCCGAGGACCCGGTCGACGGGCACGTCGAGCACGCGCGCGGCCGCGGGGTTGAACACCCCGACGCGGCCGCGCTCGTCGACGGCCATGGCCGCGGTCTGCACGTGCAGCAGGACGGTGCCCTCAAGCTGGTCTATGTCCCCGACCTCCGATACGCACGACTCACTGTGCCCTCGACATGCAGTATGTCCCCGGAGCGGGAGATGTGAACGTCTTCGTAGCCGGCGGCCCGGCGGAAAGGCAGAGCGCCGGGCGCGAGGGCTGAGCGCCGGACGGCGGCGACGCGAGCGGACACCGGCCGCTCGTCAGGAGCGGAGGTCGAGCTCCTCGACCTCTGTGCTGCGGATGAGCTCGTTCGTCAGGCCGGCGTCGAGGACGCCGGCGCCGTAGCGCTGGGTGTTGGCGGCGCCGGCGGCCAGCGCGTAGCGCAGACACTCCGCGAAGTCGAGCTTGCGGAAGCGGGCGCTGACGAAGCCGGCGAGGAACGAGTCGCCCGAGCCGACCGTGCTCACGACGGTCCCGAGGGGCGCGATGGAGGCGCGGAAGACACGCTGCTTGCGCCCCACCTGGAAGCGCGCCACGCAGCCGTACTGGGTCTTGACGATCACGTTGCGCGCGCCCATGTCGCAGACGATCCCGGTGGCGTCGACGAGGTCCTGGTCGTCGTGGAACTCGTGGCCCACCAGGTCCTCCGCCTCGCGCAGGTTGGGGAGCACGAGGTTGGGGCGGCCGCGGACGCCGCGGCGAAGCGGCTCGCCGGCGCTGTCGAGGACGACGAAGCAGCGGTGCTTGCGGATGCGCAGCAGCACCTGGGAGTAGAAGTCCTCGGAGACCTTGCGCGGCAGTGAGCCTGCGAGCACCACGAAGCGGGCGCCCTTGGCGAGGTACTCGATCTTGTCGAGCAGCGCCTCCGTCTCGGGCTCGGTGACCACGGGGCCGTACTCGACGACCTCGGTCTGGGTCATGGTGGTGGGGTCGACGACGGCCGTGGAGGTACGCGACTCGCCGCCGATGTGCACGAAGTCGTTGAGGACGTTCTCGCGCTGCAGGCCCTCGACGATCTGCTGGCCGGCGCGGCCGCCGACCAGGCCCGTGACGACCACCGGCTCGCCGAGCGTCTTGAGCGCGCGGGCGATGTTGACGCCCTTGCCGCCCGGCAGCGTGAGACTCTCGCTGGCGCGGTGGCGGAACCCGGTCTGGAAGTTCGGGACGGTGAGCGTCTTGTCGACCGCGGCATTGGGCGTGACGGTGATGATCACGCTGGCCTCCTGCGACCCTTCGCACAGAAGCCGGCGCCTGTCTGGCGCCGGCCCTCGACGGCGCCCAGTATACCACCGCGCCCGCCTTGACACTGCCGGAGCGCGGCGGTACGTTCACGAAGCGTCAATCAGGCGCAGTTCCTCGTTAGGTGAGGCTCCGGCACACATAGAGGCCGTTGCCCGGAAACGTCCAGAGACGCCAACGGGTAGGACAGGCACTACCGGCACAAGGTTTTGCCCGAAACGGCTGAGGCCCTGACCTCTACGGTGTGTTGTGCTAAAGCTGGGACGAGTGAGGATCGCCCCTTCGCTCTGCGCGTCCGGAGCCTCCCCGACAGGGAGGCTTTTGTATGTCCGGCGACTGTGCGTCGTCACGCGAAGGAGGTGAGGCCTGTGTTCTACCTGAGCAAGTTGCTCGGCAGCCCGGTCAAGGATGTCGAGAACAAGTCCGCGGGAACGCTGCACGACCTGGTGGTCAACACCACACAGGCCTACCCGCGCGTGACCGCGGTCGGCGTGCGCCGGCGCGGCAAGGTCCTCTTCGCGCCGTGGGACGCCGTCAGCAGCTTCGAGGAGTCCGGCCTGCTGCTGCGCATCCCCGGCTCTGAGCTCGCCGAGCGCGAACTCGGCCCCGACGAGCTGCCCCTCTCGGCGACCTTCCTCGACAAGCAGCTGGTGGACACCGAGGGCCGCAAGGTCATCCGCGTCAACGACATCCAGCTGCTGCGCAACGGTCCCTTCGTGCACGTCGCCGCCGTGGACGTCTCGAGCAACGCGATCCTGCGGCGCGTCGGCCTCGCCAAGGTCGGCGACCGCATCTCCAAGACGCGGCAGAAGCCCAAGCCGCACCTGATCGACTGGAAGGACGTCGACATCGAGCAGACCGACGAGGCCGCGGTGCGCCTCGCCGTGCCGCAGACCAAGCTCGAGCTCCTCCACCCCGCCGACATCGCCGAGCTCGTGCACGAGCTCTCGCCCGAGGAGCGCGCGGCCGTCTTCGACGCCCTCGAGGACGACCTCGCCGCCGACACGTTCGAGGAGCTGCATCCGTCGTACCAGGCGTCGCTCATGCTCGACCTGCCGGACGAGAAGGCCAGCGAGATCCTCAACGAGATGTCGCCCGACGACGCGGCCGACCTGCTGGCGGACCTGCCCGACGACCGCCGCCAGCACTTCATCGCCATGATGGAGAAGGACGACGCCGAGGACATGCGCGAGCTGCTCAGCTACCCGGAGCACTCCGCCGGCGGCATCATGACGACCAACTACGCCTGGGCGCGCCTGGACGACACCGCCGACAAGGCGATCGAGAGGCTGCGCGAGCAGGAGGAAGAGGCCGAGACGGTCTACTACATCTACGTCGTCGACCGCTCCGAGCACCTGCGCGGCGTCTTCTCGCTGCGCGAGCTGGTCATGACGACGCCCGACAGGAAGGTGCGCGACTTCATGACGGAGAATCCCGTCTCCGTGCGCCCCGAGGCGAGCGAAGAAGAGATCACCGACGTGATCGCCAAGTACAACCTGCTCGCCCTGCCGGTGGTGGACGCGGAGGGCGAGCTGCACGGCATCATCACCATCGACGACGCCATCGACCTGGTGCTGCCGCTGGCGTGGAAGAAGCGCCTGCCGAGGATCTTCCATTGAGGAGGCCTCGATGGCGCAGACTCGTCGCGGGGTAGGTAGCCGCTTCGCGGGCCGCGTAGGCCGCAGCAAGCTCCTCATCTTCTTCGCCATCCTCGGGCCGGGACTCATCTCGGCCGCCTCCGACAACGACGCCGGCGGCATCACGACGTGGTCGGTGATCGGCGCCCGCTACGGCTACAGCATGCTGTGGCTGCTCCTGCTGATCACGCCCATCCTCGCGGTGACCCAGGAGATGGGCGCGCGCATGGGCGCCGTGACCGGCAAGGGCCTTGCGGCGCTCATCCGCGAGAAGTTCAGCCTCAAGGTGACGGCGTTCGCGATGCTGGCCCTGCTGGTCGCGAACTTCGGGACCACGACGGCGGAGTTCTCCGGCGTGGCCGCCGCCTTCAGCCTCGCCCACGTCCCGTCGTGGGCGGCGGTCCCCCCCATCGCCTTCGGCGTGTGGCTGCTGGTGACGCGCGGCAGCTACCGCAGGGTCGAGCGCGTCTTCCTGGCCCTCACCGCGGTCTACGTCGCCTACTTCGTCGCCGGCTTCCTGGCGAAGCCGGACTGGGGCGCCGCGGTCCACGGCACCTTCGTCCCGCGGGTGCAGATGAACAGCCTCTGGATCCTCACCGCGATCGCCGCCATCGGCACCACGATCACGCCGTGGGGCCAGTTCTTCATCCAGGCCTACATCGTCGACAAGCGCATCTCGATCGCGCGCTACGCGTACACCAAGGTCGAGGTGTACATGGGCGCCGTCTTCACGGACGCCATCGACCTGTTCATCGTCCTGGCCTGCGCCGCGACGCTCTACAAGGAAGGCATCGTCGTCGAGACCGCGCAGGACGCCGCCAGGGCGCTCGCTCCGCTCGCGGGGCAGGCGGCGTCCTTCCTCTTCGGCTTCGGGCTGCTGAACGTCTCGATCCTCGGCGCGGCGATCCTGCCGCTCACCACCGCCTACGCGGTCTGCGAGGCGTTCGGGCTCGAGAGCGGGCTCGACAAGAAGTTCGACGAGGCGCCGGCGTTCAACGGCCTGCTGACCGCCTTCATCGCCCTGCCGGCGCTGGTCGCGATCATCCCGCACCTGCCGCTGGTCAAGGTCATGCTGCTGAGCCAGGACGTCAACGGCATCCTGCTGCCGATCATCCTCATCTACGTGCTCAAGATCATCAACGACCCCAAGGTGATGGGCGACCACGTCAACGGCCGCATCTACAACACCATCGCGTGGGGGTTCTCGGTCGCGCTGATCGGGCTCTCGGTGACGCTGGTGCTGTCACCGTTCATCTTCTGAGACAGGCGCGGAGCATGCCCGGCCGGGGGCCGCCGGGATGTCCATCGAGCCGCTGGTGTCATGGGTGGCGCCGCGGGTGACGCCACCGCCGGCGTCATCCGTGACACCGGCCTTTGGAGGGGACACCTGACCGGGCCGGGACGGTCCAGACAGGCGGCGAGACCGGCTCGGCCTCTCAGTCGCCCTCGAACCTGTCCGGCGCGCGCGGCTCCACGTGCACGAGGACGTCCGTGTTGGGGATGCAGGCGCGGATGTCGTCTTCGATGTGCTCGGCGATGTCGTGCGCCTCGGTGACCGTGAGCTCCGGATCGACCACCACGTGGAGGTCGACGTGCCGGCGGCTGCCGGCGCGCCTCGCCCGGAGCTTGTGATAGCCGCTGATGATGTCGCCGCGGTGCTCGCGCACGCAGCGGCGGATCTCCTCGAGCTCGTCGTCGGGCAGCGTCTCGTCGAGCAGGACGCGCGTCGACTGCATCACGAGGTCGTAGCCCGTCTTGATGATGAGCAGCGCCACGGCGATGGCGGCGATCGGGTCGAAGTACGCCCAGCCGGTGATCTTGACGAGCAGCAGGCCGAAGGCCACGCCGAACGAGGTGTACACGTCGGTGAGCAGGTGGGCGGCGTCGGCCTCGAGCGCCGCCGACTGGGTGCGCCGGGCGACCGGGTAGAGCACCTTGCGCGAGACGATGAGGTTGGTGATGCCCGAGATGACCATGACGCCGATGCCGAGCCAGATGTGGTCGAGCGACGGGCCGTCGATGATCTTCATGACGCCCTCGAAGATGATGACGCCGGCGGCGGCGATGATCAGCAGCGCCTCGATGACGCCGCTCAGGTTCTCGACCTTCTCGTGGCCGTAGTGGTGGCGCTCGTCCGGCGGCTCGGCGGCGCGGCGCACCGACCAGAAGGCGATGAGCGCGGCGACGAGGTCGGAGCCGGAGTGCAGCGCCTCGGAGATGATGGCGATGGACCCGGAGAGGATGCCGACCGTGAGCTTGAACGCGATCAGCGTCGCGTTGGACGCGATCGAGACCGCGGCGGCGCGCGACTTGAGCGAGTGGTTGGTGAGGTCGGCCATCGAGGCGACCGGCCTCTTCGGTTCAGGCTTCTTTGACCCCATGCAGCAGACCCTCCCGTCGCAAGACATCGACGAGGGCCCTCCCGGCCAGTGCGCGGTGGCTGGCCTGGTCCTTGGCTTCCTGCGGCCACTCGGCCACGGAGAGGTCTGACCCTTCAGGGATGAAGACGGGGTCGTAGCCGAACCCGCCTTCGCCGCGCGGCGCCTCAGCGATGGCGCCCCACCAGTATCCCGTTGCGGCGTAGTGTGTCATGTCGGGCGCGACGGCGACAACCGAGCAGACGAAGCGCGCCCGGCGCGCGACGCGGGCCGGCAAGGCCGGCCAGCTCGCGCAGGAGGCGCGTGTAGTTGGCGACGTCGGCGCCGGGCCCGTCCACGCCCGCGTAGCGGGCGCTGGTGACGCCCGGCGCCCAGCCCAGCGCCTCGACCTCGAGCCCGGAGTCGTCGGCGAGGAAGAGCACGTCCTCTCCCGGCCGCAGGCCGAGCTCGCTCGAGCAGCGCGGGGTCCCCCTCGACCGCCCGCGCGAGCCCCTCGGCCTTGCCCAGCGCGTTCTCGGCGAACGAGTCCACGCCCTCCGGCGGCAGCTCGACGCCGGCCGGCATCACGTCGACCCGGCACGGCGCCAGGATGGCGCCGAACTCCTTGGCCTTGTGGCGGTTGCCGGTGGCGAGCACGAAGCGCATCAGGCCTGCTCCAGCTCCGCGACGGCCGCGGTCTGCGCGGCAGCCAGTGACTTCGCGCCCGCGGTGACCAGGTCGAGCATGGCGTCCAGCGCGGCGCGCGAGTACGGCTCGCCCTCGGCGGTCGCCTGCACCTCGACGAGGCGGCCGTCGCCGGTGATCACCGCGTTGAGGTCGACCTCGGCCGACGAGTCCTCCTCGTAGTCGAGGTCGAGCCGCGTCTCGCCGTCCACGATCCCGGCGGAGACCGCCGCGATGGAGTCGAACAGCGGCAGCTCGTGCAGGCCCAGCAGGTCCTTCACCTTCAGGGCCACCTGATACACGGCCACGTAGGCGCCGGTGACGCTCGCCGTGCGCGTGCCGCCGTCCGCCTGCAAGCACGTCGCAGTCCACGGCGATGGTGCGCTCGCCGATGATGCCGAGGTCGACGACGCCGCGCAGGCTGCGGCCGATCAGCCGCTGGATCTCCATGGTGCGGCCCGACTGCTTGCCGCGCACGGCCTCGCGCTGCGGTGCGCGAGGGCGTCGCGCCCGGCAGCATGCTGTACTCGGCGGTCAGCCAGCCGCGGCCGGAGCCGCGCAGCCAGCCGGGCACCCCGTCGCTGAGCGACGCCGTGCAGAAGACGTGCGTGTCGCCCAGCTCGATGCGGGCCGATCCGGCGGCGAACTTGGCCACCGCCGGGGTGATGCGCACCGGCCGGAGTTCGTCGGCCTTGCGTCCTTTTCTCACGTCTTCCTCCTCACCGCCGGAGCGGCTGCGGCCGCGTCAGACGGCCGGTCGTGTGAAGCCGAACAGATCGCGGCGCCTGCGCACCACGAGGAGCAGGGCGAGGCCCAGCGTGAACAACACCGCGGCCTCGCCGATGCCGACCCAGAGCGGCGCTCGCCCAGTACGGCAGGTCCAGCAGGAGCGGCGAGCATCGCCGCGACGCCGAAGGCATTGACGATCACCGGCGCGGCGAGCGCGATCACCCGCGGCCCGATGGCGTACATGATGCCCGCGGCCACCAGCGTCAGCAGCGCCCCGAAGACCGTGTCCACCGGCATCATGGGGCTGCCGAGATTGCCGATGGCCGTGCCCACGGTGAGGCCGAGCACGGCCGCCGGGTCGAAGCAGGCGAAGATCAGCAGCGCCTCGGAGACGCGGAACTGCACCTGCCCGTAGGCGAGGGCGTTGAGGCCGGGGGCGAGGGTGAGCACGGCGTAGAGGGCGGCGTAGACCGCCGCCCGCACGAGAAAGCGGCTGGTCATGGCGCGACGAGCTCGCCGAGCCGCTCGAGCGGCAGCGCGCGGACGCGCGTGAGCGGCATCTGCAGGAACCGGGCGCCGGTGGAGCGGAACCGCTCGACGTCGCCGGTGGTGTAGAAGCGGTACGAGCCCATGACGTCGCCCGGGCGCTCGAGGCCCTGCCGCAGGAGCATGGCCTCCACCTCCCGGGCGATCTCCGCGGCCGGGTTGATGAGCGTGACGTCGCGCCCCAGGAAGCGCTGCAGCATGGGCGCGATCAGCGGGTAGTGCGTGCACCCCAGGATGACCACGTCCGGCCGCTGCGCCTTGAGCGGCTCGGTGAAGCCGCGCACGGCGTCGGCCAGCTCCTGGCTGGCCACGTCCCCGGCCTCGATGAAGTCGACCAGGCCGGGGCACGCCTGCTGGATGATCTCGGCGCCGGAGTCGAGGCCGTGGATGGCGCGCGGATACGCGCCGCTGGCCACCGTCGCCTCCGTGGCGAGGACGCCGATGCGGCGGTAGCGCGAGCTCTCCACGGCCGCTCGCGCGCCCGGCATGACCACGCCGATGATCGGCGTCTCGAACTGCTCCTGCAGCGCCGGCAGCGCGGCCGACGTGGCCGAGTAGCAGGCGACCACGATGAGCTTGACCGGGACCGTCTCGAGGAACGCGGTGATCTGCCGCGAGAAGAGCTCGAGCTCTTCCGGCTCTTCTCGCCGTACGGGAACCGCGCCGTGTCGCCGACGTAGGCGAAGTGCTCTCCCGGCAGCTGGACCAGGCACTCGTGGAGCACGGTGAGACCGCCCATGCCCGAGTCGAACATGCCGATGGGCAGGGCGGCGAGCTCTTGCAGGTTGTCGGAGGGAGGAAGGGTCATGACAAGGGCGCGGTGAGGCGCCCCGGTAGTATCCCCCACCGCGCGCGGACCTGTCCAGATGGCCCGCCCGCAGGCTCGTGAGGGCGGGGCCACCGAACGTCCGGCCGAGACACTCAAGCGCCGCCGATGACCGTCCGATAGGTGAGTGAAGGAGGGAACCACGACGAAGTCGAGGGAGGCGAGCCGTGAGGGACCAGAGCTACAAGATCGAGCTGTTCGTGTTTCCCGACGGCACGTCGGTCGAGATGATCGTCTTCCACGCGGACCGCGCCCGCGCCGCGGCGCCGGCCTCCCGCGCCCGCGCCGCGGATGTGCCCAGGGCGGCGCCCGCGCCGTGCCGCGTGCCTCCCCGCCGCCGCACGAGGACCCCGACGCGCACACCTGCCCCGTCTGCGGCAGCCGGCTCGTCTACCCGGTGGACTGGGAACGCTCGGGCGACGACCGCCTGGACCCTGCAGCTCCGCTGCCCCGAGTGCGAGACGAGGCGCGAGGTGACTCTGGGTCGCGCCTCCGTCGAGCAGCTTCAATCGCGAGCTGTACCACGGCGCGCAGGCGATCGCGCAGCGAAGCCGACCGCATGACGCGGCGGAACTTCGAGGACGAGGTCGAACGGATCGTGGCCGCGCTGGAGCGCGACCTCATCCAGCCGATGGACTTCTAGGAAGCGGTCACCGCTTCCGCCCCGCTCCTCCCGCTGTTCGTCAGCCACACGCCCGCCACCACCACGACCGCCGCTGCCGCCTGCGCGAGGGTGAGCCGCTCA
The DNA here is from genome assembly GCA_963739595.1 of uncultured Thermoleophilia bacterium. Taxonomy (GTDB): domain Bacteria; phylum Actinomycetota; class Thermoleophilia; order UBA2241; family UBA2241; genus CAIXSE01. Next base: position 27,998 of record CAVUBA010000023.1, read on the forward strand.
CCGAGCAGGACGAACGCGCTCGCGACCGCCACGATCGGCGTGAGGTTGATGAACACGCTCACCCGGTTGGCCGGCAGGAACCGGAACGCGTAGTTCAGCAGCAGGTACGCGACGATCGAGCACATCAGGGTGAGGAAGAGCACGCTGCCGGCCGCCTCCGCGGTGGGCCGGCGGACCCCGACCACCAGCGCTTCCACGAGCGCCAGCGGCGCCATGAAGAGGGCGCCGAAGAGGTTCTGCCAGGCGGTGACGAACAGCGCCGAGCGGCTGACGAGCAGGCGCCGCGCCAGGATGCTGTAGACGGCGGCGGAGACCGACGCGGCGAGCACCAGCAGGTTGCCGGTGAGCGAGCCGCCGCCCGCGCCGCCGGCGGCGAGCACCAGCACGACGATGCCGGCGAACGAGAGCAGGATGCCGGCCCACTGGCGACCGGTCGCGCGCTCGCCGCGCGAGAAGACCCCGAGCAGGGCCACGAAGATCGGGATCGTCGCGATGAGGATCGCGGCCTCGCGAGGCGCTCGTCCGCGCGATCCCGCTGTTCTCGAAGCTGAAGTAGACGGTCAGCGAGACGAAGCCGATGAGCGCGAGGCGCCCGAGCTCGCGGCGCGTGAGCTGCTCGCGCGCCGGGCGCAGGCGCCACACCACCCACAGGATGCCGCCGGCCAGCGTGAAGCGCAGCAGCGCGAGCAGCAGCGGCTCGAAGCCCTTGCAGCGCCGTCTTGGTCGCGACGAACGAGAGCCCGAAGGCGAACGTCATGCCGACGGCGGCGGCGTAGGCGGAGGCGGGCGGGCGCTGGTCCATGCGGCAAGGGTATCGCAGGC
>CAVUBA010000024.1:0-58556 GCA_963739595.1 uncultured Thermoleophilia bacterium
AGGGCTACGTCGCCGATTCGGCCGTGACGCTGCCCATGGGCGCCGTCGAGCCGGAGGCGCAGCGACTGCTCGACGTGACGGCCGAGTCCCTCGAGGCCGGCCTCGCGGAATGCCGGGAGGGCCGGCGCCTGGGCGACATCTCGCACGCCGTGCAGGAGGTCGTCGAGGCGGCGGGCTTCAGCGTCGTGCGCTCGCTCGTCGGGCACGGCGTCGGCAAGGAGATGCACGAAGACCCACAGATCCCGAACTACGGTGACCCCGGCCGCGGTCCGCGGCTGGAAGAGGGAATGGTGTTCGCCATCGAACCGATGGTGGACGCCGGCGCCTACGATGTCGTCGTCGCAGACGACGGGTGGGCGATCCACACGGCCGACGGGTCACTATCGGCGCACTTCGAGCACACCGTCGCGGTGGGCAAGAAGGGGCCGCGGGTGCTCACGCGACGCCGCTCGGAGAGGAGCGGCGCGGGAGCGTAGCTACAGCAGGCACGTCCAGGCGCGGGCCTCGGCCGCCGCGCCGCCACGAGCGGCATGGTTTGTGAGCCTCGCCGTTTGTGGTAGTATGTCAGGCCGCTGTCTGTCGACGAGTAGGGAGTATGGCGAACAAAGAAGAAGCCATCGAGATCGAAGGCGAGGTTGTCGAAGCGCTGCCGAACACCATGTTCCGCGTGCATCTCGACAACAACCATGAAGTGCTCGCCCACATCTCGGGCAAGATGCGCATGAACTACATCCGCATCCTGCCCGGCGACAGAGTCAAAGTCGAGTTGTCGCCCTACGACCTCAGCAGAGGCAGGATCACGTACCGGTTCAAGTAGCGGCCCGCCTGGGGTCGCCCGGAGGTGGCGCGCGGCCGTCGCAGGCTCGCCGCGCTCCCAGCGAGGATCACCGATGAAGGTAAGAGCATCAGTCAAGCAGATGTGCGAGAAGTGCAAGATCATCCGCAGGCACGGTACCGTGCAGGTGATCTGCTCGAACCCTCGTCATCGTCAGAGGCAGGGGTAAGTCCGCATGGCACGTATCGCAGGCGTCAACATCCCGCCGCAGAAGCGGGTCGAGATCGGTCTCACGTACATCTACGGCATCGGCCGCTCGACCTCCAACAAGGTTCTCACGATCGTCGGCATCGACCCGAACACCAAGGTCCGCGATCTGACGGAAGAAGAGATCATCAAGCTGCGCGACGCCATCGACCGTGAAGTCACCGTCGAGGGCGATCTGCGCCGTGAGCGCTCGCAGAACATCAAGCGCCTCATGGACATCGGCTGCTACCGTGGCATCCGCCACCGTCGTGGCATGCCGGTGAACGGGCAGCGCACGCGTACCAACGCGCGCTCCCGCAAGGGTCCGAAGCGGACGATCAGCGGCAAGCGCAAGAAGTGACCGCAGGATAGCGGAGGAGTAAAGCAGAGTGGCTAAGCCCCAGAGAGCCAAAGGTCGTCAGCGCCGCAAGGTCCGTAAGAACATCGCCGTCGGCCAGGCGCATATCAAGACGTCGTTCAACAACACGCAGGTGACGCTCACCGACAAGGAGGGCAATGTCATAGCGTGGGAGAGCGCCGGGTCGGTCGGATTCAAGGGCTCCCGCAAGAGCACCCCGTTCGCGGCTCAGGTGACGGCAGAATCCTGTGCCAAGAAGGGCATGGAGCACGGCCTTCAGAAGGTCGAGGTCTTCGTGCGTGGACCGGGGTCTGGTCGAGAGACCGCCGTGCGTTCGCTCCAGGCCGCCGGCCTCGAGATCATCAGTGTCAAAGACGTGACGCCGGTGCCGCATAACGGCTGCCGCCCGCGCAAGCGTCGCCGGGTCTAGGAAGGTCCACGTGGCGAAAGATACATCACCGCAGTGCAAGCAGTGCCGCCGTGAGACGGAGAAGCTCTTTCTCAAGGGCGAGCGCTGCCTCACAGACAAGTGCGCCGTCGAACGGCGCAGCTATCCGCCGGGCGAACACGGCCGCGGCCGCATCAAGCAGAGCGAGTACCTGCTTCAGCTGCGCGAGAAGCAGAAGGCGCGCCGCTACTACCAGGTCCTCGAGAAGCAGTTCCACCACTACTACGTGACCGCCAGCCGCAAGGACGGCATCACCGGTGAGAACCTGCTCAAGCTGCTCGAGATGCGCCTCGACAACGTCGTGTACCGCCTCGGCTTCGGCGCCTCGCGCCGTCAGGCCCGTCAGCTCGTGCGGCACGCTCACTTCACCGTGAACGGCAAGAAGGTCGACATCCCGTCGTACCAGGTCCGCCCGGACGACGTAGTGGCGATCCGCGCCAACAGCAAGGCCGCCGAGACGGTGCGCGCAGCGACTGACCTCACGTCGTCGGTGTCGCCCTGGCTCCTGGTCGACCACGATAATCTCACCGGCAAGGTCCTGCGCGCTCCTGAGCGCGACGAGATCGACGCCCCGGTGCAGGAGCAGCTCATCGTCGAGCTGTACTCCAAGTAATCACGCTGCAGCAACGTATCCGCGGCGAAGACTCTACAGGAGGCCAGTTGCTACAGTTTCAGATGCCCAACATCACGCGCGAGCAGCTCGCGGGCAACCGGGCGCGCTTCGAGGTCGAACCGCTGGACCGCGGCTTCGGGCACACGTTCGGCAACGCCCTGCGCCGGGTCCTGCTCTCGTCGCTCGAGGGCGCGGCTGTCAGCTCGGTCAAGATCGAGGGTGTGGCGCACGAGTTCACGACCATCAAGGGCGTGAAGGAAGACGTCACCGACATCATCCTCAACCTCAAGGAGCTGGTCTGCCGGCTTCACGGTGAGCTCGACGAGGTCCAGGTACGTCTGTACAAGGACAAGCCCGGCAAGGTCGTCGCGGCCGACATCGACATCCCGGCCGAGCTGGAGATCCTCAACCCGGATCACCACATCGCCACGCTGTCGGACGGCGGCGCCATCGAGATGATGCTCACCATCCGTCGCGGCACAGGCTACGTCGCCGCCGAGGGCAACAAGACGCCCGAGACGGTCATCGGTGTCATCCCGATCGACTCGATCTTCAGCCCCATCAAGCGCGTCTCGTATCACGTCGAGAGCGCCCGCGTGGGCCAGCGCACCGACTACGACAAGCTCATCATGGACATCACGACGAACGGCGCCCTCATGCCTGAGGAGGCGCTCCGCGAGGCCGCCGAGCTCCTCGTCGACCGGATGTCTATCTTCACCGACCCCGACCGCACGCGCAGCAATGAGGAGTTCCCCATCGAGGGTCTCACCGCGGCACCGGCCGGCGGCGGCATGGACGACGTGCTCATCGAAGAGCTCGAGCTCGGCGTCCGTTCGTACAACTGCCTCAAGCGCGAGGGTATCCAGACCGTCGGCGACCTGGTCTCCAAGACAGAGGCCGAGCTGCTCAACATCCCGAACTTCGGCAAGAAGAGCATCGACGAGGTCAAGGACAAGCTCACCGAGCGCGGGCTCTCTCTCCGGGGTGACGACTAACATGCGCCATCAGAACTCAGGCCGCAAGTTCAACATGTCGGTGAGCCAGCGGCGTTCGCTGCTGTCGGGTCTGGCGTGCCAGGTGCTCGAGCACGAGAAGATCAAGACCGGCGTGATGCGCGCCAAAGAGGTGCGTCCGATGGTCGAAGAAGCCATCACGCTCGGCAAGCGCGGAGACATCCACGCGCGCCGGCAGGCGATCGCCATGCTGCGCAACAAGAAGATCGTCTACAAGCTGTTCAACGATGTGGCGCCGCGCTACGCCGACCGCAACGGCGGCTACACGCGCATCATCAAGCTCGGGCCGCGTCCCGGCGACGGCAGCGAGCAGGCGTTCATCGAGCTGGTCTGACGGCCGGCGGCACAAGATGGTACGGAGGGCGGGTGGCCGAAGGGCCTCCCGCCCTCCGTCGTTTGGGCGCCCGTCTGCGCCTCGCTGCGGGGTCGCCTCGGGTGGGCCGGGAGCTCCGGCCGCGGCCGAGGCTGCCTCGGCCCGGCGTGCCCCGGCGATACGGTAAGCTTCGGCGGTCATGACGTCTCCCTCCGCAGGACCCTCTGATCCCGCCGCCGCGTCCGCGGACGGCCCGCAGGCAGCCGAACCTCGTGCTCCTCTGCTCGACGTCCGCGGCCTGAGCTATCGCTATCCCGGCGCTCAGGCCGAGGCGCTCGCCGGGCTCGACCTCGCCGTGTCCGCGGGGGAGTTCGTCGCGGTGGTCGGCGCCAACGGCTCGGGCAAGTCCACGCTCGCGCGTCTGCTCGGCGGCCTGGAGCGGCCGGCCGGAGCCTCCCTGGCGCTCGCCTGCGGTCACGACCTCCTCACCGAGGACGGACGCATGGCGGCGCGGCGCGATGTCGGCGTGCTCTTCCAGAACCCCGAGAACCAGCTCGTCGCGGAGTGCGTGGAGGACGACGTGGCGTTCGGGCTCGAGAACCTGGCGTGGGCGCCGGAGGCGATCGGCGCCAGGGTCGACGAGATGCTCGAGCGGTTCTGGCTGACGGAGCTGAGGAGGCGCGAGCCGCACCTGCTCTCCGGCGGGCAGAAGCAGCGCACGGCGCTCGCCGGCGTCCTGGCGGTGCCGCGCCGCGTCCTCGTGCTGGACGAGCCCACGGCGATGCTGGACCCTGCCGGGCGCAGCGAGGTGCTCGAGGCGGTGCGCGGGCTCCGGGCAGGAGGCCTCGCCGTGGTCTACGTGACGCAGGAGATGGACGAGGTGGTGGGCGCTGACCGCGTCGTCGCGCTGGAGGCGGGCGCGGTGGTGTACGAGGGGAGCGTGGGCGGCCTGTTCGAAGACGGGGACCTGCTGCGGCGGCTCGGCCTGGGCCTGCCCGCCGCCGGCGAGCTCGCTCTGGAGCTCGCCTCCGCCGGTCGTTCGCTCTCGCCGCTGCCCCTGACACTCGAGGAGCTTCTCGCCGCCCTGGGGGAGACGACATGAGCGGCCCTCAGGGGATGGCGCTCGCCTGCCGGGGCGTCGACTTCAGCTACGAGGAGGCTCGCGCGCCGATCCCGGCGCTGCGCGACGTGACCTTCGAGGTGGGCGCCGGCAAGTCGCTGGCGCTGCTGGGCGCGTCCGGCTCCGGCAAGTCGACGCTGCTGCAGGTGATCAAGGGGCTGGACCCGCCGGAGGCAGGCGACGTGCTCCTGGAGGGCTCGCCGGCCGGCGCGGCCGGCTACGCGGAGCTGCAGCGACAGGTAGGGCTGGTCTTCCAGACGCCCGAGCTGCAGCTGTTCGCGGCGTCGGCGCGGGAGGACGTGGCCTTCGGCCCGCGCCGCCTTGGGTGGCCGGAGGCCGACGTCGCGGCGGCCGTCGACGAGGCGCTGGAGCTCGTGGGGCTGCCGCCGGACCGTTTCGGCGGGCGGCACCCCTATGCGCTCTCCGGCGGCGAGCAGCGGCGCCTCGCGCTGGCCGGCGTGCTCGCCATGCGGCCGCGGCTGCTCCTGCTGGACGAGCCGTTCGTGAGCCTCGACCCGGCGACGCGGCGCGAGCTGGCGAAGATCCTCTCGCGCCTCCGGGCGGACGGCGTCACCCTGGTGCTGGCCACCCACGACGTCGACCTCGCCTGGGCGCTCTGCGACCAGCTGCTGGTGCTGGACGCCGGCCGCGTGGCCGCGGCCGGCCCGTGGGACGTCGGGGAGTCCGGCCGCGAGCTGCTCGCGGCGAGCCGGCTGCGCGAGCCGTTCCTGGTCGAGCTCTGGCGGCGTCTCGGCCGCGATCCCTCGGCCGCGCCGCGGACGGCCGCGGAGGCCGCGGAGGCGCTGCGATGAAGCCGGCGATCGCCCAGTACTATCCCGGCGAGTCGGTCGTCCACCGGCTGGACGCGCGCGCCAAGTTCGTCGCCGTCACGGCGCTGGCGATCGCGCTGTTCGTGCGCGACTCGTTCGCCGGCCTGGCCGTCTTCGCGGCGGCCGGCGTCGTCGCCTACGTGCTCAGCGGCGTGCCCGCCGCCTGGTTCTGGCGCGCCTTCAGGCCGCTCCTGTGGCTGGTCGGGCTCACCTTCCTGGCGCAGGTGCTGTTCGCCCCGGGCGAGCCGTTCTTCAGCTTCTGGATCTTCCACTTCTCGTGGGCGGGGCTCGAGTTCGCCGCGTTCCTCAGCCTGCGGCTGCTGGTGCTCGTGCTCATCGGGTCGGTGCTCACGCTGACGACTCCGCCCCTTGCGCTGACCGACGGTCTCGCGTGGCTCGGCCGCCCGCTGCGCCGCCTGCACGTCCCGACCGACGAGCTGGCCCTCATGGTGACCATCGCGCTGCGCTTCATCCCGACGCTGCTCGTGGAGCTGGACCAGATCATGCGCGCGCAGCGCGCCCGCGGCGCCGACTTCGGCCATGGCGGTCCCATCAAGCGCGCCAAGGCGCTGGTCCCGGTGCTCACGCCGCTGTTCGTGCTCAGCTTCCGGCGCGCCGACGAGCTGGCTCTGGCCATGGAGGCGCGCTGCTATCGCCCCGGCGTCGTGCGCACGAGGCTGCACCCACTGGAGGCGGGAGCGGCCGACGCCGTCCTCCTGGCGCTCACCGCGGCCGTCATCGTCGCCGGGCTGCTCGTATAGGATGCCGGCGTGAGCGGCGGACCGGCAGATCGGACGGGCTCGGCGGGCGCCGGGGGCGAGCGGAGCACCTGGCGGCTGGACCTCGCCTACCAGGGCACCGCGTACCGTGGCTGGGCCAGGCAGCCCGGCCTCGCGACGGTGCAGGGTCTGGTGGAGGATGCGCTGGCCACGGTGCTGCGCGAGCGGGTCGCCCTCAGCGTGGCCGGGCGCACGGACGCCGGCGTGCACGCGTGGGCGCAGGTGGCGTCGTTCTCCTGCGCGCGCGCGGACTTCTCACCGGAGCGGCTGCGCCTGTCGCTGAACTCGCTGCTGCCCGCCGGACATCGCCGTGCTGCGCGTGGCGCCGGCGGAGCCCGCGTTCGTCGCTCGCGAGGCCGCGTCGCGGAGCTACCGCTACGACCTCTGGGCGACCGCGGTGAAACCGGTGCGCGAGCGCGACTTCGTGTGGGTGCTCCGCGGCGCGGTGGACGGGGAGGCGCTGCGGTCGGCGGCAGCGATGCTGCCCGGACGCCGCGACTTCTCCGCCCTCACGCCGTCCGCGCACCTGTATCACCACTGCGTGCGCGAGGTGACGGCCGCCGCCTGGACCGACGACGGCCCGACGCCGGACGGGGAGGGGCGGCGCTGGTCGTTCGAGATCACGGCCGCCAGCTTCCTCCACAACATGGTGCGCGTCGCCGTGGGCTCGATGGTCGACGTGGCGCAGGGCCGCATGACGCTGGAGGAGTTCGAGGCGGCGCTGGCCTCCGGCGAGCGCCGCCGCATGGGCCAGACCGCGGCGGCCCGGGGGCTGGCGCTGGTGCGCGTCAGCTATCCGGGCGGATCGCCTCGCTGAGGGTCACTCGCCGAGGAACCGGTCGATGATCTTCTGCTTCTCGGCGTCGGACGGCGGAAGCACGACGGCCTGTTGCTGGTACCAGCCGAACGCACCCTTCAGGACCTGCTTCTTGCCGCCGGTGGCGCGCCACTTGAGGTAGGCGAGCTCGAGGATCTGGTTGGTCGTGAGGTCGGTGGTGACCCCGCTCATGAAGTGCCTGCCGATCTCGGGGAGCTTGAAGATGTTGGACGGCCGCATGAGCTTCTTCTGGACCGCTTGCACGAATGCCTGCTGGCGGGCCGCGCGGGTGTAGTCGCCCTCGGCGTACGCCTTGCGGATGCGCACGTACAGCATCGCGTTCTTGCCGTCGAAGTGGTGCATGCCCTTGTTGAAGGTGACCACGCGCTGGGTGGAACCCGCGACGCCGGGACCCGCTCCGGTGGTGACCGTCTGCGGCACGTACATGTCGATGCCGCCGACGGAGTTCACGAGGCGGGGGAAGCCCTGGAAGCTCACGACCATGATGTGGTTGATGGGGATGCCGGTGTAGTCCTTGACGGTCTTGAGCGCCAGTGACGGCCCGCCGTACCACATCGCCTGGGTGATCTTCTGCTGCCCGTAGCCGTCGACGTTGACCAGCGTGTCGCGGGGGATCGAGAGCTGGTTGATGGTGTGGCGTCTTCGCGTCGAAGCGCATGAGCATGATCGTGTCGGAGTGCGCCGGGAGCTCGGCGGCGTCGAGGCCGAACAGGGCGACGGTCGTGCCGTTGCGCCAGATCCACCCGCTGTCCGCGGAGAGCTGGGCGCGGGTCTTCTTGTCGACGCGCTTGTTGGCCTTGTCGACGGCCCGGTCGAACTTCTGGTACCCGGGCCAGGCGAGGACCGTGACGACGACTCCGGCGATGACCAGCAGGGCGAAGACGCCGACGGGGATGAACCACCAGCGGAAGCGGCGCCGGCGGCGCGGAGCCTGGCCGGCGCCCTTCTTCGCCTTCTTCTTGCCGGCCTTGCTCCCGTTCTCCGGCGCGGGGCCGTAGGTGCGGTACGCCTTGTCGGACTGGCGCGGGTACGTCGGGCGCGCTCCCGGAGGCGCCGCGCCCGTTCGCGGGCGGCCGCTCGCGCGCCGGCCGCGCGCCGGCGAGCTCGTCGTCGACCTGGCTGCGCCGCGGGCGGCGCGCCTTGTAGGTCTTGTAGGGCTTGGCCCCTTCTCTGTCCTCGTCTTGGCTCGTCATAGGCTAGGCGCCTCCGGCCCGCGAACGCACGCGACGTCGATGTGCGTGGTCTCGGGGGTCGGGGCGCCGGATGCTCTACCAGACTACGCCCGTGAGCGGGCGTTTCCTCTAGCCACGAGTCTACACCATGGTAAGCTGCGGGGCGTCATGACCCCTGAGCGCACCGTCATCGGCGTCGACGTCGGCGGCACCAAGGTCGCCGCAGCGCTGGTGCGCGGGCGTCTGCCCGAGCCCGGCGCGCGCACGCGCGCCGAGGTGGAGACGCCGGAGATCCTCGACCGGTTCACGACGCTCACCGACCAGACCTCGGCCGAGGCCTGTCTGCGGGGCGTCGAGGCGTGCCTGGCCGACCTCGAGCACGGCTCGGACGGCGTGGAAGGCATCGGCGTCGGGGTCGCGTCCATGGTCGACTTCGCCGGCGGGCGCGTCGTCGAGTCGGTCAACCTGCCGCTCACCGACGTGGCGCTGCGCGATCACCTCGAACAGCGCTTCGGCGTCCCCGTCGTGATCGACAACGACGCCACGGCGGCCTGCATCGGCGAGCATCTCTACGGGGCCGGCGTGGGCACGCGCGACATGCTCATGCTCACGCTCGGGACCGGCGTGGGCGGCGGCATCATCAGCGGCGGCCGCCCGCTGCGCGGCGCGAGCGGCGCCGCCGCCGAGATCGGCCACATCATCATCGACGTCAACGGGCCCAAGTGCCCCGCGAACTGCCCCAACTACGGCTGCCTGGAGGCGTACGTCGCCGGCCCCGCGATGGGCGCCGCGGCGCGGGTGGCGGCCGAGCTCGAGCCCGGCTCGGCGCTGGGCCGCGCGCTGGCGTCCGGGCGCACCGTGGACAGCCGGCTGCTGACCAGGCTCGCCGCGGAGGGTGACGCCGGCGCCATCGCGGTGCTCGAGCGCGCCGGCGAGTACCTCGGCGCCGGCCTCGTCACGCTCTCCAACATCTTCGACCCCGAGCTGATCGTCGTCGGCGGCGGCGCGGCCGCGGCGGGCGACCTGCTCTTCGGCCCCGCCCGCCGCGTCCTCGCCGCCAGGGCCTTGCCGCCGGCACGCGACCGCGTGCGGGTCGTGCCGGCGGCGTTCGGCGCCGACGCCGGCTTCATCGGCGCGGCGGCGCTCGCCCTCAGCGAGCTCTTCCCGGGCGACGCGACGGCCTGAACACGCCGGCGTCCGCGCCGGTGCGCGTCGGCGCAAGGCTCGCAGGGTCCCGGACCTCGCCGGCGTCCACGGCTCCGGGCCTTCTTGACTTCGCCTCCGCCATGCCCGTAAATGGACCTTGGAATCCCGCGCGTACTGCGTGTAGCAGCGCGCCAACAGGAGGTGACGAGAACCACATGGCCTACAAGATCACTGACGAGTGTCTCGCGTGCGGCGCCTGCATCGACGAGTGCCCCAACGAGGCTATCTCGGAGGGCGACGACATCTACGTCATCGACGCCGAGAAGTGCGACGACTGCGCTACCTGCGTCGAATCCTGCCCGAGTGAGGCGATCGTCCCCGAGTGATCCCACTCGGCGGCGTGAAGTCGACGAGGCCGGCTCCCCGAGGGAGCCGGCCTCGTCCGCGTTTCAGGGGCCGGGCGCCACGACCTCCGGCCCGTCCCAGGCCAGGCGCTCGCGCATCACCCGCACCGCGTCTGGATTCTCGTCCACCAGCAGGTAGTCCCGGCCCAGCCTGGCGGCCGCCTCGCCGGTCGTGCCGCTGCCGGCGAACGGGTCGACGACAAGGTCGCCGGGGTCCGAGTGCACGCGGACGATGCGCTCGAGGATCTTGACCGGCTTCTGCGGTCGGGTAGCCGGTCCTCTCCTTGCCCGTAGGGCTCACGATGGTCTGCCACCAGACGTCGGTGGGCGTCTTGCCGCGGGCCGCCTTCTCGGGGCCGACGAGGCCCGGCGCGAGGTAGGGCACGCGGTCGATGTCGGCGTAGTTGAAGACGTAGTGCGACGGATCGCGCGCGTACCAGAAGATGACGTCGTGCTTGGCCGGCCAGCGCGTGCGCGTACGGGCGCCGTAGTCGTAGGCCCAGACGATCTCATTGACGAACGACCCGCGGCCGAACAGCCCGTCGAGCAGCACCTTGCAGTAGTGCGCCTCGCGCGGGTCGATGTGGAAGAAGAGGGACCCGTCGGGCGTGAGCACGCGCCGCGCCGCCTCGAGCCGCGGCGCGAGGAACCCCAGGTAGTCGTCGAAGACGTCGTTCCAGGCCGAACTGCCCAGCACCTCGGTGCGGTACCGCTCGCCGGTGAACCCGTTGCGGTCGCCGTCCGCGTCGCGCACCGTGCGCAGGCGCGTGCGCTCCTGCACCTTGCCCGTGTTGAACGGCGGGTCGAGGTAGACGAGCCGGGCGACGCCCTGCGTCCATGTTCTGCAGGACGTCCAGACAGTCGCCGAGGGCGATGCGCTTCACAGCGGGTACTCGTAGACGCGCTGGTCCTTGACGGTCCGGCAGCCGACGGCCTGCGTAGAACTCGTGCGGGCCGACGCGGGCGAGGTTGGCGCGGATCCAGAGCCGCTCGAGGCCGCGCGCCCGCGACCAGTCCGCGGCCGCGGCGAGCAGCGCGGCCCCCAGGCCGGCGCCGCGATGCGGCGCCCCGACCACGAGGCCGCCGACCTCGCCGTAGGGGTCTGACTCGACGACGCGCTGCACGTGCACGTCGATGAACCCGGCCAGGCCGTCGGCGGCGACGGCGACGAGCAGCTCGCGCTCGGGGTCCTCGAGCAGGCGGAGCCGCTCGCGCACCTGCGCCTCGGTGGACGGGTAGCCGAGCTGGGTGCTCAGGTCCGCCAGCGCGCGGCGCGTCGTCAGGCCGGGCGCCGCGGATGTGGTCGCTCCACTGCTGCATGAGGCGCAGTCTATCGCGGGCGGTCGCGGCCGTGCCGGACCGGCTGCTTCGGCCGCCGTGTACGAGCGGTCGCCGCCGGCCGCGCCTGGTCGGCGGCCGGCCGGCCCTCGCCCTCGGTCGCCACTCCTGAGAGAATAGGGAAGTCAGCGCACGAAGGGGCCTATGACCGATGACGTCCGGCGCGAGCTTCTCGACAGCTCCGCGCCTCTGCACAGGAACGCGGTGTCCACGGCGCAAGCGTGCGCGCGGCGGCGTTCCTCGTGGAGGTCCGGATCCGGCTCCCACCCCGGAGGCCGCGGCGTGAGCCCCGCGGCCGTCACCGTGCGGCAGGCCGGCCCGGAAGATGCGGCCGGCGTGGCCGCCGTGCTCAACGGCGTCATCGCCGCCGGCAGCCCGACGCTGCTCGACACGACGTTCACCGTGGACGAGGAGCGCGCGTACATCCTGAGCCTGCCGGCGCGCTCGTTCCTCCACGTGGCCGAGGCGCCCGGCGCCGGCATCGTCGGCTTCCAGACGGTGATCCCGTGGAACACGTTCGTCACCACAGAGCACGACCACGTCGCGACGATGGGGACGTACGTCGACGCCGCCCATCGCCGGCGGGGAGTGGGGGCGACCCTCGCGCGGAGGAGCTTCGCCGCCGCGCTCGCCCTCGGCTACGACAAGATCTTCACCGACCTGCGCGCCGACAACCTCGACTCGCTCGCCTACCACCTGTCGCTGGGCTTCTCCATCGTCGGCGCGGCCCGCCGCCACGCGCGCGTGCGCGGGCGGGACGTCGACGTCCTGTTCATCGAGCGGTTCCTGAAGGAGGGGTGACCGTGCTGTACGTCTGCGCTACACCGATCGGCAATCTCGGGGACGTCACGCCCCGCGTCCTGGACGCGCTGCGTGAGGCCGAGCTCGTCGCGGCCGAGGACACGCGCCGCACGCGCAAGCTCCTCAGCCACTTCGACATCCACACGCACCTGACGAGCTTCTTCCAGCACAACGAGCTGCAGAAGACCGACGAGGTGCTCCGGCTGCTGCGCGACGGCTCCACCGTCGCGCTGGTCACCGACGCCGGGATGCCCGGCGTGCAGGATCCCGGCATGCTGCTGGTCCAGAAGGTCGTGAGCGAAGGGCTGGAGATGACCGTCCTGCCCGGACCCTCAGCCGTGCTCACCGCGCTGGTGGCGGCGGGGATCACCGGGGACGGCTTCCGCTTCGTGGGCTACCTGCCGCGGCGTGCCCGCGAGCTGGAGTCGTCGCTGGCGGCGTGGCGGCGCTGCGGCGGACTCCTCGTCGCCTTCGACACCGGCCAGCGCCTGGCGCGCAGCCTGGCGGTCCTGGCGGCGCACCTGCCGGACGCCCGCGCCGCGGTCTGCCGCGAGCTCACCAAGATCCACGAAGACGTGGTCCGCGGCACCCTCTGGGAGCTGAGCGAGCACTACCCCGTCCCCAGCCCCGACGCCGGTCCCACGGCCTCGGTCCGCGGCGAGATCACGCTGGTGATCGACCTGGGCGAGCCGATCGGCGCTGAGGTCGCGCGGCCGGACTCGGACGCCGCCGCCGGCGCGCTGCTGGCGCGCGGCCTCTCGCGCAGGGACACGGCCGCCGCCCTGCACGTGTGCCTGGGCGTCCCGCGCCGCGAGGCGGAGCGCCTGGCGCGCGAGGTGGCGGCCCGCGACCGCTGACGGCGGGCCGTCTGCTAGACTCTGCGCATGGATCTCTTCGCGCTCATCGCCGCCCGCCCGCTGCTGTTCGACGGCGGCCTGGGCCGCGCGCTCATGGAGCGCGGGTTCGCCGCCGGCGAGTGCCCGGAAGAGTGGAACGTCTCGCACCCGGCCGAGGTGGAGGACATCCACCGCAGCTTCTACGCCGCCGGCTCGGACATCGTGAACACCAACACCTTCGGCGGCACCGCGATGCGCCTCGAGGCTCACGGGCTCTCGGCGCGCGCCGTGGAGCTCAACGAGGCCGGCGCGCGCCTCGCCGTCGGCGTCCGCGACCGCGAGTTCCCCGGACGCTGGGTCGCCGGTGACATCGGCCCCTGCGGCCAGATGGTGAGGCCCATGGGCAACGCCGAGCCCGACGCGCTGCGCGCCACGTTCGCCGAGCAGGCGCGTGCCCTCGTCGCCGGCGGCGTCGACCTCCTCAACATCGAGACGATGTTCGACCTCACCGAGGCGACGATCGCCGTCGAGGCGGCCGTCGCCGCCGCGGATGGACGGCCGGTGCTCGCCAGCATGACCTTCAAGCCGGCCGCCAAGGGCTTCCGCACCATGATGGGCGTGAGCCCGGAGGCCGCCGTCAAGGCGCTCAAGGACGCCGGCGCCGACCTCGTCGGCTGCAACTGCGAGATCACCGCCGAGCCGATGGCGGACCTGGTCCCCATCCTGGCCGAGCTCGGCGGCGGGCTGACGTACGCCCAGCCGAACGCCGGCCAGCCGCGCCTCGAGGCCGGCGAGACCGTCTATGCGGAGACACCGGAGCACTTCGCCGCCGTGGTGGCGACGTATCCGGCGCTCGGCGCGCGGGTGGTCGGCGGGTGCTGTGGCACGCCGCCCGCCTCCATCGCCGCGCTCGCCGCGGCTCTGGGCCGCTAGCACACTCCGCTCGGCCGGCTCAGTCCGAGCGCCCGCCCTCTCAGGCGTCACGCCGGCGCGCCGTCTCCGTCCGGCGCCGGCTCGGCCGGGCTGCCCCCGCGTCCGCCGGGCCTGCCGCTCTCGCCCTGCGCTGCCGCGGCTCTCGCGATGATCGCCCCGACCACCTCGGTCTTGGCCTCGGCGTAGTGCTGCATGGTGGTCCAGTCCTGCCCGGCCAGGCGCCGCTTCTCACCCGCGTACAGCTCCCGGTCCGCCTTGTCAGCGCGCAGGCGGTCGCGGAACAGCAGGTACCGGCCGATCTCCCCGGACTCCGGCGGGAAGACGTGCACGTGGACGTCCTTCTGCGGGGTGCGCAGCATGCGGTGCCGGTCGAAGTCCGGCTCGCGCACGCGCAGTTCGTAACCGGCCGCCTCGAGCGCCGGCAGGTACGACGTCTCGTCGTCGGGGTCGTCGACCACCAGCAGGATGTCGATGATGGGTTTGGCGACCAGGCCGGGGACGGAGGTGGACCCGATGTGCTCGATGCGCAGCTCGCGGCCGCCGAGGGCCTCGTGGATCCTCGTGGCCTCCCGGCGAAACCGCTCCGCCCACGCCGGGTCGTAGTCCCGGAGCCGGATGTCGGCGTGCTCGGCCGGCCCGACCATCACCTCGGCCAGGTAGCGCTCGAGCTCCTCGTCGTCGCGTGCACCGCCCATGTGCCGTCATGGTACCGCGCCGCGCGACCGGCGCGGCGTCGAGCGGCGAGTCTCAGCGGTGGCCGCAAGGCAGCGCCGGGGCGCGGCCGCCGCTCTGCGACACCCAGTCGCGGGCGACGAGCTCGTCGCGGAACGACAGGACGAGGTCGCGGCCGCCACGTTTGGCCGCGTACATCGCCCAGTCGGCCTTGTCGAGCAGCTCGTCCTTGCCGGCGGCGTCCTGCGGATACGAGGCGATGCCGATGCTGACGGTCAGGGGCTGCCGGCCGGCGAGGCCCGTGGTCTTGACCTCCGCGCGGATGCGCTCTGCGACCGTGCGCGCCCCGGCGTCGTCGGTTCCGACCAGCACCAGCACGAACTCCTCGCCGCCGTAGCGTGCCGCGAGGTCGACGCGCCGGCTGCACGACTCCAGGACGCGCGCGATGCGCCCGAGGGCCGCGTCGCCGAGCTTGTGCCCGTACGCGTCGTTGAACCGCTTGAACTCATCGCAGTCGATGAAGAGGAGGCTGACGACGTCGTCGTAGCGGCGGGCGCGGTCGAGCTCCTCCTCAAGGCGTTCGTGCAGGTAGCGGTGGTTGTAGAGGCCGGTGAGGCCGTCCGTGATCGCCTCGACCTCGGCTCTGCTGAAACGGATGGTCGCCGCCCGGAGGATGGCCGCGAGAGTGTGCGACTGGTCGCTCTGCAGGGACGGCGCCCACTCGAGCGCCGGCACGTCCACGGTGACCGCCCCGAGCACGGTCCCGTCGCCGGCGCAGAGCGGGGCCGTGCCCGTCACCCAGACCCCGTAGTCGTCGGCGTTGAGTACGTTGGCGGTGCTGGGACGCCCGGCGAGTTCAGCTGCGAGCACGTCCTGCGGCAGCCAGTGGTCACCGACATGCGAGAGCTCGCTTTCCTTCTCGCCGGTGTCGAGCACGGAGATGCAGCGCTCGTCGTGCATCGAGAAGCTGGTGACGAAGCGTACCGGCGGGTTCTGGTCGCGGAAGTCGCGGAGCGCGGCCACCAGTGCCGCGTACTCCGGTCGCGTCTCGTCTTTGCGCGCCCGAAGCAGGACGTGGGCCGCGGGGTCGATCAGAGCCGCGGCCTGCGCGGCGAGCTCGTCCACCTCGGCACGCCGCCGCCGCAGGCGCCCCAGAGCTTTGAGGAACGCCGCCACCATGTCCGGGTCGAACTGCGAGCCGGCGAGCCGCGGCAGCTCGGCCAGGCACTGGCGGTAGCTGAGCGCGTTCCGGTACGGCCGTTCGCTGGACATCGCGTCGTAGCAGTCGACCACGCAGAGGAGGCGCGCCACCTCGGGGATGTCCGCGCCTGCCAGGCCGTCCGGATAGCCTCCGCCGTCGAAGCGCTCGTGGTGATGCCGAACGCCGACTACGAGCTCCTCGCGGAAGAGCGGCCGGGCGATCTCGGCGCTGATGCCGGGGTGCTGGCGCACCAGTTCCCACTCCTCGGACGTCAGGGGTCCGGCCTTGAGCAGCACGCGGTCCGAGACCCCTATCTTGCCGATGTCGTGCAGAAAGGCGACGTTCTGCAGCTCGGTCAGGCGCTCGTCGTTCCACCCCAGCTCGCGTCCCAGCAGCGCGGCGTAGCCGGCGACACGGCTGGCGTGGCCGAGCGTGTAGTAGTCCTTGGCGCTGAGCGCCGAGCTCAGGGCGCGCAGGTTGGCGACGTGCAGCCGTTTGACCTCCTCGTGCAGCGTCGCCCGCTCGATGGCGAGGGCGACCAGCTTGGCGACTGCTTCGGCGACACCGATCTCCTCCTCCGTGAACCGGCGCTCGATGTGGTCGAGCAGTTCGATCGTGCCGATCACCTTGTCGTGGGCGATGAGAGGAAGGACCACGAAGCTGCGCTGGCCGTAGGCGAGCGCCGAGTCACGCTCGCTCTCCGTCAGCCTGGGGTCGTCGACAGTGTCGAACGCGACCGCGTGGCACTCCTCGATCGCAAGTCGCGCGGAGTTCCAGTCCCGGACGGAGAACTCGCGCCCCGTCCAGGCGCCGTCGAAGCGGCCGTTGGTGCTCGACGCCACGCAGACGAGCTTGTCGTCGCCCTCGAGCCGGTAGAAGTCGCAGTCGGGCGTATCGAGCGCGGCGCCGAGGCGGCGGGCGGCCGACTGCAGTACCTCGTCGACGTCGAGCGAGGACGCCAGCTCGACGCTCGTGTCAAGGAGCAGCTGGTACCCCGCTCCGCATCAGTCTGGCGTGGCGGGGGAGGATCGGCCTGCGGCTGCGCCTGCCAGAAGGTCGTCGAGGTGGAAACGGCGCTCTCCGTCCTGGGTGCGCCGGCTGACCAGGCGGCCGCTGTCGGCCCAGCGACGCACCGTCGTCGGGCTGACGCCGAGGAACTCCGCCGCCTGCCGTACTCGTAGAGGTGTGCCCGCCTCCGCCATCATGGCGGCTATCGGCGCTTCTCGCCGAAGTGATTAGTACTTTGACGCCTCAGAGGCGGCGGTTCAGCCGCGCGGCGGCGGCCAGCGGTCCGAGCCCTTGGTGACCTGGCGGACCACCGTGCTCTTGACGAGCGCGGCCCCGTCGACGCTCTTGATCAGCGCGCTCACCCAGGCGTGGAACTCGTACTCGTCGCGCGCGGCGATCTGGATGGTGATGGCGCCGCGCTCCAGGTCGGCCCCGAGGTAGCACACGAGCTCGTCCTCGGCCAGCGCGGTGAGGGTGTCGCGGACCTTGGTGGAGGGCGAGCTCGATGATCACGTCGCCCAGCACCGGGTAGCCGATCACCTGGTTGTCGACCACGGCGATGACGGAGATGGCCCCGCTGCCGATCAGGCGGTCGATGCGGTAGCGGACGGCGCGGTCGCCGATGCCGCCGAGGCGGCGGCTGATGTCCCGCGCCGACATGCGTCCGTCCTGCTGCAGCAGCAGGATGATGCGCCGGTCGATGTCGTCGATCTTGACGGCCATTGCGCCACTCTCGCGCCATGCGGCGGTCGCGGTCAAGGGGCGCTGTGCCGAAGCGGAACGCCGTCTGTGTCTCGGTCGGGCCTTCGCCTTCCACATCGGAATCGATCCCATTGCGTTCGCCGCCCGCCGTTCGCAGACTGGGCGAGTCCGGCGGGGAGGGCCGGGCGGCCGCGGAACGAGGGGGACGGAGTGCCGAGGTTCCTTGGTTCGAAGGCGTCGATCAACTACCGGCAGACCGGTGAAGGTCCGGACATCGTCTGGGTCTCCGGCGCGGAGGGACGGTCTCGTCGTGGGACGCGTACCAGCTGCCGTACTTCGGGCACGACTTCCGCAACACGACCTACGACTGCCGGGGAGTCGGCGGCACCTGCTGTGAGACGCCTCTTCCGTGGCCCATCGAGGACTTCGCGCGCGACGCCGCCGAGCTGATCGAGGCGGTGTGCGACCCGCCCGTCGCGCTTGTCGGCCTCTCGTTCGGCGCGGGGATCGTGCAGCAGGTCGCGCTCGACTATCCGGACCTGCTGCGCTGCGCGATCGCCATGGGCACGGGCGCGCGCAGCGTCGGCTGGACCTGGGACTACCAGATGGCCGAGATCGAGTGGCGCCGCGCCGGCGGCCGCCTGGACGGGATGATGGCGGTCACGCACTACGCGGCGATGTACTACCCGGCGCGGGTGCTCGGCGACCGCGAGCTGTGGCCCAGGCTGCGCGACGAGCTCCTCGAGTACTACGAGACCGACACCGCCGAGGACTCACTCATCGCGCAGTGGGAGCCGTGCGTCCGCTTCGACCAGACCGCGCAGCTGCCCGCGTGCCGCGTGCCCTTGCACGTCATCGCCTTCGACCAGGACGTGCAGGCGGTCCCGCAGGACGGCGAGGAGGTCGCCGCCCTGTGTCCGACGGCGGAGTACCACCTGTTCGAAGGCATGGGCCACTGCTCCATCTACGGCCACACGCAAGACGTTCTCAACCCGTTCATCAAGGGACTGGTGGAGCGCTACCTCTAGGCCGGCTCTGAGGGGAGACCGGCGACGAAGGGGGGACGAGCATGCATCTCAAGGGAGACGATCGACGGCGAGGCGGCGGAGGCCGCAGGGGTATCACGGCGCGCCATGCGGTGCGGGGCCGGACGAGCCTCGTCGCCGTCGCGGCGCGTGAGGCGGGGATCCAGTGAAGGGCCGTCTCGGCCGGCTGGGCGCCGTCGCGGCCGCAGCCGCGGCGACGGCGTGCCTGGCCTTCGGGCTGGCCGGCGCGGCGGCGGCGAGCAGTCCGTCCGCCGCGCCCGACAAGGTCACCTACCGCGTCGGCGTGCTCGAGTACGTCGACTCACTGAACCCCTTCATCGGCTATACCGGGGTCGACTACACCGTCTACCACCTCAACTACGACTCCCTCGTCGGCTTCGAGCCGCAGAAGCTGCAGCCGCGTCCCGAGTACGCCGAGAGCTGGAGCAGTTCGGCCGACGGGCTCACCTGGACCTTCAAGATCCGCCCGGGGATGAAGTGGCAGGACGGCCAGCCGGCGACCGCGCGCGACGCCGCGTTCACATTCACCTACATCCTCGACAACCAGCTCTCGGCGTTCACCGGCTACCTCACCTTCGTCAAGAAGGTGACCGCGCCCGACGACACGACGCTCGTCTTCGAGCTCAGCAAGCCCAAGGCCGACATCCTGCAGATGAAGGTGCCGATCCTGCCGGAGCACATCTGGTCCAAGGTCACCCCGAAGGCTGCGGAGACCTCGTTCGAGAACGGGCCGCCGACCGTCGGCTCCGGGCCGTACCAGGTCGTCGAGA
Source organism: uncultured Thermoleophilia bacterium (assembly GCA_963739595.1). Taxonomy (GTDB): domain Bacteria; phylum Actinomycetota; class Thermoleophilia; order UBA2241; family UBA2241; genus CAIXSE01. The sequence continues at coordinate 19,363 of CAVUBA010000024.1, forward strand.
ACAAGCACAACAGCTACTGCCGCCTCGTCGCGAACCCGGACTACTGGGGCGGCAAGCCGGCGGTCGACGAGCTGTTCTTCGAGTCCTACCAGAACGCCGACACCATGGTGCAGGATCTCAAATCAGGCTCGCTCGACGCCGCCAACGGTGTGCCGGCCGCCCAGTTCAAGGGGCTGGCGTCGGACCGCATCACGACCAACGCCGCGGTGTCGTGGTCGTTCGAGCAGATCACCTTCAACTGCTACGACAACGCACACTCCCACGGCAACCCGGTGCTGCTCGATCCGCAGTTCCGCCAGGCGCTACAGTACGCAGTCGACCGGGACAAGAACGCGGCGGTGGCCTACGGCGGCTACATGAGCCCCGGGACGACGCTGCTGCCGCCGTACTCTGCCTACGCGCGGCAGCCCCCATCGCCCTACTCCTACGACCCGGCCAAGGCGAACGAGATGCTCGACGCGGCCGGCTACAAGGACGTGAACGGCGACGGCATTCGCGAGACGAAGCAGGGCAAGCCGCTCTCGCTGCGCCTCTTCACCGACGCGCAGACGCCGCAGAACGTGACCACGAGCAAGCTCACCGTGGGCTGGCTCAAGGACGTCGGCGTCAAGGCGCGCCTGCAGATCCTGGACCCGGGCGCTCTCAACGACGCCGAGGTCAACTACGACGGCAACAACTTCGCGCCCGACTTCGACATGGTCGTGTGGTGGTGGCAGGGCGACGCGGAGAGTCCGCAGTTCATCCTGAGCCTGCTCACCAGCGGCCAGGTGGGCGGATGGAGCGACACGTCGTGGACGAACCCCGAGTACGACCGGCTCTTCAAGGCACAGGCCACGGCGACGGACCACGCCTCGCAGGTGGCGCTGGTGCAGCAGATGCAGCAGATCGCTTACGATGCTTCGCCGTATGTGATCTTCGGGTACCCGCAATCCCTGGAGGCGTATGACACGGCCGCGTGGCAGGGCTACGTGAAGGTGCCGGGCGGCTATCCGGAGTACAGCGGTGAGGCGCTCGGCCACGACACGTACGTGGGCCTGAGGCCGGTGACCGCGTCGACGGCCGCGACAGCGAGCGGGAGCTCGTCGACGTGGATCTGGGCGGTCGTGGCTGCGGCGGTCGTCGTGCTGATCGTGGTCGTGCTGCTGGTGCGCCGCCGCCGGCCGGAGGTCGAAGCCGCCGGCTGATCCGCCGCGTGACAGAGCCGGCGCAGCGCGACAGCACGCCGGCCGGCCTGCCCGTGAGGGATGGGCCGGCCGGCGCGGTCGATGGCCGGCCCCCCGGGGGGCGGTCAGCCGAGCGCCGCGCGGCGGCGGAAGACGGCTCCCACCGTGTCGAGGATCAGGCGGGCGCCGTGCAGCGCCGTCACCTGGCCGGGGCCGTCGTACTGCGGCGCGACCTCGACGAGGTCCATGCCCACGACGTTGCAGCGGTCGCAGACGCCGAGCAGGATGTCCTTGGCCTCGTAGTAGCTGAAGCCGCCCGGCTCGGGCGTGCCGGTGCCCGGCGCGATCGCCGGGTCGAGCGCGTCGATGTCGAAGGTGATGTACACGTCGGCGCCCTTGGGCAGGTGCTCGATGAGGTCGTCCACGAGCATGTCCTTCGCCTGCTGGCACCAGAAGATGTGCGCCCCGCGGCTCCTGGCCAGGGCGATGTTGTCGCCGGGGGTGTGCAGGCTGCGGATGCCGTACTGCGTGAGGCTCGGCGAGGAAGCCCGCCTCGTGGCTGCGGATGATGGGGCTGGCGTGCGAGAAGCGCGAGCCGCCCTCCTCGTCCCAGTAGTCCATGTGGGTGTCGAACTGCACCAGGTGCACGGGCTTGCCCCCGCGGGACTGGGAGAGCGCCTTGAGCACCGGGTAGCCGATCGAGTGGTCGCCGCCGAGCGTGACGGGGAAGAGGCCGGACTTCATGATCGGTCGCAGCTTGTCGACCACGGCGTTGTGGAAGCGCTCGGGCGACCACATCGGGCCGAGCGCCACGTCGCCGCAGTCCGCCCAGCGTACGCCGCCGAGCAGCTCCACGCCGGCTTCGCCGTCCCAGAAGGGCTCGGCGTCGCGCTGGAACGCGTACATGGTGGACGCCTCGCGCAGCGCGCGAGGCCCCATGCGGGCGCCGGAGCGGCTGGTGGTGCCTTCGTCCCAGCCGATGCCGACGACGGCCACGTCGGCGTCGGCGGTCGTCGGCGCGGCCAGCAGCGGCGCCTTGAAGAAGGTCGCGATGCCGCTGAACGGCAGTGCGTCGTAGGTCATCGGCTCGTCTCCTCCGGATCGGCGCCGCGGCGCGGCCTGCCTGCTACTTGATGCCCTTGGCGTGCGCCTTGCTCACCTCGGCCACGCATTCTTCCACGATGTCGCAGCCGAGCGCGAACAGCTCCGGCGGCATGTTGAGCGCCGGCGTGGGGCGGAACCAGTTGAACGCCGGCTCGTAGATCGGGATCACGCCGCGCCGCTCCATCGCGTAGACGACCTCGCGCGTGAGGTCGTGCGCCGGCGTCTTGCTGTCCTTGTCCTCGACGAACTCGACGCACTGGTAGCAGCCCTTGACGCGCACGTCGCCGACGATCTCGTACTTGTCCTTCATGGCGCCGAACCTGGCCTTGGCGACCCGCTCGATCGCCTTGACGTTGTCCAGCACGTGGTCGCGCTTGATGAGCTCGATGAGCTTGACGCCCACGGCGCAGCCGACGGGAGAGCCGGCGAAGGTGCCTCCGGTGTAGAGCTCGCCGGCCGGCTCGCTCATGCGGTCGGACCCCAGGGTGTAGCAGATGGGGATGAGGCCGCCGCGACGTGCCCTTGCCGAGCGAGAGCAGCTCGACCTCCACGTCCGGGTACGCGTCCACCAGGAACCACTCGCCGCAGCGCCCCATGCCCTCCTGGACCTCGTCGTTGTAGAGGATCCAGCCGTACTTCTTGCAGAGGTCGGACAGCCGCCTGGGCCACTCCGGCGGCGGGATCTGGATGCCGTTCTCGCCCTGGATGAACTCGACGTTGACGCCGGCGATGCTGTCGGGCGTGGCCTTGTAGCGCAGGATCATCTCCTCGATGTAGCCGAGGCAGGCGATGTCGCAGGCCGGGTAGTCCAGGTGGTACGGGCAGCGGTAGCAGGTGGGGAAGGGGACGTTGATCCAGCCGCTCATGAACGGCTCGATGCCGTGGTTGTAGTGGGCGTTGTGCGGTCCCATGGCGCCGGTGCCGTAGTTGCCGCCGTGGAAGCTGCCCAGGAAGGTGATGACGAAGGGGCGGCTGGGGCCGGCGGCCTCGCGCATGATGCGCACGGCGTTCTCGACGACCTCGCTGCCGGTGGTGTCGTAGACGACCTTGGTGAGCGGCTTGGGCGCGATCTCGACGAGCTTCTCGGCGAGCTCGTACTGGTGCCAGGTGGTGAGCGACGAGAGGCACTCGGTGCCGTACTCCTTGAGCGCCGTGTGCGCGGCCTCGACGAGCTCGGGGTTGTTGCCGCCGAGCGGCGAGGACGCCCAGCCGGCGAGCCAGTCGAGGTAGCGGTTGCCGTCGACGTCCTCGATGAACCAGCCGTCGCGGTAGCGGGAGACGAAGTGGCTCGGCGGCCAGTCGCCGATCAGCGAGACCCCGAGCATGATGTCCTCGCCGCGCTTCATGAGCGCCCGGCTCCTGGGGCCGGGGGGTGGGGTGTGCACGTGCGGGCGCGTCTGGTCGCCCATGGCTCCCGCCTCCCTACGTCGTCGCCGGGGGCTCGCCCGGCGACCACTCGTAGTTGTCCTTGAGGATCTTGAGGTTGAGGACGAAGTCGGCCTGCTCGATGCCGGGGATGGTGCGGATGTGGTTGACGAGGACGTCGAGGAGCTCCTCGCGGTCGTGGGCGACGACGCCGACGATGATGTCGAAGGCGCCGGCGCAGATGCTCACGTAGTCCACCTGCGGGAGCTCGGCGACCGCCTGCGCGACCGCCTCGATGCGGTCGCCTTTGCACGCGCAGGTGGATCTGCGCCCACATGAGGCCCAGGTCGAGCGGGCTGCTCACGGCGACGATCTGGATGATGTTGGTCCGCAGCAGGCGCGCCACCCGCTGGCGCACGCTGGCCTCGGAGATGCCGAGGTCCTTGGCGATGGAGGTGAACGCGCGCCTGCCGTCCACCTGGAGGTGGCCGATGATGGCGATGTCGGTCTTGTCGAGTGCCTGTCTGCGCATGGGGCTCCTTTCGGCCGCCCCATTCTACGAATGTCGTGGAATCCACGCCAGAGAAGTTGCGATTCCATGCGTGGCGCCGCGCCGGCCCGAGGGAAGGCTGCGCTGAGGATCCACGGCCATCCGGCGGCGCTTCGCGCCGCCGGCCGTCATGCCGTGGGTCGGCGGCTCGCGTGGCGCTGACGCGCCCGAGCGTCGCGCTCAGCCGCGACTCGTGTCGGCCGCCGCTTCGAGGCCGAGATCTGCGCCCTGGCAGACGAGGTCCGCCTGGAGACCGGCGATGTCGAGGTCCCTGGGGTTCAGCGTCGCTCGCGGCCGCCATCGCGGCCGCCGTGCCGGCGGCCTGCCCCGTGGCCAGGCAGACGGGGATCAGGCGCAGCTGGACCATGGCGTCCTGCTGCGCCGACATGCAGCGGCCGGCGACGAGGAGCCCGTCGACGGCCTCTGGGACCAGAGATCCGTAGGGGATGCGCATGCGCCGCTTCGCGTAGGGCTTGGCGATGACGTCCGCGCACGCTCCCGAGAGCGCCTCGCGGAGGGTCGGCGAGCAGCCGCCGACGATCCGCCGCGTCTCGCGCACGCCGAGCTGGCTGGCCGTGTACTCCAGCCATGCCAGCTCGAATCCCGGCACCTTCCGCTTGAGGAAGTCCACGAGCCTCACCGCGTGGTCGCGGGTGACGATCTCGGCCCTGGTGAGCTGGCGCGGGTCGAGGCCATTGACACCGAACATGCTGCCCGGCCAGAGATTCACCTCGCCGGGGTGGCAGAGGTCGGCGGCGAAGACGCCGGGGGCGAAGTAGCGGGAGTGCACCTCGAGCTCGAACTCGAGCTCACCGCTCGCGACGGCCTCGTCGATCAGGCCGCGGAGGTTGCCCCAGTTGCCGAGCGTGGCGATCGCCCGCGCGCTGTCCACGCCGCCGAGATTGGCCATGAGCGTCACCGGCAGTGGCTCTTCCTCCTGGACGAAGGCGGCGCCGGCCGAGGCGGCGACGTCGCCGTCGCCCGTGGCGTCGACGACGACGCGCGCGAGGATCGCGGCGCGACCGGCCTTGTTCTCGACGATGACACCCGTCACCGCCGGACCTTCGGTCAGCGTCTGCACCACGTAGGTGTGCAGAAGGACGTCCACCCCGGCCTCGAGCAGCATCGTCATGAGGTGCTGCTTCAGCAGTTCCGGGTCGATGGCGATGAGTCCGTCGACTGAAGGGTCGTCGCCGAGATTCTCGCCTTCGCGATAGACGTCGGCCCGCTGCAGTTCCTCGCGGATCTCCGCGTTGATGCCGTTGTCGAGCGGCGGGACGGTGATCACCAGCCCGCCGGTCGCGAGTCCGCCGAGGTAGCCGTAGCGCTCGAGCAGGAGGACGCGGGCGCCGCTGCGGGCGGCGGCGACTGCGGCGGCCACACCGGCGGAGCCGCCGCCGCACACGAGGACGTCGACCTCGGCGCAGACGTCGGTCTGTCTCGCGGCTTCAGTGATCTGCTTCATGACGGCGGCCTACGCTTCCCTGATGCGCTGTTTGAGGATCTTGAACTCGGGTCGATCGCGATAGAAGTCGTCCAGCAAGTAGCAGCCCGAGCCGACCTGGAACCCCGGCGCGACGTCGCAGTAGCCGCAGGTCGTGCAGATGCGCTTCTGCTGCAGACGGCCGGCCTTCGAGGACGTCGGCGCACAGGTCGGGGTAGCTGAACGACATGCGCCCGATGCCGACCGAGTCGGCCCAGCCTTCTCGCACCACGGCCTGCGCCACGTTGGGCAGCCACTGCTGCAGATACGAGTAGCCGCTCCCGACGTAGACCAGTCCGGGGCGCGCCCGCTTGAGCTCCGCGACCAGCGAGACCAGCCGCGCGACACCGACGAGCGGGTCTTCAGGCGGCTTGTGGGGCGCGACGGGCAGCGAGTTGTAGGGCTCCATCAGGTGGGAGTTGTATTCGGCTCCCGCGGAGACGCAGACGAGCTCGATGCCGAGGTCCGCGAGGAGGTCGAGGAACGCGATCGGTTCGCGGAGGTCGGTGCCGGTGCCCGAGCCGTCTCCGCCGAATGCGTACGGATAGCGTTCGCCGTCGAACGCGGCCGGCCGGGAGCGGTCGTCGGGACCCTCGGTGAACGGCACGAAGTCGAGTGCGCTGAACCGCACCGCGATCTGCAGTCCCGGCGCGGCGGAGCGCACGCCGGAGACGATCTCGCGCAGGAACCGGGTGCGGTTCTCGAAGCTGCCGCCGTAGCGGCCCGGACGATCGACGGCGCTCAGGAACTCGTGGCCCAGGTAGCCGTGGCAGTGCTTGATGTCGACGAAGTCGAACCCCGCCGCCTGCGCCAGCCGGGCGGCCGTCACGAAGTCCTCGACGAGGGCCTCGATCTCATCGTCGCTCATCACCGCGTCGTCGCCCTCCGCCCCATACGGCGGATCGAGAAGCGGGTGGTGGTACAGGGTGCGCGGCTCGGACCGGTCCCAGCTGTTCGGGTGCGAGACGCGGCCGGAGTGCGTGAGCTGCACGCCGACGAACAGGTCGTCCGTGGTGGAGAAGCGCTCCTCGTGACTGCGGACGAGGAGCGCCCTCAGGTCGCTGATCTCGTCCAGGTTCTTCTCGATCATCATGAGCTGGACGGGGCTGCCCCGGCCGTCCGGCCGCACGGCCATCGCCTCGGCGCCGAAGATGAGCTTGGCTCCGCTCGCGCCCCAGCGCTGCCAGCGGCGCCTCGTAGGTGTGGGTTAAATACTTGATCTGCAGGTGTCTCGATCATCATGAGCTGGACAGGGCTGCCGCGGCCGTCCGGCCGTACGGCCATCGCCTCGGCGCCGAAGATCAGCTTCGCCCCGCTGGCGCCCCAGCGCTGCCAGCGGCGCCTCGTCAGGTCGGTGGGCCGCCCGTCGGTCGTGTTGTCCCATCCCTCCATCGGGAGGATGGCGAAGCGGTTGCCGACCCTGTGACCACCGACCTCGAAGGGCTGCGCCAGCGGCGATCCGGGTCCGGAGTCGACGACGTCGTCAAAGGGCAGCGTGATGCCCGTCGCCTCGAGATAGGCGCGGAAGGCGGCAGCGTCCTTCAGGCTGCGAACATTGCGCTTGCTCGTGCTCACGATGGCGTCCCTCCATAGTCGGCCACGAGGCGGTCGAGGCCCAGCTCCTCGAGCTTGGCCTGACTCGGCATCGCCGTTCGCCGGTCCCAGCTCATCGCCGCGCAGTACTCGTCGATCAGTGGCTTCCTCGTCGATGGTGATCCCGGCGGTCGCGCCCTTCTCCAGCGGCGGCCGGCCGAGCGACCGCTGGTTCACCGTGATCGTCAGCGGGTTGTAGCCCTCGCGAAGGTTGAAGAGGTGCCGCATGTCCTCGATGCGCTCTCCGATCTTCACGCACGAGTCGAAGTCGTGCTCGTGCCCGGTGAGCGCCGTCAGGAACTCCGGGATGTAGCCCGTGGGATGCGACGTGTACGCGAACAGGCAGTTGCCGCACGACGACATCACGTGGCACATCGCGGCGGCGCGCTTGTGCGATTCGCCGATCCCCTCGATGGCGTACTTGTCGTCCGGCGCCTCCATGAAGCCGTTGCCCATGATCCACGAGCTGCCGCCCCTGGGGTGCCTGCCGGGCGTGGCGTCCAGCCGGTAGACGAGCGCCAGGCTCGGGTAGAAGCGAGGGTCGTGCGCCGAGAGCTCCTGGCCGCCGGCGTGGACTGCGAACTCGTCGGCGCCGCGGCCGAGCTTCTCCGCGGCGCGCATCACGCCGTCGGCGAGCAGGGCGCCGACCCCTTCGCGCCGAGCGGTCATCTCCGCCAGCCTGACCATGGCTTCGCCGTCGCCGAACCGGAGCTCGAACCCCACGTCCTCTCGCGTCAGGATGCCGTGCTCGTAGCACTCGAACGCGAACGCCAGCGCTCCTCCGACGGAGATGGTGTCGAGCCCGTACACGTTGCAGACGTCGTTGAAGCGGATGATCGCCTCGAGATCGTCGTTCATGCACAGCGGGCCGCTCATGGCGATGGTCTCGTACTCCGGCACGTGACTGACTCTCGCCCTGCCCGCCTTCGCCTTCAGGTGGCCGCCGCAGCGGATGTGGCAGTGCCAGCAGCCGTAGGGCTTGTCGCGCTCCGCGTAGAAGGCGTTCTCGTCGATCTTGTCGAGGCTGGGGTCGGAGTACTGCTCGGGATAGGTGCCGACCCAGTTCTTGATCGGCGTGTCGCCGATCACCGTGTTCGGGATGGTGCGGCTCGTCGTTCCGTGGACCTTGAACTCCACGCCCTCGCCCATCAGCTGCCCCGCCCACTTCTTGCGCAGGTCCTTGGCGAGCCGGAGGTCGGGAAGCGGGACCTCCTGGCTGCCCTTGACGACGACGGCCTTGAGCTTCTTGGAGCCCATCACGGCGCCGAGCCCGGAGCGCGCCGCGGCGCGACCCTTGTCGGTGATGATGGCCGCAGAGGAGGGACACGGCCTCGCCGGCGGGGCCGATGCAGGCGACCGCGGCGTCCTTGCCGTGAGCCGCCCAGAGGTCGTCCTCCGTGTCCAGGCAATCCTTGCCCCAGAGCGGCGAGGCGTCGTGGAACGTCACCTCGCCGTCGTCGATGAGCACGTAGGTCGGCGTCCGGCTGATGCCGCGGAAGAAGACCGCGTCGTAGCCGGCGAAGCGCAGGTACGGCCCCCAGGAGCCGCCGCAATTGGCGTCGCCCCAGCCGCCGGTGAGGGGCGACTTGCCGACCACCGTGAAGCGGCCGCTGCAGATCGCCGGCGTCCCCGTGAACGGCCCGGTGACGAAGCCCAGCAGGTTGTCCGGGCCGAGCGGGTCGACGCCGGCCGGCATGCGCTCGTAGAGGATCCTCGCGCCGAGGCCGTAGCCCCCGATGAAGTCCCGGGCCATCTCTGCGTCCAGAGGTTCCACGCGGCACGATCGCGTCTCGAGGTCGACGAACAGGAGCTTGCCCATGTAGCCGTAGATCGTCATTCACGCTCCTCGGTCTTGGCCGTGTCGCCTGCTTCGGAAGGATCCGGTCTCTGAGAGCAGCTCGAGTGCGTCGGCCACGTCGGACAGCCCGAGCGCCTCGAGCCTGGCTCGCGTCGGCCAGCCCGTCTCGCGGTCCCAGCCGCGGTGGTCGTAGTAGCTGTCGAGGATCCGGTCGAACGTCTCGCGATCGAGCCGCGTGCCGTCGGACTTCTCCGGGTACTCGAAGACCCACTCCGCCGTCGAGTCGACCGCGCGCGAACGGCCGCTGTTGCGGATCTGGAGCGCGCGGTCGAGGTTGCGGATCCGCTCGCCCGCGCGGTCGAGGTCCGCGGTGGTGATGTCCAGCCCCGTGAGCGGGGCCAGCATGGAGGCCTCGGCATCGACGTCGCCGTAGTAGTCGTCGGCGGCTTCGAGCTCCTCGCCGAGTCGAAGCCGTTGAGCACCCGGGGGAAGACCCAGTCGCACAGCAGCAGGGAGTCCTTCACCTGGGCGCGGTCGTCGAACCACTTGGTGACCCGGGTCTTGGCGTCGAGGTGCGCGAACCCGGGCTCGAGGATCCCCGGGTCGCCGAAGACCCTGGTGAACGTCGCCTCGAGCTTGGCCCGGTCGACGAGCGGGGAGCCGCCCTCGAAGTGCGGAGGGAACCAGCAGTGGATGTACCCGGTCTGGTGGTGCGACGCGAGAGGGTCTCTCGAGTCGATCGCCCAGTGCAGCATGTCGAAGATCCACAGCGGACTGGGCTGCGGCTCGCAGGCGCGACCGTCGCGGTGCGACGGGAACCCCCACATCGGCTCGAGCCAGTGCGCGGTCTTCTTCACCACGTCGGGCAACTCGAGCCGGTCGCAGGCCGGCAGCAGCCCATCGGCCAGCAGATCGCCGAGTCCCTCGCGGTAGGCGATCATGCGGAACAGCTCGAGCCAGAAGTCGAGCTCCTCCGGCCGAAGCTCGAGGCCTTCGATCTCGCTCGACGCCGTGATCGAGGCAGGCGAGGAACCAGCAGCGCAGCGTGAGGTAGGACCAGCCGGAGAGCCCGAGGGTCTCGATGAGCAGCTGCAGTTCGTCGCCGCCCTGCTTGCCCAGACCCTCGACGGCGCGCGTGCGCAGCTCGCCGGCGTACTGCTCCTCCATCGCCGGCGTGGGGTACTGGTACCAGTTCCAGCCGCCCTCGTAGGCTTCGCCGTTGCACATGACCGAGATGTTCTTGCGTTTTTCTCCGCCGCCGCGCAGCCTCAGGGCGACGTCGTGGGAGCGCGTCGCGCAGCCAAACGGGCAGGCGTGCGCGCAGGGGATGTTGGTGGGAGCCCATCTTCATGCGCACCGGGGTCTCCGTGGGCCCCGCGTGGACGAGCCGGTGGACACGCTTGCACGCCTCGACGAACCGCTGCGGATCGGCGATCTGCACCGCGCCCGTGCCCCGGATGACGATCGCCTTGAGGTTCTTGGCGCCCATCACGGCGCCGAAGCCCGCCATCCCGGCGCAGTTCTTCTGGCGGTGATGGATCGTCGCCGAGACGACGCGGTTCTCGCCGGCAGGGCCGATGCAGATGACCTGAGCGGCTTCGCCGTGCCGCTCCTTGAGGAGCTCCTGCACGGCGAACGACGTCCTTGCCCCACAGATCGAGCGGCCGGGCGCAGCTCCGCGCGGCCGTCTTCGATCCACAGGTAGTACGGGGCTCGTCGCTGCGCCATTGACGACGATGCCGTCGAACCCGGCGTACTTGAGCTCGGGCGTCCAGTTGCCGCCCATGCCGCTGTAGGTGAACCAGGGATCGGGGAGCGTGCGCGGCGACACCGAGCAGACTGTGCCCTTCCCGGACGTGGGCGCGAGCGTCCCGGAGAACGGCCCCGTCATGAACATGAGGAGGTTCTCGGGCGAGTACGGTCCGGTGCCCGGTGCGAGCTCGTCCCAGGCGATCCGCGTGGCGATGCCCTTGCCGCCCACGTAGTCGGGGAGGTACGGGGCGGTCGCGACGCTGCCGACACTGGCTGCCGAGAGGTCGACGCGCAGGATCTTCCCGCCCAGCCGCCGGCCGGGCCGCTCATCGCGTCTTCCTCTGCTTGAGCACCAGCGCGTCCCAAGGGCACAGCTCGACGCACTGAGGGCCGCCCATGATGTCGCGGCACAGGTCGCACTTGAAGAACACCGAGCCTTCCAGCCGGCTTGCTCCAGATGGGCGATCGGGGGAGCGGGCACGCCTCGGCGCAGGACCCGCAGCCGTCACACTCGCTCTCGTCGATGTACCGCGTGCCGGTGTCGGGATCGATGCACAGTGCCCTGTCTGCCCGAGGGCACGCGCCGTAGCATTCGGCGCTCTTGCACTGGGCGCAGATCGTCGCCGGGAACGAGAAGCCGAAGTCGTCGGCGACGATGTGGATGCGAGAGAGATGCGCGCTGCAGGCGCCGTCGTGGGTCGCCGAGCACACGAGCTCGCAGATCCTGCAGGCTCTGCATAACGTTTTCTTGTGCACGACGACGCTGGATGCGTCCCTCTTCGCGTCAGGCATCTCCACACATCCAATTCGAGCCTAGAAGCGTCCCCAAAGCTTCACGATGGCGCACAGCATACAGCAACACGAGGCAAAAGAAAACGATTGCTTTCTCTGCCTTCATGTGGTGAACTGCGCCCTAGTGGTGGGCGGCCTTCGGTCGCCGAGGAGAGGGAGCGCAGGCCATGGACTTCGAACGCATGCTGAGCGAGACCCGCGTCATCCCGGTCGTGGAGATCCCACGCGTGGAGGACGCCATCCCGCTCGCGCGGACGCTTGCGGAGAGCGGCTTGGCGTGCGCCGAGATCACCTTCCGCACGGCGGCGGCGGGCGCGGCGATCGCGGCCATCACCGATGCCGTCCCGGGGTTCACCGTTGGAGCCGGGACCGTGCTGTCCGTGCGCCAGGCCGAGGAGGCCGTCGCGGCTGGTGCGCGTTCCTGGTCTCTCCCGGCTTTGACGACGCCGTCGTCGCCTTTGGGCGCGAGTCCGGCGTGCCGGTGCTGCCCGGGCGTGTGCACGCCCAGCGAGATCATGCGCGCCGTCGCACAGGGGGTGGACCTCGTGAAGTTCTTCCCGGCCGAGGCCGCCGGTGGCCTCAGCTACCTCAAGGCGGTCGCGGCGCCGTTCGGCGCCGTGCGCTTCGTCCCGACCGGCGGCATCGGGCCCTCCAACGTCGACGCCTATCTCCGGCATCCGCAGGTCGTGGCCTGCGGGGGGAGTTGGATGGTGAAGCGGCAGGCGATCGCCGACGGCGACTTCGCGACCATCGGCCGGCTGACCGCCGAGGCGGTCGCGCTCGCCGCGGCGGCTGTCGGCATGAAGGAGGCGCCGATGCCGCTCGTCACGGCACGTCTCGCGGAGGACTGCCGCTGGGACCTCGTCGCCCTCGGGGAGGTCATGCTCCGGCTGGATCCGGGCGAGGGCCGCATCGCCACCACGCGGAGTCTCAAGGTCTGCGAGGGCGGCGGCGAGTACAACGTCGCCCGCGGCCTGCGCCGGTGCTTCGGGCTGCGGACCGCCGTCGTCACCGCCCTGGCGGACAACCCGGTCGGCCGGCTCGTCGAGGACCTGATGCTCCAGGGCGGCGTCGACCAGTCGCACGTGCGCTGGGTCCCCTACGACGGTGTCGGCCGCGAGGTGCGCAACGGGCTCAACTTCACGGAGCGAGGCTTCGGCGTCCGCGGCGCCGTCGGCTGCTCCGACCGGGGCAACACCGCGGTCAGCCAGCTGCGGCCGGGCGACGTCGACTGGGACGAGATCTTCGCCGGCGAAGGCGCCCGCTGGTTCCACTGCGGCGGCATCTTCGCGGCGCTCGAGCGAGTCGACGGCGGACGTTGCCGCGGAGGCGATGGCGTCCGCGCGCCGGCACGGCACCATCGTCTCCTACGACCTCAACTACCGGCCGTCGTTGTGGAAGTCCATCGGCGGTCAGGAACGCGCCCGCGAGGTGAATCGCACGCTGGCCCCTCTCGTCGACGTGATGCTCGGCAACGAGGAGGACTTCAGCGCCGCTCTCGGGTTCCCGGTGGAGGGCGTGGACGAGAACCTGTCCGAGCTCGATCCGCGTCGCTTCGGACAGATGATGGCCAGGGTCTGCGACTCGTATCCGAACCTCGTCGCGGTGGCCACGACGCTGCGCGCGGTCCGCAGCGCCTCTCGCAACGACTGGAGCGCGGTCTGCTGGGCGGACGGGCGCCTCCACGAGTCGGTGACGAGGCCCGGCCTGGAGATCCTCGATCGCGTCGGCGGCGGAGATTCGTTCGCCTCGGGGCTGATCTACGGGCTGCTCTCGGGCTTCGACGCCCAGAAGGCGCTCGAGTACGGGGCCGCTCACGGCGCCCTCGCCATGACCACGCCGGGTGACGTCTCGATGGCGACTCGCGCCGAGGTCGAGGCGCTCGTCCGCGGCTCCGCGGCCAGGGTGCAGCGATGAAGACCGCGGGCCTTCCGTGACGCCGAGACGCGTCTCGCTGCGCGAAGTGGCCCGGCTCGCCGGGGTCTCGTCGGGCACGGCGTCTCGTGTCCTGAGCGGGTCGGCGTATCCGGTGAGCGAGCCGACGAGCGCTCGGGTCAGGGAGGCGGCGGAGGCGCTCGGCTATGTGACCGACTTCGCGGCGCGCGCACTCGTCACCGGGCGCAGCGCGCTCGTCGGGGCCATCGTCCACGACATCACCGACCCGTACTTCAGCGGCGTCGTCCGCGGACTGCAGGACGAGGCCGTCGCCGAAGGCCTCGTGGTCCTGGTCGGCAACGACGACCGCGACGCCGCCAAGCTGGAGAGCTACCTCACCATGATGCTCAGCCAGAAGCCCGCAGGCGTCGTCCTCGTCGGCGGGCAGGTCCGCGACCCCGCCAAGTCGCTGCGCGTCTTCCAGGCCGTCGAGCGCCTTCGGGCGAAGGGGTCCCCGTCGCGGCCGTCGGCCGCTACGAACTCGACATCCCGCACGTGTCGGTCGACGACGCCGCGGCCACGGTGCGCGGCGAGCGTCCACCTCATCGGACTGGGACACACGCGGATCGCTTTCGTCGGGGGCCCGCTCGACTCGACGACGGTCGAGGACCGGTATACGGGCTACGTCGCCGCGCTCAACCGCGCCGGCGATGCCGCTCGACGACGCGCTCGTCGTCCAGACCCCGATGTCGCTGACCGGCGGCTCGCGGGCGGCCGAGGCCCTCGTCGACGCGCGGCGTCGTTCACGGCCGTCATCGCCGCGACGGACGAGGTCGCGTTCGGCGTCGATCTCCGGGCTGCGAAGCCGCGGCCTGCGCGTGCCCGAGGACGTCAGCGTCGTCGGCATGGACGACGTGCCCATGGCCTCTCACGCGGACCCGCCGCTCACGACCATCCGCGTGCCGGCGCGCGAGCTCGGCTGCTCGGCCTGGCATCTGCTCTCGGCGATCAGGGACGGCGTCGACTTCCCGGAGGCGCAGTGCGTCCCGTTCGAACTCGTGGTGCGCGACTCGACCGCGCCCCCGGGCGACCGCGTCCGCGAACCAGCTTCCCCCAGACAGGCCGGCCGCGGCCGCGCGAAAGGATCGGTGACCACCGAATGGCCAGCAAGCGCACCGAAGAACTCATCGCCTACGATCGCGAGCACATCCTTCACGCCCAGATCCCGCTCGGGGAGAACCTCGGCGTCATCTACGACACCGCCGAGGGCGTCCGCCTGTGGGACACCGAAGGCAAGATGTACCTCGACGCCTCGTCGCAGATGGTGAGCTGCAACCTCGGGCACGGGCGCCGCGAGATCATCGAGGCGGCGCAGAAGCAGCTCGACAAGCTGCAGCACGTCGGCCAGTACTACGGGCACTCGAGCACGCCGATGGTCGAGTGCGCGATGAAGCTGGCGACCATCACCCCCGGCGACCTCGATCACTTCTGGTTCACGTCGGGCGGCGGCGAGTCGACGGACGCGGCGATCCGGCTGGCGCGCCGGTACTGGAGCGCCGTGGGCCAGCCGTCGAAGCAGAAGGTCGTCAGCCTCTACATGAGCTACCACGGCACCGGGAACGGGCCGATGAACATGACCGGGATCCCGGCCATGCAGGCGGGCTACGGCCCGCAGGCCCCGGGCTACGTGCACATCCCGGCGTACTACTGCTACCGGTGCCCGTTCGGTCTCGAGTACCCGTCGTGCGACATGCGCTGCGCGCGCCACCTGGCGACGGTCATCGAGGCCGAGGGTCCCGAGAACATCGCCGCGTTCATCGCCGAACCGGAGCTGGGCGCATCCGGGTTCCTGGTGCCGCCGGACGAGTACTGGCCGCTGATCCGCGAGATCTGCGACGAGTACGACGTCACGATGATCGCCGACGAGGTCATGTGCGGGTTCTGCCGCACGGGCACGATGTTCTGCATCGACCACTGGGACGTCGTCCCGGACATGATCGCCATGTCGAAGGGCATCACCAGCGGCTACCTGCCCTTCGGCGCCGTCGCCTTCAACGACAGGATCTGGAACGGGCTCAAGGGCACGCCGCTGATGCACCAGTACACCTTCAGCGGCGCCCCGGCCCCCTGCGCCGCCGCCATCGCCGCCATCGACGTCTACGTCGGCGAGGACGTGGCCGGCAACGCCACCCGGGTCGGCCGGCACATCGTCGACCGCATCGAGAACGAGTTCATGCCGATGCCCTGCGTCGGCACGCACAGCGGGCTGGGCCTGATGCTGGCGATGGAGATCGTCGCCGACAAGGAGACCAAGGCCATGTTCGACCCGCCGCTGGCCCCCATCATGCCGCTGCTGGACGAGGCCCGGCGCCGCGGACTGCACTTGCGGCAGATGGGGTCGAACCGCATCGTCATCGCGCCACCGTGCACGACGACGATCGCGGAAGCGGACGAGATCGTCGACATCCTCAAGCCGCTGGTGGCCGCTATCGAGCCGCCCCAGTGAGCGGCCGGGTGAGCAAGCGAAGAAGTGAGTCCAGGACGGCGCGAGCCGTGGGGAGTGTCATGTCCCGGGAGGGGATCATGAGCAGACGCAAGACCGTGTGGATCGTTCTTGCCGTGGCGCTGATGGCGCTGACGGCGGCCGTCGTGCTGGCGGCGTGCGGAAGCGGGTCGACGACCGGCTCGTCGAGTCCGGGTGCGACCAAGACGCTGACCATCGGCGTTCTCATGCCGTTCTCCGGCGACGGCGCGCTCTGGGGCACGACTGAGCTGGCCAGCATCCAGGTGGCGGCCGATCACCTCAACGCGGCGGGGGGAGTCAAGGCCGGCAACGACACCTACAAGCTCGCGGTCAAGGCCTACGACAACCAGTGGGATCCGGCCGTTTCCGCGACCGTCGCGCGCAAGGCCGTGCAGGACGGCGTGCGCTACGTCGTGTCGTGGTCGGGCCCGGAGGTCCTCGCCGAGAACGCCGCCACGCGGGGGACGACCGTTCTCACGTTCGTCACCGCCTCCGACGCGATCTGCCAGGGCCCCAAGCACCCGAACAACTACAACAGCTGGTTCTACTATCCCGACAACCTGCAGGTCCTGTACACGTACGCCAAGAAGATCCACCCCGACTTCCAGACGGTCGTGCCGATCGTGACCGATGACGCAGTGTCGATCCAGGAGGTCAAGTACCTCCAGCAGTACGTCACGCCGATCGGGTTCAATGTACTTCCTGCCGTGAAGATCAGCGGCGACGAGACCGACTACTATCCCGTGCTGACGCCCCTGATCAAGAAGGGCGTGGACATCATCGACATCGCCTCGCCGGGTCCCGAGGCCGCGTCGCTCATCATCAAGCAGGCCCACGAGCTCGGCTACAAGGGCATCTTCGCGCATGCCGATGCTCCCAACATCGACGACTACGCCAAGGTCGCCGGCTGGAAGGCCCTCGAGGGCTTCCTCGGGGCTCCCGTGTACACCGAGCTGTCCGCGGTGGGCAAGACCTGGCAGACGGACTACATGAAGAAGACGCAAGGCGACAAGTCGACCGGTCCCGACCGCCGACTACGACAGCATCCTGCTGCTGGCGGCAGCGATCACGAAGGCCGGCACGGTCGACCCGGATGCCGTCAACAAGGCCCTGCCGACGGTGACCGTCGAGGGCACCACCGGCAAGACGATGTTCGGCGGCGCCGATGTGCTCGGCATCCCCCATCTGCTGGAGCGGCCGATCGGCGTCGTCGAAGTCGAGAACGGCAAGATCGTGAACGTCTACACAGGCTGGCCGCCCGCATCAGCGCGACCATGTCGCCGTCGCCGTCACCGGCACAGTGACGGGAACAGGGCTGGAGCTCAGGTAGGTACCTGGCCCGGCGCTCAGCCGAGCGCCGCCACGACCGTGCTTCGGTCGGATGGCGGCAGGCAGAGCGCCGGGCCTCAAAGGGAGTGAGTATGGCAGCACAAGTGATCGCGAACAGTATCGTCCTCGGGTTGACGCTGGCGTTGATGGGGATCGGGTTGACCCTCATCTACGGGATCCTTCTCGTCGTGAACTTCGCCCACGGTGAGTTCTACATGCTGGGCGCCGTCTTTCTCTACTACGTGACGAGCTCCGCCGGCCTCGGCTACTGGGTCTCCGCCGCCGCCGCCATCGTCGCGGTGGGCATCCTCGGCTGGGCTTTGGAGGTGCTCGTCTTCCGGCGCTTCCACGGCGATCTCATCGGGGGGTGCATCGCGGCCATCGCCCTGACGATCGGTATCCAGAGCATCACCTGGGAGGTGTGGGGCCCGCGCACGCGCGCGGTCGCCGCTCCGGTGCATGGCCAGTCCAACATCTTCGGCGCCGTCGTCACCAACGAACGCCTGCTGATCGCCGTCGTCTCGCTGGTCACGATCCTCGGCCTCGCCTGGTTCATCAAGTACGCGAAGTACGGCAAGGCGATGAGAGCCGTGTCGGAAGACAGCGAAGCGGCTCGCGTGCAGGGCATCCCGGCCATGAAGATCAGCGCTCTGGCGTTCGGCCTCGCGACCGGGCTGGCGGCGTTGGCGGGCGTCCTGGTGGCTCCCACGACCTTCATCAACCCGGCGATGGGCTCGATCCCGCTGACTTTCGCCTTCATCGTCGTGATCATCGGCGGCATGGGCAGCGTCGCCGGCTCGCTCATCGCCAGCATGATCATCGGCCTGCAGCAGAACCTCACGGCCCTGTGGCTCGGGTCCCAATGGAGCATCGGCGTCGCCTTCCTGCTCGCCATCATCGTGCTCATCGTGAGCCCCAGGGGGCTGATGGGCCATGACTAAGGCGTCGCCGCTCCGCTGGGCCGTCATCGGCGTCGTCGCGGTCGGCCTGTCCGTGCTGATCGGCCTCGTCCCGTTCGTCGGGGGCAACTACTACGCCCACATCGGGATCCTCGTGTTCCTGAACATCACCCTCGTGCTCGGGTACCGGCTGCTGTGCCTCACCGGGCTGTACTCGTTCTGCCACATCACGTTCTTCGCCATCGGTGCCTACACCTCGGCTCTGCTGTCGTCCAAGCTCGGGTACCCCGTGTGGATCTGCTTCATCGCCGCGGGGGTCGTGGCCGCGCTCTTCTCCATGGCGCTGATCATCCCGGCGGCGCGGGTGCGCGGCGTCTACTTCTTCCTCGTCACCTTCGGCTTCCTCGACGTCATGAACTCCGTGTTCCTGCACTGGTCCTCGGTCACCGGCGGCGACGCGGGCATCCTTGTCTTCGCGCCGATCATCGGCACAGGTACGCAGACGCAGGACTACTTCGTCATCCTGGCGTTCGCCGTCATCACCGTGCTGGTCATGTATCGCATCGAGAGGTCTCGCTTCGGGCGCGAGCTGGCGCCCATCGGCAGCGCGGAGGGGCTGGCCGCGGTGAGCGGCATCAACGTCCTCCGGAACCGCGTTCTCGCGTTCGCTATCGGAGCCGCGTTCGCCGGTCTCGCCGGCAGTCTCTTCGCTCACGACGCTGCCTACATCTCCGCGAACGACTTCAGCTGGTGGGGCTCGGTCTACATCCTCGTATGGCTCGTCGATCGGCGGGGAGCGCAAGATGTGGGGTCCGATCTTCGGAGCGGTCTTGATGACCCTGGTCGCCGAGGGTCTGCGCATGTCCGGCATCCTGCAAGCGCTGCTGTACTGCGGGCGCGCTGCTGCTCACCGTGATGGTCATGCCGCAGGGGATCGTCGGTCTCGTCGACTACGTGCGCGCGAAGGTGAGCCGGGCGAGGGCGTCCGGTGACGACGACCCACCCCCGATCGACAGTCTCGTCGAGGGGAGCCCGTGATGCCCATCCTCGAAGTCCAGAACCTCTCCAAGAAGTTCGGCGGCGTGGAGGCGCTCTCACAGGTCGACCTGGTCGTCGAGCCCGGCGAGGTCATCGGTGTCATCGGCCCCAACGGCGCGGGCAAGAGCACGTTCTTCAATCTTCTCAGCGGGGTCATGAAGCCGAGCGCCGGGAAGGTCGTGTTCCAAGGCCATGATGTGACCGGGATGAAGCCGCACGGGATCGCGAAGCGCGGTCTTGTGCGGACGTTCCAGGGCACCATGCTGTTCTCGAATCTCAGCGTGTTCGACAACATCCTCGTCGCCTGTCACATCCCGGCGCGCGCCAATCTCGTGGCCGACGTCGTCGGGTTGCCGGCCGTTCGCCACAGGGAGCTGGAGATGCGGCAGCGCGGAGAGGAGATCATGGAGCTGGCCGGCCTGACGGCGGTCCGATCGAAGCTCGCCAAGGACCTGCCCCACGGGCACCAGCGGGCGCTCGGCGTCGCCGTGGCGCTCGCCACGGACCCGAAGCTCCTGTGCCTCGACGAGCCGGTCACGGGCATGAACGCGGACGAGATCGAAGCGATGATGGGCTTCATCGAGCGCATCCGCCTGCAGGGCATCACGATCCTCCTCGTGGAGCACGCGATGCGCGTGGTCATGAGCGTGTGCGAGCGGATCATGGTGCTGAACTTCGGCCGCAAGATCGCCGAGGGCGGCGTCGATGAGATCCAGAGCGATCCCGCCGTGATCGAGGCGTACCTGGGGAGGCCCGACGACGATGCTGCTTGAGTTCAAGGACGTTTCGGTCAACTACGACAAGGTCAAGGCGCTCAAGGGCGTCTCGCTCGAGGTCGCCGAGGGCGAGATGGTCAGCATCGTCGGCGCCAACGGCGCCGGCAAGACGACGACGCTTGAAGACGATCATGGGCCTTCTGCATCCGGCCGCCGGCGAGGTCTGGTTCGAGGGAGAGCGGATCGACGGCAAGCGCACCGAAGACATCGTCAGGCGGGGCGTCGCCTTCTGTATGGAGGGCAGGCGGTTGTTCCCGTTCATGTCGGTCCTCGAGAACCTCCAGATGGGAGCCTTCAGTCGCCGTGGCGGGGGCGGGAGAGAACAGCTGGAGAGGGTCTACGAGCTGTTCCCGGATCTCCGGGACAGGCTGAAGCAGAAGGCCGGCACTCTGAGCGGCGGACAGCAGCAGATGGTCACCATCGGGCGCAGCCTGATGTCGGGCCCCAAGCTGCTGATGCTCGACGAGCCGTCGCTGGGTCTGGCGCCGATGGTGGTGAGCGAGGTGGCCAGGACCGTCAAGGAACTCAACAGGCAGGGTCTCACCGTGCTGCTCGTCGAGCAGAACGCGCGCATGGCGCTCCGGATCTCCGACCGCGCCTACGCCCTCGAGGTCGGCGAGGTCGCTGTGTCTGGGGATTCGGAGTCGCTCGGCAAAGCGACTACGTCAGACGCGCGTACCTGGGGGGATGAGCAATACCTGACTGGGTCGTGACGTCGGACAGAGCCGGTGGACAGAGTTGGCCGCCTTCTCGCGCTGACAACGGCCTCGCCTGAGGTGCTCGGTCAATCGGTTTCTGCTTGAGAAGGTGGGCCGGAATGGAGCGACGCAATGCCTGACACCGCAGCACGTCAGCCTCTGTTGTCCATGAACCTCATCAGCACGAAGCTCGATATCGAGCGTGCCGTCCACGCCTATCACCGGGCCGGCTACGGCGGGATCGGTCTTTGGTATGACCAGGTGCGAGACTATGGCGTGGACAAGCTCGTCGGTCTTCTGCGGGAGGTGCCCATCAAAGTCACGCACCTCGTCTATGCGGGCCCGTTCAATCAGACCAGCGAGAAGGACTATCTGGCTGCTCGCGAGGACGACAGGGAGAAACTCCGAGTAGCCGCGAGACTGGGGGCGGACAGCGTCCTTGCCATGACCGGGCCGCTCAATGGCCTCGGCCAGAACGAGGCTTTCCGCCAGCTGACCCGCAGTCTGCGCGAGCTGGCCGACACAGCCGCGGAATGCGGTGTCGCCATCGGCCTGGAGCCTCTCAACTACATCGAGCGCGAGGATTCGTTTCTCTTCACGCTCGCGGATGCGATGGACATCATCGAGGAGATCGACCACCCAAGCGTGGGCGTGTTCATCGACGTCTTCCACGTTTGGCAGGAGCCGTATCTGATGAAGACGCTGCAGCGCACCAGGGGCAGGATCGTCGGCTGCCACATCAACGACTTCCGGCGCGAGAACCGCACCTACTGCGACAGAGTCCTGATGGGTGACGGCTGCATCCCTGTCAGGAACATCCTCGACGAGCTGAGGCGGCAGGGCTGGGACAAGTGGTACGACATCGAGATATTCTCCGACGAGTTGTGGTCCATGGAGCCCGAGGAATTCCTCGGACTCGCCCGCGAGAAGTACGAGAGACTGTGGACCAGTTGAACGATGCGGCCATCCGCGGTGGCCTTGACGGCAGGAGTCCTGTCGAGCCCGCGGCGTCGTCCTCTGCGCCGCGGGCTGCCCGCCTTTGGACGACGTTGGAGCGCGCGCGGCGTCCGGCGTCGGCCGCGCCCCTGTGAGGTAGACTCTCCCGCGTGAGCTTCTACATCACCACTCCCATCTACTACGTGAACGGCGAGCCGCACCACGGCCACGCCTACACGACCGTGGCCGCCGACGTGCTGGCGCGCCACCACCGTCAGCGCGGCGAGGACGTCTTCTTCCTCACCGGCACCGACGAGCACGGCACCAAGGTCGCCCAGGCGGCGGAGGAGCGCGGGCTCACGCCGCAGCAGCACGTGGACCAGCTGGCGCCGCGCTACCGCGAGCTGGCCGCGGCGCTCGGCGCCTCCAACGATTTCTTCATCCGCACGACGGACCCGGAGCACGAGGCGTTCGTGCAGGGCTTCGTCGAGAAGCTCAAGGCCGCCGGCGACATCGAGAAGCGCAGCTACGGCGGCCTCTACTGCACCGCCTGTGAGGCCTTCTGGTACGAGCGCGACCTCACGGCCGACGGCCTGTGTCCGGACCACGGCATCAAGCCGGTCTGGCTGGAGGAGGAGAACTACTACTTCCTGCTCAGCAGGTACCAGGACCGGCTGGCCGAGTTCTTCCGCGCCACCCCCGGCTTCGTGAAGCCGAAGTCGCGCTACAACGAGGCTCTGTCGTTCATCGAGCAGGGCCTCGAGGACATCAGCATCAGCCGCTCGAGCATCACCTGGGGCGTCTCGGTGCCGTGGGACGACGAGCAGGTCATCTACGTCTGGGTCGACGCGCTCATCAACTACCTCTCGGCGCTCACGTACGCGCGCCCCGGCGAGGACCTCACGGCGCGCTACTGGCCGGCGTTCCACTTCCTCGCCAAGGACATCCTCAAGTTCCACGCCGTGATCTGGCCGGCGCTGCTCATGAGCGCCGGCTACGACCTGCCCACCGGCGAGCTCATCCACGGCTACCTGCTCGTCGGCGGCGAGAAGATGAGCAAGACGCGCGGCAACGTCCTCGACCCCTTCGCGGTCATCGAGGACGTCGGCGCCGAGCCGCTGCGGTACTACCTCATGCGCGAGGTGACGCTCGGCCAGGACGGCGACGTCAGCCTCGAGGGGCTGCGGGCGCGCTACAACAACGAGCTCGCCAACGAGCTGGGCAACCTCGTCAGCCGCTCGGTCAGCATGATCGGCAAGTACCGCGACGGGGCAATCCCTCAGGCTGGACCTGAGGGTGAGGCTTTGGCCGCGGTCGCCGCCGAGGGCGAGGCCATGGTCGCCAAGGCGGCGGAGCAGTACGCCGACCTCACCGTCACCGCCGCGCTGGACACGATCTGGGAGTTCGTGCGCCGTCTCAACCGCCTCGTCGAAGAAGAGGCGCCCTGGAAGCTGGCCAAGGACGAGGCGCAGGCCGCCCGTCTGGACGCGGTCCTCAACGGGCTGGCCGCCGGCCTGCGCCTGGTGGCGCTGGCCGTGTACCCGGTCATCCCGGTGACCGCGGTGGAGATCCTGCGCCGCATCGGGCAGGCGCACGGCGACGCCGACCTGCTGCTGGACAAGGCGACGTGGGCGGCGCTCACCCAGGCCAAGGTCGTGCGCCGGTCCGTCGCTGTTCCCGCGGCTCGAGACCGAGGGCTGAGGCGCCGGCGTGACCTCCCGGTCCGCCCCGGCGCCGGACTGCCGCCCATGACGCTCGTCGACTCGCACTGCCACCTCGAGATGATCGCGGACACCCTCGGCGCAGTGGCCGAGGCTCGCGGCTCCGGCGTCGAGCAGCTCGTCACCATCGGCATCGACCTCGAGACCTCGCGGCAGGCCGCCGAGCTGGCCGCGACCCTCGACGGCGTCTACGCGACGGTCGGCCTGCACCCGCACGAGGCGCACCTGCTGGACGACGCGCTGCTGGCCGAGTTCGAGGAGCTGGCGGCGCGGCCCCGGGTCGTCGCCGTCGGAGAGGTCGGCCTGGACTTCTACCGCGACCTCTCGCCGCGGGACGCGCAGCGTCGCGCCTTCAGCGCCCAGATCGAGCTGGCGCGCCGGACGGACTTGCCGCTCGTGGTGCACGTGCGCGAGGCCGGCGACGAGGCCATGGCGCAGCTGGCCGCGGAGGCCGGCGACCTCACCGTGGTCATGCACTGCTTCTCGCTCCCCGAGTACGTGGACGAGTGCAACGAGCGCGGGTACTACGCCAGCTTCGCCGGCAACGTCACCTACAAGAACGCGGGGGAGCTGCGCGAGGCGGCCAGGCGGGTGCGCGGCGACCGCATCATGGTCGAGACCGACGCGCCGTTCCTCACGCCGGTGCCCAACCGCGGCAACAGCAACGTCCCGGCCTGGGTGGCGCACACCGCTGCACTGGTCGCCGAGGTGCGCGGCGTGCCGGCCGCCGAGTTCGCCGAGCTCACGACGGCCAACGCGCGGCGCGTCTTCGGGCTCGCCGAGGCGGACTGATGCCCGTAGGCGACGAAGCAGCCGTAGTGCTAGTGAGCGGCCCTCGGGCCGACAGGGCTCAGCGAGGGGCGGACTGACATGGGCGCCGCCGGGGGCCGGCCGGGCGCGGGCGACCACAGCCGTCCACCGCGGCCGCACGCGATGCGCCGCTACGGCCAGAACCACCTGGTCGACAAGAACATCCTCAACGCGATCGTCGACCAGGCCACGGTCGGCCCCGACGACGTCGTCCTCGAGGTCGGGGCCGCCGGCGGGCTGCTCACGCGGCCCTTGCTCGAGCGCGCGCGCCTGGTGCACGTCTTCGAGATCGACCGCCGTTGGCAGCCGCGACTCGAGGAGCTCGCCGCCGCCGACCCGCGCCTCGTGCTCCACGCCGGCGACGCGCTCAAGGCCGACCTCGGCGCGCTCGACCCGCCGCCGACGGCGGTGGTCGCCAACCTGGCCTACAACATCGCCATCCCGCTCATCATGACGACGATCTCCGGCCTGCCCTCGGTGCGGCGCTGGGCCGTGATGGTGCAGAAGGAGCTCGGCGAGCGGCTGTTCGCGTCGCCGTCGACGAAGGCATACTCGGCGGTCTCCGTGCTCACGCAGCTCGCCTGCCGCGTCGAGAAGGTGCGGCCGGTGCCCGCCTCGGCGTTCCGGCCGCAGCCGCGCGTGGAGTCGAGCTTCGTCAGCTTCGTGCGCCGGGACGCGCCGGGTGACGATGCGGCCCCCGGCGCGGCCGAGGCCGGGACTGCCGGCGCCCCCGGCCCCGCCGAGTACGCCGCCGTCTCGCACCTCGTGCGCCTGGCGTTCGGGCAGCGCCGCAAGACGCTCGTGAACTCGCTCAGCGGCGCCGCCCACGCCGGCGGCTCTCTGGGCCGCGACGACGTGCGCGCGGCGCTGGTCGCGCTCGCGCTGGGCGAATCGGCGCGGCCGGAGGAGCTCACGCCGCCGCAGTGGAGGACGTTCGCCGCCGAGCTCGGCCGCGTGGCGGCCGGAGGATCGGCGGCGTGAGGAGGTCGCGATGAGCACGGGGGCAGAGCACAGGGAGGACCGCGTCGAGATCGCCGCGCCGGCCAAGCTCAATCTGGCGCTGCTCGTGGGCCCCGTGCGGCCGGACGGCTTCCACGAGGTCGCCTCGCTGATGCTGCCCATCACGCTCGCCGACCGGGTGGTGGTCGAGCGGACGCCGGGCGCCGGGCTGGACGTCGTCTGCGACGTCGCCCCCGGCGCCGACAACCTCGCCGCCAAGGTGCTGCGCGAGCTCGGCGAGCGGCTCGGCCGCTCCTTCGAGGTGCGCGTGACCATCGAGAAGCGGGTGCCGCCCGGCGGCGGCCTCGGCGGCGGCAGCTCCGACGCCGCCGCGACGCTGCTCGCGGTCGAGCGCCTGTTCTCGCTCGACCTCTCGACCAAGGTCCTCTACGACGTCGCCGCGGCCGTGGGCAGCGACGTCCCGTTCTTCCTCTGGCCCGGCCCGCAGCTGGCGATGGGCCGGGGGCAGGTGCTCAAGGAGCTGGCGCTCCCGGCGCTCCACCTCGTCGTCGCGATGCCCGACATCGGGCTGAGCACCGCGGCCGTGTACCGCTGGCGCGACGAGGACGCCGAGGTGACGCTCAAGGAGTTCGCGCCGCGGGCGCGGCTGCTGTCGAGCAGGGCCCAGGCCGCCACGACGGCCAGGGACGTGGCGGCCCTGGTGGCCAACGACCTCGAGCCGAGCGTCGTCGCGCGCAAGGACAAGGTCGGCGCGCTGCTCGAGCGCCTGCGCTCCGCGGGGGCGCTCGCCGCCGCGATGACGGGGAGCGGCGCCGCCGTGTTCGGCGTGTTCGCCACCGAGGACAGGGCGATGGCGGCGCGGGAGGCCGTGGCCCCCGCCCGCGCCTGGTACGTCACCGACCTGCAGCCCGGAGAGCCCAAGCGGGCGCCCGCCAAGGGGCGCGGCAAAGCGCCTGCGTGATACACTACTTTGCCGCTTCGCGGCGGGCGGCATGCCGCCTCGCGGCGTCCCTGCCGACAGTCGCTGGGGCGTAGCCAAGCGGTAAGGCACCGGGTTTTGGTCCCGGCATCCGGAGGTTCGAATCCTCCCGCCCCAGCCAGCATCACGCCACGCCAGAGCCGGCGGGTCCGACCTCCGGCGCCACTCTCAAGGTGAGCAGATGAGCACAGCAGACACCAAGCGCCCGCCGCTCGCGGTCGTCATCCTCGCGGCCGGTCTCGGGACGCGCATGAAGTCCGATGTCCCCAAGGTGCTGCACGAGGTGTGCGGCCGCCCCATGCTCTCCTACGTGATCGACGCGGCGCTCAGCGTCTCTCCCGGCCGCGTCGTCGTCGTCACCGGACCCGACCAGGAGGCGATCGCCGAGATCCTGCCGGTGGGCTGCGAGCGCGCCGTCCAGCAGGAGCGGCGCGGCACCGGCGACGCCGTCCGCGCCGGCATGGAGCCTCTGCGGGACTTCGAGGGCGACGTCATGGTCCTCTACGGTGACGTGCCGCTGGTCGACGGCGAGTTCGTCGCCGCGCTCCACCAGCGGCACCTCGACACCGACGCGGCCGCGACGCTCACGACCATCGAGCTGGACGACCCCGAGCACTACGGCCGCATCGTGCGCGACGACGACGGCCGCGTCGCGCGCATCGTCGAGTACCGCGACGCGACGCGCCGACGAGCGCGAGATCGACGAGATCAACGTCGGCCTCTACGTGTTCCGCAGCGACGCCCTCCGGCCGGCGCTGCAGCGCCTCGACAGCGACAACGCCCAGGGCGAGCTCTACCTCACCGACGTCATCCACCTGCTGCTCGACGCCGAGCACACGGTCGACCAGCTTCGAGAGCGTCGACGAAGAGATGTGCATGGGCGTCAACTCGCGCGTCGAGCTCGCCGTCGTCAACGCCGCCATGCGCTGGCGCCTCCTCGAGCGGCTCATGCTCGCCGGCGTCACGGTGGAGGATCCGGAGACGACCTACGTGGACTGGGGCGTCGAGGTGGGCCGCGACACGCTCCTCCGCGCCAACACGCACCTGCTCGGGCGCACCACCGTCGGCGCGGCCAGCGAGGTCGGGCCGGGCAGCTTCCTGCGCGACGCCTTCGTCGGCGACCGCGCGCGCGTCATCAGCTCGCACCTCTACGAGTGCGTCATCAGCTCCGGCTGCAACGTCGGGCCCTTCGCCTACATCCGCCCCAACACCGTGCTCGCCGAGGGCGCCAAGGCCGGCACCTTCGTCGAGATCAAGAACAGCCGCATCGGCGAGCGCAGCAAGGTGCCGCACCTGAGCTACGTGGGCGACGCCATCGTCGGCGTGGACAGCAACATCGCCGCCGGCAACATCACCGCCAACTACGACGGGTACGACAAGCACGCGACGCACATCGGCGACCGCGTGCGCACCGGCAGCGACACGACCATCGTCGCGCCGGTGACCATCGGCGACGACGCCTTCACGGCGGCCGGGCTCGGTGATCACGCGCGACGTGCCGCCGGGGGCGCTCGGCGTCGCGCGCGAGCAGCAGAAGAACGTGGACGGCTACGCCGAGCGGCGCGCCGCGCGGCGGCTGCGCGAGCAGGGCGAGGACGCGTAGCGACGACGGCGAGGCCGGTGGGCGCCGCTTCCCCGCGGTCCCTCACGGACCCGGGAGCCCGGCGCTTTGGTACAATCGTTGACCGGTCGGCGGCCAACACGAACAGAGAGGCGAACGGTGGCGGACAGCACCTGCTGCGTGACCACTCCGCGCAAGCGGCTCATGATCTTCTCGGGGCGCAGCAACCCCGCCCTCGCGGCGAGGATCGCCGACAAGCTCGACGTCCATCTCGGCAGTGTCCAGCTCAAGACGTTCTCCAACGGCGAGATCTACGCGCGCTACGAGGAGAACGTGCGCGGCTCCGACATGTTCATCGTCCAGTCGCCGAAGAACGACCTCAACGTCGAGCTCATGGAGCTCCTCATCATGATCCAGGCGGCGCAGCTGGCCTCGGCCAAGCGCATCACCGCGGTCATGCCGTACTACCCGTACTCCCGGCAGGACAAGAAGAGCGCCGCCCGCGAGCCCATCACCGCCCGCCTGGTGGCCACGCTCCTCGAGGCCGCGCGCGTCGACCGCGTGCTGTCGATGGACCTCCACCAGGGGCAGATCCAGGGGTTCTTCGAGATCCCGGTGGACCACATGACGGCGGTCCCCATGCTGGCCGACTACTTCCGCTACAAGGACTTCGGCGACACGCCGCTCGTCGCCGTGTCGGCCGACGCCGGCGGCGTCAAGCTCGCCAAGCGGTTCATCAACCGCGTCCCCGGCTGCGACCTGGCCGTGCTCACCAAGATGCGCCCGGACCACAACGTCGCCGAGACGATGCACTTCATCGGCGACGTACAGGACAAGATCGCGATCATCGTCGACGACATCATCGACACCGCCGGTTCCGTCACGAGCGCCATCGACACGCTCTACGACAACGGCGCCAAAGAGGTCTACGTCACCGCCACGCACGGCATCTTCAGCGGCCCGGCGTGCGAGCGTATCCGTCAGTCACGGGTCAAGGAGATCGTCGTGACGGACACCGTCGACATCGCGCTCGGCCAGGACGACCCCAAGATCAAGGTGTTGTCGGTGGCCGACATCCTTGCCCGCACCATCAGGAACGTGTTCGAGGACGAGTCGGTGAGCGAGATCTTCGCCGGCGACAATCAGCTGTTCTAGCAGGAGACGAACACATGGACAACGTCAGCATCGTCGTGCACAAGCGCGACGTCACCGGCACCCGCGCCACCAAGCGCCTGCGCAAGTCGGGGCTCATCCCCGGCGTCATCTACGGCCACGGCAACGACGCCGTGCTCATCGCCGTCGAGCCCCACGTGCTGCGCGAGGCGCTGCACACCAGCGCCGGCATGCACGCCGTCCTCGACGTCACGTTCGAGGGCCAGAAGCGTGGCCACAAGGCCATCGTCAAGGAGCTCACGCTCGACAGCGTCAAGAGCACCGTGATCCACATCGACCTCCAGGAGATCCGCCTGGACGAGACCATCGAGACCACGGTCAGCATCCACTTCGAGGGCGAGCCCATCGGCGTCAAGGCCGGCGGCATGCTCGACGAGTCGACCCGCGAGGTCACCGTGAAGGGCCTCGTCACGGCCATCCCCGAGCACCTCGTGGTGGACGTCAGCGAGCTCGACATGAACGAGACGCTCCAGGTCTCCGACCTGGTCGTGCCCGAGGGCATCGAGATCATGGCCGACCCCGACGAGGTCCTGTGCTCGGTGCTGCCGCCGCGCAAGGTCGAGGTCGAAGAGGGCGTCGAGGGCGAGGAGGGCGCAGTGGCCGCCGCCGCGGAGCCCGAGATCGTCGGCAAGAAGGAAGAAGAGGGCGAGGGCTGATCGCCCTCCGGCGGGCCGCCTGACCGCGAGGCATCGTGGCGCCGTTCCGCCCCTCATCGAGCGTCGAGCGCCTCGTCGTCGGCCTGGGCAACCCCGGGTCGGCGTACGAGGGCACGCCGCACAACATCGGCTACCGCGTGATCGAGGAGCTGGCGCGCCGCCACGGCGTGCCGCGCGCGCAGCGCGGGTTCGACGGCCGCGTCGCCGAGGGCATGGTCCGCGGCCGCACCGTGCTCCTGCTCCAGCCGACCACGTTCATGAACGACTCGGGCCGCAGCGTGGCCGCCGCGCTGCGCGCGGTCAAGCTGCGGCTCGAGGATGTCCTCATCGTGCACGACCACATCGACCTGCCGTTCGGCCGCCTGCGCCTCATGGAGGGCGGCGGCAGCGGCGGCCACAACGGCCTCAAGAGCATCACCGGCCTCGTCGGCGCCGGCTACGCGCGGCTGCGGGTAGGCGTGGACCGGCCGCCGAGCACGGACCCCGACGTCGTCGCCGAGTACGTGCTCAGCCCGTTCCGGGAGAGCCGCGCGGAGGTGGCTGCGCTGACGGCCGCCGCCGCCGACGCGGTCGAGCTATGGCTGGACGACGGGCTTGAGGCGGCCGCCAGCGCCGTGAACCGTCTCTAGCGCCGAGACGGAGTGCTGGCGGAGCACCGGCGTGACCGCCAGCACCGGCTCGCCGGGCAGTGAAGCCTTGGCGAGGGCGGCGACGATCTTGTCCTGCGCCGTCGTCGCCTTGCCCCAGTCCGACGTCCCCATGCTCCCCCCGTTCATGAGGATCGAGAACGCCACGAGATGGCCGTTGGCGCTCTCGACGTAGCCGGACAGGCAGACCGCGATGTTGAGCGTGCCGGTCTTGGCGTGCGCGTTGCCGGCCGCCGCCGTGCCGCGCATGCGGTCCTCCAGCGTCCCGTCCTTGCCGGCGACCGCGAGCGAGTCGTAGTAGGCGTCGAAGTCGTCGCGCTGGCGCATCGCGCCGAGCACCCTGACCACGGTCTCCGGCGTGAGCCTGTCGCCGTAGCTCAGGCCCGAGCCGTCCTGGATGACGTAGGTGCCGGTCTTGACGCCCATGGCGTGCAGGGCGGCCTTGCTGGCCTTGGTGCCGGCCGCCGTGCTGCCCTCGCCGTAGAAGTCCTTGCCGAGACCCTTGAGCAGCGTCTCGGCGAAGAAGTTGTCGCTCTCCTTGTTCATGTGCTTGATGATGCCGGGGAGCGCCGCCGAGTACTGGCGCTTGACCAGCTTGGCGGTGCTGAGGACCTTGCCGGTGCCCGCCTTGCCCTTGACCTTGACGCCGGCGTCCGCCAGCGCGCCGGTCATGAGCTTGGCCGCCCAGGTGGCCGGCGCCTTCACCCGGTTGCCGTTGTCGAGCCCCTGGTTGCCGGAGAGGGCGGAGAGCGGGCCGCACTCGAGCTGCAGGCCGCTCTTCCAGTACGGCACCGTCTGCAGCTTGTCGAACCAGGAGGCGTCACCCAGGACCCTGCCCTTGATCTTCTTGACGCCTTCGTGCTTGAGCGTACGCGCGAAGCTCTCGAACGAGGCCGTCGTGAGGTCGAAGACGTCGCGCTGGTAGGAGCGCGTGGAGAGGCTGGGGTCGCCGAGCCCGCGGAGGTACAGGTCGCCGAGCAGCACGCCGCCGGGAGTGAGGGGCACGTCCGGGGCGTAGAGCTCGGTGGAGAAACGGTGGGCGGCGCCCCAGTCGATGAGGGCCGCGGCGCTCGTCACCAGCTTCATGTTGGATGCCGGCGCGTACCCCGTGGAGGCGTTCTGGTCGTAGACGGGGAGAGCGGCGTCGAGGTCCCATACGTAGACGCCGGTGCCGGAGCCGGCGAGCCCGGCCGGAGCTGAGCGCGGCGTCGATGGAGTCATCGACGCCGGCGGCGGCCGGCGAGGGCCACAGAGCGCCGGCGCAGGCGACCGCGACGGCCAGGACGAGGAGCGGAAGGGCGGCGCGGACGCGCCGGTGGCGTGTGCTCCTGACGCCGGCCCGCGCGGGGAGCGCTTCTGCAGTGGTGTTTCCTCCCATCGTGGCGTCCATACTACGATGCGGCGCTGCGACGGGGAACCCGCTTGACTCGGTCCGCTGCCGCGGGCGCGCGGACCGCCTCGGCGCGGCGCTGACCTCGCGCCCCTTCGCGCCGGGCCCGGCGGCGCTTCCATCGGCTAGAATGGGGGACGAGCCCCGCCGCCACGGCGCGCGGGGCGTTCGGCGTGCCCGGCCTCCGCGATCGGGACGCTCCGGACGGCGCGTGACGCGCCGTCCGCGAGGAGGTCAAGCGTGTTTCTCGACTATCTGCTGAACGACGAGAAGTTCGAGACCGCGGCGCCGCGGCTGCGGCGCGGGCGCGGGCGCGTATGCGCCGAGCTTCTACGCGCCCTACGTGCTCGCGGCCGCCCTGCGGGACGGCGGCGGCCGCGTCGTCGTGGCGCCCGACGGCGAGGCGGCGACGCGGCTCGCCGCCGACCTCTCCGTGTACCTGGACCGCGCCGTCCCGGTGCTGCCGGCGCGCGGCGTGCTGTACGGCGCCGACGTCGCTCCCTCGCCGCACGTGGTCGGCGAGCGCCAGCAGGCGCTGGCGGCGCTCGCCGCCGGCGGCGTGGTCGTGGCCGAGGCCGTGGCCCTGCTCGAGCGGTTCCTGCCGCTCGAGCTCCAGCCACGGCCCCTGACGCTCGCCCCGGACGACGAGCTCGACTTCGACGCCGCGGTCATGCGCCTGGCCGCGCTCGGCTACGAGCGCGTGGAGCAGGTCCGCGGCCGCGGCGAGTTCGCCGTCCGCGGCGGCCTGATCGACGCCTACCCGGCGCTCGGCGACCCTCTGCGCGTGGAGTTCTGGGGCGACGAGGTCGAGAGCGTGCGCACGTTCTCCATCTACTCGCAGCGCACCACCGGCACGCTCGACTCGGCCACCGTCTTCGCGGCGTTCGAGGCGGACACCTCGCAGGAGGAGTACGTGACCGGGCTGCGGCAGGCGGTGGCCGACTGGGAACGCGAGGGCCGCGAGGAGACGCCGGAGGAGCTCGAGCGCCGCGCCGCGGTGCGCGCGCTCGCGGCGCTCGCCGGCCGCTTCACGACGCTCGGCGTGGTGGCGGACGCGGCCGGCCTCGGCTGGGCCGTGTACAACCCGGACGAGACGTACCGCGCCCTCGCCGACTTCGAGGCGGAGGTGGCGACGGCCGTGCCGGGCGCGGCGCTGCGCGAGCGGCTCTACGCGCCGCTCGCGGACGCCCGCGCCCTCCTCGCCAAGGCGCTGCACTTCGACGTCGTGCAGCGCGACCAGCCCATCCAGTTCGCGGCCTCGCGGCCGCAGTTCGCCGCGCGCGACCTCGGCAGCGCGGAGCGCGACCTCCTGCGCCTCGTCAAGGACGACTACCGCGTGTTCGTCGTCTTCCGCCACGAGGGCGAGGCCGAGCGCGCCACCTACCGGCTGCGCAACATCTCGGCCGAGGTCGTGACGCCGGAGCAGATGGCCCGGCTCGGCGAGGCGGGCCCCGGGCTCTACTTCATCGCCGCGCCGCTGCGCGAGGGCTTCGTCGCCGAGGACCTCAAGCTCGCCGTCGTCAACGAGCGCGCGCTGATCCGCTCCGCGCCGCGCGAGCGGCGCTTCGCGGCCGGCACGCGCCTCACCACGTTCTTCGACGTGCGCCCCGGCGACCACGTGGTGCACGAGGACCACGGCATCGCCCGCTTCGCCGGCATCGAGACGCGCACCGTCGCCAACGTCACCCGCGACTACCTGCTGCTCGAGTTCCGCGGCGAGGACCGCGTCTTCGTCCCGCACGACCAGATCGGCAAGGTCAGCCGCTACATCGGCGCCTCCGGCGCCACGCCGTCGCTCGACAAGCTCGGCGGCACGCACTGGCAGACGGTCAAGACCAGGGCGCGCACCGCGGTCGTGGAGATGGCGGGCGAGCTGCTGGAGCTCTACGCCTCCCGCCAGGCCATCCCCGGGTTCGCCTATCCGCCCGACGGGGAGCTCATGAGCCGCCTGGAAGAGGCGTTCCCCTACGAGGAGACCGACGACCAGGCGGAGGCCATCGACGAGGTCAAGAACGACATGGAGGCGCCGCACCCCATGGACCGCCTCATCTGCGGCGACGTGGGCTACGGCAAGACCGAGGTCGCGCTGCGCGCGGCCTTCAAGGCGGCCGAGGCCGGCAAGCAGACGCTGGTGCTCGTCCCCACCACCATCCTCGCCGAGCAGCACTGGATGACGTTCGAGCAGCGCTACGCCGACCTGCCGGTCAAGGTGGGCATGGTCTCGCGCTTCCGCAGCGGCGCCGAGCAGCGCAAGACCCTCGCCGCCTTCGGCAGGGGGGAGGTCGACGTGCTCGTCGGGACGCACCGACTGCTGAGCACCGACGTGCGCCCCAAGGAGCTCGGCCTCGTCGTCGTCGACGAGGAGCAGCGCTTCGGCGTGCGCCAGAAGGAACTGCTGCGCAACCTCAAGCTCCAGGTCGACGTGATGAGCCTCTCGGCGACGCCGATCCCGCGCACCCTGCAGATGAGCCTGAGCGGCATCCGCGACATCTCGGTGATCGAGACGGCGCCGCGCGGCCGCCACGAGATCCGCACCTACATCGGCGAGTACAGGGACGACCTCGTCCGCATCGCCATCGAGAAGGAGCTGGCGCGCGAGGGCCAGGCGTTCTACCTGCACAACCGCGTGGAGACGATCGACCAGGCGGCCGAGCACGTGCGCGCGCTCGTGCCGAACGCGCGCGTGCTGATCGCCCACGGCCAGATGGCGGAACGGCAGCTGGAGAAGGTCATGCTGGCGTTCCTCGCCGGCGATGCCGACGTGCTGGTGACGACGTCGATCATCGAGAGCGGCATCGACATCCCGACGGCCAACACGCTCGTCGTGGAGCGCGCCGACATGCTCGGTCTGGCCCAGCTGTACCAGATCCGCGGCCGCATCGGGCGCAGCGACGCGCACGCCTACGCGTACCTGCTGTATCCGAGCGAGGACCTCCTCACCAGCGAGGCCGCGGCGCGCCTGCAGACGCTGAGCGACCACACCGACCTCGGCGCCGGCTTCAAGATCGCCATGGCCGACCTCGAGATCCGCGGCGCCGGCAACCTGCTCGGCGACGAGCAGAGCGGGCACGTCGCCGCGGTCGGCTTCGAGATGTACGCGCAGATGCTCGAGGAGGCCGTGCGCGAGCTGGCCGGCGAGCAGGCGGTGCTGGCGGCGCCGGTGCGCGTCGACCTGCCGGTCACCGCGTACGTGCCGCCCGAGTACATCGCCTACGAGGCGACCAAGATCGACGCGCACCGGCGCATCGCGCGGGCGCGCACGGTCGGCGAGCTCGGCGACGTGCGCGCCGAGCTCGCCGACCGGTTCGGCCCGCCGCCGGAGCCGGTGGAGAACCTCATCACCCTGCAGGCGATCCGCGTCAAGGCGGCGGAGCTCGGCGCCTCCGCCGTGGCCTTCCGCGGCAGCCGCCTGCAGGTCGACGGGCTCGACCTGGACGACGAGTCGGCGGCGCGCGTACGAACCTTTGACGCGCGTGCGACGTACTTCAAGAAGGACCGCATGCTGGCGGTGCATCGAGAGGGCCAGGAGCCGTCACTGCTCCGGTGGGTCGAGGCTATGCTCGATGCTATACTCGCCTCTCGTGTGTCTCACGACCGGTCGTCAATCCCTGGGAGAGAGAGTCTATGAAGAAGCTCATCGTGGGTGTGGTCCTGCTGGTCCTCGTGTTGCCAGCGGTGATCGCCGCATGCGGTAGCAGCGAGACCAAGGTCCCCGCCGGCGCCATCGCCGCAGTCGGCAGTGGCGTGGTCACGCAGGAGCAGTTCGACCAGATCTGGGCGCAGGCCCAGGCGCAGTACAAATCCCAGGCGGGCGCTCCGGCGTTCCCCAAGGCGGGGACGGCGCAGTACAACCAGCTCAGGGCCAGCATCGTCAACTATCTGGTCCAGAACCAGGTCATCAAGGACAAGGCCGCCGAGATGAAGGTCACGGTGACCGACAAGCAGTTCCAGGACCGCATGAAGCAGATCATCCAGCAGGTCGGCGGCCAGAAGAAGCTCGACAAGCTGCTCAAGCAGCAGAACGTCACGCAGGCGCAGCTCGAGGAGCAGCTCAAGGCTCAGATGCTGCAGGACGCCGTCCAGCAGAAGGTCTACGCCGGCATCACGGTCAGCCAGGCCGACATCGAGAAGTACTTCAACAACCCGGCGAACAAGTCCCAGTTCAACGTGCCGGAGAGCGTCGACGCCCGCCACATCCTGGTGAAGACCAAGGCCGAGGCCGAGAAGGTCCGCGCCCTGCTCGAGGCCAACAACACCGACGCCAACTGGGCCAAGGTCGCCAAGCAGTACTCCACCGACACCGGCTCCAAGAACAACGGCGGCAGCCTCGGCAGCTTCCCCAAGGGCCGCATGGTCAAGCCCTTCGAGAATGCGGCCTTCGCGCTCAAGGTCGGCGAGATCTCGCAGCCGGTCAAGACGCAGTTCGGCTACCACATCATCGAGGTCACCAAGAAGACCCCGGCCAGCAAGCAGACGCTCGCGCAGGCCAAGGCCACCATCGAGCAGCAGCTCAAGTACCAGAAGCAGTCCACGGCCTGGGCGGACTGGCTCAAGAAGGCCATGGCGGCCGTGGGCGTCACCTACGCCGCGGGCTTCAACCCGGCGAATCTCACGGCCTCCCCGAGCCCGGCCGCTTCGGCCTCGGCCACGCCGTAAGGACGTCCGCCACGCGCGACGCGCCGCCGCGATGAGCCTCACGCTCGTGTACATCGGCGCCGCCGCCGGACTGGCGCCCGCAGCATCGCTGCGGGCCCTCTCCGGCGGCGGCGCCGTCTTCGTTCCGGCGGGCCTCGGGGGCGACCTCCGGGAGCTCGTCGCCGAGGCCGCCGACCCCGGCTTCGGCCGCCTGCTCGAGCTCGACCCGGCGGACGGCGAGGGGCTCGACGACCTCGCCGGGCGCGCCGCCGCCGCCGGCGTCGTCGTCGCGCTGGCCGGCCCCGGCGGGCCGCAGCTGGCGCGGGAACTGCGCCGGCGGGCCGCCTCCGGCGCCGCCGTCGAGCTCCGCACCGTCCCGGCCGGCCAGGCCTTCGACGACGCCCTGCTCGGCCAGGAGCTCGTCTCGCTCAAGCGCATCGTCGACGTGCTGCGCGTGGAGTGCCCGTGGGACCGCGAGCAGACGCCGCAGGACATCGTCGGCTACACCGTGGAGGAGGTCCACGAGCTGGCCGACGCCATCGCCTCCGGCGACCTGCACGCGGAGCACGGCGAGCTCGGCGACCTGCTGCTGCAGGTCGTGCTGCTCGCCCTCATGCTCGGCGAGGAGGGCGCCGGCGACCTCGCGAGCGTGGCGCACGACATCGAGGTCAAGCTCATCCGCCGCCACCCGCACATCTTCGCCGACGCCGTCGCCGAGACCCCCGCCGACGTCAAGAGCCGCTGGGAGCGGATAAAGGTCGAGCAGGAAGGCCGGCAGGGGATCTTCCACGACGTGCCGGCCGGCTTCCCCGCGCTGCTGTACGCCAAGAAGCTGCAGCAGCGCGCCGCCAGCGTCGGGTTCGACTGGGACTCGGCCGCCGAGGCGTTCCCCAAGATCGCCGAGGAGCACGCCGAGCTGGCCGAGCTCTTCGCCGAGGCGGCGGTGGCCGAGGGCGCCGCCGCGCTCGA
The DNA here is from genome assembly GCA_963739595.1 of uncultured Thermoleophilia bacterium. Lineage (GTDB taxonomy): Bacteria > Actinomycetota > Thermoleophilia > UBA2241 > UBA2241 > CAIXSE01. Next base: position 56,539 of record CAVUBA010000024.1, read on the forward strand.
GGCCGCCGCCGATCCGCGGCTCGCCGACCCGCACCGCGCCGACCCGCGCGTGGCGCACGAGGTCGGCGACCTGCTCTTCGCCACGGTCAACGTGGCGCGCCTGCTGCACGTGGACCCGGAGCTCGCCCTGCGCGAGGCCGGCCGCCGCTTCGAGCGCCGCGTCACGGCGGCGGCCGAGCTCGCCGCGGCGGAGGGCCGCGACTGGTCGGCGCTGGAGCTGCCCGCCCAGGAGGAGTACTACCAGCGGGCCAAGGCGGACCTGACCGCCTGGACGGCGGCCGGGGAGGCGGCGCCGGGTACGGGCGGCGAGCCGCCCGCGGACGCCGGCGCCTGAGTCATCCGGCGAGGCGTCAGGCCGCCGACTTCCGTGAGCCTGATGTCGAGCAGCCGCCTGCACTCATCGGTCGCCGCACGTCCGTCCAGTGCCCATTCGCCGGAGTACGGATGCCTGGCCCCTTACGCCTGCAGTGGGAATGTTCCCCTGTGAGGCCCCGCCAGATGCGCTGAGACGGCCCGCCGAGCGACCGGTGTGATAGCGTCGCCGTGCGTCCCGGCCCCGCGGGCGGGGCGAAGCCCAGACCGGGGCCCCGACCCCGGCAAGCCGACGCAGGAGGCCCCCCTCAATGACCACCATCATCGACGTCTCAGCACGACAGATCCTCGACTCCCGCGGCAACCCCACGGTCGAGGTCGAGGTCGAGCTCGAGTCCGGCGCCGTCGGCCGCGCCGACGTCCCCTCCGGCGCGTCCACCGGCGAGTACGAGGCGGTCGAGCTGCGCGACGACACGGGCGAGTATCTCGGCAAGGGCGTGCGCACCGCCGTCGACAACGTCAACAACGTGATCGCCGAGGAGATCGTCGGCTTCGACGCCACCGATCAGCGGCTCGTGGACAAGATGCTGATCGAGCTCGACGGCACGCCGAACAAGGCCAACCTCGGCGCCAACGCCATCCTCGGCGTCTCGCTCGCGACCGCGTATGCGGCCGCCGCCGCGCTCGAGCTGCCCCTCTATCAGTACGTCGGCGGCGTCAACGCGTTCACGCTGCCGGTGCCGATGATGAACATCATGAACGGCGGCAAGCACGCCGACAACAACGTCGACCTGCAGGAGTTCATGATCATGCCGGTCGGCGCCGAGAGCTTCGAGGAGGCGCTGCGCATCTGCGCCGAGGTCTACCACGGGCTCAAGGCCGTGCTGAAGCACAAGAACCTGAGCACGGCCGTCGGCGACGAGGGCGGCTTCGCCCCCGACCTCGGCAGCAACGAGGAGGCCGTCCAGGTGATCATGGAGGCCATCGACGCCGCCGGCTACGAGCCCGGCGAGGACGTGCGCATCGCCCTCGACCCGGCCGCCTCGAGCTTCTACGACACGGCCAAGCAGCGCTACATCCTGGCCGGCGAGGGCCGCGAGCTCACCTCGGCCGAGATGGTCGACTACTACGCGGCGCTGGTCGACAGGTACCCCATCATCAGCATCGAGGACGGCCTCGCCGAGGATGACTGGGACGGCTTCAAGCTGATGACCGACAAGCTCGGCGACCGCCTGCAGATCGTCGGCGACGATCTCTTCGTGACCAACGTCGAGCGGCTCGCCCAGGGCATCGAGAAGGGCTCGGCCAACAGCATCCTCATCAAGCTCAACCAGATCGGGACGCTCAGCGAGACGCTGGACGCCATCCAGATGGCGACGCGCGCCGGCTGGACGGCCGTCTGCTCGCACCGCTCCGGCGAGACCGAGGACACCACGCTCGCCGACCTCGCCGTGGCCACCAACGCCGGCCAGATCAAGAGCGGCGCCCCGGCGCGCACCGACCGCGTGGCCAAGTACAACCAGCTGCTGCGCATCGAGGAGATGCTCGGCGAGGTGGCGTACTACCCGGGGATGCGCGCCTTCTACAACCTGCGCTAGACGACGGCGCCGCGCCGTTCGGCGGCCCTCCTGCGCACGTCGCCCGGCAGCGCAGGCGTCGCGCGAAGGGTGACACGTCTCGACGTACGCCCGGACACCCCATGGGGT
>CAVUBA010000025.1:0-128748 GCA_963739595.1 uncultured Thermoleophilia bacterium
CAGACATGCCGGGCTGGGGGATGCCCGGCATGAACCAGGGCCGGGGCGGCGCAGGGCGCCGCCCCGGCCCTTCATCTTGCCGTCAGCTGGTCGGGTCGCCGAAGGCCGGCGTGTCGGCCAGCGAGTCTTCCTCGAGCCACTGCCGCCCCGTCGAGCACTTGTCGGCGGCCGCGCACCAGGCGGCGCAGCCGATGTCCATCTTCGGGTTGGGGTTGCAGGTGCCGCAGGCCTTGCAGTAGCGCTTCGCGTCGTCCTTGAAGAACTCGATGGTGGCGCCGCAGTTGGTGCACGCCACCTCGAAGATGTCGTCGGGCGTCCAGTTGCTCCGGTCCTGGCCGGGGCAGCCTCTGTCCATCATCATCGCTCCGCCTCCTCGCCTGCGCGGATGGCAGCCGGTGCGCTTCATCCTGTACTCAGGATACCCCCCGGGACGCATGCCCGGCATGACCTTGGTCAACTGGCTCGAGCGATGCAGCATCTGGCGCCTTGATGGTCGCCGAACGGTCTTCCGCAGTCCGCATCTCGACCCGCCCTAGCTTGGTGGTAAGGTCCTATGACCGACGCGAGAGGAGTGAGCTGCTGGGATGGAGCTCCTGGATGGATGCGAACTGCGGGCACCCACATGGGATGACCTTGAGCCCGCCGCTGAGGTGCTCGCGGCGGACGACCTGGATGACGCGGGGCAGGTCGTCCTCGACACGGGCTTTCTCCGCGGGCAATGGCAGCGGTTCGGCTTCGACCTGACGACCGACGCCTGGGTCGCGGTCGACGCCACGGGCACGGTCGTCGGGTACGGGCAGGTCACGCGCGATGGGGATGATTGCGTCGATTCGTGGGGGGTGGTGCACCCCGCGCATCGCGGGAAGGGCATCGGATCGGCAGTGCTCGGCCGGATGGAGGCGCGGGCGAGCGAACTGACGGCCGGCGTACACGGCGCCCGCTTCCGGCATGCGGTGAACGCGGGCGACGAGGCCGCGGCGGCCATGCTCCGCGGCCGCGGCCTGCACCTCGTCCGGCACTTCTGGCACATGAGCATCGAGCTCTCGCCAGAGGTCGTCGCGGGTCCGGCGCCACCAGGGATCGCCATCACGCCGCTCGGGTCGCAAGACGACCTGCGCGAGGTCCACGCCGTCCTCGACAGGGCCTTCGCCGACCACTGGGGCCACGAGCCGGAGGCATTCGAGCACTGGGCCCAAGACCGGACCCAGGGCCCAGACTACGACCCCGCGCTGTGGCGCCTTGCGTGGGAGGACCTTCGGCTGGCCGGCGCGCTCGCCGCGGTCGTGCGCGGAGGCGTAGCGTGGGTGACGGAGCTCGGCGTGCGCAGAGAAGCGCGTGGGCGCGGCATCGGCGCCGCCCTGCTGCTGAGGGCGTTCGAGGGATTCATAGCGCGCCGGATCCGCTCGGTCGTCCTGGTCGTGGACGCGGCCAACCCTACCGGAGCGACCGCCCTCTACGAGCGGGTGGGCATGCGCGTGGTCAAGCGCTTCGACCTGTGGGAGCGGGCCCCGGGCCCTCCGGCGGTCACCCAACCAGGCTAGCGGCCCACCCAGTTCGCGCGAGGCGGAGCGGTGACGCTTCCAGGTCCCCTTCTTCAGCGTCTTGGCAGACGCGTGCTACACGGTCAAGGTGGGCGAGCTCGCCGTGGTCAATCTTCGAACGCGCCGTCGGAGAAGCCTGAGTGGCGGCCCCAGTCGAAGTCGTCCCACTCGGTGGCCGTGGAGGTCATGCTGGCCGTGAGCGGCTCGCCCAGCGACTCCAGGTGCGCCCTGCTCGGGTGCATGACGAACGGCTCGGCCTTGTGGCGACTGCTGGCCTTGTCCCACTTCTCCTCGGGGATCTCGTCGCACTTGCGCAGCAGGAGGTCCCACTCGAAGTCCACCCACTCCTGGAGCGTCTCCAGCAGGTGCTCGTTGCCGGGGAGCGCCAGATGCGCGAAGCGGCCCTGGCGCTCCAGCCACTCGCCGAGCGGCCGCTTGTGCCGCGGCCGGTAGGTGAGGCGGTACACGCCGTTGTTGACCTCGAACAGCGGCCAGTAGCAGGTCTCGGTGGCCAGGCGCATGAGGTCGACGCCTTCGTCGTTGTCGGTGCGCCAGCCGCGCGGGCAGGCGGAGAGCACGTTGAGGAAGGTGGGACCCTCGATCTCCAGCGCCTTGGACGCCTTGTGCAGGAGGTCCTGCGGGTCGTGCGGCGAGGACTGGGCCACGTAGGGCAGGCGGTGGGCCACCATGATCTCGGTGAGGTTCTTCGAGTGGCCGAGCTTGCCCGGCAGCTCCTCGCCGACCGGGCTGGTGGTCGTCCAGGCGCCGTGCGGCGTCGCGGAGGAGCGCTGGAAGCCGGTGTTCATGTAGCCGCCGTTGTCGTAGCACACGTAGAGCATGTCGTGGCCGCGCTCCATGGCGCCGGAGAGCGCCTGCAGGCCGATGTCGTAGGTGCCGCCGTCGCCGCCGAAGGCGATGAACTTGACCCGCTCCTCGAGCTTGCCGCGCTTGTACAGGGCGCGGAACGCGGTCTCGACGCCGCTGAGCGTCGCCGCGGCATTCTCGAAGTTGGTGTGGATGTAGCTGCCCTTCCAGGCGGTGTAGGGGTAGCGCGTCGTCGACACCTCGAGGCAGCCGGTGGCGCCGGAGACGACGTAGTGGCTCTTCACCTGGCTCAGCACCTGGTTCACGACCATCGAGGCGCCGCAGCCGCTGCAGAGGCCGTGGCCGGAAGAGAGCTGCGGCGTCTGGCTCCCCATCTCCTGCACGCGGCGACGGTGTTCCCAGTACAGGTCCGTGGGCACGAGTGCGTCGAACTTGCAGGTCTCCATGCAGTGGTTGCAGGTCATGCAGCGCCGCTCGTCCAGGGTGATCGTGCCGGCGAAGTGGCGCTCGGCGCCCTTGCCGTGCGAGCGCGAGCGGTCGAGGCGCACGTCGATGCAGTCCACCGGGCACACCTTCTGGCAGGCGCCGCAGAAGGTGCAGGCGTGGGCGCCGTCCTCGGTGTGGCGGAGGTTGAACAGACCTACATCGGGAAGCTTGTGGACCAGGTCGCGCACAGCGAAGCTGTTCTCCGGTATGGGGTGGCCATACAGGATGGCGTGCTTCTCGTCGGCATGGGTGGGGGACTTCGGCCTCGCGCTCATGTCGTCCTCGCTGTCGGGAAGTGGACTACTTTGGTCCGTAAATGAGGGAAAGGCGCAAAGATACCACGCGGCCGAATCACCGACAAGTGTCGTATGCACGCCGCGCGCATCCTGGTCTCGCGGATGCGCCGCGGGGGCGGCGCTCAGTAGACTCAACGCATGGCTGAGGTGACAGAAACGGCGCGGCCGCCCGAGGGCGGCCGCCGCGACGCGGCCTTCGCGGCCGCCCTGGTCGTCGTCCTGACCATCTCGATCCAGACCGGCTCGGCGCTGGCCGTGCGCGTCATCGAGTCGGTCGGCGTGTTCGAGGCGCTCTGGCTGCGCACGGCGTTCGCCGCGCTCATCCTCGTCGCCGTCCGGCCGAGCGCGCTCAGGCGGCTGCCGCCCAGGGGCCACCGCCTGCCGCTTGCGGCGCTTGCGCTGGCGCTCTTCCTGATGAACCTGAGCTTCTACGGCGCGATCAGCCGGGTGCCCGTCGGGATCGTCGTCGCCATCGAGTTCGTCGGGCCGCTCGGCGTGGCCGTCCTCGGCACGCGGCGCAAATTGGACTGGCTGTGGATCGCGCTGGCCGGCGCGGGCGTCGTCGTGCTCGCCGGCCCTTCGGGCTCCGCGACCGGACTCGGCGTGCTGCTGGCGCTGTCGGCCGGCGTCTGCTGGGGCATCTACCTGCTGCTGGCCAAGCGCGCCGTGACCGGTATGGACCCGCTCTCGGTCACGGTGCTGATGATGGTCGGCGCTACCGTTCTTGCGACGCCCTTGCTCGCGATCGACGGCGTCAAGCTGACGGGTCACTGGGACGCCGTCGCGCTCGGCGTCGTCATCGCCGTCGTCTCGTCGGCGTTCCCGTACCTGCTGGAGATGGTGGCGATCCGCCGCGTCCGCGCCGCCACGTACGGCGTGCTCCTCAGCATCGAGCCGGCGGTCGCGGCGCTGGCCGCGCTCATCGTGCTCGGACAGCACATCACTGTGGTGGAGGGGGCGGCGATGGCCGCCGTCATGGCCGCCGCCGCCGGCGCCAGCTGGACCAGCGGCGGCGCCGCCGAGGCGGGGGTCGATCTGCCGGTGCCCTAGTGGCTCGCGGAGACTGGCGCCACGCATGACGCCACCCACGACGCCACCAACGACGCCACCAACGACGCCATCCGTGACGCCACCGATGTCACCATCGGCGATCGCACACGCTCCCGCCCGACCGGTGGCGTGCGCGCCGGGCCGCACCCCTGGGCGCGCGCCTGGCCACGCGGCTCGAACCTGGGCGGGCGCCAGGCGATAGACTGCGCGCAGTCGTTCCACGCGAAAAGGAGCCACCATGGCCGAGCTCAAGGGCAGCAAGACAGAGGAGAACCTCCTCAAGGCGTTCGCCGGCGAGAGCCAGGCGCGCAACCGCTACACGTTCTTCGCCAAGATCGCGGTGAAGGAGGGCTACCAGCAGATCGCCGCGATCTTCGCCGAGACGGCCATGAACGAGGAGCAGCACGCCAAGATGTTCTTCAAGTTCCTCGAGGGCCGCATGGTCGAGATCACCGCGACCTATCCGGCCGGCTCCCTCAACGGCACCACGGCGGAGAACCTCGCCGCCGCCGCCGACGGCGAGAACGAGGAGTGGACCGACCTGTACCCGGCTTTCGCCGACGTCGCCGACTCCGAGGGGTTCCCGGAGGTCGCCAGGCGCTTCCGCAACATCGCCAAGGTCGAGGCGCACCACGAGGAGCGGTACCGCAGGCTCAAGGCCAACCTCGACGAGGGCAAGGTCTTCGAGAAGGACGAGAAGGTCACCTGGATCTGCCGCAAGTGCGGCTTCGTCCACACCGGCGCCAAGGCGCTGGCCAAGTGCCCGGCCTGCGACCACCCGATGGCGTATCAGGAAATCTGCGCCGAGAACTACTGAGTCGCTGAGCCCGGCCCGAACGCGGCCATGCCTACTCGAGCACCACGAACGCGTCGGCCGTGAGCTCGTACTCCTCGTCTTCGTTCAGGTCGTGGACCCGGATGCGCTCGAGCTCGCCCTCGCCGAGCAGCTCGAGCGGTTGCGCCTCGGCCAGCACCTTGACGTCGCTGAGACGCAGGGCCGAGCGCACCGCCGGGCTCACGCTCGGCTCCTTGCCGGTCGTCATGAGCACGACCCGGCCGGTGTGCTCGGTGAGGTCCATCGCCAGGCGCGCGGCGTCGTCGCCGGTGTCGAGCACGACGACACGCTCGTCGGCCAGGTCGCTCAGGTCGGCGACCGCCCGGTAGAGCCCCTTGCCGTCGTACTCGTCGAGCTTCTGGATCTCGACCTCGGCGACCTGCGCCGGGATCGGGTGGCAGGCGGTGCCGCCCGGCGTCTTCTTGGCGTCCTCCGGGCCGACGCCCCCGCGCCAGTTCTTGATCGCCTCGTGCAGCGCGTCCGCCGCGAGGTTGCTGCAGTGCATCTTGATCGGCGGCAGGCCCTCGAGCGCGTCGGCGACGTCGCCGCGGCTCACCTTGAGAGCGTCGTCGAGCGACATGCCCATGACGAGCTCGGTGATCATGCTCGAGGTCGCCACGGCGGAGCCGCAGCCGAACGTCTGGAACTTGATGTCCTTGATGTGGTCGTCGACTACTTCGATGTAGATGTCCATCATGTCGCCGCAGACGGGGTTGCCCACGCGGCCGACGGCGACGTTCGGCCCTTCCAGCGTGCCCACGTTGCGCGGGTCGCGGAAGTGCTCGAGGGTCTTCTCCGTGTACTGCGTCGATTTCATCGGGGTGCGCCTTTCCAGGTCAGGTGACCGCGGCCGTCAGGGCGTCGCGGGAGCGTGTGTCTTGTAGAGCGGCGAGAGCGCGCGGAGCCGGGCTATCACGCCGGGGAGCGCGGCCATGATGCGGTCCACGTCCTCCATGGTGCTCCAGCGCCCGAAGGTGAACTCCAGGGAGCCGTGCGCCTCCTCGTGCAGCAGGCCGCACGCGATCAGCGTGTGCGAGGGCTCGAGCGTCTTGGAGCTGCAGGCGGAGCCGGTCGACGCGGCGATGCCGGCGTCGCGCAGCGACAGCACCATCGCCTCGCCCTCGACCCCGTGGAAGCGGAAGTGCGCGTTGTTGGGCAGCCGCTGCTCCGGGTGGCCGTTGAGGTGAGAGTCGGGGATCTCCGCCAGCACCCGCTCGACCAGCTTGTCGCGGATGGCGCGCAGACGCTCCACCTCGGCGGGCATCTCCGCGGCCATGAGGTCGGCCGCCGCGGCCATGCCGACGATGCTCGCGAGGTCTTCGCTGCCCGAGCGCAGGCCGCGCTCCTGGCCGCCGCCGAGCAGCACCGGCGCCACCTGCACGCCCTGGCGCGACGTAGAGCGCGCCAAGGCCGCGGGGGCCGTAGAGGTCGTTGCTCGACAGGCTGAGCAGGCTCACCGGCACCTTGCCGGTGTCGATGGGGAGGAGCCCCTCGGCCGCCACCGCGTCGCTGTGCAGGGCGATGCCGGTGCCCTCGAGCAGTCCGGCGATCTCGGCGATCGGCTGGACGGTGCCGATCTCGCTGCTCGCCCACTGCAGAGAGACGAGGATCGTCTCGTCGGTGATGCGGGCGCGCAGCTTCTTGGGCGAAACGCGCCCGTGCAGGTCGATCGGCGCCCGCGTCACGCGGAAGCCCTGCTTCTCGAGGTACTTGGCGATGTTGAGCACGCTGATGTGCTCGGCCTCGCTGATGATCACGTGGTCGCCCTTGCGCCTGTTGCGCAGGGCGTAGCCGACGATGGCCAGGTTGGTGGCCTCGGTGGCTCCGCCGGTGAAGACGATCTCGCGCGGCTCGGCGCCGAAGAACGCGGCGACCCGGCCGCGCGCCTCCTCCAGCGCCTCCGTCGCGACGTCGCCCACGCCGTGCAGGGACGCGGCGTTGCCGAACTTCTCCGTGAGGTACGGCAGCATCGCCGCGACGACGCGCGGGTCGACAGGCTTGGCGCTCTGGTAGTCGGCGTACACGACCCCGTCGCGGCGGAGCGCCGCGCCGGGGTCCGCCAGGTGCAGGTCTGTGCCGCGCGCGTCAGTCATCTCCGCCTCAGAACCACATCGTCGCGTCGGCGTCCAGGGCGAGGTCGTTGAGCGTCGCCGCGCCGACGATCTTGACGCCGGGGATGAGCTCCACGGTCTCCCAGCCGAGCATCTGCTTGGAGGCCTCGCACACGTACACGGTGATGCCCATGTCGAGCGTCTTCTTCAGCATCTCGGCGACGCTGGGGAAGGTGCCCAGCTGCATCTCCTCGGCCGCACCCGGCTTGAGGACCGTGAGGCCCATGCCCAGGTAGTAGACGATGCGGCTCGAGGTCCATCACCTTGGCGCTCTGGGCGAGCACGAGCGGCGAGTACTGGCGCTCGGGGAGGTTGCTGGTCTGTACGTAGAGGATGTTCTTCTGGTCGGCCATGGTGATCCTTTCGGTGGCAGTGCCCTGGTCTGCTACTTGAGCCTGCGGAGCAGGATGCGGAGCTCTACGCCGTCGTTCTCGAGCGAGACGACCTCGTGGCCCGCGCGCTTGGCGAAGCGCTTGAGGTCCTCCTCGGCCGCGGGGTCGTCGGCGATGACCTCGAGCACGTCGCCGACCTCGATCGAGTCGATGCTCTCCCTGGTCTGGAACAGCGGCTCGGGACAGTACAACCCGATGCAATCGAGCGTGAGTGCGGGTGTGGGTCCGTCTGCCATGTGGTCTCCCTTCGCGTCGGCGGAGGCGTGGGCGCACTCCCTCCAGCGCGGTCTATACCCGACCATCGCGGTTGGTATTCACGGGATGGCGCGGTTTCGCCGCCGGGCCGTTCCCGCTAGGCTGACGGCCTGGCGGCAGGGAGGCCCCGATGACACAAATGACAGCTTCGGTGACGGTCGAGGACGGGCGGCTGCTCTTCGACGGGGTGGAGGTCGCCGCCCTGGGCGGACGGGTCGACACACCGTTCTTCCTCTACTCGCAGCAACGGATCGCCGCCAACGTGGCCGCCGTGCGCCGGGCGTTCGAGACTCGCCACGCCGCGACCCGGGTGTTCTTCGCCGGCAAGGCGTGCTCCAACCGCTGGTTCCTCGAGCAGGTACGCGCCGCCGGCGCCGGGATCGAGGTGAACTCCGGCGGCGAGCTCTGGAAGGCGCTGCGCGCCGGCTTCTCGCCGGACCAGGCCGTGTTCAACGGCGTCGCCAAGAGCCGGAGCGAGCTGGAGGAGGCCGTGTCGGCCGGCATCGCCGGCGTGGTCGCCGACTCGCTCTGCGAGCTGCGCCGGCTTGAGGAGGTCGCGCGCGACCTGGGCAGGCCGGCGCGCGTGCTGCCGCGCGTGGACGTCAACGTCACCGGCGGCACGCATCCCGGCCTCGAGACCGCCAGCGGCGGGAAGGCGGGCATCGACCTCGGCGAGGCGATGGAGGCGTTCCGCTTCGCCGCCGCGTCCGAGCACCTCGAGCTCGCCGGCCTCCACCTGCACATCGGCTCACAGATCACGGCGACCTCACCCTACCTGCGCGCGCTGGGCGTGGCGCTGGACCTGTTCGACGACATCGAGCGCGAGCTCGGCGTGACACTGCCGGCGCTCGACCTCGGCGGCGGCTTTGCCGTCGCCTACCGCGAGCGCTCCGTGCGCCGGGACGGCGACTACTTCTTCACCGGGCTCACCGTCGAGGACTACGCCGCCGCGATCTGCGCCGAGGTGGCGCGGCGGCGCCCGGGGCTCGAGCTCTGGCTGGAGCCGGGCCGTTCGATCGCCGCCGACACGGCGATCCTCGTCACGCGCGTCGAGAGCGAGAAGACCAAGCGCCTGCGCGACCAGCGCGGCCGGGTCGTGGCGGAGGACCGCTGGCTGCTGGTCGACGCGGGCTACAACACGTTCTTCGACCCCGTGCTCTACGGCTGGTACTACCCGCTGGTCTCGGTGACCCGGCCGGACGCGCCGGCCGGCGGGAGCTTCCGCGTGGCCGGCCCGCTCTGCGACGGCGGCGACGTCTACGGCGGGGACGACGACACGGCCTATCGCCGCCTGCCGGAGGCGACGGCCTCCGGCGACCTGCTCGCGTTCTACGACGCCGGCGCCTACACGCTCGAGCTCATGACGCCCTACAACGCCCGCCCGACGGCGGCCGCGTATGCGGTGACGGAGGGCGCGGAGACGCTGCGCATCCGCGCCCCGCAGTCCCGCGAGGGCCTCGTCGAGCTCGATGAGGCGTCACCGCTCGGCGAGGCGCTGCCGCCGAAGACCTGACGGTCGCCGGCGGCCGGCACGGAGGCCGGGGGGGCCAGCGGCGCAGCCGCTGCGGGCCGGACCGTCAGGTGTTCACCCCATGCATCGGCGTGCTTCGAGGGTATAGTGAGGTAGAAGCCACGCGACCTAGCGGTCGCGCGACGGTGTCGAGTCATCGGGTCAGGGGGACTGGCCATGCACACGATCGTCGACCGGCAGGAGCTCACGAAGCGCGACCTGATCAGCCTCACCATCGAGGCGCCCCAGATCGCGCGCAAGATCCGCCCGGGGCAGTTCGTCGTCCTCCGCGTCAACGACACGGGGGAGAGGGTGCCGCTCACCGTCGCGTACCGCGACGCGGCCAACGGCACCGTCACCATCATCTTCCAGGTCGTCGGCAAGAGCACCGCCATGCTGGCGTCGCTCGGCGTGGGCGACGCCATCAAGGACCTGTGCGGCCCGCTCGGCAAGCCGGAGCACATCGAGAAGGTCGGCACCGTGGTCGGCATCGGCGGCGGCTCCGGCATCGCCGTGCTGCATCACCTGCTCACCGGGCACCGCGACGCCGGCAACCACATCATCGGCGTGGTCGGGGCGCGCCAGAAGGACCTGCTGATCCTGGAGGACGAGATGCGCGCCCTCTGCGACGAGCTCATCGTCACCACCGACGACGGGAGCTACGGTGTGCACGGCAAGGTCACCGACGCGCTCGCGGCGCTGGTGGAGCGGCACGAGCACATCGACCACGTCATCGCCGTCGGGCCGCTGATCATGATGCGCTCCGTGACGGAGATGACGCGCATCTACGGCCTGCCGACCGAGGTCAGCCTCAACCCGATCATGGTCGACGGCACCGGCATGTGCGGCGGCTGCCGCTGCAGCGTCGGCGGCGAGACCAAGTTCGCCTGCGTCGACGGCCCGCACTTCGACGCGTTCAAGGTCGACTTCGACGAGCTCATCCAGCGCAACAGCATGTACGGCCGCGACGAACGCATCTCACTGCTCACGTCCATCAAGGCCAGGTAAGGGGGCCGCGATGACCTCGATCGACCACGAGCTCGCCACTCTCGCACAACAGGGCGATCTCGCGAGCTTCTGCCCTCACTGCCACGCAGCGCTCAACGTCTACGACGTCGAGACGAAGCGCGTCTGGGTCGGCCTTGACGTGGAGGTCGATACGGTCTGTTGTGACCTGCTCGTCAACCCGAGGCTGGAGGAGTTCGAGCGTGTGTGCTCGCCCTGCTGGACCGGGGACGCGGTGGCCACCGACGTCATGTGCCCGCACTGCCACACCTCGCTGGTCGAAGCCGAGGGGTTGTGCGACGAGTGCGAGTCGCGGGTCTTCACCATCGACGTCTCACTGCGCACGCGCGTGGCGCCGCTGTCGTGCTGCACGCGCGCGGACTGTCACTGGCACGGCGTGCCCAAGCGGACGCGCGCCAAGATCCTGGCCGGGGCGCCGCGGCAGAAGAAGCCGGAGCAGGACCCGAAGTTGCGCGTGCGCAACTTCCAGGAGGTCAGCTACGGCTACGACAGCGAGCTGGCGGTCGCCGAAGCGAGCCGCTGCCTGCAGTGCAAGAAGCCCACCTGCGTCGACGGCTGCCCGGTGGGCGTCGACATCCCCGGGTTCGTGAAGCTGGTGGCCGCGGGCGACTTCGCCGCCGCGGCCCGGCGCATCCGCGAGAAGAACGCGCTGCCGGCCATCTGCGGCCGCGTCTGCCCGCAGGACGACCAGTGCGAAAAGGAGTGCCTGCTGGGCAACAAGGGCGAGCCGCTCGCCGTCGGCGCGCTCGAGCGGTTCGCCGCCGACTTCGAGCGCCAGACGGACCAGGTCACCCTGCCGCCGCGGGCGGACAAGACGGGTTGCCGCATCGCCGTCGTCGGCAGCGGCCCGGCAGGGCTCATCATGGCCGCCGACATGGCCGTCAAAGGGCACAGCGTCACCATCTTCGAGGCGCTCCACAGCCCCGGTGGCGTGCTCGTGTACGGCATCCCCGAGTTCCGTCTGCCCAAGGCGATCGTCGAGGCGGAGACCGGCAACCTGCGGCACCTCGGCGTCAAGTTCGAGCTCAACAGCATCGTCGGCAAGCTCTACGGGCTCACGGAGTTGTTCGACCTCGGGTTCGACGCCGTGTACGTGGCCACGGGGGCAGGCCTGCCCGGCTTCATGGGCCTGCCCGGCGAGAACCTCTGCAACATCGTCTCCGCCAACGAGTACCTCACGCGCGTGAACCTCATGAAGGCGTACCTGTTCCCGGAGTACGACACGCCGGCGCCGCTGGGCACCAGGGTCGCGGTCGTCGGCGGCGGCAACGTGGCGATGGACTGCGCGCGCACGGCGCTGCGCATGGGCGCGCGCGAGGTCTCCATCGTCTACCGGCGCACGCGGGATGAGATGCCGGCACGCGAGGAGGAGATCCAGCACGCCGAGCAGGAGGGGTTGCGCTTCGAGTACCTCACGAGCCCGATCGCCTACGAGGGCGACGAGCAGGGCTGGGTGCGCGAGATGCGCTGCGTGCGCATGAAGCTCGGCGAGCCCGACGACTCCGGACGCCGCCGCCCCGTCCCGCTCCTGAAGTCGGACTTCATGATCGACGTCGACATGGTCGTCGTCGCGGTGGGAGCCGGCCCCAACCGGGCCCTCTTCGAGGACGCCCGGGGCCTGGAGCGCACGGAGCGCGGCTACATCAGGACGCACTCGGAGTCAGGCCGGACCAGCGTGCCGAGGGTGTGGGCCGGCGGAGACATCGTCACCGGCGCCGCGACGGTGATCCTCGCCATGGGCGCGGCGCGCAAGGCCGCCGACGACATGCACGAGTTCCTGAGCGACGGGGCCGCAAGCTGGAGCTGACACGCGCTCCGGCCACGGCCCCGCCTGACGACGAGGTCGCGGCCCCGGGACGCTCAGCCGCCGCGACCCCGCCTGGAGGAGCTTTGCCGCCCTACGCGGACTGGGTCTCCGCGACCCAGAGCCGGTGGGCCAGGTCCTCCCAGTAGGAGGCCACGCCCTCCTCGATCTCGTCCCAGTGCACCGCCTCGAACTCCTCCGTGAGTTCCTTGCGGTCGTTGTCCGTCAGGTAGTGCTGGGCGGTGTCGAAGAACACGTCCTCTTCGACCTGGATGTGGCAGCGGACCACCTCGACGTACTCGCTCAGGCGGGCGGCGAAGTCGAGCGCGGCCGCCCGGTCGTTGGGGTCGATGCGCTCGAGCGTCTGCTCGATGCCGTCGAGCTTGCCGCGGCACCACTCGTGCTCGCCGAGCATCTGCTCGAGCGGCTCGTCCTGGTCCGTCATCCCGCGGCGGTGGCAGCGTGCGTACAGCAGGTCCTCTTCTTTGGGGTCGTGCAGACCGTCGGCGAAGTACCGGAAGAATCCGATCATGTCGCCGACGAGGTCGGCGCGGAGCGTGCCGGTGGCCTCGATATGCCGGCATTCGGCGTCGGCGGCGTCGGCGACCTCCAGCACCAGGCGGTGCTCGGCCTCCAGGATCTTCCTCCAGCCCATGGCTCCTCCTTCCACGAGCTCTGCGGGTCGCACTTGCATGCGACTCCTTTCACAAGCACTGTACCCCCCGGGCCGGGAATGAAGTATGTAGTGACACACCAAAATAGGGTGTTCACCTGATGGACGGTGTGGTGGCGCACCTAGTAAACGGCCGGCCGCTTGGCCGACCGGGCTCTCCGGCCGCGGCCGCCGGTCGCCTGAGCGGCCGCAGCAGCGAGTATCATGCGGGCCAGCAGCAGGACGCCCGCGGCCCGGTCCGCGCGGGCGGCGACCGACGGAGGGCGGCATGGGCGAGACGACGGGCAAGCTGGTGCTGGCGCTGGACACGGGGACGACGAGCGGGCGGGCGCTCGTGATCGACGCCGCCGGCGTCGTCCTTGCGAGCGCCCAGCAGGAAGCCGGCCTCAGCACCCCGCAGCCGGGCTGGGTCGAGCAGGACGCCGAGCAGCTCTGGCAGGCGCAGCTGGCCACCGCCCGGGGCGCTCTCGACAAGGCCGGCGTGTCCGCCGCCGACATCGCCGGCATCGGCATCGCCAACCAGCGGGAGACGACGATCGTGTGGGACCGGGCCACGTCGGTACCGGTCGCGCCGGCCATCGTCTGGCAAGACCGGCGCACCGCGGGGTTCTGCGAGGAGCTGCGTGGCGCCGGCGCCGAGGCGCTGGTCCGGCGCAAGACGGGGCTCCTGCTCGATCCCTACTTCTCGGGCACCAAGCTGCGCTGGCTGCTCGACAACGTGCCCGGTGTGCGCGAGCGCGCCGAGGCCGGCGAGCTCGCGTTCGGCACCGTCGACTCCTGGATGGCGTGGCGCCTCAGCGGCGGCCGCGTCCACGTGACCGACGCGACCAACGCCTCCCGGACGCTTCTCTACGACATCCGCGAGGGAGTCTGGGACGACGAGCTGCTCGCGCTCTTCGGCGTGCCGCGCGCACTGCTGCCCGAGGTGGTGGACAGCAGCGGCGTCGTCGGCGAGACCGACCCGTCGCTGCTCGGGGCGGCCGTCCCCATCGCCGGCATGGCCGGCGACCAGCAGGCCGCCCTCTTCGGCCAGGCCTGCACGCGCCGGGGCATGATCAAGGTCACCTACGGTACGGGCTGCTTCCTGCTGCTGAACACCGGCGAGGAGCCTGCGGCAGCGCCGCCCGGCCTCGTGAGCACCGTCGCCCTGCAGCGGAACGGCCGGCGGACCTACGCCCTCGAGGGCAGCGTCTTCATCGGCGGGGCCGCCGTGCAGTGGCTGCGCGACGGCCTCGGCATCGTCGCCAGTGGAGCCGAGGCTACGGCGCTGGCGCAGAGCGTGCCGTCCAGCGAGGGCGTCGTGTTCGTGCCGGCGCTCGCCGGGCTGGGCGCCCCGTACTGGGATCCCTACGCGCGCGGCGGCATCTTCGGGCTCACGCGCGGCACGACGGCGGCGCACGTCGCCCGGGCGACGCTCGAGGGCATCGCCTTCCAGGTCGCCGACCTGTACCAGGCGGAGGCCGACGGCGCCGGCGTCGTGCCGGCTGAGGTGCGCGCCGACGGCGGCGCGGCGGCCAGCGACCTGCTGCTGCAGTTCCAGGCCGACCTGCTGGGCGTGCCGGTCACCAGGGCGGGCCAGCCCGAGGCGACGGCGTTCGGCGCCGCCTGGCTGGCCGGCCTCGCGACCGGCGTCTGGGAGAGCGAGGAAGAGGTCGCGGCGCTGTGGACCGCCGGCGCGTCCTTCACGCCGGCGCCGGAGGCGGGAGCCGGCGAGCTCCGCCGGCGCTGGCAGGCGGCCGTGAGCGCCGTGCGCGGGTTCGGGCGCGAGACGCAGTAGACCGGCGCTCAGCCCGCCGGTCAGTGCCGGTGCGGCACCACCAGCACCGGCACGTCCGAGTGGTGCAGCAGCGCGAACGGCGTGTGCCGGCCGAGCGCTCCGGCGATCGGCCCCTCGCCGTGCGAGCCGACCACGATCACGTGCGAGCCGCGCTCGTGCGCGACCGCCTCGAGCGCGCGCACCGGGTCGTCCCAGACCAGCACGACCTCCGTCTCGATGCCGGCTGTGCGTACCTTGTCGGCGGCGTCGCGGAGCATCGGCTCCACCTCGGCTGCGACGCGCCGCTCGTAGTCGCGCAGCTCCTTGGCGGCGGCGCATCCCGGGTCGAGGGCGCAGCTCAGCCCGGGGGGCGGCTCGTGGCAGTAGACGAGGACGACGCTCGGCGCCGCTGGTGTCGCGGCCGAGCTCGATCGCCTCGTCGAGCGCCGCGGCGGAACAGGCCGATCCGTCGTAGCCGAGGACGATGGGATGTTGCATCACCGCTCCCTTCCCCTGGGCCCAGACCGTCTCCGCGCGGGCGGGGAGACGGGCCTCCACACCGTGATGGTTCCCTCGCGGGGCGTGCGCTAGGCGCGTACCGGGTGGCCGGGCGCGGGCCGGTAGCGGGCGCGGTCGCGGCGGCGGCCCGCGGCGCTCGCCGACAGGCGCCGGTCAGGCGCCGATGAGGGCGTGCAGGTTGCGGGCGATGAGCGCCGGCGAGTAGTCGAGGCCGCAGCGGGCGAGCTTGTCGCGAGTGGCCGCGGCCAGCTCCTCCGCGGGGGTGGCGGCAAGGATCGCCGCGGACTCGGCCTCGTCGAACACCTCGGCCGGCGCCACGCGAAGCTCGACGCCGGCGTTCTCGGGGCACGCCTGCTGGCAGCGCAGGCAGCCGACGGCGCAGTGGTGCCAGGCGGGATCGACCCAGTCGGGGAACGGAGCCTCGATCCTCGTTCACCGTGGTCAGGCAGCGGTCGGTCTGGAGGAGGAACCGGTCGGCGCGGATCGCCTCGCTCGGGCAGGCGCGCAGGCAGGCGCTGCAGCGCTCGCAGCGGTCGAGCTGCAGCGGCTCGTCCCAGGCGGCGCTCGGCGGGCGGCGGCGCGTCCGTGGCGCAGGCCGCCAGCATGAGGTAGCTGCCGAGCCGCGGGACGTAGGCGATGTTGTTGCGCCCGTAGCGCGCCAGCCCCGCGCAGGCGGCCAGAGTCTTGAGCGGAGGCTCGAACCGCGCGGCGGCGTGGCCGGAGGGCGCGAGCGCCGCCGCCAGCGCCTGCGTGAGCCCGTCCGGGACCGTGTGGTAGCCGGCGTAGTGCGGCGGCACGACGATCTCGCGCTCGCCGCCGCCGACGCTCAGGGTCGCGCGCGTGAGCGGCCGCGGCGTGGCCGCCACGACGACCGAGCGCGCTTCGGGCAGCCCGGCCGGCCACGCGAACGCGACCTCGTCGCTGAGGTGGCCGGCGGTGGGGCCGGGCAGCTCGCCGGAGGCGAGGATCCCGGCCACTCTGCTCCTGAGGTCGTCCATGCGCTCCGCCGCGACGACCCGCGCCGTCCACCCGGCTCTCGCCAGGTCTTCGAGCACGTGCGTCCAGTCGGGCGTCGTCGTCATGGTGCCTCCTCGCGGTCCGTCACCGGTCCCGAGTGTGCCGTCCGGCCGTGCCGCCCGCAACCGGCAGGCTTGCCGTGGCCTCGTGCCGGGGACAGACTCCACGCACGCGGCCGCGAAGGCGCCGCGGCGGCGAAGGAGGATCGGTGCGTTACGGCGGGGATCTGGTCGTGCTGTTCATGGTCGGCGGGGCCATCATGTTCACGCTGTTCTCGGTCGTCGCCTGGACCACCGGGCGCCGTGCCGGGGCCCTGGTGCTGGCCGTGATCGCCGGCGCCAACGTCGCCTTCGCCGTCGCGCTGCTCACCCGCGGTCCCTGAGGCAGGCTCAGACCCTGTCGCTGAAGTACAGCGCGCCCGCACGCGGCCGCAGGCAGTGGTCGGTCCACATGCCCGGGCAGTAGCCGCCGACCGAGACGAAGGCGACGATCTCCCCCTCGCGGACGTCCGGGAACGGCTCGCCCGACGCGAAGACGTCGTCGCCCTCGTTGATGTGGCCGGCGAGCGTCACCTCGCCGCGGCGCGGCGCGTCCGCGCGGGCGGCGACGACGGCGACCGGCGTGTGGTCGTAGACGTAGGCGTCGTTCATGACGTTCCAGCCGGCGTCCAGGCCGACGAAGGTCGTGCCCAGACGCTGCTCGACGCGTGACCACCTCGGCGAGGAGGACGCCGCTCTCGTTGGTGAGGAACTCGCCGGGCTCTGCGCCCACCGCCACGCCGAGCGCGCCGAAGCGGCGCGCGAGGATGCCGGCGTAGGCGTCGAGGTCGAGCGGCCGCTCGCCGGCGTGCATCGGGGTGCCGAGGCCGCCGCCGGCGTTGATCTCCGCGAGCGGGCAGCCGGCGTCGAGCAGGGCCTCCGCCATGCGGGCCACCGGCTCGAGGGCGGCGTCGAACGCGGGCAGCTCGTCGTCCAGCATGCGCGTTGGCGAGGTGGACGTGCAGGGTGTCGACGGCGAGGTCGTGGCGCCGCGCGGCGGCGACGGCGGCGTCCAGGTCCTCCTCGTAGATGCCGAACTTCGTCGGGCGGGCGCCGCTGTAGAGGCTCTCCGGGCGCCCGCGCATGACGCCGCCGCGCGGGTTGACGCGCAGCCCGATGGACGTCCCCGGACGGCGGCGGCCGTAGCGCTCGATCTGGGTGAGCAGGTCGAGGTTCAGGTGCACGCCGGCCGGCACGAGCACGTCGAGGTCGCGCTCGGAGACGTTGGTGCCGGTGAAGCTGATCTCGGCGGCCGTGAACCCGTTGTCCAGGGCGTGCAGCACCTCGCCCGGCGAGCAGGCGTCGATCCCGACCGCGCCGGGCGAGCCCGGCGCGCCCAGGGCGCGCAGCGCGGCCAGGACCTCGGGCGCGCGCTGCGCCTTGAGCGCGAGGCGTACCCGCGGCGTGAGGCCGGCGCGCGCGAGCGCGTCCCGCAGCGCGCGCGCCTGCTCCGCGACGCGCGTCACGTCGAACACGTACAGCGGCGTGCCGTGCTCCCGGGCGAGCTCCTCCGCGTCGCGTCCCGCGACGAGCAGTCGCCCGCCCTCGATGCGCACGCCCTCGTGCTCCCACGGCTGGCGGTCCGGTCCGGTCATCATGGGCGCGAGCCTATCGCAGTCCCCGGCCGCGCATGAGCCAGAGGCGGCCGTCCGGAGGCGTCTCGATCGTGTCCCGCCCGCGACGCGGTTCAGCGCCGCCGTGCATCACTCGAAGTACTCGTGGAACGCCGTGAGGCTGTAGATGATGAGGCCGTAGAGGATCATCATCGCGAGGCCCCAGAACGGGAAGACGGACCAGGCCACGAACCACACCACCATGCCGATGACGGCGAGGATGATGGCCGGGACGCGGCCGGCGCGCAGGCGGCGCAACACGACGATGCCGGCGACCAGCTGCACGACGGCGATGACGATGAAGACCCAGCTCCAGGTCTGCAGGTTCGCGAGGATGAACTTGCTCTCGTCGAAGTGCTCGGCGCGCGTGAGGCCCGCCACGCCGGCGATCGCGTTGAACGCGGCGGCGACGAGAAAGAAGATGCCGGCGAAGTGGATCCAGCCCACGCCTTGCCCCTTGGTGTGCTCGCTCACGGCTTCTCCTTGCTGGTGGTCGCCGGCCGGCGTGAGGTCATGCCCCGGCCAGCCATTCCCTGAGGCTCGCCTCGACCGGCTCGCGGCCGGCCTCCACGCGGGCGTCGAAGCGCCGCGGCCGCTCGCGCACGGCGCGCAGCTGCGGCGGCACGGTCGCGCCGGGCGCGAGGTCGACGACCCTGTCGAGGAGCTCGAGGTCGTCGGCGGCGCCGGGCACCGGCGCTCCGGCGGGCACGCCGGTGAGGCCGCGCACGACGTCGGCGGCGAACTTGCTCCAGTGCGCCGTGCTCGCGATGAGCACCGGCGCGTCGCCGGCCAGCCGCTCCGCGGCCTCCCAGGCGACGGCGGTGTGCGGGTCGAGCAGGTAGCCCTTGTCGCGCTGCACCCGGCCGATGACCTCCAGGCAGGTGTCGTTGTCGACCCAGGCGCCGGTGAACGACTCGCGCAGCCGGTCGCGCGTCGCGTCGTCCACCGCGAAGCGGCCCGACTGCTTGAGGTCCCGCATCCAGCCGGCGATGCGCGCCGCGTCGCCCGTGAGGTCGTACAGCAGGCGCTCCAGGTTCGAGGAGATGAGGATGTCCATGGACGGCGACGGGGTCTTGACCAGCGAGCGGGCGGCGATGTCGTAGACCCCGCTCGAGAGGAAGTCGAAGAGGACGTTGTTGCTGTTGCTGGCGCAGAGCAGGCGGCCGATGGGCGCGCCGATGTCGCGGGCGTACCACGCGGCCAGGATGTTGCCGAAGTTGCCGGTGGGGACGCAGACGTCCACGGGGTCGCCGGCCTTCACCGCGCCGCTCGCGGCGAGGTCGGCGTAGCCGCTGAGGTAGTAGACGATCTGCGGCAGCAGGCGGCCCCAGTTGATGGAGTTGGCCGAGCTCAGGGAGAGCTGGTGCCGCTCGGCCAGCTCGGCGGCGAAGGCGCCGTCGTCGAAGACCGCCTTGACCGAGCTCTGGCAGTCGTCGAAGTCGCCGCCGAGGCGGAACACGGTGAGGTTGTCGCCCGGCTGGGTGACCATCTGCAGTTCCTGCAGGGCGGACACGCCGGCGTCGGGGTAGTACACGCAGACTCGGGTGTGGGCGCGATCGGCGAAGCCGTTGAGCGCCGCCACGCCGGTGTCGCCGCTGGTCGCGACCAGGATGAGGAAGTCCAGGTCGGTCGCCGCCCTTGGCGTGCGCCTGCTCGAGCGCCTCGCTGAAGTAGAGCGGCATGCACTGCAGGGCCATGTCCTTGAAGGCCAGCGTGGGGCCGTGCCAGAGCTCGAGGACGTGACGCCCCGGAGCCACTTCGCGGACCGGGGCGACCTCGGGTGCGTCGAAGTTGGGGCCGTAGGCCCGCGCCGCGATCTCGCGCGTCTTCTCGGCGGCGACGTCGAGGCCGAACGCCTCGTACACGGCCGCCGCCCGCGCGTGGTACGGCACGTGCGCCAGCGCCGCGATCTGCTCCACGGTGAACCGCGGCAGCCGCTCGGGGACGAACAGGCCGCCGCCCGGCGCGATGCCCTCGAGGATCGCCTCCGTGAACGTGCGGGGCGCGTCGATCGCGCCGCGGGTGTCGAGGTACCGGATCATGGCCCGGGATTCTACAGGAACAGAGCGGGGGCATGCGCGGCCGGGAGCCCGACTCCGAGCTGCACCGGACCGCCCGATCGGCTGACCGCTTGACAATCGCTCGCGATGCATTACGATATATCGTGTTACAACGATACAAGGAGATACCATGTACGGACACAAGCATTCCGACAGCCCCGCCGGTCATCCCGGCTGCGGGCCGCGCGGCGAGGGCTGCGGCCCCGCGCACTTCAAGTTCGGCCCCCACGGGCCCGGCTTCGGCCGCGGTCACGGGCACGGCGGCCGCGGACCGTGGTCCCGGGCCCGTCGCGGCGACGTGCGCACGGCCATCCTTCTCTTGCTCGCCGACGAGCCGATGCACGGCTACCAGATCATGCAGCGGCTCGAGGAGAAGAGCGGCGGCGCCTGGCGCCCGAGCCCCGGCTCGGTGTACCCGACGCTCCAGCTGCTCGAGGACCAGGGCATCATCAAGGGCGAGGAGGCCGAGGGCCGGCGCGTGTTCTCGCTGACCGAAGGCGGCGCCGAGGCGGCCGCGGCTCTCAAGGAGCGCCTCGGCGAGTCGCCGTTCGACGCGGAGGGCGGCGAGCAGGATCCGCGCTTCGCCCTGCGTCAGGCGGTGTTCTCGCTCGGCGGCGCCGTCAAGCAGGTCGCCATGACGGGATCGGCGGACGACACGCAGAAGGCGCTCGAGATCCTGCGCGACGCGCGCAAGAAGGTCTACGCGCTGCTGGCAGACGCGGAGTGACGCTGGGGCGGGGCCGGCGACAGACCGGTCCCGCCTGCGCGAGTCGGGCGCGGCGAGGCCGCGCGGCGCCGGCCGGGCTCAGGCCCGGCCGGCGGCGTCTCCGTCTCCGGGACGGCGCCGGCAGCAGGGTGATCCGGCTCGGCTCGACGCCGGCGGCGACGAGCGCCCGGGCCGCAGCGCGCGTCGGCGCGTAGGCCTCGTCGAGCTTGCCGTAGAACCAGGCGCTGTAGCGGCGCCGCAGCCGCCCGGCGATGTCGCCGGGCCCGTGCGGCGCCTCCAGCCCATCCGGGTCCACGGCTCCGGTGACCGGCAGGTGCAGCAGGCGCGCGGCGGCGAGGGCGACCAGTCCCTGGCCCGCCGCCGAGTCGGTGTGGATGGCGGTGAAGCCCTCCTCCTCGAGGTAGTCCACGACCTCCACCAGCGGCGGCACGACCCAGCGCGGTCGGTCGCCGTTCGGTGACGGTCGCCAGGCCAGCGCGCGGAAGTCGACGGTGCCCGCGGCGGCGGTCTCCGAGTCGACGGAACAGGTCAGCAGCGTCACGTCCACGTCGTGCCGCGTTGCCGACGCATCGGCCGCGGTGGCCTCGCGCGCCTGCTCTGATGCAGCTCGTGTGGCGCGCTCGCGCAGAGCACGGCCACCCTCTCGCGCCGCGTGTGCCGGCGCTCTCCGAGGAAGTAGGCGCGCAGCTCATCCTGGAGCGTGCGGTCGCGGCTCTGGAAGCTCCAGGCGAAGTAGTAGGGCAGCTCGAGGAAGGCGACCATGCCGACCGCGTACATGCTCTGCAGCCGGCGCTTGAGGCCCATGCGCGCGCCTGCGGTCGAGCAGCGCGCGCAGGTGCAGGCTCATCACGTCGTCGGCGAGCCGCTGCGCAACCACGAACAGCCGGCGGTTGAGTTCCTTGGCGTCGACCGCGTTGATGCCGTCGGGGTCGGCGACCAGGCTGCCGATCTCGCGCTCGAGGAGTCCCTCCCAGGCGGGGCCGCGCGGGTCGCCGTCGCGGTAGAGGCCGGGGACGATGCTGCGCACTCCCTGTACCGTCTTCTCCAGCACCGGCACCTCGCGGCCGATGCGTCCGAACCCCTTGCGCAGCAGGCCGAGCGCGCGTCTCTGCTCTTCACCCTCGTCGAGGCGCAGGATCTCGCGGATCTTCCAGAACGACGCGGCGTAGATGCTGTGCGCCAGCAGCCGTGAGTCGCCGTCGGCGCCGCCGTGGTCGCAGTCGCCGGCGGCGACGGCGGCCAGGAAGCCCTCCGGCGTGCCGTCGCCGCCGCCGAGCGTGAAGGCGCTCGCCGAGAAGAGGCCGCTGTGGTCGTCGGAGCCTCCCGTGAGGCCTTTGCGCCACGGCGTCTCGCCGTAGGGCTCGATCCCCTGGCGTTCCGCCATCGCCTCCAGGTCCTCGCGCGTGAGTACGTCGACGATGCCGCGCAGGAGGCCGTTGCAGCGGCTCGTGCGCGCGCCGTTGCGCCCCTCGAGCACGTTGAACAGCAGCAGCATGCGCTCCACCGACTCCGGGGTGAGCTTGCCGCTCATGTCGAAGAGCGGGTGCGCGAGGAAGTGGGCGACTCCCGCCTCGCGCAGGCACGCGACGAGGTCGTGGACGTTCTCGCTGGCGCTGTTCGCCGTCTCGAACGTGGCCTCGTCGATGCCCAGGGCGACCACGTGCACGCGGACGCCGTCCTCCGGGAACCAGCTGTCCAGTTCGGTGCTGAGGAAGGTGCCGGGCAGATGGGCGATCGCCAGCGAGCCCGCCAGCGTGTTGTGGTCGGTGATGGTGACGAAGTCCATGCCCCGCGCCCGCTGGGCGTGGTACAGCTCCACCGGGTCGGTGAAGGACTCCGCGCTGCGGAGCGCGCGGATCCCCGCGTTGCCCGACGCGTCGGAGTACCTGGAGTGGACGTGGAGGTCGGCTCTGAACGTTGGTGTCACACCTTCACTATACCGCCCGCACGCGCGGCCGGACGCTCGGCGCACGCGCCGGCGCGCGGAGACTTTGTCTTTCCCGCGCGATGCCGCTACTGTCTCTCGCATGGAGTACGCCCACCACGCAGTGCTCACCGCCGTGGGCAACGACCGCCCGGGGCTCGTCGACGAGGTCACGCGCTACATCACGGAGCGCGGCGGCAATCTCGAGGACAGCCGCATGGTCAACCTGCGCGGCCAGTTCGCGATGATGATGCTGGTCGCCGGCAGCGAAGAGGCGATGAGCCGCCTCCAGGACGGCCTCGGCACCCTGCGCCGCGGCAGCCACGTGCACGCGGAGTTGCGGGTGGCGGAGCTCGGGGCGACGGAGCGGCCGCCGGCGCTGCCCTTCCGGCTCAACACCTGGGCCATGGATCACCCGGGCCTCATGCAGTCGGTGTCCCACCTCCTCGGCGACCTGGGCGTCAACATCGAGAGCGCGGACTCGTCGCTGCGGCCGGCGCCGTACACCAACGCGCCGCTCTTCGAGATGGAGCTGGTGATCTCGGTGCCGGCGGCCACGCACGTGGCCGGTCTGCGCGAGGCGCTCGGCGAGCTCTGCGACGAGATGAACATCGACTGGCAGCTCACGGCCCTCTAGGGCCGGGGCGTGCGCGGTCGGCCTGCCGGCGCGCCTCGCCTCCGCTCGCCGCCGCGGCCAGCAGACGCGCGGCCTCGTCGGTGACGAACGACGGCCAGGGCGCCGGCCGGTCGCGCTCCAGCGCGACGACGCCGGCGCCTTCTTCCGTGAGCTCGCCGATGTCCGTGGCCGGGATGCCGGCCGTCGCGAGCATCCCGGTCAGCTCCGCGGCGTCCGCCGGGTCGCAGCAGATGAGGAGGCTGCCGGAGGCGATCAGGCCGAGCGGGTCGGCGCCCAGCAGCGCGCACAGACGCTTCGTCTCGGGTGAGACGGGGACGCGGTCGCGGTGGACGAGGACGCCGTGCCCGGTGGCCGTCGCCAGCTCGCGCAGCGCCGTGGCGAGGCCGCCCTCGGTCACGTCGTGCATGGCGCGCACCCCGGCCACGTCCCGGGCCAGCCGCGCCTCCGGGAGGATGCTGGCCCGATCCTGCAGGGCGCGGCAGGCGTCCAGCTCGCCCTGGGTCATGCCGAGGGCGCGGAGGCGCTCGCCGAGTTCCCCGGCGAGCAGGGCCGCGCCCTCCATCGCCAGCGCCTTGGTGAGCAGCACGCGGTCGCCGGCGCGCGCCGAGCGCTTGTCCTTCAGCTCGGCGCGGCGCAGCGTCCCGAGCGCCGTGAGCGACACGACGGGTCGCGTGACGGCGTCCGTCACTTCCGTGTGGCCGCCGGCCAGGGTGACGCCGGCCTCGTCGGCGGCCGCGGCCAGCCCGCCGAGGACCGCGAGGGCCTGCGACGGCGTGGTGCCCGCGGGCAGGAGCACCGTCGCCAGCAGCCAGCGGGGGTCCGCGCCGGAGGCGGCGATGTCGTTGACGTTGACGAGGACGGCGGCGCGGCCGACGGCGTCGCCGCCCAGGGTGATCGGATCGCCGTGGGCCACGAGGAGCTCGGCGCCGTCGAGGTCGACGGCGGCCACGTCCTCGCCGACCCGCGGGGGTACCAGCAGGGCCGGGTCACCGCCGGCGACGCCGGCGAGGAACCCGGCCAGCAGGTCGTTCGGCAGCTTGCCCGGCGCCAGCGGCAGGCCGAGGCGGACGACGTCCGCGAGCTCGGCCAGGCGGCCGACGACGAAGTCGCAGTCGGCCGCGTCCGGCCCTCCGGCGTCCTCCGCGCCTGCAGCGCCGCCTCCGGCCCCGCCGCCGTTGGCGAGATACGCGGTGACGGCGCCGGCGGCGCGCCCCGCCTGCATGTCCAGCAGGTAGTCGCCGACCACGAGCGTCTCCTCCGGAGCGGCGCCCATCAGGGCGGCGGCGTGCAGCACGCCGTCCGGCGCCGGCTTGGGCGCCACGTCGTCGTCGCGGGTCACGACGACGTCGAAATCGGCGGCGGTGAGGGACGGGAAGCGGCTCAGGGCGCGCTCCACCGCGCGCAGCCCGTTGCGCGTGAGGACGCCTACGGCGAGACCGTCCTCCTTGAGCCGGCGGACGAGTTCTTCGGCGCCTTCGTTCGGCGCCGAGGCGTCGGCGGCGGCGAGTTCGAAGCGCTCGAGGGCGAGGGCTGCGGCGTCGCGTTCTTCAGCCGCGCGGCAGCGCCAGGATCCACTCGAGGACGAACTGGTCCGGCGGACAGCCGACTTCGCGCTTGATCGCGGCGAAGTCGAGCGCGCCGGGGTGAGTCAGCGTGCCGTCGAAGTCGAACAGGACGGCACGCAGCCGGAACGGCCGCGCGGCGCTGACGCCGGCGCGGCCCTCCTTGCCGTCACTGCGCGAAGGCCTTGAGGCAGACACTGGCGTTCGCGCGCACTCTGGTCACGTCCGTCCACGTCGTCCCGTTGCGGCTCATGAAGCTCTGACCGCGCGTCGCCGTCGCGCGGCGCATCCAGCTGCGAGCGGGACGTTCCATCGCCAGCGGGTGGTAGTCGCCGGGCGAGTACAGCCTGATCGCCACGACGAACCGCCGGCCCTCGGTGACCTGCAGGGGCTCCGAGAACGGCACCGTGCCGTAGCCGGGGAGCTCCCGGACGCCGTGGGCGCGGAGGGTGAGCGTCTTGAAGCGTCGGGCCCGCCCAGACCTGGTACCGGGTGGACGACGACAGAGTGTAGAAGCCCGCCGCGGAGACGGCCTGCGTCGCCGTGGCGGTGTACCGGGTCGCGCCCCAGGCGGCGGGGACGCCGTAGCCCCAGTGGTCGGTCACGCCGAGGTCGTCGTACTGGTAGATGCCGGCGTAGTTGTCCGTGTTCTCGACGCCGGCGTAGGAGGTGGCCCCGCCGTAGCCGCCGAGGCCCTGGTCGCGCGCGAACGACTTGTCGTAGTAGGACACCCAGAAGTAGCCCTCGTCGCCCCAGTCGGGCCCCCAGCTGTTGCGCACGAGGAACGCACCTGGGCCCGGCGGCTGACCGATACGCGCCGTCGAAGTCGCTCGCCGGGTAATCGTCGTCGCCAGCCGACGATGTCAACGCCGTGGTTCTCGCCCCAGGCGTACTTGAGGTAGTGCGTCGCCTGGATCGTGCCGGTCTCGTCGTGGACTCGCTGTACGCGCTGCTGTCCCAGTACATGCCCACGCTGAGCGCGCCGTTCTCGCGCACGAGCTGCTTGATGAGGGCGTTGTCGCTCCACGACCCGCGACCCGGCATCATGACGACGCCCTGGACGTGCTTCTGGACGGTGTCGACGCCGGCGGCGTCATGCGTGCCATACGGGTCGTCCGTCTCGTCGACCGGGCCGGCCCAGCGCGCGAAGTAGGCGATCGCCATGAAGTCGTAGCCGCCGAAGTTGTACCGTCCGGTCAGGGACGACCCGTAGCCGCTGCGGCCGACCAGGTTGTCCTCGCTGAAGTCGGGCGCGCGGGTCGGCCGGCATGAGCTTCGACTCGAGCGCGCCGATGTTGGCGAATGCCCAGCAGGTCGAGTACGGGTCCTGGTCCTTGACCGGCGTCACGCGGCCCACGTCGCGGAGGTCGTAGGACGAGGGCTCGTCCATGCGCGCGGCGGCGGACTCGGCCGCCGTGCTCACGTGCAGCTCGACGGGGCTGGGCACTCTCCCGAGGCCGAGCGTCACCAGCGGATCGTGCAGCGCCTCGACGAACGCCGGGCTGAGCGGCCCCGGCTCCGGCTGCGCCGTCGTCCCGGCCGCTCCGGCCGCCGGCGCCAGCACGGCCACCAGCACCGCGATGATCGCGAGGAGGACGGGGGCGCTGCGGCGGGCGGTGCTCATCGGCTGCCTTTCTCGGCTGCTGTCTACGGGTCGGTGCATCGGCAACTCGCGACCCGCCCTGAATCCTAGCCTCGTTGGTCCTGTTCCGCATCCCCGAGGGGTGTTGCGCCGTCGCCGGTGCGGCTCCAGCCGCGTCGGGTGGGCAGGGCTCGGCCATCGTCGATGCACCGAGCTCGGTCGCCGTCGCGCGGGCTCATCGGTAGTCGCGGGCTCGGCCATCGCGCAGGGGGTGGACGGCGCGGCCGGGGGAGGTACCTCACCCGGCGGCCGGTGAAACGACGAAGGGGCGGCGGCCCGAGGGCCGCGCCCTTCGTGCGGGGTCGGGTCAGGGGGTTCCCCGGCCGCGCAGGTCGGCGGGGATGGGCCTCAGTCGCCCTGCTCCACAGTCGTCGCCGTCACCGTCACCGTCGTCATCGACGCCGGTGGAGCCCGCAGATCGCTCGCCGACACGGGCGTCATCCCAGCAGTCCTTCTCGTCGCTGCTCGCGGCGGAGTGCGCGGACGTGGCCGCGCGTGGTGACGGTAGCACAGGGCGCTCGGGGCGGTCGTCGCCTGGGTCCCGCCGCGGAAGCGGCCTTCGCTGCCTGCTGGTCCGGCGTCATGTCGGCCTGGATCGCCGGCACTGTGGCCTCGCCGACGGCGCCCGCCGACGCCGCGGACGCGGAGCTGGCGTCGCCCGTGGGTGGCTGCCAGGGCGCCGCCCACCCCGACGACGACGACGACGGTGACGATGAGGACGAACAACGGTACACGTCTCATGGCTCCTCCGATCGCTGTGCGCAAGGCCCTTCGTGAGCGATGCGCGATCATCCCGTGCCCCGACAGTGTCGCGCCGGACCGCTGAAGGCGCCGTTAACCCCGCAGTGGGCGGCGGCGCCACGGTCGCGGCGTTCCGGAAGACGGAGCAGTCGGAGTCAGTCCGCGGTCGCGGCCCCGGGCGCCCCGGGCGCGACGTCGCGCGGCGGCCGCGGCCTGCAGGCCGGCTTGAAGACGAGGTAGGCGATCGGGCCGGTGAGGACGCCGGCCAGCCCGCCGATGAGCCAGTCGCCGCCGTTGGTGAAGAGCGCGATGATGGCGATGGCGATGGCCGGCGCGCAGATCGCCCCCAGCGCCAGCGTGCCGCCGCGCACCCGGAACGGCCGCTCCAGGCCCGGCTCGCGCACGCGCAGCGCGATCGCGGCCACGAAGATCAGGACGTAGTAGAACATCATGAGGAAGACGTCGATGACGATCAGCGTCTGGAACCCCCAGCGGACGAGAAGCGCGTTCACCGCGGCGAGGAACACGATGGACACCCACGGCGTGCCGAACTTGTGGTGCGTGCGCGTGAGGACGCTGGGCAGCAGGTGGTCGGCGGCCATGGCGTAGGCCGGCCGCGCGCCCTGCGCCAGGTATTCCTGGTACAGGGCGAGGTTGCCGACGACCGCGGCCACCAGCATCGCCAGGCCGAGGGCGCTACCGCCCAGCTGCCTGGCGATCTCGACGAAGGTGAAGCCCTCGGTGCTCCACTCCGCCCAGCGGCCGACCCCGCCGAGCGCCGCCAGCGTGGGCACGAAGTACGAGATGACGACGATGGGCATGGCGATCATGAGGCCGCGGGGGATGACCCGGCGAGGCTCTTCGACCTCGCCGGCCAGCACCGACATCGAGTCGTAGCCCGAGTACATCCACATGCCGACGGCCAGCGCGTAGCCGATGCTCGTCAGCACGCTCTGACCGGGATACGCGAACGGCTGCCACGGCACTCCGTGCCAGTGCGTGAACCCGAGCACGGTCATCACCACGAACGGCGTCATGATGATGACCGTCATCACGACCGAGCTGATGGCGATCACGTTGAGGCCGCGGATGTTGAGGTAGGCGAACACGGCGATGATCGCCACGCCGAGCAGCCACGCGAGGTTGGGGCTCAGGTCGAGCCAGCTCGCCAGGTAGTCGCGGATGAGCGCGATGTAGACGGCGGAGTCGACGAAGGTGGTCAGCCACGACCACCAGCCGCACTGGAAGCCCCAGTACTCGCCGAGGCCGCGCTTGACCCAGACGTAGTAGCCGCCCTCCTCCGGGATCGCCGAGCCCAGCTCGGCGCAGACGAGGCCCATAGGCAGCGCCCAGAGCACGGGCAGGACGAGCAGCAGCGCGAGCGCGACGCCGGGTCCCGACGAGCCGACCATGTCCTCGAGGCCGAAGGCCCCCGAGGAGACGAACACGAAGATGATGACGACGACGGTCGCGAGCCGCAGCCTCACCCTTCGCAGCTGGTTCTCCATGTTCCCCCCTGGCGGGCCGGCGCCGTCGAGGGCCCGCCTCCCGACGTCAGACCGGCAGCTCCTCGTCCGCCGGCAGGTCGACCACGCCCCACGGCGTGCCGTGCTTCGGCATCAGCTCGAGGAACGGCGCCGGGTCGATCTGCTCCGGGGCGAAGACGCCCGTGCCCCGGCACCTGGCCCCGGGCCAGCATGATGCCGGCGCAGGCGGCCGGCACGCCGGTCTGCCAGCCAGTGCCCTGCACGCCGTGCTTCTCGTAGGCATCGTCGTGTGACGTGATCTGGTACATGTAGCGGCGCACGCGCTTGCCGCCGATCGTGCCCTCCGCCAGCGTGCCGACGCACACCGCGCCGTGCATCTTGCCGATCAGGTCGACCGACTTGGGCAGCCGTGAGACGAGCAGGTCCAGCGGCCGGAAGCGGCAGCCATCGAACTCGATCTCCTTGTTGTGGTCGAACCCGAGCCGGCGCCACGCCAGCAGCAGGTTGGCCCAGTCGGGGTCGAGCGCGATGAAGAAGTCCGCGTTCCTGAGGCCCTTGTCGCCGCAGAAGAGCGGCATCAGCTGCGACTCCTCGTGGTCCACGTTCCACACCTTGAGCGTGCCGACCGGATCGGGGAACGTGAAGTCGAAGTTCTTCGAGAGAGACTGGCGCCGGATGATCCTGCCGTTCTCGTAGGCGTGCGGCGGCAGGATCAGGCACTCCTCGACCATGGTCGTCGGCGAGAAGCTCGGGGCGTAGTCCACGCCCTCGGCGCTCGAGTTGTCGCCGTCGAGCACCATCAGCCGCTCGACGGTGTCGAACTGGTCGTAGAGGGCGCGCGCGAACACGTCGCTTGCGCCCGGGTCGATGCCGAAGAAGACGAGACCGGTGAGGCCGGCCTTCTTGAACTCGTCGCTGAGCGCCAGCTCCTCGTCGACGTCGGCCGTGCCGACCACGTCGCGCGGCCCGGCGGCGGCCATGTCCAGGTAGTGCGTGCCGGCCTCGAGGCAGGCGGCCATGACGTCGAGGTTCACCTCGGGGATCAGCCCGTTGATCACCAGGTCGACTCCCGCCAGCGCCTTGACCAGCGCCTCCTTGTCGTGGACGTCGAGCTGCAGGACCTCCGCCTTGCCGGCGGGGAGCTTGCCGGCGACCACCTGCGGCCGCGCCGCGTCGATGTCGGCGAGGACGACCGCCTCCACCTCCGGCACGCTCGCCACCGTGCGCGCCGTGACTTCGCCCACCGAGCCGACGCCTAGTTGAAGTACTCGCATGACTGGGGATCCCTCCTCCGTGGCGCCCGCCGGCCGCTGCGGCCGCAGCGGTCGCCTGCTCCGTTCCTCAGTGATGCTGTCACTGATCAATGCATTTTGCAGGGAATGTTCATGAACGGACTTGACAGGTGAGCAAGTTGGAACTTCAACATTACTGACAGTTACGACCGGGAGGCATCGTGGCGTACCTCAACGTCCAGCGGGCCGCGCTCCGTCTGGGGGTGGCTCCGCACACCGTGCGCAGGTGGACGGCGAGCGGCCTGCTGCCGTGCACGCGCACGGCCGGCGGGCACCGCCGTATCCGCGAGGAGGACGTGGACGCGCTCGCCCAGCAGATCGGCGGGAGCACGCACCTCGAGGCTCGCCGCGCGCGCGAGCGCGAGGTCGAGACGCTGCTCGAGACCACGCTCGCGCTCGTCGGGCAGCTGGACCTGCCCGACCTGCTCAAGGAGATCGCCGAGCGCCTCACCCGGCTCATGGACTGCAACTTCTGCGCCATCTCGACCTACGACGTGACGGCGCAGACCGTGCTGATGCTCGCCGACTTCGACGACACCGGCCGGCGCCTGCCGGACGTCGAGGCGTACTCGCTCTCGACGCTCCCGCTCACACGCCGCGTGCTCGAGGAGCAGGTGCCGGCGGTGGTCAACGTCGGCGACCCCGCCGCCGACCCGCACGAGCTGCGCGAGCTCGTGCGGCGAAGGCGACAAGAGCCTGCTGATGGTGCCGCTCGTGTTCCGCGGCGAGTCCATCGGCCTCGTCGAGCTGATGGACCATGGGCGCGAGCGCCGCTACTCGCGGCAGGAGCTGCGCATCTGCACGGCGGTGGCCGGCCAGGCGGCCGTGGCCCTGCACAACGCGCAGCTGTTCGGCCAGGCGCGCACGCGCCACACGCGAGATCGACCGGTCGTGCGAGCGAGCTCGACGACGTAGGGGACGCGCTCGCGGGCTCGGCGAGGCGCAGGACGCGCGGCGCGCTGCTGGACGCGACGGCGCGCGCCGCCTGCGAGCTCCTCGGAGCTTCGAGCTGCGTCGTCACGGCGCGCGGGCTGAGCGCCGGCCACGCCGCGGGCGGGGCGCACGACCCGGCCGCCGCCGGCACTCGCGGGCCGGGCGCCGCGGACGGCTGGCGGCTCGGGGCCGTCCCCGGCGCCGAGCTGCTCACCGTACACTCCGCCAGGGGCGAGGAGGTCGCCATGACGGTGTCGCTGCCGCGCGGGTCACGTCGCGGCGAGGATCACGTCCTGCGCCTCCTCGCCGCCGCCACGGCCGCCCAGCTGCGCCGGCTCCCGCCGCGCCGGGCCTCGGGCAGCCGGTGACCCGTCGCGGCCGTTCCTGCTCAATCCTCAGCGTCCGCGTCCGTTCCTGTCCAGCCCTGCTCAGGCGTTTGACGGCCCCCCGGGGCCGCCTACGCTGGGTCACATGAGGACCTGGCACGACATCCACGACTCCTGGAGCACGCCGCGCGGCTGGACCGGCTGCGCGATCGGCCCCGCCATCCCTCCCGACGGGGTCTGACCCGTCGTACCGCGCCCGGCGGACTTCGCCCGGCGCACCTTGCTCGCCACCGGGAGGGTGGTCCCCATGCACGCATCACGCACGTCCGCGTCACGTCACCTCGCACGCGGCCCTGAACATCACTGCGGGAGACGAGACCCGCGCCGTTCTGGCTTGACGCAGCGGAGGCGCCGGCGCCGCGGCCGGCGCTCACCGGCGCCGTCGGCTGCGATCTCGCCGTCGTCGGCGCCGGCTTCACGGGCCTGTGGACGGCGCTCCTCGCCAAGCAGCAGGACCCCGGCCTCGACGTCGTCGTCCTCGAGGCCGGCGCCGTCGGCGGGCAGGCCAGCGGCCGCAACGGCGGCATCTGCATGGCCTCGCTCACCCACGGCTTCGCGCAGGGCGCCGAGCTGTTCCCCGCGGAGAACGCGGCGGCTGGTCGAGCTCGGCGACGAGAACCTCGACGCTATCGAGCGGACGGTCCGCGAGCTGGGCGTCGACTGCGGCTGGGAGCGCACCGGCGAGATGGAGGTCGCGACCGCGCCGTGGCAGGTGGACGGCCTGCGCGAGCAGTACGAGCAGGGGCGCGCCGCCGGCTCGCCCGGCACGTGGCTGGACGGGGAGGAGCTCCGCGCGGAGATCCACTCGCCCACCTATCTCGCCGGGCACTGGCACCACGACGCGGCCATCCTCGACCCGGCGCGTCTCGCGTGGGGCCTGGCGCGTGCCTGCGAGGAGCGCGGCGTGCGCATCTACGAGCGCACGCCGGTCACCTCCATCGGACGCGTCCCCGGGGGCGTTGGTCTGCCGACTCCGTGGGGCGCGGTGCGCGCCCAGCACGTCGTGCTTGCCACCAACGCGTTCCGCCCGCTGCTCCGCCGCCTGCGGCTGCACGTCGTTCCCGTGTACGACTACGCGCTGATGACCGAGCCGCTGACGCCCGCCCAGCTCGAGTCCATCGGCTGGCCGCGCCGGCAGGCGCTGGCGGACGCCGGCTACCTGTTCCACTACTACCGGCTCACCGAGGACCAGCGCATCCTCTGGGGCGGCTGGGACGCCCTGTACTACCGTGGCCGGCGCATCCGCGGGGAGTACGAGGACCGGCCCGACCTGCACGCCAAGCTGGCCGGCCACTTCTTCACCACGTTCCCGCAACTCGAGGGGGTGGGCTTCACGCACCGCTGGGCCGGCGTGATCGACACCTGCTCGCGCTTCTGTCAGTTCTGGGGCACGGCGCTCGACGGGCGGGTGGCCTACGTGCTCGGCTACACCGGCCTGGGCGTCGCCGCCTCCCGGTTCGGCGCGCGCGTGGCGCTCGACCTGGCGCTCGGGAGGCGCACGGAGCTCACGGAGCTGGACTTCGTGCGCTCCCGGCCGCTGCCGTTCCCCCCGGAGCCACTGCTCTTCCCGATGATCGAGGTGACCCGCGTGTCCACCGAGCGCGCGGAGTCGCACGGTGGTCGCCGCAACGCCTGGCTGCGGACGCTCGACCGGTTCGGCCTCGGCTTCGACTCCTAGCCCTACGGCTCGTCGATGGCCGCGCCGAACACCTCGGTGCGGCGGTCCACGTCGGCCGCGCTCGTCGCCGGGCACATCAGCGCCACTGTCCGTGGGACGCCGGGCGGGATGGTGGTCACGTTCACCGGCCTGAGCTGTAGAGTGCGGTGTCGAACGTTCAGTCAGTGTTACGGCGCGGCTCCGCGGTCCGCCGCGGGCGGCCGGCGGAGGTGAGGACGGGTGAGGCGCGAGGAGTGGGCCCGGATCCGGCGCCGCGAGATGCTGGCCGCCTACTACCAGGTGCTCAAGGACGAGGGCCTGCAGGGCGCGTCCATCGCCAAGATCGCCAAACGCATCGACGCGCCTCCGAGCCTGCTCATCCACTACTTCGGCACCAAGGAGCAGATGACGATCGAGCTGGTCGACTACCTGCTCGAGGAGTACCGCCACGGCTACGGCGACCGGCTCGCGGCCATCGCCGACCCGCGCGAGCGGCTCATCGCCATCCTGGACACGTTCTTCGACCCCGAGTACCACCAGCTGCTCGACGACAGCGTCTTCTACGCCTGCTTCTACGTCAGCCTGCGGCATCCGGCGGTGCGCAAGAGCTACGCGGCCCTGTACGAGGCGTCGCTCGAGCTCGTGGAGACGACGCTCGCCGAGTGCATGGCCGCCGGCCACGTGGCCGGCGACGACGCCCACGAGCTCGCCGTCACCGTCAAGGCCCTGGAAGAGGGCTACGCGTTCCTCATCGGCGGCGGCGCCGACGAGGCCGCCAAGGCCGAGATCGGCAGCGTGCTCAAGAAGCGCGCGCTGCAGCTGCTCGGCCTCGCCGTCCCCGCCTGACCGCGCCGCTCCGGCCTCCGCCGCGTCGACAGCGAGCGTCGAGAGCCGAAGCGCGAGCCGCGTCGTCGTGGGGGCAGCGGCGCATGCGGCGCGGACGCGCGCGCTGACTGTGGAGTGCACCTCCGGCGCCCCCACGACCGGCCCGCTGCGTAGCTAGTTCAGGCCGAAGCGGTGCATGTCCTGCTCGCCGGCGCCGAAGTAGTGCGCCGTCTCGTGCAGGACGGTGATGCGGATCTGCTCGGCCAGCTCGTCGTCGTCCGGCACCTCGCGCTCGAGGTTGCGCTGGAACAGGTGGATGACGCCGACGTCGGGCCCCGGGCCCAGCACGGACTGGTCCGGCAGGGCGATACCGTGGAAGAGGCCCAGGGTGCGCGGATCGAGTCCCTCCAGCACCAGCGCCTCCGAGGGGTGGTCCTCGACGAAGATGGGGACGTTGCCGAGCCGCGCCAGGATCTCCGGCGGCAGCTCGTCGAGGGCGTCGCCGGCCAGGCGCTCGAACTCCTCCGGGGCCATGCGCGGTGTGGGGCCGTCGTTGGACTGGTCGAGGCGCAGGGTGGCCAGCCACTCCTTGACCATGCCCTTGGAGTCGCCCTTCTCCTCGCAGGCGATGCCGAGCAGGTGGCGCGCGTCGGCTTCGTCCAGCGGGTCGAGGCGCGGGCCGGCGAGCAGTTCGCGCAGCAGGCGCGCCGCCTCGCCGGGCTCACCGAAGTCGATGTACACCTCGGCCGACCCCAGCCAGGGCTCGGGGTCGTCGGGGTCGGCCTCGCTCCAGCGACGGTACGCCTCGAGCGCGGCCTCAGGCTTGTCCTGCTCCCGCGCCAGCGACGCCTCCAGCTCGATGACGGCAGGATCGTCGGCGGCGGCTTCTCGCGCCGTGCGCAGCGCGCGCTTCACGGCGCGCAGGTCGCCCTCCTCGAGCGCCTCCCAGGCGTCGTCGAGGAGTCGCTCCAGTTCGGGGTCGTGTCCGGTCTCGTCGGTCATGCCGCTACTGTACCCCGCGCGGGGACCAGGGCACAGCGAGGAGGTGCGTCCAGCCGCCGCACTCCCTCGCGTCGCCGCGTACGAAGACGCGTCAGCCCCTTGCATCGTCACCCGTATGTCGTCAGAATCGGGGAGGGCCGACAAGGAGGTCGGTCGTGGCGTACACGTACAAGCCGCGTGACCCGCGTGGGAAGCTGCGCGAGGTCACCACGAAGTGGACGGCGTCCATGCGCGTGGCCGGACGCGCGCCCAACTGCGGCGTCGTGTTCGGCGACGACGCTCCACCCGCCGACGGGCCGCCGGCCCGCGGATGGCTGGTCGGCGACCGGCGCCCGGGGGCGACCGGCGACCGCTACCTGATCCTGGACGACGGCGACGTCTGGCGCGCGCGTGCCGGCGCCTCTCCGGCCCTCGACGCCGCGGTGACGGCCTGGCTGGCGGCGCCCGACGACGATCTGGTCATGCTCCTGGCGCGCGCGCTCGGCGACGCGCGTCTCGGCGGCGCCGGTTGGCTCGAGACCACCGGCGGCGTCGAGCGCGTCGGCGAGCGCCGGCAGGAGCCCAAGTCCCACGATGGCCCGGAGCGGCGCGGCAGCTGAGGCGCGGATCGAGCGGCCGTCCGATGGTGAGCGCCCGCCCCGCTGCTCTGATATAAGCAGAAGCGTGAACTACCCCTCCGCAAGCCCCCGCGCAGACGCGGGACATGGCTACGGCGCGCCTTGCGGCCCGCCGCTCTTCGTCGGCGCCGACCTGGGCAAGGTGACCACCTCCCTGGCGGTCGGCGAGCTCGGCGCGGACGGCGAGCTGCGCGTGCTGGAGACCCGGGCGGAGCGTCACCTCGGCGACCCCCTCCGCCCCTTCCTCGAGCTCTACCGGGAGCTGGACGCCGGCCGGCTGGCGGGGATCGCCGCCACCGGCGTCTACGGCGAACGGCTCGGCGAGCCCGCCCTCGGCGGCGTGCCCGAGGAGATCGCCCAGGAGCAGGCCGCCGCCTGGCTGTACCCGGACGGACCGCTCAACCTCGTCCGGGTCGGCGGCGGCGGCTACTCGGTGCTCACGCGCGACGCCGCCGGGAACGTCCGCTACGAGGCCAACGAGCGCTGCTCGGCCGGCACCGGTGAGACGGTCGAGGGCCTGTGCGCCCGGCTCGGCCGCTCGCTGGAAGAAGCCGTGGAGCTGGCCGAGGCCAGCCCGGACGGCGTCACCGTCACCAGCCGCTGCGCCGTGTTCGCCAAGAGCGAGCTCACCCACTTCGCCAACCAGGGCGAGCCGCACGGCCGCATCTTCCGCGGGCTCTTCGAGGGTGTCGCCCGCAACGTCCACAGCCTCTACGACAAGAGCAAGATCGACGGCCCCGTGGTGCTCATCGGGCACGGGGCCCTGATCGGACCCATCGCCACCGGCATGGCCGGGCTCAGCGACGCGCCGGTCGAGGTCGCGGAGCAGGCCGGCGTGTTCGAGGCGCTCGGGGCGCTGCGCTTCGCGGCGTCCGGCGCCGGCGAGGACGCGGCCGGAGCACGGCGCGCCGCGGCGGCCGGGAGCGGCCGGCCGCAGGGCGGCTTCCCGGCCGACCCGCAGGAGCTCGTGCGCCCCGTGCGCAGCCGCATCGGGCGCCTCGAGCCCGCGCGCGAGGGACCCGGCTCCGTCGTGCGCCTCGGCGACGCGCCGGCGGGATCCGCGGCCGGCGACGAGACCGCTCCGGCGGTGCTCGGCCTCGACCTCGGCTCGACCGGCTCCAAGGCCGCGCTCGTCGACGCCGCCTCCGGCGCCGTGCTCGCGAGCGTCTACCGGCGCACCGAGGGCAACCCCGTCGAGGCGGCTCAGGCGCTCGTCGCCGAGGTCGCCGAGATGATGCGCAACCCCGTGGTGGCCGTCGGGCTCACCGGGTCCGGCCGCGACGCCGCGGCCACCGTCTTCCGCGCCGCCTTCCCCGGCCTGGGCGGGCGACTCATCGTGCAGAACGAGATCGTCGCCCACGCCACCGCGGCCGCCGCGCTCGACCCGGACGGCGGCCGCAGCCTCTCCATCGTGGAGATCGGCGGCCAGGACGCCAAGTTCATCAACGTCGAGAACGGCCGCGTCGTCGACGCCGACATGAACCGTGTGTGCAGCGCCGGCACCGGCTCGTTCCTCGAGGAGCAGGCGATCGCCCACGGCGTGGACGACATCGCCGAGTTCGGGCAGCTGGCCGCGCTGAGCGACGGTCCGCCCGACCTGGGCCAGACGTGCACGGTCTTCGTGGCGGACGTCGCCGCCGAGGCGCTCGGCGACGGCTTCAGCCGCGAGGACATCTTCGCCGGCCTGCAGCACTCGGTCGTGCGCAACTACCGCAGCCGGGTGATGGGCCAGCGCCGGCTGCTGGACCGGGTGTTCTTCCAGGGCAAGCCGGCGACGGACCCGGCGCTGGCGCGCACGCTGGCGGCGGTGCTCGAGCGCGAAGTGGTCGTGCCGGCGGACCCGGGCGCGATGGGCGCCGTGGGCATCGCGCTGCTGGCGGCGAGAGCCGTGGGCGCCGCGGGTCGCGGGCGGCAGCGCGGCGCCGAGGCGCCGGCGATCGACCT
This sequence comes from uncultured Thermoleophilia bacterium, assembly GCA_963739595.1. Taxonomy (GTDB): domain Bacteria; phylum Actinomycetota; class Thermoleophilia; order UBA2241; family UBA2241; genus CAIXSE01. The sequence continues at coordinate 37,184 of CAVUBA010000025.1, forward strand.
GGCCCGGGTGCTCGACGCCCGCGTCGCCGGCCGTCGCGAGTTCCAGTGCGGCGACCGCGACTGCCTGAACAGCTGTCACCTGGAGCTGGCCGAGATCGACGTCGGCGGCGCCGTGCAGAAGATCGTGAGCGGCGGCCAGTGCCCCAAGTACGACGCCGTGTCCGCCGCCGGCGACAAGCTCCCCAAGGACGCGCCCAACCCCTACCGGGAGCGCGAAGCGCTGCTGCGGTCGCTGCTGGACGAAGAGACGGGCGACGAATCCGGGCCGGGCGGCGCCGCCGGTGAGGCCGCCGGCGTCGCGCAGCTGATCGGCCTGCCCTACGCGCACTATCTGATCGACACGCTGCCGTTCTTCGACACGCTGCTGCGGCGGCTGGGCTACCGTGTGGAGATCCTGCGGCCGGGCCGCGACACCCTCGCCGAGGGCGACCGGCGCTGCGCCGCCCCGGGCGCCTGCGCGCCGGTGAAGCTGCTGCACGGCCTGGCCGCCGCCGACGTGGACGTGTTCTTCGCGCCGATCTTCGTGCACCTGCCCCTGCAGAACGCCGGCGCGCAGACCTACACGTGCCCCATGGCGCAGGGCGCGCCGGACATGGTGGGGCTCGCGCTGCACGCCGAGGGCGCCCGCGCCCGCGTGCTCCGTCCCGCGCTCTTCGAGAGGGAAGGCGACGGGTTCGACGCGCCGCGCGTGCGGCGCTCGATCTCCCTCGCGATGCGCGCCCTGGCCGACAGCGCCGGCGACGGCGCGCCGCTGACGCCCGCCGTGTTCGACGAGGCGTATGAGGCGGCCGTCGACGCCCAGCGCCGCTTCGAGGCCGGGCTGCACGCCATCGGCGAGCGCGCGCTCCGGTGGGCGCGGGGCCACGGCTACCCCGTGGTGCTGATCGCCGGTGAGACGCACGTCATCCACGACGCCGTGCTCGACGCCGGCATCCACGAGCTCGTGGCCGCCAACGGGGCGCTCCCCCTGCCGGTGGACTGCTACCCGACGCCGGAGAACGTGTCCGGGATGGAGCGCGTGCACTGGGCCAGCGCCGGCCAGACGCTCCGCGCCACGGCCGCCGGCGCCGCCGCCGGCGACGTGTACCCCTTGCTGCTCGGCGCCTACGGCTGCGGCCCCAACTCGATGATCGAGCACCTGTTCGACGACCTCGTGGAAGACTGGCCGCACGCCGTCCTCGAGAGCGACGGCCACGGCGGCAAGGCGGGCTACGTCACGCGCGTGCAGGCGTTCCTGCACAGCGTGCGTCGCTGGCGCGAGACGGCCGTCGACGGCGCCGCCGCGGTCGCGGGAGCGCCGGAGGACGCCGACGTCTCGGCTGCGGCCACGGCCGCCGCCGGCCGGGCGGCGGCGCACGACGCGACCGGCGCCGGCATGCAGGCGCGCCTCGCGCGCCTCGACCGGCGCCTCCCCCACAGCCTGGACGCCGGCTACGACCGCTTCTACTTCGGCCACGTGGGCGGCGGCCTCGGCCGCCACCTCGCGGCGGCGATGCGCGGCGCCGGCTACGACGCCTCCTACGTCGGCGAGCCCGACGCCGCCGCGCTCCGCGCCGCCGGCGCCGCCTGCTCCGGCAAGGAGTGCCTGCCCTACCAGCTCATCTGGGGCAGCTTCGCCCGCTTCCTCGACGAGGAGGCGACGCGGCTGGACGGCAAGAAGGCGCTCTTCCTGAGCGCCGGCAACGGCTTCGAGGCGTGCCGCGCCAACCTGTTCCCGCTCACCGAGCAGATCTCGCTCGAGCGGCTCGGCCTCAGCGACCGCGTCGAGGTCGCCGACTTCAGCCTCGTGACCGGCAACGTGCGCATGATGCCGGTCGCCTGGATCGCCCTCGTCGCCGTGGACCTGCTCAACATGCTCCGCTTCCACAGCTTCGCCGACGAGGCGGAGCCGGGCGCGAGCGACGCGCTGTTCACCGAGTTCTCCGGCCGGCTCGAGACGATGCTCGAACAGCCCCGGCCGGACGCCGGACTGGCCGGCAACGTCACCGGGGCATTCCGCTTCTGCAGTGAGGTCGAGGAGCTGCTCGCGGAGGCGTCGCGCGCGTACAAGGCGCTGCCGCGCGACGCGGCGAAGGCGGCGGGTCTGCGCGACGTCTACCTTTGCGGCGACCTGTACCTGCGCGTCGACGAGTGGGGCAACGACGACCTGCAGCGCAAGCTCGCCGGCCACGGCCTGCGCGTCATCTTCGAGCCCTACGGGGCGTTCTTCGAGCTCCTGCAGCTCCGCCAGATCCAGGAAGGCGTCTCGCTCACGAAGCGCCCCGAGAAGGAAGCGACGCTGGCGACCATGCGCTACGTCATCGGCCGCCTGACGAAGGCCGTGCGCGCCGAGCACCCGTGGGTGTTCTGGAACGAGGTGCGCGATGTCGATCGCGAGAGCCGCCGGCTGGTCGCGCCGTATCCCTTCGGCGAGACGATCCCGGCGGTGGGCGGAGCGCTGCTCACGTGGCGCACGCAGCCCATCGACGGCGTCGTGTCGGTCGCGCCGAGAGGGTGCGGGCCGGCCCTGATCGCCGAGGCGCAGCTGCGGCGCGAGGCCGGCCTCCCGGCCCTGTTCGTCTACGCCGACGGCGACCCGATCGACGAGGCCCGGCTGGCGGGCTTCGCCTGGCGGCTCCGCAGCCGGCCCGCCCGGCGCGTCGCCGACTGATCCAGGACCACGCTGGTCAGAGTCTCACCCTCGAGTGGAGGGTGAGACTTGTCGCCGTCGCAGCCGGCACCTGTCCGTCAGGCCGATTCCGGCTCCGGGTCCGGCGTGAGGTCGAACTCCGGCTCGTAGCCGGCCTCGCTGTCGAGCTCGCCGCTCTCGGTGTCGATGTGATGGGTCTTGCGCAGCGGGTCCTCGCGCAGGAAGAGCACGACGACCAGGCCGATCACGCCGAGGATCGCCGCCAGCAGGAACAGCCCGTCGATGGCGCTCGCGAGGCTCTGCCGCACGGCGTCCATGAACACGGTGAACAGCTTCTCGCCCTGGGAGCCGAACTGCGCGAACGCGTGCTGGAGGGCGGCGCGCGCCTGCTCCGAGAGCAGCACCTGCGGGTTGTCGATCGAGGCGCCGCGCCTGGCCATCGCCTGCGAGAGCTGCGCCGGCAGGTTCGTCTTCATGTGCGCGGCGAACTGGTTGTTCAGGATCGTGCCGAAGACGGCCATGCCGATCGTCGCGCCGATGGAGCGGAAGAACTGCAGCCCGGCCGTGACCTCTCCGAGGCGGTGGCTCGGGTACTGGTTCTGGACGATCACGGTGAAGGCGCTCATCGCGATGCCCAGGCCGAGGCCCATGATCACCATGTTGCGGGCGAGGACCGTCCATGCTGGTGTCGGCGCCCATGCGCGAGAGCAGCCAGGCGCCGATGGACACGGCGACGAAGCCGACGATGACCAGCACCTTGTACCGGCCCGTCCGGGCGAGGATCTGGCCGGCGCCGATGCTCGTGACCATCGCGCCCATCATGAGCGGCATGAGGATGATGCCGGAGTTGGTCGCCGACTTGCCCTGCACGCCCTGGACGAACAGCGGCAGGAACATGATGGCGCCGAACATCGCCGCCGACTGCAGCATGCTGGCCAGCGCCGAGACGCTGAAGACGCGGTTCTCGAAGAGCCGGGGGTTGATGACCGGCTCGGCGGCGCGCATCTCGCGGAGGTAGAAGGCCACGCTCATGACGGCCGCGACGGCGAAGAGGCCGATGATCTCGCGGCGAACCCCAGGCGTACTGGCTGCCGGCCCAGCTGAAGCCGAGCAGCAGCGGGACGGCGGCCGCGACGAGGAGCGCCGCGCCGCTGTAGTCGATGCGGTGCTTGTGCACGGTGACGTGGCCGGGCAGCGCGACGACGGCGACGACGAGGGCCGCGATGCCGACCGGCAGGTTCACGTAGAACACCCAGCGCCAGCTGTAGTTGTCGGTGATCCAGCCGCCGAGGAGCGGTCCGATGATGGTGGCGACCGCGAACACGCTCATGAGCACGCCGGACCACTTGGCGCGCTGCGCCGGCGGGAAGATGTCGCCGATGATCGCCTGCGTGATCGGCATCATGGCGCCGGCGCCGAGCCCCTGGAAGGCCCGGAAGAGGATGAGCTCGGTCATCCCGCTGGCCTGGCCGCAGAGGGCCGAGCCGACGACGAAGATGACCATGCCGGCGATGAAGAACCGCTTGCGCCCGAAGGCGTCGCTGAGCTTGCCCCAGATCGGCATGGACGCCGTCGACGCGAGCAGGTAGGCGGTCGCGACCCAGGCGTAGTGCTGCAGGCCGTTGAGGTCGGCGATGATGCGCGGCATCGCCGTGCCGACCACGGTCTGGTCGACCGCGGACAGGAGCATCGCCATCATGACGGAGACGATGACCGCGGCGATGCGCCTGCGGCTGAGCGTGAGGCCCCAGGGCTGCGGGGCCGCCGCCGCGGCCGCGGCGGAGTCGGCGGCGGGGGCGAGCGTGCGCGTCTCAGCCATGGGTCACCGCCCCGGCCGGCGCCGCGGAGGCAGCGGCCTCACCGGCGACCGCGGCTTCGTCCTGCACGATCCGCAGCAGGCCGCCGAAGCCGAGCAGAAGTCCCTCCAGTTCGGCGTCGGTGAGTGCGTCCAGCCAGCGCTCGGACCTGCTCCTCGCGGCCCTGCCGCAGGCGCGAGGCGAGCTCGTCGCCGGCCGGCGTGGCCGTGACCAGCGTGCGCCGGCGGTCCTGGTCGTCGCGCGTGCGCGCCGCGAGGCCACGCTCCTCGAGCTTGTCCACGAGCAGGCTCGCGGCCGGCTCGCTGATCCCCAGACGCCGGCCGATCTCTCCGACGGGCTGCGACCCGTACATGGTGATCATCGCCATGGCCTTGAACTGGCCCATGGGGAGGTCGAGCGAGAGCAGCTCGGAGCCGACGCTGCGATTGATCGGCGGCAAAGACTTCGTGCGCCGCCGGATGGCACTGCGCAGCAAGGCGCTCACGTTGGGCTGGGGACAACGGGGACCTCCGGGGAGCCGCCGCCCGAAGCGCCGGCGGCGTGATTCCATTTGCAGATTATATGTATTCTACAAACGGAATCCGCCCGTGCAACCCGGCCTGTGCCGCCTGGACGGGCGACGCGGGCGGACTCGCGCCCTATCATCGTGCGTGACTCGCATCCGCATGCCGTGAGCTTCGGCGTGGCGTGGAGGGCGATCGCTCGCGCGCGCAGGCGACCCGCACGCTGGCCTCGGGCCGTTCTGAGGGAGAGCCACCGCGCGCTCTGCACGGGCGACCGCCGTTGCTCCCGCGCCGCGTGGGGCGTAGGTCCCTTGCGTCTTGGGCAGACTGACGGCGACTGCTGCGGGCCCGTCCCGCGAACGGCAGTCAGGCTGTGGACCCCTGGGTCGTGGTATGAATCAGCTGGCAGGGATCGTCCGATGCGACGAAGGGTGGGGACATGGCGTACAGGATCGTGGTTGGATACGACGGCTCAGAGGGCGGCAAGGCGGCGCTCGACGAAGCCGTCGGTCTGGCGGGGCGACTCTCCGGTGAAGTGTTCGTCACCTATGCGTTCGGCGGTCGCAAGCAGTACGCAGGGGCGCCTCTCACGCCCCGCCGCACGCTGCAGGAGATCGGTGAGAAGCTCCTCGGGGAGGCGCTTGCGCGCGTCGGGGAAAGCGACGTCCACGTCGAGTCGGTGCTCGTCGACGACGACGCCTGGCAGGGCCTGAGGAGCGTCGCCGACCAGCATGAGGCCGCGGTGATCGTCGTGGGCACCCACGGCGCGTCCCCGCTCACCGGCATGCTGCTGGGCTCGACCGCGTACAGGCTGGTGCACAGCTCGATGACACCGGTGCTGATCGTCCCAGTGCGTTCGTAGTCGCTCACGGCGGTGCGTCGACGCCACGTGGGTTTCACCGTCGGCGCAACGGGTCAAGCTGCAGTATCCACTATGGGACGACTGGTTTTTCGGGTCAGGCCAATCTGTACAAGGGCACCGGACCGACCGCTGCGAGGGAGGGAATGATGTCGACGACCGTGCCTTCTGTTCCATTGCCCGGACGTGACCCGGAGTTGCCGCGAGTAGCGACGGCCGCCGGCGCGTCCATAGAAGTCGACAAGGGGTTGAAGCAGAACGCCGTCGGGATGCTCTCGAGCATCGTCATCGGTATCGCGTCGACGGCGCCGGCCTACAGTCTGGCGGTGACGCTCGGCCTCGTCACCGCGGTCGCCGGCATGGGTCTCAAGTCGCCGGCGATCATGATCGTCTCGTTCATTCCGATGATCCTGATCGCCAGTTCCTACTACTACCTCAACAAGGCCGACCCGGACTGCGGCACCACGTTCAGCTGGGTGACCAGAGCGATGGGGCCGAGGACCGGCTGGGTGACGGGCTGGGTCATGGTGGCGGCCGATGTCATCGTGATGGCGAGCCTCGCCCAGATCACCGGCACGTACTTCTTCTACCTTTTCGGGCTGACCAGTCTGGCCAACTCGCTGTTCTGGGTCACCGCAGTCGGCGTCGTCTTCCTGATCGTCATGTGCGTCGTCACCGCCATCGGCATCGAGATCTCGGCCCGTCTGCAGTGGTTCCTGCTCGGCTTCGAGTACATCATGCTGCTCATCTTCTCGGTCGTCGCCCTGATCAAGGTCTACGCCTCGCACCCGTCGGGTCGATCCATCCGTCGCTGTCGTGGTTCGTGCCCAACATGAACCTCGGAGCGCTCTCCGGCGGTATCCTGCTGGCCCTGTTCATCTACTGGGGCTGGGACACGGCGGTGTCGGTCAACGAGGAGACGGAGGACAAGTCTCGCACCCCCGGCGTGGCGGCGATCCTCAGCACCCTCGGACTCGTGTTCATCTATCTCATCACGACCACGGCCGCGCAGGCGTTCCATGGCCCCGACTATCTGTACCAAGAACTCCGGCGACATCCTGAGCTCGCTCGGTTCCGCCGTCCTCGGCTCGGCTGCCGACAAGCTGCTGATCCTCGTGGTGCTCACGTCGGCGACTGCTTCCACCATGACGACCATCCTGCCGGGCGCCCGCACGACGCTGTCCATGGCGTCCCACGGCGCCATCCCGAAGATCTTCGCGAAGGTCCACCCCCGCTTTCAGACGCCGGTGTGGGGGACCGTCATCTACGGCATCGTCTCGCTGGTCTGGTACGTCGGCCTCACGCTGCTCAGCCAGAACGTGCTCGCCGACTCGATCGCGGCCCTGGGCCTGACGATCGCCTTCTACTACGGCATCAACGGGTTCGCCGTGCCGCTGTTCTACCGCCACCAGGTGTTCGACAGCCTCAAGAAGTTCCTGTTCCTGCTCGTGTTCCCACTGCTCGGTGGCCTCATCCTGCTGTGGGTCTTCGTCGCCTCGCTCGACTCGCTGTGGTACCCGGCCAACTCGGCGTCCGGCTACTTCGTGGTTCGGCGTCGGTCCGCCGTTCGTCCTCGGCGTCGGCTTCATCGTCGGCGGAGTCGTGGCGATGTTCCTGGCGCGGGGCTTCCTGAAGCGCTCCAAGACCTTCTTCGCGCGCAAGATGGAGACGGTGGAGGCGATGGTGCCCTACGACGATCCGGACGACGTTCTCGTCGGGTCGCCGCCCCGGACGGGCTGACGACGGGACCGCCGTGAGTTGAGGATGCGGTCTGCGAGGCGGCCGCGTCGCCCGCGCGAGCGGGAGGCGCGGCCGTCCTTGGTGGCCACGGGCTCGGCGCCTGAGGCCCAGCTCCGATCCGGGCCTTTGATAGACTCGGGCCGCTCATGACCCCTTCCGCCGACACCCCGCGCCACCGGGACGCCGCGACGGCGTCGCTCGCCGCCGATCTGTGGCCGCCGGAGGCGATCGAGGCCATCCGCGCGGCCTCGCTCGAGCTGCTCGCCCGCGTGGGCGTGCGCGCCGACTCGGCGGAGGCGGCGGCGCTGCTGGAGGCCGCCGAGGGTCACTCGGCCCGGAGGGCCGGGTGCAGCTGCCGGCGGCCGTCGTGGCCGCCGCGCTCGAGAGTTGCCGCGGCGAGTACGCGATGCTGCGCGCGCGACCCCGGGCGCGACCTCGCGATCGGTCCCGCGCCGGGACGCATCCACGTGCACAACATGGGCGAGGCGCCGTCGGTCGGCGACCCGCGCACGGGCACGTGCCGCCCGGCGACGTTCCGCGACCAGGTGCTCGCCGCCCGGGTCATGCATCAGCAACGCTACCCCGACTCGATCAACAGTCTCGTCACCCCCGGTGACGTGCCGGCCGAGCTGCACCCGCTGTACTCGTACCTCGCCATCGCCGCCGAGACGGACAAGCCGATCGGCGGCCCGGGCCAGGATCACGCCTGGCAGACGCCGGTGCTGTTCGAGATGGCCACGGCCGTCGTGTCGGCCCGGCCCGGCGGCGTGCCGGCCGGCGGCGTCGTCCTCGACATGGGGTTCTCGCCGGTGAGCCCGCTCCACCTCGGCGCCGGCGTCTGCGACGGCATCATCGCGGCCGCCAGGCTGGGGATGGCCGTGCAGGTCCTCACCAACCCGGTCGCCGGCACCACCGCGCCGGCGTCACTCGCCGGCGCGCTCGCGCAGCAGGACGCCGAGATCCTCGCCGGCGTGGCGCTGGCGCAGGCCGCCGCGCCCGGGACCGCCTGCGGGTACGGCGCGCGGCTCTCGGTGGCCGACCCGCGCGACGGCCGGCTCCTCTGCGGCGCCGGCCAGTGGTCGCTCGCCTCGGTGGGCGCCACCCTGCTCGCGCGGCGTCACGGCCTCGCCTGCGACTGCTACGGACCGGACACATCGGCCCCGCTGGTCGACGTGCAGGCCGGGTACCAGCAGGCGCTGCCGGCGCTCGCCGGCGCGCTCGCGCGCCCGTGCATGATGTCCGGCATCGGCGTCTGGGGCGACGCCTCGACGTGCCTCGAACTGCTCGTCGTCGGCGACGTCATCTACCGCGTCGCCCTCGATGCTCTGGAGCCGCCGGCCTGGGACGCCGACGCCCTGGACGTGGACGCGATGATCGAGGGCATCACCGGCAGGAGCGGCTTCCTCGGCACGCGTCACACGCGCCGCTGGCTGCGCGGCAACGCCGCCTCCGAGGACGTCAGCTGGCGCGGCGGGGCCGAGGAGTGGATCGCCGCGGGCAGCCCGGACGGGCTCGAGCTGGCCCGCGAGCGTGTGCGGCAGGCCCTGGCGCAGGAGCCCGTCGGCCTGCCGGCCGACGTGGAGGCCGAGCTCTGCCGCCTCATCGACGGCGCGGCGGCCCGGATCGGCCTCTCCGGCCATCCGGACCCGCGCCGCCTGCTCGACGAGGCGCGGACTCGGCCCGCGCTGCTCTGGTCCGCGCGCCGCGCCGACTAGACCACCTGCTCGGGGCGCTCGCCCCGCAGCTCACCGCTGCGCGCCGCCTCCAGCTCCGCGGCCGCATCCATCCGGCGGCTCACGCCGCCGCGCGCAACAGGGGAACAACGCCGCCCCCGCAAGGCACGCGGCGGAGATGACGGCGAACGCCGTCCGGCCGCCGAGCGCGTCGAGCGCCCACCCGCCGAACAGCGGTCCCAGTGCGTAGCCGCCCATGTACACCACGGTCCACACGCCCATGTACCGTCCGCGCAGGTCCACCGGCGCGAGCCGGGAGACGACCGTCGCCGCGATGGGCAACAGCAGGACGATGCCGAGGGCGATGCAGACGATGCAGGCCAGCGTCGCCGGCCACGGGACGAACGCGGCGATCCCGATGCCGGCCCCGAGGGCCACGCACGAGAGCGACATGAGGAGCATGTGGTCGCCGTCGCCGAGCAGGCGGATCACCGGGTACTGCAGGACGACCATGCAGAGCCCGTAGACGACCATCGCGATGCTCCACTTCTCCGGCGTCACGTCGTGGAGGTCGGAGAGCATCACCGGCATCGTCGCCCAGATCTGTCCGAACGCGTACAGCGGCAGCAGGGCGATGAGGCAGAAGGCGAGCATCGAGCGGTCGCGCACGACGGCGCCGAAGCCACGGAAGGTCGCCGTGAGCGACACGGCCCGGACCGTCGCCGGCCGGGTCTCCTTGAGGCGTGCGAGCACGATCAGCAGGAAGACGCCGCAGACGATGCCTGAGGCGAAGAAGTTCAGGCGGTAGGAAGGGTCGACCGCCAGCAGCGGCAGCGCGACCAGCGGTCCGATGGTGATGCCGGCGTTCAGCGCGACGCGCGAGACGCTGAACGCTTCCGTACGCTGTCCCATCGTCGTGATGTCGGCGATCATCGCGTTGCTGGCGGTGATGAACTGGGCCCAGCCGAACGCGGCCTCGAAGGCGATGAGCGCGACGATGACGGCGAGGTCGTTTGTCAGGCCGAGGCCGAAGTACAGGGTCATGCTGCCGAGGATGGCGACGATGAGCACGGGGCGGCGCCCGACCTTGTCGCAGAGAGCGCCGCCGGCCACCTGCAGCGGCAGCGTCGCCAGCAGCGTGACGCCCAGGATCACGCCGAGCGTCAGTCATCGAGACGCCGAGTCTGCCGTTCAGGTACAGCGTCTCGTAGGGGTACGTCATCTCGACGCCGATGAGGAACACGAGGATGCCGCCGGCGAGCACCCAGAACTGCCGCGGCAGGGTCCTCAGATCGGCAGCGACGCGCTTGATGGGGTGTGGAAGCACCGGGTTTCACCTCGGGTCGGCGGACGCCCGACCATCGTAGCGGTCCCGTCCATGGTTTTCGCGCGGCGCGGCCGGGAAGGTTGTCGCCACCACCATCCCCCTTCGAGGAGCGCAGCATGGACAGTCGCGACCAGCCCCGCACTGTGGACCGCGTCATCACCCCGCAGCCCGTGATCGAAGGCGCCGGCGTGCGCCTGAAGCGCAGCATCGCCACCCCGACGCTGGACTACGTCGACCCGTTCCTGCTGTTCGACCACTTCGGCTCGGACGATCCGGACGACTACCTCGCCGGGTTCCCGTGGCACCCGCATCGCGGCATCGAGACGGTCACCTACATGCTGGCCGGAGAGGTCGACCACCGCGACAGCATCGGTAACGCCGGCCGGATCGGCGCCGGCGACGTCCAGTGGATGACCGCCGGCGGCGGCATCATGCACGAGGAGATGCCGCAGGCAGGCGAGGACCGCCGCATGGGCGGTTTCCAGCTGTGGGTGAACCTGCCCGCGGCGCTCAAGATGTCGCACCCGCGCTACCAGGACCTGAGCGCCGCACAGATCCCGGAGGTACGGCGCGACGACGGGACCGTGATCCGCATCGTCGCCGGCGAGGTGGACGGAGTCGCCGGCGCGGTATCGGAGATCTACGCCGAGCCGGAGTACCTCGACGTCTCGCTGCCGGCCGGCGCCCACTTCGCCCAGCCGGTACCGCGAGGGCACTCGGCCCTGGCGTACGCCTTCGAGGGCGAGGGCATCTTCGGGGTGGCCGCCGACCTCGGGTATCGCGGCGACCTCGACGGCGTGCTGCTCACGGCGCCGCAGATGGCCGTCTTCGGCGACGGCGACGTGGTCCGGGTGGAGGCCGACGGGTCGCCGGTCCGCTTCCTGCTCGTGAGCGGCAAGCCGATCGGAGAGCCGATCGCCCGGTACGGACCGTTCGTCATGAACTCCAGGGAGGAACTGCAGATCGCGCTGCGCGACCTGCAGAACGACACCTTCGTGTGGCGCGACGACCCCGAGTGGGCCGGCAAGCGGCGCACGTGGTCGCCGGACAGCTGGGAGCGCTGACGGCCGAAGGCGCAAAGCCGGACGCTCCCGGGGCGTTGGCCGGCGGGAGTGTCAGCCGGCGCCCGGCGCCAGGATCTTGACGAACGGCCGCACCGCGCAGCGGCACGGCGGCTCCCCGCAATAGGGGCAGTGCGCGCCTGAGGCGACGCTGCCCTCCGCGAAGAAATCGGCGAGGTCCGGCCCGGCGCGTAGCCGGCCGCCTCGTAGAACGGGACGGCCTCCGGCTCCGGGCGTCCGGCCGGCAGCCACCCGAAGGCGAACGACGCTCGCGCGCCGAGCGCCAGAGCCTCTGTCTCGGCGCGCGCGAGCAGCCGCGAGGCGAGCCCGCCGCGCCGCTCCGTTGGTGCGACGGCGAGCTCGTGGACGTGCAGGACCGGGTCGCCGGGCACGGCGAGGCGCGCCGCCAGCGGTCCGAGCACGGTCTGCGCGTCGGGCTCGTCGGCCGGGGTGATGCGGGCGAGGACGACGCCGGCCACGACCGCCTCTTTGATCGCCACGAAGGAGAGGTCACCCGGACCCTCGCCGAAGTTCCAGAACCCCGTGCCGACGGCGTCGTCCAGCAGGCGGCCGGCAGCCGGTCTGTCTGCGGCGAGGAGCGGGCGGATCACAGCGTCCATGGATGGATTCTACCGGCCTTCCCGCCCAGCGCGACGCCGGGGTCACACGGTCGTGACGATGACTCCGGATGCCCGGAGTCGCGCGAGCTCGTCGGCCGGGGCCGAGTCGTCGGTGATGAGCTCGTCCACCGCCGACGCTTCGCAGATCCGGGCGAGGGCCAGCCGGCCGACCTTGGACCCGTCGGCGACGACGATCACGCGCGCAGCGCGCTGGATCATGACGTTGTTCGTGTGCGCCTCGATGTCCTGGTACGTCGTCAGGCCGCCGTGGGCGGTGATGCCGTCCACCCCGACCACGGCGAGGTCGAGGTTGATCCCGTCCAGGGTCGCCTCGGCGAACTGTCCGACGAGCTCGTACGACTCGCTGCGGGCGACTCCGCCCGTGACGATGAGCCTGAGGTCCGGCCGGACTGCGAGCTCGGAGGCGATGTTGAGCGCGTTGGTGACGATGGTCAGCCCGCGCCGGTCGGCGACCTCGCGACCGAGCTCCGTCGTCGTGGTGCCCCCGGTCAGGCCGAGCGTGGTCACCGACTCGTCGACTCTCCGCGCCGCCTCGGCGGCGATGCGCCGCTTCTCGCCGCCGTGTCGACCGCTTCGGTATCTGAGCGGGAGTTCGTAGACGGTGCTGTTCGCGACGGCGCCGCCGTGCGTGCGTGTGAGGAGCCTCTGCTCCTCGAGGAACTGGAGGTCGCGCCGCACCGATGCGGTGGACACGCCCAGGTCCGCGGCAAGCTGCGCGACGCCGACGGAGCCGTCGGCGGCCAGTCGCTCGAGGATCCTGCCCAGCCGGTCTTCCTGTCTCATGGCGCTCATCCTAGCACGAACGCGTCACGATGATGTTGCTTTCTGCTTGTTTGAAGCATAGTCTCTGCACAAATGAGCAGAACGACCTCCGAGATAGCCTCCCAGCCCGACTGCTGGCGCGCCGCCGCTCAGCTCGCCGCCGAGAAGGTCACGCTGGCGGCGCTTCCCCACGACGGCCTCGAGGTCGCCGTGGTGGGCTGTGGCACATCGCTCTACATGGCCCGGGCCTATGCGGCGCTGCGCGAGGCCGCCGGGGGCGGGCGCACCGACGCGTTCCCCGCGTCGGAGTATCCCGCCGCCAGGGACTACCCCTTCGTGCTCGCCATCTGCCGATCGGGCACCACGACCGAGGTCGTGCGGCTGCTCGAGCGGCTTCCGGCAGAGAGCCACTCGCTGGTGATCACCGCCGTCGCCGGCACGCCGGCGCCGGCGGCCGCCCGGCGCGCGCTCGTCCTCGACTTCGCCGACGAGGAGTCCGTGGTGCAGACGCGGTTCGCGACGACCACGCTGGCGCTGCTGCGCGCGTCGCTGGGCGCCGACGTCGTCGGCATCGCGGGCGACGCGGAGCGGGCGCTAGAGGCGCCGCTCCCGCTCACCCCGGGCGCGGTCGAGCAGGTCTCGTTCCTCGGCGAGGGCTGGACGTTCGGCCTGGCCGACGAGGCCGCCCTCAAGCTTCGTGAGGCGGCCCAGTTCTGGGCCGAGTCGTACCTCGCGATGGAGTACCGGCACGGGCCGATCAGTATCGCCGCACCCGGCCGGGCCGTGTGGCCGTTCTCGGCGCTGCCGCCCGGCCTCGCAGACCAGATCGGCGCCACAGGCGCGACGCTCGTCGACACCGGTGATCTCGACCCCATGGCCGCGCTCGTCCTGGCGCAGCGGTTCGCGGTCGAGACGGCGGGGGTCCGGGGCCTCGACCCCGACCGGCCGCGAGCGCTGACCCGCTCAGTGATCCTGTCCGACAGGGGGGAGACGCCATGAAGCGCGTCCGCACAAGCTCGCTCGTCCTGCTGGTCCTCATGCTGCTCGCGATCTGCGCTCTGGCGGCCGCCTGCGGGAGCGGAGGAGCCGGGTCATCATCCGGCACCAGCGCGTCGCCCGGCGGCAGCGGCACGGTGACGCTCTGGCACGGCTACACCGACGTGGAGCGCACGGCGATGGACGCCACCCAGGTCAAGTACAACGCGACCGATCCGGCGTGGAAGGTCAATGTGGTGTTCTCGGGCAACAACGACTACGGCCTCCAGAAGTTGCTCACGGCGATGGCTGCCGGCAAGGCGCCGGACATGATGTACCAATACGGGTCCTCGCTGGCCAACCTTGCCCGTTCGCCCAAGATTGTGACCGTGGGCGACCTCATCGCCAAGACGCCCGGGTTTGACTGGAACGACTTCTTCGAGGCCGAGAGACTGGCGTGCACGGTGAACGGTCAGGTCAAGGCTCTTCCGGCCCTGGTCGACAACCTGGCGCTCGTCTACAACAAGAAGCTCTTCGACCAGGCCGGCGTCGCCTACCCGACGCCGGCCTGGACCTGGGACGACTTCCGCGCCGCCGCGGCTAAACTCACCGATCCGGCGACCAAGCAGTACGGCTGGGCCTACGTGAACGACGGCAGCGAGGATACCGTCTGGCGGTATCTCGCCGCGCTCTGGCAGGCAGGCGGCGATCTGCTGAACGCCGACAACACGAAGGCCGCGTTCGACTCGCCGGCGGGCCTCGCCTCGATGACCCTGCTGCACGACATGGCGGTCGTCGACAAGTCCGTGTACCTGGACAACGGCAACGGCAACTACCTCAACCTGTTCAACTCCGGCAAGATCGCCATGCTGTGGACGGGGCCGTGGGACATGAGCTCGATCAACGCCGGCGTGCAGTACGACGTGCAGATCCTCGCCGCGGGCAGCGCCGGCCATGCCACCATCGCCGGCCCGGACGACTACGTGATGATCGACAACGGCGCCGACCGGGTCCAGGGCGCCTGGACCTTCCTGCAGTGGCTCACGTCGCCGGAGGTGCACCTGCAGTTCGCCATCGACACCGGCGACCTCCCCATCCGCGTGTCGGAAACGAAGCTGCCGGCGTACAAGGACTACCTCGCCAAGTATCCCTACGCCAAGGTCTTCGTCGACAATCTCGCCAACGTGACCAAGGCGCGCCCGAACATCCCGCAGTACCCGAAGATCTCCATGGCCGTGGGCCAGGCGGTCCAAGGCGTGCTGCTGGGCAAGCTGCAACCGCAGCAGGCACTCGACCAGGCGAGCCAGCAGGTGGACGCGATTTTGGCCGCGCCGGCGCCTTGACGCATGGTTGAGGGTGGGGGAGCAGCGCGATGACGCCGGGGAGCGTGGGCGACGCGCCCTCCGCGCCGCCGCGCCGCGCCGCCCGCGCCGACCGGCTGCTCAACTCCGAGCACCTCACCGGGTGGCTCTTCGTCTCGCCGGCGGTGCTCGTCATCGGCCTGTTCGGCGTGGTCCCCATCATCTGGTCGGTCGTGCTGTCCTTCCAGAGCTACGACTTCGTGACCCCGGGTACCTGGGTCGGCTTCGCCAACTACGAGGCCCTGTTCAAAGACCCGATGTTCGCGGCCTCGGTGAGGCGCACGATCGTCTACACCCTGATCTTCGTGCCGGTGGTCACGGTCGCGGCGCTGGGGATCGCCGTGGCCTTGAACCGGACCATCCGTGCCATGCGCTTCTACCGCACCGCGGTGTTCGCGCCGGTGGTCGCGTCGACCGTGGCCACGGCGATCATCTTCAACTGGCTGCTCGACCCGTACTTCGGCATCGTCAACGCGCTCCTGGTCAAGCTGGGGATCCCGGCACAGCAGTTCTTCCAGGACCCGTCGCAGGCGCTGTACTGCATCGTCGCGATGACGGTGTGGGGCTGGCTGGGCTTCGCCGTGATCATTTACCTGGCCGCGTTGCAGGGGGTGCCCCAGGAGCTTCTCGAGGCGGCGGCCATCGACGGCGCGACGCGCTGGCGCGCCTTCCGCCGCGTGCAGTTGCCGCTGCTGGGCCCGGCCACGCTGTTCCTCGTCATCTGGCTGAGCATCAACGCCCTGCAGCTGTTCGACGAGATCTACGTGACCACGCGCGGCGGGCCTCTGGGCTCGACGACCGTTGTCGTGTACTACCTCTACCAGCAGGCGTTCCAGCTCTTCCAGGCCGGCTACGCGACGGCGATCGCGTACATCCTGTTCCTCGGCATCCTGGCGCTGACGGTGGTTCAGCTGATCCTCGGCCGCCGCTTCGTCCACTACCGGTCATGACCGCGGCGCCCCCGAGGTCGAGGAGACCACGATGAGCTTCGTGGCGGTCGACAGAGCCGCGGACCCGGTGACGGCGCCGGGTGCCGCGCGGGCGGCCCAAGGCCCGAAGGGCTCGCGTCGCCCAAGCGCCTGGCACCTGCTGCTCATCCCCGTGGCGCTGGTGATGATCTTCCCGTTCTTCTGGCTCGTGATCACCAGCTTCTCCACGCTGGCAGAATCACGCACCTTCCCGCCCTCGCTGCCCGCCGGGTTCCCCGTGCAGTGGGTCGAGAACGCCATCAGGAACTACGGCGACGCGTGGACGCTGGCGCCGTTCGGGCTGTGGGTCGTCAATACCACGATCGTGACCACCGTCGTCGTGATCGGCAATCTCGTCTTCTGCGGCCTCGCGGGGTACGCGCTCGCGCGGCTGCGCTTCTTCGGACGCACGGCATTCTTCCTCGTCATCCTCGCGACCCTGATGGTCCCCTTCCAGGTGGTCATGATCCCGGTGCTCCTCATCTGCCGGGACCTGGGGCTCGTCGACACGCTGGGGGCGCTGATCGCGCCCAACCTGGTGACGCCGTTCGGCATCTTCCTGCTGCGGCAGTTCTTCAAGACGCTGCCGGTGGAGATCGAGGAGGCGGCGCGCATCGACGGCGCCACGCGGCTGGGGACCGTGGTCAAGGTGCTGCTGCCGTCGATGGCCGCGCCGCTCGCCACCGTCGGCATCATGACGATGCTGTGGAGCTGGAACGACTTTCTCTGGCCGCTGATCGCCATCCAGTCGGAGAAGAGCATGACGCTGCAGCTCGGCCTCTCGACGTTCGTCGGCGCACACGCGACCAACTGGCCCGTGCTCATGGCCGGCACCGTGATGACGCAGATCCCGATGCTGCTGATCTTCCTCGTCGCGCAGCGCTGGTTCGTCCAGTCCTTCGCCTCGTCCGGCGTGAAAGGGTAGGTTGCCGCCGTGGCCCAGGTGATCCTCGACAAAGTCCGCAAGGAATTCCCCGGCAAACCGCCAACGGTCGCGCTGGAGGGGCTGGACCTTTCCATCGCCGACGGCGAGCTGCTCATCCTCGTCGGCCCTTCGGGGTGCGGCAAGACGACGGCGCTGCGCTGCGTCGCCGGGCTCGAGCAGCCGACGTCCGGGCGCGTCGTCATCGGGGATCGGGAGGTCCAGCAGCTGCCGTCGCGCAAGCGCGACGTCGCCATGGTCTTCCAGAACTATGCGCTGTACCCGCACCTCACGGTGTATGGGAACCTGGCCTTCGGCCTCAAGGAGCACCGCGTGCCGAGGGCCGAGGTCGACCGCCGCGTGCGCGAGATGGCGCACATCCTGGGCATCGAGAAGCTGCTCGGCCGCCGCCCGGCGCAGCTCAGCGGCGGCCAGAGCCAGCGCGTGGCGATGGGTCGGGCGCTCGTCCGCGAGCCACAGCTCTTTCTTCTGGACGAGCCGCTCAGCAACCTCGACGCGAAGCTGCGCGGCCAGATGCGCGGCGAGATCCTGGAGCTGCAGCGCCGCGTCGGCGTCACCGCGATGTACGTCACCCACGACCAGGCCGAGGCGATGACCCTGGGCGACCGCATCGCCGTCCTGAACGGCGGCGCGCTCCTGCAGCTCGGCACGCCGGAGGAGGTCTTCCGCAGCCCGCGCAACATCTTCGTGGCCGCGTTCATGGGAACGCCGTCGATGAACCTGCTGCGCGGCGAGGTGAAGGATGGTGTCGCGACCGCCGGCGACCTGCGCCTCCGGCTCGCCGGCGCGCCCAGCGGCCCCGTCATCATGGGGTTCCGGCCGGAGGCGCTGCTGCCGGCGCGGGAGGGCGCCGGCCTGCCGCTCGTCGAGATGGTCGTCGACGTGGTCGAGGAGCTGGGCAACGAGACACTGGTGTACGGCGACGTCGCCGGGGAGGTCGCGGCCGTGGAGACGGACGCGACGCTTCCGGCGCCACTCCCGGGAGCGCACGCTCGCGTGTGCGCCCGGTTGAGCGGGTTCACCGCGGTCCGGCCCGGCGAGAAGGTGCCGCTGGCGCTGCGGCTCGACCGCGTGCACTTCTTCGAGGCGGCGGGCGGCGAAGCGCTCGCAGACGTCTCGCCCTCTGCCGCCGTCTGACGTCCGGCGCGTGCGAAGAGCGCGTCCACTCGCGCGGCGGTACTCGCGGTCCGGTTCCCCCTACACGTCGCCGCAGGCGTCGCCGTACAGGTCGAGGACGCCGGTGATGTGCGCGCGCACAAGGGCCGCGGGCTCCGGAGCGAGCAGCCCGGCCCTCACCGCGGCGTACTCGCGCGGCAGGTGCTGGCTGAGCAGCTCGAGGGGGATCGCGGTGCCGACCAGGTTGCGCAGCAGCGTCGCCACGGCCTTCTCCACCGGCGGCTGCGCCCAGTAGTAGCGGCAGCGGTCGCTGTAGCTGTAGACCAGCCGAGTCCTCAGGTCCTCGGCGTCACGGTCGTAGTAGGCGGCCCAGTGCCGGGGGTCGGCGAGCATGGTGTTCTCGAGCGTCTCGCGCAGGCCGGAGAGGCGCGTGCCTGGTCTCCCGCCGAGCACCTCGCGCTCGATCGCCTCGAGCGCGAAGAGCGCCTCCCGAAGCGCGAACGTGAGCCAGGGCCCGACCTTGAGGATGGCGAACCCGTCGCGGACGAGGCCGGCGAGCGCGCCCGGCGACTGGTAGTCGGTCGAGTGCGCCTCGAAGACCAGCGGCCAGGCGCCCCGCAGCGCGGCGGCGAGGCCGGCCGCAGCGGCCGGGTCGTAGGCGCAGACTGCGTGGTCGCCGAACTCGACTCCCGGCTGCGCCACGACGGCGACGACGTGCTCCCACGCGGCGTCCAGGCCCGCGGCTGCGAAGGCCCCGCCGGTCGCCTGCAGCATGCGCGCGACGGCGTCGCCGCGGGTCACCCGCGGTCCGGCGTCGCCGGCGCGCTCGCCGCCGGGCGCCGGCACCTCCGTCCCGATCACGTAGACGGGGCCGGCAGATCCGTCGCGCGACCGTGCGGCCGCCTCGGCCGTGTGGCAGAGCTCGACGGTCCGGGCCGTCGCGGTCTCCTCCGCCAGGAGCGCGTCGGCGCCGCCCGGGTCATCGGCGCAGCTCATGCTTGTGTCGAGGTGCAGCTTCTCGTAGCCGGCGAGCACGCAGTCCCTGACAAGGCGTGTCGCCCGCGCCATGGCTTCCGCGGCCGGCAGGTCGCGCCACGGGAAGGGTCCGAGGTGGTCGCCGCCGAGGACGAGCCGGTCGCCTGGGACGCCGGCCGCCGCCGCGGCGGCGCGGACGCCGTCTGCGAAGCCGGCCGGCGTCAGGCCGGTGTAGCCGCCCTCCTGGTTGACCTGTGCGGCCGTCGACTCGATGCAGAGGAGCGAGCCGTGGCGCGCGGCGCGCCGGGCCGCCGCTTCGAGGACCACCGGGTGAGCCGAGCACACCGAGGTGACGCCCCGGTGCTCGCCGCGCCGGTTGGCGGCCAGGATGCCGGTGAGTTCTTCGAGCCCGGAGGTCGCAGCGCTCACCTGCCGCACTCCTCCGGGAATCCCTGAGCGGGGAGGAGGCCGGCCATGGCGGCCTCGGCCTCCCTGCGCGTTGGCTGCGCGGCGACGCCGCCTGCCGACCGGGTCGACAGGGAGCCGCAGACCACGCCCAGCGCCAGGCTGCGGCCGACGTCCCAGCCGGACAGGCGGCCGCAAAGGAAGCCGGCGTCGAGGCTGTCGCCCGGCGCCGACACGTGTCGGCGACGTCGACAGCAAGCGCGTCCACGCGCACGAGACGACAGCCGTCGTGCGCCAGAGCGCCGTTCGAGCCGAGCTTCACGACCGGCAACGGCACGCGGGCGGCGAGGACCGTGGCCGCCACGGTGGGGTCGCCGGCGCCTGAGACGCCGGCCGCCTCGGCGGCGTTGACGAAGAGGATGTCGATCATCGGCAGCACCTCGGCCAGCCCACCCTGCCAGCGCTCGGCCGGGTCCCAGTTGAGGTCGAGGGATGTCGTGGCGCCGGCGGCGTGCGCCGACTCGAAGAGGCCGCGCAGCCCCTGCGCGAGGCGCGGCTGCAGATAGAACGACGCCGCGTGCACGTGTCGCGACGCGGCGACGAGCCCTGCGGGGACCGCCGACGCCTCGAGCTCGTCCAGGGCGCCTCTCGAGGTGATCATCGCCCTGTCCCCGTCGCTCAGGACGTGCACGGTGAGACCCGTCTCCGCCTCGTCCACGACGCTCACCGAGGAGGTGTCCACACCGCGCCGCTTGAGTTCGTCCACGGCCAGCCGGCCGGCCGCGTCGCCGCCGACCGCGCCGACGATGGCCGTCCGCAGTCCGAGGCGAGCGGCGCCGCAGGCGGCTGATGGCGGCGGATCCGCCGAGGCCGAGAGTCGCGCCTTCGGCGAGCTGCTCGGCCTGCCCGAACGCCAGCTCGCGCGGCGCAGCCCGCAGGATGACGTCGGGGTTGACGTCGCCGACGACGAGCAGGTCGAACGCGGCGCTCACGGCCCGGTCACCGCAGCCCGTCGGGCAGCGAGGCCGCGTGCGCCGCGAGCAGTTCGTCGACGAGCGCCTCGGTCTGCGCCACGGAGAGCGTCGCCGCCGCGTTGGGATCGAGCAGGACGGCCTGCAGGATGTGGTCGCGCCGCTCCTCGAGTGCGCCGCGGACGGCGAGTTCCACGACGTTGAGGAAGGTACGGTCGAGCGCGGCGCACTGCGGAGGGAGGTCCCCGACGACCGTCGGCTGCACGCCGGCCCTGTCCACGAGACACGGGACCTCGACGCAGGCGTCCTGCGGCAGGTTGGTGATCAGCCCCGTGTTGCGCACGTTGCCGTAGACGGTGCGCGGCTGACCGGTCACCATCGAGTGGATGATCAGCGACGCGTACTCACCGCTGCGTTCCAGCTCGAACGGCTCGCCGGCGGCGAGCTGGCGCTTCTCCTCGGCGTAGATGTCCAGGTTCTCCTCGCTGCGCCGGACGTACTCGTCCACGGGGATGCGCAGCCGGTCGATCTCCGCGTCGTCGCGCATGAACCACGGCACGTACTCGGCGAAGTGCTCGCTCGACTCGGTCGGGAAGAAGCCGAACAGCTTGTAGATCTGGACGCGGACGTGCCGGCCGAGGCCCTCGGGGTCGGCCGCGATCGCCGCGTCCAGGAGCGGATAGATGCTCTGGCCGTCCCGTTCCAGTCGCAGCACCCAGCTCATGTGGTTCACCCCGGCTCCCAGGAAGGTGACTTCCTCGAAGGGGACGCCGGCGTACCTGCACACGTCGTGGCTCGTGTTCTGGATGGAGTGGCAGAGCCCGACGATCTTCTGGTGAGACGACCCGGCGTACCAGGCCCAGCAGTTCATGGCCATGGGGTTCGTGTAGTTCAGCATCCAGGCGTCGGGGCACAGCTCGGCCATGTCCCCGGCGATCCCGAGCAGCACGGGGATCGTGCGCAGGGCGCGCGACACGGCCCCGACGCCCGACGTGTCCGCGATGGTCTGCCGCAGGCCGTACTTGCGCGGGATGTCGAAGTCGAGCCGGGTGGCGCCGATCCCGCCGACCTCGATCATGTCGACGGCGAAGTCGGCGCCCTCCAGGGCGCGGCGCCGGTCGGTGGTCGTGCTGATGCGCGCGCCGGCCCCCGCCGCCTGGTTCGTCCATCGGGCCATCGCCTCCGCCGTGGCCAGACGCTCCTCGACGATGTCGTGGAGCACGATCTCGGCGTCGGCCAGCTCCGGAAAGGTGAGGATGTCGCCCAGCAGGTTCCGCGTGAACTCCACGCTGCCGGCTCCGATGAAGACGATTCTCGTCATGACGCGCCGCCGTCCTTTCGTGAGGCGCCGGGACCGCGCTCCGGCCGTGTGCGGATGCGTCGCCGTCCCGGTCTGAGCGATAGTGTCGCAAATGATAGCGAAATGAGCAAGGTAGAGCAGAGCGTGAGGCGCCGCGCTCTCAGGTCCGGCCGGACGGCAGCCTCAAGACGACCTCGGCGACCACGGGCCAGTGGTCGGACGGCAGCCGCCCTCCCGGGCGGGTGTGATCGATGCGTGCGCCGGCCACGTCCCAGCGGTCGTCGGCGAAGACGTAGTCGATGCGCGTGCCGTCGGTCGACCCGTCCCACCGGTGGTGGGTCGCGGCCTGCGGTCCGCGCTCGCCGAGCCCGGCGAGCGTGTCGCGCAGGCCGGCGGCGACCAGGCGCGCCACGGCCGGGTCGCCGGCCGTGGCGTTGAGGTCGCCCACGACCAGCCACGGCAGCGCCGGGTCGAGCCAGCCGAGCAGCGCCTCGGCGCTGCGTACGCGTGAGGCGGCCGAGGCGCCGTCCCAGTGGACGTTGGCGACGCCGAAGCGGCCGCCGGTCCACAGGTCGGCGAATCGGCACAGGGTGGCGATGCGGGGGATCGGGTTGCCCCACGAGCGTGAACCCGGTGTGTGCGGCATGTCCGAGAACCAGTTGACCGACCACGATTCCAGGCGCAGCCGTGCGGGGCGGTAGACGACGGTGCAGCGTTCGCCGCGATCGTAGCCGTCGTCGCGGCCGGCGCCGGCGCCGGCGTAGCCGGGCAGCCGGCGCGCCAGACCTCGCTCCTGCAGGAGGCGGACCTCCTGGAGCCCGACGAGGTCCGCGTCGAGGCCGCGGATCGCGGTCGCGCACACGCCGGCGCGCAGCGGCCAGCTGTGCCACCCGTCGCGGCCGAACCAGCTCCGTACGTTGAACGAAGCAACGCGCAAGAAGGCGGGCGGCCGGGGCCGCCCGCTCTGCTGCGCGTCGCCCTGGGCGCCCACTCTCACGTGGGGAAGTGACTCCTCCAGAAGGTCGTGTCTTCCTCGCTGCTGAGCCTTGTGTGCCGCGGCTTGTCCCCCTTGCGGTCAGACTCGATCTCGAGTGCCGTCTCCTGTGTGTCGGTCGGCTTTCTCTGGATCAGGCCGCTGCGTTCGACGTAGTCCTTGAACACCACGAGGTCGTGTCCGAGCTGGCGCTTGATCTCCGCCGCCGCCGGCCCGTCCTGCACCTCGTCCATCCGGAAGATGACGGTGGTCCGGCCGTTCCGGGTCGGTGCAAAGTCGACGAGTCCGGCCCGTACTGCGTCCACGCACGCCAGGTCGTCACAGACCAGGCGTCCGGGGCCGGTGTGTGCCCATTGGATGAAGCGGCTCCACGTGGAGCCTACGAGAGCAGGGTCTGCGGCTACCTCGATCTGTTGCTGGATGACGGCCATGATTGCCTCCGATCGCGGCATCGCTGAAGACACGGATGCGTGGACCGTGAGTACCCGCCGGCGTGACAGCGGAATCCATCGTTCTGTGTCAGGAATCGAGGCCGCCTGGGTTTGACGCGCGTCCGGCCCGGCCACCCTAGAATGGGGACATGGACCACGAGATCACGACGATGCCCGCCAGGGCGCTACCGCTCGAACCGGGGACCCGGGTCACGTTTCTGGGACACGCGTCCACAGTCATCGAGATGGACGGTGTGCGCATCGTCACCGACCCGGTGCTTCGGCGGCTCGTCGGCCCACTGTACCGGCGCGTGCCGCGGCCGCTCACCGAGCCGCTCACGGATCCCGACGTGATCCTCATCTCCCACCTGCACCTCGACCACTACGACCCGCGCTCGCTGCGCTTGTTCCGACGCGACACGCCGATCCTCGCGCCGGTAGGGGCGGGCCTCTCGCTGCGCTGGCGCGGCTTCAAGGAGATCTACGAGGTGGAGCCCGGACAGCGCCTGCGCGTCGGGTCGCTGGAGGTGGTGGGCACGGACGCGAAGCACCGCGGGACCCGCCACCCGCTGGCGGCCCGCACCCCGAGCCTCGGCTACGTCATCTCGGGGTCTCGCAGCGTGTACTTCGCCGGGGACACGGGCTTCTTCACCGGCATCGCCGACATCTGGCCCGAGCGGCTGGACCTGGCGATGCTCCCGATCGCCGGCATCGGCCCGCTCATGCCCGAGTTCAAGCACATGAGCCCCAGGCACGCCGTCAAGGCCATGGGGCTCCTGCGCCCTCGTCTCGTCGTGCCCATCCACTGGGGCACCTACCACCTGCCGGGCACGGCGCTGTTCCGCTTCGGGCCCGACTTCCACCGCCGCGCGCCGTTCCTCTTCATGGCGCAGGCCGCGGACCTGGAGCCCGACGTGCACACGGTGCTGCTGCGCCCCGGAGAGAAGCTCTCCGTGGAGGAGACGCTCACGGGGCATGCCGGCCACGCCGAGCACGGCGTGCTGGCGCCGCACGAGCCCGCCGGGCCGGAGATGTCCGGGCCCGGCGTTCCCGGCGGGATGTTCTAGAAGACCTCGGCGACCTCGATGCGGCCTTCTTCGGCCGCCTGCTTCATCGCCGCGTAGTCGGCCTCGTTCTGCGTCGCGTAGGCCTCGGCGAAGTCGGCCATCGCGATGTCGAAGCGGTCCTTCTTGCCCAGGTACGCGGCGATGGCCGCGGGGTCGCCCGAGCGCGCGTGTCCCTTGGCCAGTGTCCAGGCGCACAGTTCCCCGTAGGCGAGCAGGTGCGCCGTGTCCATCGTGTCGACGTTCACGGACCCCTTCCAGTCGCGCAGCTGACGCCAGTAGAACGCCCCACCCTGCGGCCCGTTGCTCCAGCCGAGGAAGATGTCGCTGGCCGACTGGGTCAGGCGCTGGCCGGCCACCACGCGCTCGCCCTGATGCTTGTAGCGGCTGCGCTTCAGGTACGGCTCGAGCACCGAGCGGCTGGCCTCCTTGACCTGGAGGAAGAGCACGTCGTCGACGTCACGCCCGGTGAACACCCCGATGAAGCAGCGCGTCCCGACGGAGCCGACGCCCACGACCTTCAGCGCGAGGTCTTCGAGCTGGTAGCGCGAGAGCAGCTTGATCACGTCGCTGTGCAGCGAGTGGCGGTACGTGTTCCAGTTCATGCGCACGCTCTGGTTGAGATCGCGGATGTCGAGGCCCGGTGGCAGGTCGCGGAACGGGACCACGAGCGGCGGCTGCGGGACGATGGTGCGCCTTCCGTCCTGCACGACGGTCAGCTTGGCGGCCGCCTGCGCCGTATCCCGGCTCGTTGCCCGGGCGGCGGTCTTCTCAGCGTCCGCCCGGAGCACCGGGTCGTGGATGCCGGCGATGATCTTGTCGGCGTTCATCTGCGTGTACCAGGTCGTCAGCGTGTCCATGTCGGCGAACCGGCGCATGAAGTCGCGGTACGAGCGGGCGCTCGCGAGTGCGATGGCCCGCGCCTTCTTCTTGCTGAAGCCGTTGCCGCGAGCGGCCACGACGAGGCTGGCGACGAGTCGCTTGACGTCCCACTCGAACGGGCCGGGCAGCGTCTCGTCGAAGTCGTTGACGTCGAAGACGAGTGAGCGCTCGGGCGAGCCGTACACGCCGAAGTTGAGCAGGTGGGCGTCCCCACACAGCTGCACCTCGAGGTCGGTGCGGGGGCCGGCGGCGAGGTCGGCGGCCAGGACCGCCGGCGCACCGCGGTAGAAGCCGAACGCGTTCTGGAGCATGCGCGCGTGACGGACCGGCAGGAGCGGCTTGAGCCTGTCGGTCTCCTGGGCGGTGATGATCGCGACCGGGTCGGCGCGTTCCGGCCCGGGCTCCCACGTGCCCAGCGTCTCGAGCGGTACGGCCGCCCGCTGCGCCTTGCCCGCGGCGACGCGCTCCTCGAGCGAGACATGCTTCTGCATCGGGAGGGGCGTGCGCGAGGCGGCCGCCACGGGCGCGGTAGCCCGTTGCTGGGGCGCCGAAGCTGCCGTCTTCTTCGCCGCCGCGGTCGTCGTCTTCGCGGCGGGCTTCTTGGCGGTCGCCGCCTTCTTCTCCGTCGGCGGCAGGCCCAGCGCCTGCGCCGCCAGGTCGTCCGTCGACTGCGCGGCCTGCTCGACAGCCGCCCGTACCGACGGCCTGGCCGCGGTCTTCTTCACCGCGGGGGTCTTCTCGCTGCGCCGGGTCGCCATCATCGTCCTCCTGGAGTCGCGCTTCTCAGCGCCGGACGTACCGGCGTCGTCTTGCGGGGCTCATACCCACGCCGCCGGGCGGTCAGTCGTCCCGCCGTCGGGGGCAGGTCCCGCAGGCGTCGACGGCGGAGAGTATGGCGCAGAGGGCCGCAGGAGTGGGATGATGGCAGCCCACCACGATGCGGAGGACGAGCATGGTCAAGGCGAGCAAGAGCGTGCGCATCGGCGTCATCTCCGACACGCACGGCCACCTCGACCCCCAGGTCCTCGAGGAGTTCGCCGGCGTCGACCACATCATCCACGCCGGCGACATCATGGACTCGGCCACCCTCGAGGCGCTCGGCAGGATCGCGCCGGTCACCGCCGTCGCGGGCAACATGGACGACGGCAAGCTGGGCAAGCTGCCGCGCGAGGTCACCGGCAAGGTCGGCGATGTGCGATTCCTCGTCGGGCACAAGCGTAAGCGCCTCATGAAGCGCCTCTCGACCGGCAAGGTCGAGGGTCTGGGCAAGCGCGAGTCGCCCGACCTCGTGGTCTGCGGTCACGACCATCTGCCGGCTGCGGAGTGGGTGGACGGCACGCTGTTCCTCAACCCCGGCTCGGCGAGTGCGCCGCACTACGAGGACGACGACCCCACCATCGCGATCGTCGAGTCCGGTCCCGTCGGCCTTGGCGTGTGCTTCGTGCGCATCCCCCGCCGCCCGGACGATGAGAGCTGAGCAGATGAAGGCGCACACCGTCTACAAGACCTTCCGCATCCCCGAACGGCGCGGCTTCGTGCGCATCACCGAGGACGTCCAGGAGGCCGTCGACGAGAGCGGTATCAGCGAGGGGATGGCCCTGGTCGCCGCGATGCACATCACGGCCGGCGTGTGGATCAACGACGACGAGCCGGGCATCCAGGCCGACGCGCTCGAGTGGCTGGACAAGCTGGCGCCGCCGTCGTGGCAGCCGCCGGCCAACGACGTGGCCCGGCAGCTGCTGCCGGACGGCGGAGACTACCGGCACCACCGCGGCGGCGAGGACAACGGCGACGCCCATCTCAAGAACCTGCTGGTCCACCACCAGGTCATCGTGCCGGTCACGGACGGACGGCTCGACCTCGGACCGTGGCAGGCCGTCTTCTACTGCGAGTTCGACGGCCGCCGCTCCAAGCGGCTCATCATCAAGGTGCTCGGAGAGTAGACTTCCGGGCGAGGGGCCCTCGCGGCCAGACGACAGGGGGAGGCTCGCATGAGCGACTATGACAACGATCCCGGGCGGTCGCGTCCGGAGGTCGTCAACGAGACGGTCGTCGTCGTCGACTCCGGTCGGGTGGCGGGAAAGGCCTGGGGCCTCGTGCTGGCCGTCGGCATCGTCGCCGTCGTCTTCGGCATCCTCGTCCTCGCCAACATCTGGGGCAGCGTGCATCTGGTGGCGATCTTCGCCGGGCTCTTCCTGCTCTTCGCCGGCGTCCTGCAGTTCTTCGTCGGCGGGGGAGGCAAGACCGGCCGCATCATCGCCGGCGTCATCGCCATCGTCGCCGGCGTCGCGCTTATCGCCTGGCCCGAGGCCTCGGTGAAGACCGTGGCCGTCATCGTCGGTCTCGCCTTCCTCATCTGGGGCATCTCCGTCGCCGTGGCCGCGATCGCCGCACACGGCGAGGGCAGCGGCGTCGTCGCCGGTTTCGGGTTCATCCTCGCCATCGTCGGCCTCATCTTCATCATCTGGCCCGGCCCGACGGTCACCCTGCTCATGATCCTCGTCGGCCTCTCGGCGCTGATCTTCGGCATCTCGGCGATCGTCCAGGCGTTCGCCCTGCGGCGCGCCTTGCACGGAGGCTGAGGCACCGATGGCCGCCGAGCCGGACGACGCCCGCCGCCCGCCGTCCGAGATGATCGGGCGCATGGTCGCGTCCAGCCGGTTCTTCGTGCTGGTCGCGACCCTGAGCCTGTTCATCGCCTTCATGGCGGTCATGGTGTCGACGCTCATCGTGACCGTGATGACGATCCTGGACACCGCTCACAAAGGCGGCCTCTCGCAGAACGAGATGATCGGCAAGCTGATCAAGCAGGCCGACTACGCGCTGCTGGCCACCGTGCTCTACGTGCTGGCGCTCGGCCTGTACAGCCTCTTCGTCGACGACCGGGTGCCGATGCCGAGCTGGCTCCGCATCCACGACCTCGGACAGCTCAAGGAGCTGCTCGCCGGGGTCGTCGTGGTCGCCATCGCCGTGATCTTCCTGGGGCAGGCGCTCACGTGGGACGGCACCTCCGACCTGCTCGCGCCCGGGCTCGCGTCGGCCGCCGTCATCGCCGCGCTGGCGCTGTTCCTGTGGCAGGCGGCGCGGGAGCGGCACATGGAGACCGAGGACGAACCGGACGCCTCCAACGGCGTCGAACACTCCCCGCCGCGCCGCTAGCGGCCTGCCGGGCCGCCCCGCTCGGGTGCGTCGCCGTCAGCGGTGCCGTCGCCGGCGGGGCCGCACCGACCGGCACCGGCACCGTCTGTCCCGAGGCGTCGACCTCTTCCAGTTGCTCTTCCATCTTGCGGCCTATGCGGCTGCGCTGGCCGAGGTTCTGGACGACCAGGGCGACGACGGTGATCAGGTAGAGCTGCCCGAAGATCGCCTCCATCACCGCCGTCATCCGGCCGATGCCGGTCGCTGCGGTGAAATCGCCGTAGCCGGTGGTCGTGATGGTGACGAAGCTGAAGTAGAGGTAGTCGATCGCCGGCGTGTCTTTGGGGGCCATCGTCAACTGGACGAAGAACTGGTTGCCGCTGAGAAGAGCGATGAGGCCGTAGGTGGTGGCGAAGAACATGGCGATCAGCAGGTAGACGCACACGGCTCCGTAGAACGTGTTGAGGCTGATGACCGGATGCTCCACGAGCCGTCTGAGGATCGCTATCGGCGCGACGACGACGAGCAGGATGGTGAGGAGCTTGCTGACGATCGTCGCCGTCTCGTCGTTGCCGACCAGGACCAGGACGATGGCCACGAACGTCGCCAGCGGGATCAGGGCGAGGGCGATGCGCAGGATGCGGCGCTTGACCTGCGCGGCACGCAGCGCGAGCCAGGTCGTGGCTGCGAAGATGATCATCGACACGACGCGACCGGGATTGCCGTCGCCGCCGGCGGCGATCACGAAGAAGCTGACGATGAGGAGCAGCAAGACGAGGCCGAAGCTGTCCGCGAACCGCGGCGATTCCGCGAGCAGCCGTCGCGGTCTGGCGGGCTGAACCTCTGGTGTGCGGCGTCGCGTCGCTCATCGTCAGGCAAGATGGTATCCCAGAGCGGGGTCGACCGAAACGGGGGAGCCGTGGACCCGGGCCCCCGACAGGCGATCCGTGTTGTCGTGGTCGTACGCGCGCGGTCGGCCCGGCAGGTGCCGGCGCGGCGCGGCTCGAAACCCCTTCCTGTACACTCGCTGAGAAGTCCCTGAGTCATGCAGAACGGCAACTACACCCAGTACACGTCGCGCCCCGACCGCGACCGGCGCCGCCGCAAGCAGCGCGGCCGGCGGCGCCTGCTGACGCTGCTCGTCGTCGTCCTGGTGATCGCCGTGATCGCCATCGCCGCCGTGGTCGTCTTGCGCGGTGGCGGCGGTGGCGCGGGCGCGTCCGGCGGCCGCAATGCAGCCGACGCGGCCACCGGCCCGAGCCCGAAGCCCACGGTGCCGCCTCCCAAGGTCTGGGTCGCCAGCAAGAAGGACCCCGTGACGGTCTGGGTCGGCGGCGACTCCATGGGCGGCGAGCTCGGCTGGGCGCTCGAGCCGGTCCTCAAGGACTCCAAGGTGTTCAAGCCCACCACCTTCTACAAGGAGTCCACCGGCATCTGCCGCTACGACTTCTTCGACTGGGGCAAGCAGATCGACACGGTGATGCAGACGACCAAGCCGCAGGCTGCCGTCATCATGATCGGCACCAACGACACGCAGTCGGTCAACCAGAACGGCAAGTGGATCCCCTACGGCGATCCGGAGTGGAAGCGGATCTACGAGCAGCGCGTGGGCGACATCATCGACACGATGCTCAAGGGCGGCGCGAAGCGTGTGTACTGGGTCGGCATGCCGATCATGGGTGAGAGCTGGCGCAACTCACGCATGAAGCTCATCAACAAGATCTTCCAGAAGCAGGCGGAGAAGCGCCCCGGCGCCGAGTACATCGACATCTGGGGCCTGTTCACGAAGAGCGACGGCTCGTTCGACCCGTCGCTGCGCCTTGCCGACCAGGTGCACTTCACCAGCCAGGGCCAGGCCCTGCTGGCCGGCGCGGTCTACAAGGCCATCAGGGCCGACTGGCTGCCGCCGGGATCGGAGACGCCGAGCGAGTCGCCTGCGGCGAGCCCCTCGGCGTCGCCTTCATCGCTCTGACCCCGGGACGGACGCCGAGCTGTGCGAAGCTTCCCTGCCGGCGCCCGGACTGCTCCTGGGCCTGCGATGGTTCGCGGGCCCCTACAGGACGGACGCCGAGCTGTGCGAAGCTTCCCTGCCGGCGCCCGGACTGCTCCTGGGCCTGCGATGGTTCGCGGGCCCCTGCAGGACGGACGCCGAGCTGTGCGAAGCTTCCCTGCCGGCGCCCGGACTGCTCCTGGGCCTGCGATGGTTCGCGGGCCCCTACAGGACGGATAATGAGAGTGTCATGACGCCTCTTCTCGCCGCCATCCCCGGGCACCTGCTGGACCCCGCCAAGCGGCCGCTGTTCCTCCTGCTGATCGGGTTCATCCTCACGTTCTCCGTCGCGCGCCTCAACACCAGGCTCGCGCGAGCGCGCGGCGGGTCGCGCCGGCACATGAGCAGCATCGTCACGCCGGGCGGCCTGCACATCCACCACGCGGTGTTCGGCATCATCGGCATGGTGGTGGCCGGGATCCTCGAGTTCGCCGTGCAGCCAGGCAGCCCATGGCTGGAGGCGCTCGCGTTCATCTTCGGCTCCGGCGCGGCGCTCACGCTGGACGAGTTCGCGCTCATCCTCCACCTGGAGGACGTGTACTGGACCGGCGAGGGTCGCAAGAGCATCGACGCCGTGATCCTCGGCCTCACCTTCATGACGCTGCTGCTCACCGGGCTGCTGCCGCGCAGCATCAACCAGGTGGGCGACTACATCACCGTCTCGCGCTGGCTGGCGTTCGTGCTCATCCTCAGCGGCGCCGTGTTCGTCGTCATCTGCTACCTCAAGGGCAAGCTGTTCGTGGGCACCGTGGGTATCTTCGTCCCGCCGATCGCCTTCATCGGCGCGTTGCGACTGGCCAAACCGAACTCGCCCTGGGCGCGGCGCGAATATGCGGGCAGTCCCGCGAAGATGGAACGGGCGGCGCGCCGCGACGAGGGCTTCCACCAGCTGTGGGAACGGCGCAAGCACCGCCTGTGGGACCTCATCGGCGGCAAGCCGCACCTCACGCTGCCGCGCCGGGACGCCCGCCGCGACCGCCACGACCGTGGCCCGCGCGGCGGCTCCGCCGGCGACAAGCGCGGCTCGCACGTCTAGGCGTTCGTCCCGCCGCGCCGGGCGTCAGGCGGCGGGCGTCTCCTCGGCCGTCACGATCCTCCGGCCTCGGTGATGGCCGCGGCCAGCCGCCGGGCGCCCTCTGAGAGGCTCGCCTCGTCGTAGAGGCAGAAGGCGAGCCGCAGGCTGCGGTCGTCGCCGTCGGTGCGGAAGCGCCGCCCGGGCGCGAAGGCCACCCCGTGGCGCTCGGCCACGGGCACAAGGTCCGACGCCAGCAGCCCTGGCGGCAGCGTGAGCCAGAGGAAGAAGCCGCCGGCCGGTACGGTCAGGCTGCACCCGGCCGGCAAGGAGTCCTCGAGCGCGCCCACGAGGGCGTCGCGGCGTGAGGCATAGGCGAGGCGCAGCGCGGCGACGTGGGCGCCGTAGGCGCCGGCCTCGAGGAGCGCCGCCACCACGTGCGCGGAGAACTGGCTGACGCAGCCGCCGCTCTCCACCATGCCGGCGCCCGCGAGCCGCTCGCGCAGGGCCACCGGGGCGTCGAACCAGCCGAGACGCAGCCCCGGCGCCAGCGACTTCGAGAACGAACCGAGGCGCACGACCGGCGCCTCCGGATCGAGCGCCCGCAGCGCCGGCGGCGCCTCACCGGCGTAGACGAGCTCGCGGTACACGTCGTCCTCCACGAGGACGAGGTCCTCGCGCCGCGCGAGCTCGAGGAGGCGCCGCCGGCGCGGCGCGGAGAGGCTGACCCCGGAAGGGTTGTGGAACGTCGGGATGGTGTAGAGCAGGCGCGGGCGGCGGCCGGAGGCTCTGACGTCGCCGACGGCCGCCTCGAGCGCGTCGACGTCCAGCCCCTCGCCGTCGAGCGGCACGCCGACGACGTCCACCGGGTGGTCGGCGATGATGCCCAGGGCGAGGTTGTAGGTGGGGCACTCGACGAAGACCACGTCGCCGGGCTCCGTGAGCATGGTCAGCGCCTGGTCGAGGGCCTGGGAGTTGCCGCCGCTGACGACCACGTCGTCGGCGGCCAGCGCCAGGCCCTCCCTGGCCGCCGTGCGCGCGGCGATCGCCGCGCGCAGCGTCTCCGGCCCCGGGTTGGACCCGTAGGCGAGCGCCGCGGCGCCTCCGGCGCCGAGCGCCCTCGCCGCCGCCTCCCGAACCAGTCCCACCGGCAGCAGCGCAGGGTCGGGCTCGCCGAAGGCGAATTCGACGACGCCCTCGCGGAGCGTGTTCTGGGTGAAGACGGGCGGCTCGCTCACGCCGCCATGATACGCGATGAGCCTGCTCTCGAGTGCGGCGCCCCGCGCCGGCGAACCCCGGCTGGCGACTGGCCGTCCCTTTCCCTAGACTGGGGTACCGGGCCGCATGCTGTTTCCCACAATCACATTCGCACTCTTCTTCCTGCTTGCCTTCATCGGCAACTGGCTGCTCATGCCCAGACAGCGGGTCTGGAAGCCGTTCATCCTCATCATCAGCCTGGTGTTCTACGGCTGGTGGGACTGGCGCTTCGTGCTCCTGCTGGCGCTCAGCGCGGCGGCCAACCAGTTCTTCGCTCTCTGGATCGCCGGGATGCGTCCGGGCGCCGGCGGCCGCAAGTGGGCCCTGGCGGCGGCCGTCGCCGCCAACCTCGGCGTGCTCGGCTGGTTCAAGTACTACGGCTTCTTCGTCACCTCCGTGGTCAACTTCCTCGGGGCGCTGCACCTGAACGCCGACCTGCCGCTGCTGCGCATCGTCCTGCCGCTCGGCATCTCGTTCCTCACGTTCCGCGTCCTGAGCTACGTCATCGACGTGTACCGCGGCACGCTGCGGCCGGCGTCGCTGCTCGACTTCTCGGTGTACGTCGCCTTCTTCCCGTACCTGGCCGCCGGCCCCATCGCGCGCGCGTCCGAGTTCCTGCCGCAGCTGAACGGCCCGCGCGACCCGCGGAGCGTGGACACGGCGCGGGCCTTCTTCCTCATCTTCGGCGGCCTGATCAAGAAGATGCTGATCGCCGACTACCTCGCGACCCACATCGTCAACGGCGTGTTCACGACCCCGGGGCAGTACTCGTCGCTCGAGGTGTTCGTGGGGATCATCGGGTACTCCGTGCAGATCTACTGCGACTTCAGCGCCTACGCCGACATCGCGATCGGCATCTCGCTGCTCCTCGGCTTCGAGCTGCCGGACAACTTCAACGCGCCGTACACGGCCACGTCGGTCCAGGACTTCTGGCGCCGCTGGCACATGACCCTCTCGCGCTGGCTGCGCGACTACCTCTACATCCCGCTCGGCGGCAACCGCAAGGGGCGCACCCGCACCTACGTGAACCTCATGCTCACCATGGTGCTCGGCGGACTCTGGCACGGCGCCGGCTGGACGTTCATCTTCTGGGGCTTCCTCTACGGCGGCGCGATGATCGTCGAGCACGCGCGCGTCGACCGCCGCAAGGATCGCGCGCTGGTGGTGCAACGCCAGCGCCGGCAGCTGGCGGAGGCCTTCGACGGCATCGCCGGTCCGGAGGCGCTGCCGGAGGGTCCCGGCGCGGCTCCCGCCAGGTCCGCCGCGCCGCTCCTCGAGTACGACCGGCTCCCCTGGCACGGCAGCGTGTGGCCGAGGATCGGCACCTTCGCGTTCGTGACGTTCGCCTGGATCTTCTTCCGCTCCGACTCGTTCGGCGCGGCGCTGAGCGTCATCGCCCGGCTCTTCCAGAGCTGGGGCTCGATCGGCGCGGCCGTGACCCCGGGCGTGTTCATCGCCATCGCCGCCGGCATCGCCGTGCAGTACGTGCCGCGCTCGGTGTGGCAGCGCGGTGAGGCCGGCCTCTCGATCCTGAACCCGGTGCTGCAGGGCGTGATCCTCGCGGTCGGCTTCATGCTGCTCGACGTCCTCGGCCCCGTCGGCCCCGCCACCTTCCTCTACTTCAAGTTCTGATGGCGGACGAGCGGACACCGGGAAACGGGCAGCGGCCGCCGGCCGGCGACGGGCGGCCGCCCGCGGACGGGCGCCGCGGCGCCGGGCTGCCGTTCGGCCGCCGGCGCCGCACCGCCGCCAGCGCGCTGGTCGCGATGATCGTCGCGATGGCGCTCGGCGCCCTGCTGAACGCCCCGGCGATGAAGAAGACCGCGCTCGAGCTGCCGTTCGGGACCGAGCGCAGCGTCCGTCTCGCCCTGGTCGACCCGCTTGCCACCGTGAGCCACTGGCTGTTCCTCGACCGTCCGGCCAAGTTCACCGCGGTCGCGCTCGGCAAGCCCGACCCGGGCCCGACGGGGACGCAGGTGGTCGTGGTCGTCACCCCGACCCCGAAGCCGAGCAAGGGCGGCAAGCCGGACAAGAACGGCAAGCCGCAGAAGTCGCTCCAGGAGCGGCCGCTGCCCAAGCCGTTCGCCGGCCACCCGATGCACCTGTACATCGCCGGAGACTCCATGATGGGCCTCCCGGGGATGGCGCTGACCAACCTCTCCATCAAGACGAAGCTGATCAAGCCGCTGCTCGACTACCACATCTCGACCGGCCTGGTCCGGCCCGACTTCTTCAACTGGCCGGCCCAGCTGCAGCAGCAGGTCAAGTCGTTCGACCCGGGCGCCGTGGCCGTGATGTTCGGCGCCAACGACAACCAGCCGCTCCAGTCCGCGTCGGGCGACATCTACCAGTTCGGGAGCGACGGCTGGAAGAAGGAGTACCGCAAGCGCGTCGAGGACGCCGTCGCCCTCATGTTCCAGGGTGGCGTGCGGCGCATCTACTGGATCGGCCAGCCGGTGATGCCGTCGGCGTCGTTCAACAGCCAGATCAAGGTGATGAACGACATCTACGCGAGCGTGGCGCAGAAGACGTTCGGAGTCGAGTACATCGACGCCTACAAGCTGCTCACGAACAGCAGCGGGCAGTACTCGCAGTACCTGCCCGACGCGAAGGGCCAGATGCAGCAGGTCCGGGAGCAGGACGGCGAGCACCTGACCTACGCGGGCGGCCTGCGCGTCGCGCAGGCGGTGATCGACGCGATCAAGAAGGAATGGTTCCCGAAGAAGGGCGAGGGCCCGCCTCCGCCGGAGCCCAAGTCGAGCAAGTCGGCGACGCCGGCGCCCTGACGCCGGCTGCGTCCGCCGCCGGCGGGCCTGCGGGCCGGACCGCGGGATGGGCTTCGCCGCCCGCGGCCGCTGGTGTACCATCCGCGCAGTCAGGCGGACCGCCGGCGCGGCCCGCGCACCGGGTGACGGACAGGCGGCTGCGTGCTCTTCCCGACGATCACGTTCGCGATCTTCTTCCTCGTCGTCTACGTGCTCAACTGGCTGCTCATGCCGCGGCTGCGCCTGTGGAAGTGGTTCATCATCGGCGCCAGCTACGTGTTCTACGGCTGGTGGGACTGGCGCCTCGTCTTCCTGCTCATCGCGGCGACGCTGGTGAACCAGGCGCTCGCCGTCCAGGTGCACCGGGCGCGCGGGCGGCGCGGCAGCACGGCCGCCGCCCGCCGCTGGGTCGTCCTCGCCGTGGCGGTCAACCTGGTCACGCTCGGCGTCTTCAAGTACTTCGACTTCTTCGCCGTGAACCTCAACGACGTGCTCGGCGTGTTCCGCCTGGGCGCGCCGCTCCCGCTGCTGCACATCATCCTGCCGGTCGGCATCTCGTTCCTCGTGTTCCGCATGCTGACCTACGTGATCGACATCTCCCGGGGGCAGCTCGAGCCGGCGCCGGCGCTCGACTTCGCCGTGTACGTGGCGTTCTTCCCGTACCTGCTCGCGGGCCCCATCGCGCGCGCCCGCGAGTTCCTCCCCCAGCTCACCTCGCCGAGGAACCCGCACGCCGTGGACTCGTCGCGCGCGTTCGTGCTCATCCTCGGCGGCCTCGCCAAGAAGATGCTCATCGCCGACTACCTCTCGACGCACATCGTCAACGGGCTCTTCGCGTCGCCGCAGACGTACTCGTCGTGGGAGACGCTGTGGGGCATCATCGCCTACTCGGTGCAGATCTACTGCGACTTCAGCGCCTACGCCGACATCGCCATCGGCATCTCGCTGCTGCTCGGGTTCGAGCTGCCGGCCAACTTCGACGCGCCGTACACGGCGCGGACCATCCAGGACTTCTGGCGCCGCTGGCACATCACGCTGTCCAGCTGGCTGCGCGACTACCTCTACATCCCGCTCGGCGGCAACCGCAAGGGCAAGGGGCGCACCTACGCCAACCTCGTGGTCACCTTCCTGCTCGGCGGCCTGTGGCACGGCGCCGGGTGGACGTTCGTGTTCTGGGGGCTCCTGCACGGCACGGGCCTCGCCGTCGAACGGGCGCGGATGGACACGCGTCACGCGAGAGGGCTGCCCGAGCCGGGCGCGACCGCCGGCGCGAGGGCCCTCCAGCGGCTCTGGGTGTTCGCGTTCGTCAGCGTGGCGTGGGTGTTCTTCCGCGCCGAGTCGATGGGCAACGCGTTCGCCGTGCTGTGGCGCCTGATCGCCGGGCTCGGATCGATCGGCACGGCGGTGACGCTGCCGGTGGTCGGGCTGGCGATCCTCGGCATCGCCGTCCAGTACGTGCCGCGGCGCGCGATCGAAGGGCTCGAGTCCGGCTTCAGCCGCATCGGCTGGGTGGGCCAGGGGCTCGTGCTGGCGCTGGCCCTCTTCCTGATCGACGTGCTGGGGCCGGCGGGACCGGCCGAGTTCCTGTACTTCAAGTTCTGAGCGGCGGGCCGACGACGGGCAGACGGAGACGATGAGCGACGACAGACGACACGAGGGCGAGTACCCGGGCCAGGAGGGCCTGCCCTTCGACGAGGGCGCCGGCGATCCGCGCCCGGCGGGCGGCTCCGGCCCGGGCGCCGGCGAGCGGCGCTCCTCCGGCGGCTCCGACGACGACCTCTTCGTGTGGAACGACCTGCGGCCGCCGGCTCGCGGACGCGACGAGCGCCCCCGCCGCCCGTCCGACGACTGGCGCGCGCCCGAGTACCCCACCGGCGCCGGCCGCACGCGGTACGAGCCGGCCGACGGCTACGAGACCTCCGAGGAGTGGGAGGAGTGGCTCGAGCCCGACACGCCGCACGGTCCCGAGACCATCGGTCCGTTGCCCGAGCGGCACAAGGGGCCGCGCCGGCGCCGCCTCTCGGCCGGCGCGGTGCTGCTCGCGATGCTGCTCGGCTTCTTCCTCGCCGGGCTGCTCGACGCCAACAACATCAAGAAGGACGTCGAGGCGCGGCCGTACGGCGCGCTCCGCACCTTCCAGCTCGCCATGCTCACGCCGATGACCGCGCTGAGCGGCGCTCTCCGCGCCGACCGGCTCGGCGCCGCGGTGGCCGACGCGCTCGGCCGCGGCGAGCAGGCGCACCACACCCTCGCCGAGGTCAAGCCGGCCAAGAAGCCGCTCTGGCCGCGCACGATCACGCAGAAGAAGCCGCTGCGCCTCTACGTCGCCGGCGACTCCATGGACCAGGTCTTCGGGTCGTCGCTGGTGAACCTCGGCGAGGCGACCGGCCTCGTCAAGGGCAGGAACGACTACCACGTGTCCAGCGGCCTCAGCCGCCCGGACTTCTTCGACTGGCCGCAGCGGCTCGTCGATCAGATCGTCGACTTCAAGCCCGACGCGGCCGCCGTCCTCTTCGGCGCCAACGACGGGCAGGACGTCCTGTACGAGGGCAAGGTCCTCAAGGTGGGCACCAAGGCCTGGCAGGAGGTCTACGCCAAGCGTGTCGGCGAGGCCATGGACATCCTCACCAAGGGCGGCCGCCGGGTCTACTGGGTCGGCAACCCGATCATGCGGGACGTTCGGCTACCGCGAACGCATCGCGATGATGAACCACATCTACCAGGCGGAGGCCGCGAAGCACCCCGGCGTGACCTTCGTCAGCACGTGGCAGCTGATGGCCAACGAGAAGGGCTCCTACTCCGACTACCTCAAGGACGCCAACGGCGACTCGGTGCTCATGCGCGCGCCTGACGGCATCCACCTCACGCGCGCCGGCGGCGACCGTATGGCCGCTCTGGTGCTCGGCGTGATCGAGAAGGACTGGGGGATGACCGGTTCGGCCTCACCCAGTCCGGCGCCCTGACCGGCGGCTCGTCCGGCGCGGCCCGGCGGCGCCGTCGCCGAGCGGCCACGCGCGGCGGCAGGCCGCGGGCGCGCGCCGCTCACCCTTCCGGGTCGTCGTCCACCCAGTCGCGGGTCAGCACCAGCCAGAAGGCCAGCCCGGCGTGCTCGCGGTAGCGGCGGAAGCGCCGGGCGATCGTGCGGTCGGCGACCAGGCGTCCCTTGGGCTTGCCCATGAGCTGCGCGTACTTGGGCCGCGTCCACGAGTCGAGGACGAGGCGGGAGTGGCGGCCCAGCAGGAGCATGACGTGGGCCGCCGCGTAGGGTCCGACGCCGGGAAGGGCGAGAAGACGCTGTTCGACCTCGTCGTCCGGCAGCTCGTCGCGGCCGGAGGTGAGGAGCGTCTCGAGGTCGAGCTCGCCGCCGGCGACGCGCGCCGCGATCTCGCGCAGGTAGGGCCCGCGGTAGCCGGCGCGAGCCACGCCCGCGTAGAAGTCGTCGCCGGCTGAGGCCATCGCCTCCGGCGTGGGGAAGGCGCGGCCGGCGACCTCGCCGGGCGGCGCCCCCGGGGCCGGCTCTCCGAGCCGGCCGACCAGGGCGCCGGTCATGCGCACCGTCGCCGACCAGGCGCAGTTCGTCGTGCAGACGGTCTTGACCACGTCCTCGAAGACCGTCGGGCTGCGCAGCAGGCGGCCGGCGCCCCGCGCCGCCCAGGCGAGCGCCGGGTCGGCGGCGGCCCGGGCGTAGAAGCCGGACAGGTCGTCGTCCAGGCACAGCATGCGCCGGACCGCGGCGGCCAGGGCCGCCGCGGCAGGCTCGCCCGGCGGCGGCCCGTCGTCCACGACGTCCACGGTCACGGCCGGCACGCCGGCCGACGTCGCCGCGGCGAGGCGCACGGTCCGCGGACCCTCGGGCGTCGCCAGGGTCGTGGCGGCGGCGCGCCCGTCGTCGTCGATCGCCATCGGCGGCAGCTCGGCCACGCCGTGCGAGCCCAGGGTGCGGCGGAGGTCGACGGGCTCGCCGCCGGCGCCGCGCAGCTCGAGGAGGGCGACGCGCGTCATGGTGATGTCCGCCTGCGGCGGCCACACGGCGATTCCGCTGCGCCGATCACTGTGCGGTCCACCTGCGGCGGCCCCCACGATGATTCCCCTGCGTCGATCATCCGGCGGCGATGAGGGCGACGCCCGCCAGCGTCGCCGCCGCCCCGGCCATCTGGTGCGGGGCGATGCGCTCGCGCAGCACGCCGAAGGCCAGCAGTACGGTGACGACGGGGTAGAGGGAGCCGAGCACGGCGACCAGGCTGAGGTAGCCCTCCGTGGTCGCCAGCGCGAAGAGGCCGTTGGCGCCGGTGTCGAGGATCCCGACGGCGACGATGAAGGGCAGGGCCGAGCGCTCCACCTTGACGTGCGGCCGCAGCAGCGAGGAAGAGCGACGGCGAAGATGATCGCCGACGAGAGCCGCCCGGCCAGCATCGCCCAGAGCGGGTCGTAGCGCGCCGTGGCGTCGTAGCCCACGAGCACGAGACCCATGCACACGGCGGCCAGCAGCGAGAGCATGATCGCGCGGCGCTGGGCGCCGCGCGACGGGCGCAGCGCCGGGCCACCGGAACGGGGGACGGCGGCCACGGGGATGCCGGTCGCCGGGGCCGGCACCGGCAGGTCCTCCCGGCGGAACAGCGCCCGTGCCTCCTCCGGCTCCACCGCCGGCTCGCCGGGGAGCGCCGCGGCGCCGATCGTCTCGCCGCGGCGCGCCGGCTCGACGGCGACGAGGATCACGCCGACGGCGGCGAGCACGACGCCGGCGAGCTGGATGGCCGCCGGCCGCTCACCGGCGGCGATCCCGACGGCGAACGGGATGAGCGCGTTCGTGGCGCTGATCGGCGCGACGATGCTCATCGTGCCGATGGCGAGCGCCTTGTAGAAGCAGGAGATGGCGACGACGCTGGCGAGCGCCGCCCAGCATGACCGGCCAGACGGCCTGGAACCCCGGCCAGCCGTGGCCGGTGCCGAGGGTCACCAGCGCCGCTCCCGCGAGGCCGACGGCCTGGCTGCCGATGATCACCGCCCAGAGGCTGGCGCGCCGGGTGCTGAAGCCACCGAGGAAGTCGCCGGAGCCCCAGCAGAGGGACGCGCCGAGGGCGAGGGCGATGCCGAGCATGCCCAGAGGCTATCACGGGGCGGTGGTACGCTTTGGCGCGGCCGGCGTCCGACCGAGCTCATGAACGAGCCGATCGACATCCCCGAGAGCGACGACGCGCTCCTCGCCGAGTGCGACGTGCAGACCTTCCGCGCCGGCGGCCCGGGAGGCCAGCACCAGAACGTCACCGACAGCGCGGTGCGGCTGGTGCACCGGCCCACCGGCCTGACGGTCACGAGCCGCGCCCAGCGCAGCCAGTACATGAACAAGATGGACGCGCTGCGCCGTCTGCGGCTCAAGCTGCGGCGGCTGAACGAACCGCCACCGCCGCCGCGCCGCCCCACGCGGCCCTCCCGGGCCGCCAAGGAGCGGCGCCTGGCGGAGAAGACGCGGCGTTCGGCCGCCAAGCGCCTCCGCCGCCCGCCCTCGTCAGACGATTGATCGGCGCAGCGGGATCAGCGTGCGGGCCGCCGAAGGCAGACCGCACACCGAGCACCCGGGGCCGGCCGGCGGCCGCCGTGTAGAGTACCGCCCATGGCAGTCATCGTCGGCATCCTCGCGGTCGCCGTCGTCGCCGGCGTCTTCGGCAGCATGCTCGGCGTGGGCGGCGGCGTCATCATGGTCCCCGTCCTCAGCCTCGCCTTCGGCGTGCCGATCAAGACGGCGATCGCGACCAGCATCGTCTGCGTGATCGCCACCTCGTCCATGGCGCAGTCCACCTTCGCCGCCCGCGGCATGACGAACATGCGCCTGGGCATGGTCCTCGAGGTCGCGACCACGATCGGCGCGGTCGCCGGAGGCATCACCGCGGTGCTCATCGACGGCCGCGTCCTGCAGGGCGCCTTCGCCGTCGTGCTCTTCTACGTCTCCTGGCAGATGGGCCGCCGTCGCGGCGACATCGTCCCGGCGGAGACCGCGCTCATGCCGTCGAGCTACTACGACCCGGCGGAGGGCCGGCAGGTGACCTACGGGGTGCACGGCCTGGGGATCGGCTTCGGGCTCTCGTTCGTCGCCGGCAACGTCTCCGGGCTCCTCGGCGTCGGCGGCGGCGCCTTCAAGGTGCCGATCATGAACCTGCTGATGGGCGTGCCGCTCAAGGCCACCATCGCCACCAGCAACCTCATGATCGGCGTCACCGCCGCGACCGGCGCCGCCATCTTCTACGGCCGCGGCTACATGGACCCGCACTGGGCGGTGCCGGCCGCGCTCGGCATCCTCGCGGGAGCGCGGCTCGGACCGCGCCTGGCGATCCACCTGCCGTCGCGGGTCCTCATCATCGTCTTCGAGATCGTGCTCGCCGTCTTCGGCGTGCTCATGCTGCTCAAGGCGCTGGGGGTGGGCGTGTGAACCGCGAGCGTTCCGGGCAGCGGGGCACCCGCCGTGACGCCGGGCGACGTTCCGCCGGGTCGCGCCGGCGGCGCACGTCATGGAGCCCATCGAGCGCATGGTGAGCCGGGTCCTCAAGGCCGGCATCGCCATCGCCGTCGCGCTCATGGCCGTGGGGCTCGTCCTCTCGGTGTTCGACAAGGAGGGCATGCCCTCGCACGTCGTGCCGCTGGCGGACCTGCCCGCGCTGCTGGGTCACCTGGACCCCGCCGCCTATCTCTCGCTGGGGCTGATCGTGCTGATCGCGACGCCGTTCGTGCGCGTGGCCGGCTCCATCATCGCCTTCGCGCGCGAACGGGACCTCCGCTACGTGCTCATCACCGCGGTCGTGTTCGCCGTCATGTGCCTCAGCGTGGTGCTCGGCAAGGCCTGAGGGCACCGGACTCGGCGCGGCCGGGCGCGGTCGGTGGCCGGCGGTGCCTGACCCGCGGTCAGAGAGAGCAGGTGGGGGCGGCGTCGAGGCCGCGAACGGCGGCCGCGGCGCGTCTGCCGGAGGCCATGGCGCCCTGGATGGAGGCCGTGTCCCGGTGGTCGCCGCAGACGAAGAGGCCGTCGCGCACGCGCACCGGCCGCTCCGCGGGAGCGAGCGCGGCCGGCGGCTGGGCCGGGAGCGCGAACGGGATGCGGTGGACGCGGAGCAGCCTCCAGCCGTCCACCTGCGCGCCGAACCAGCCGTGAAGCTGCTCGCGGACGGCGGTGTCGAGCGCGTCGTCGGCGAGCGGCGGGACGCCGAGCACGGTGGCCGAGACCAGCGCCGCCCCCGGCGGCGCGTAGCTCGGCGCCACGTCGCTCGGCACGCAGAGGTCGTTGACGGGCCCGCGGCCTTCGCCGTTGAGGACCAGCACGGGCTCG
The DNA here is from genome assembly GCA_963739595.1 of uncultured Thermoleophilia bacterium. Taxonomy (GTDB): domain Bacteria; phylum Actinomycetota; class Thermoleophilia; order UBA2241; family UBA2241; genus CAIXSE01. Next base: position 80,118 of record CAVUBA010000025.1, read on the forward strand.
CCGACCGGGGAGCGGTCGGCGGCGTAGTGGAGCGTGGTGACGGCCCGCGCCGCCGGCGCCTCGACGGCGCCGGTGAGCCGGGCCGCTTCGGGACCCTCGGCGGCGACGACCACCGCCGGCGCGGCCAGCCGCTCGCCGCCGGCGAGGACCACCTCGCCCGGCGCGGCCGACTCCACCGTGACGCCGAAGCGCACGGTCGCCTCCGGCAGGCCCTCGGCCAGCTGGCGGGGGATGGCCTGCATGCCGGCGGCCGGCAGGGCCGCCTCACCCTCGGAGAAGAGCTTGAAGACGTAGGCGAAGAGCCGGCTCGAGGTCTCGAGCGAAGGGTCCAGGAAGATGCCGCCCAGGAACGGGCGGAAGAACGCCTCGACCAGTTCGCTCGAGAAGCCCTCGCGGCGCAGCGCCTCCGCGGTGGTCACCTGCGGCGCCGTGAGCAGTTCGTTCAGCGAGAAGCGCGAGAGCCGGCGCCGCAGCCGCGCCACGCGGAGCTTGTCGGGGAGACTGCCGGGCGCGTCACTCAGGCTGCGGATCGCCTGGAGCGGGTGGCGGAAGGGGTCGGCGATGCGCGTGAAGCCGCCGTCCCGGCGGATCAGCGCGCCGCTCTCGAACGGCCGCAGGCCGAGGCGCTCGTAGTCCAGCGCCCGGCGCGCCTCGGGGTACGCCGTGAGCAGCACCTGGAAGCCGCGGTCGAGCAGGAAGCCGTCGACCTCGTCGGTGCGCACGCGCCCGCCCGGCGCGTCGCCGCGCTCGAGGACGAGCACCTCGAGCCCGGCGGCGTGCAGCTCGCGGGCGCAGCACAGGCCGGCGAGGCCGGCGCCGACGACGATGACGTCAGGCATCGCCGGCGTCCGCGGCGCACTCCGCCGCCGGCGCGCCCGGCGCCACGCGGCGCCACTCCGCGTCCGTGCCCGCCGACCCCGGCACGAGAAGCTCCCAGTACGCGGCGAGTCGCTCCAGGTCGTCGCCGTCCAGCCGGTCGAGGAACAGGCGCCGGACGCCGGCGAGGTGCGTGTCGCGCGCCGCCTGGAGGCGGCGTTCACCGCCGTCGGTGAGCACCGCGAAGTAGCCGCGGCCGTCCTCGGGGCAACGCTCGCGGTCGACGAGGCCTTCTCGCTCCAGCCGGTCGACGAGTCTGGTCACGCCGCTGGCGCTGAGGAGCACGGAGCGCGAGAGGTCGGCCATGCGCAGGCGCCACTTCGGGGCGCCCTCGAGCAGCAGCAGCACCTCGTACGAGCGAAGCGGAAGGTCGTGCGTGGCCGAGAGTTCAGCGTCCAGCTGATGGAACAGCGAGCTCTGGACGCGCAAGAATCCGCGCCACGCCGCCAGCTCGTCACGGCTGAGCCGTGCGCCGCTCTGTCCCTGCCTGCCCAACAGTCTCCTTCCGGGTGCTCCTCGATGGCAGTATACCCTCGCCCGGGCGGCCTCCCGGAGCGTCTTGCATTGCCCCTGCCCGGTCAGTAGAGTCGAAGACCCACGACCCGTCTCAATCTCAACAGTCGGACGGAGGTCCACAGTGTCTGACGAGAAGTCCCAGGCCTGGCAGCGCCGCGATCACAGCCGCGACCTCACCGGTCTCGGATGGCTGGAGGCCGACGTCCTCCGCGTCGTCTGGGACAAGGGCGAGGTCACCGTGCGCGACGTCTACGAAGACTTGCGCGAGAACCGGCGCATCGCCTACACGACCGTCATGAGCGTGCTCCGCAACCTGGCCGCCAAGGGTCTGCTCGAGCAGGACAAGTCGGCCGCCGCGTACGTGTACCGTCCCAAGGTCACCGACGAGCAGGTCGCGAGAGGCATCCTCGACGCCCTGGTCGACAAGATCATGGGCGGCAACCGCGCCCCGCTCATCGACTACCTGCAGCACCCCACGGACGATTGACCCACGAGTACGGTCAACGAGGGGTGCAGCGTAGCGGCACCCCTCAGTAGTCGCCGCAGGCGGACCAACGGGGGGCTCCGCAGCGGCACCCCTCAGTAGTCGCCGGTTGGCGCCGGCGGCGCCCTTCGTCAGAGCGGCAGGCGCGTGCCCGCACCGCGCTCGATCGCCAGGTCGTACAGCGCCTTCGCCGTGACCATGTCGTCCACGGCGATGCCCATGTTCATGGAGAAGATGCGCTCCGCCGCGTGCTCGCGGCCCGGCTTGATCCCGGCCGCGAGCTCGCCGAGGTCGGCGTGGATGGCTTCAGGGATGCCGCCGAAGTACACGCCGTGGTCGCGCGTCGCGAGCAGTTGCGGCACGTCGTCGGCGCAGAACTTGTCGCAGCCGCGCATGGCGGCGCTCGTCCAGGCCGAGTCGTAGTCGAGCGAGACCGCCAGCGCGCCCTCCCTGAGGTCACCCGCGTCGAGCTCGGGCGCCGGCTCGGTCACGATGGGGATCGCCGTGACGGCGACGTCCGCCTCGCGCACGGCCGCAGCCGCGCCGTCGCAGGCGGTGAAGCGCAGCGCGGGGAACGCGGCGCTCATCTCGGCGATGAACGCGTCCGTGGCCGCCGGGAGCAGGTCGTAGCAGCGCACGGCGGCCAGGGCCGGCAGCGTCTCGACCAGCGCGGCCAGCGACGGCCGCGCCTGGACGCCACAGCCGACGATGGCCGCGACCTCGCTGTCCGGCCGGGCGAGGTACTTCGCGGAGATGCCGGCGCTCGCGCCGGTGCGCATGGCCGTGATCCAGGCGCAGTCCATGACCGCCAGCGGGACGCCCGTCTCCGGGTCGTTGAGCACGAGCAGCCCGGAGATGTACGGCAGGCCCTTCGCCGGGTTCGGCGGGTAGCCGCTGACCCACTTGAGGCCCGCCACCTCGGGCTCGCTGCACGTAGGCGGGCATGGCGTGGATGAAGCAATCGGGGCGGGTGTGGATGCCGGGCTTGGGCGGCATCTCCGTCAGCCCGCGGCCCTTGGCGGCGAAGCCGCCGTCGACGGCGCGCAAGACATCGCGCATCGACAGGCCGAGACCCTCGACGTCGGCGCGGCTGAGGTACAGGAGTTCCACGGGCGGCCTCTTTCGGGCGGGTGGGCGCGGCCGGCGGCCGCGGGAAGAAACGAGGACGGCGGGCGGGCGGCAGAGCTTTCGCCGCCCGCCCGCCGTCGGAAGGGCTATTCCGTGAGCTCGCGCCCGCGGCCGCGCCGCACGAGCACGACCACGAGGATGATCACGATGATCGCGACGATGACGCCGATCACGATGTACGTGGTGCTCGAGGACTTGCTCGTCGTGTCGGCGGTCGCCGCCACGGGGTGGACGAGACGGTAGCTGTCGATGTTGTCGCCCGAGAGGACCACCAGGCCGTTGGACGACGGGTACGGGACCCAGCCTTCCCACTTCGCGGTGTTGTAGGCGATGAGGGCCTTCGGGTAGTAGAGCACGGCGTAGGGCGCCTGCTGGTAGAAGATCTGCTGCATCTGCGTGACCTGGTCTTTGCGCTTGGCGGCGTCCATCTCCGAGGCCTGCTGCTGGTACAGGCTGTCGTACTGCTTGTCCGACCAGCAGCAGTCGTTCCACATCTCGATCTGGCTGGTGATGAAGTCGGCGAGCATGTAGTCGGGGTCGATGTTGCCGCTCCAGCCCCAGATGAACATGTCGTAGTCGGGCGCGTAGGTGCTGCCCTTGTAGGTCCAGATGCCGTCGCTGATCGAGCCGTCGTTCATCACCGCGAGCTCGATGCCGATGCCGATGGACTCGAACGAGCCGGCGATGAGCTTGCCGGCGCGCTGCTGCTCCGGCGACTCACTGCGCGTCCAGAGGCGGAGCTTGATCGGCTTGCCCTGCTTGTCTTCGCGCACGCCGTCGCCGTTGCTGTCCTTGTAGCCGGCGGCGTCGAGCAGCTGCTTGGCCTTCTCCGGGTCGTAGCCGAACTTCTCGGCCGCGGTCGGCGTCCAGGCGTCGTCGGTGCTGGGCACCAGGATCGGACTGGCCGACGTCCGCGTAGCCGCCCATGCAGGTGGCGACGATCTTCGACTTGTCGACCGCCCAGCTCACGGCCTGGCGGAACTTGATGTCCTGCAGGACCGGGTTGGCCTGGGAGTTCGGGCTCGCGTATGCGTTGAAGGCCAGTTCGACCAGGTACTTCTGGTCGGCCGCCTGGGCCTTGATCCCGGGCTCGCTCTTGAGCGCGTTGAACTGCGCGACGGGGACGCCGAACGCCACGTCGAGGTTCCCCGCCTTGAGGTCCATCGTCATGGTGTCCTGGTTGGTGTAGTTCTCGAAGACGATCTCGTCGATCTTGGGCGCGCCCTTCCAGTAGCCCTTGAACGCGACCATGCGCGTGAAGCCGCTCTTCTTGTACTCGACGGTCTGGAACGGACCGGAGCCGATGATCGGCGGGTTGTTCTGGAAGCTGTTCGAGGCGGCCTTGCCGGAGATCTTGCTCCAGATGTGCTCCGGCACGATGGGGATCCACATGCGCAGGATGTTGGCCTTGGGCTTGGTCAGGATGAACTTGACGGTCGTGTCGTCGACGGCCACGGCCTTCTTCATGTTGACGGTGTACGTCGAGAAGGCCGAGAGGTCGTTCTGGATGATGTAGTTGTAGGTGAAGGCGACATCCTTGGCGGTGAGCGGCACGCCGTCCTGCCAGTTGATGCCGGGGTGGATCTTGAACGTCCACGTGAGGAAGTCCGGGGTGCTCGACCAGCTGTCGGCGATCTCCGGAGCGACGTCGCCGTTGGGCTTGTAGCCGGTGAGCATGTCGTAGTTGAGGTGGTAGACCTCGTACGCCGGCACCGAGTACCCGATGAACGGGTTCAGGCTGTCGACGTCCTGCGTGTTGCCGACCTTCAGCACGATCTTGGCGGCGCTTGGCGACGGTGAAGAACTGGCGCCGGCCGCGGTGGTGATCCCCCAGATCACACCGCAGGCCAGGATCGCGGCGAGCGCGAGCAGCCAGAGTCTGCCGCGGCCGCGGCGTCCGCTGTGGTGAGCCATCATGAAACCCCCCTCATCGCTGCCGGCCCCCCCTCGGCGCCGGCGACCTGCCTAGCATACGCCCGCCCGGGCGCGTTTGCCGCACCACGGGCGCGTGGATAGAGTCGGGCGCACGCCGGGCGTGCGCCCGGCGCGGAACGGTGAGCGGCGAACGGGGGTCGGGATGTCCGGGCAGGAACGCATCGAGGTCGCGGCGGCCGTCCAGGCCCTGCTGGACGATCTGGTCGCCGACGACCCCGTGCTGGGCACGGCGCTCGGCATCCCGGACGGCGCCGGCCGCCTGCCGTCGTGGTCGGCGGCGGCGCTGGAGCGGCGCCGCGAGCTGCTGCACGAGCACGAGCGGCGCCTGACGCCGCTGCTGGCGGCGGAGGACACGGAGGCGGCGGTGGACGCGTTCGCCGCCCTGCAGGTCGTCCGTCGCCGGCTGCGGGCGTTCGAGCTGCGCCGGGTCGCGCAGCGCCACCCCGGCGCCGCCCTCGAGGTCGTGGCCGGCGTGTTCCCGCTGCTCGTGCGCGAGCTCGGGACGACCGGCGAGCGCGTCGAGGCGCTGGCGAGCCGGCTGGCGGCCGTCCCGGAGCTGCTCGCGCAGGCGCGCGACGCGCTCGAGCCCGGTCTGTCCACGGCCGCCGTCGAGAGCGGCATCGACTTCGCGGAGGGGCTCCTCGACCTCGTCGGTCCCACCGCTCGCGGCTTCGCCGCGTCGGTCGGCCGCGAGGGGGCGGTGGACGGAGCTTCGGCGGCCGCGGAGACGGCTCTGGCGGCGTTCCGCGACCACCTGCGCGACGAGCTGGCGCCGACGGCCACCGGCGAGTGCGGCGCCGGGGAGGGCGTCCTCGCCGACGTCCTCCGCTGGGAGCACGTCCTCGACGAACCGCCCGAGGAGCCTCGCCGCCTACGGCCGCGAGGTCCTCGACGAGACCAAGGCGGCGATGGAAGCCATCGCCAGAGCGTCCGGCTACGCCGGCGCCGCGGAGGCCGTCGCCGCCGCCCAGACCGCGACGCCCACGGCGGCGGGCCTCGTGGACGCGTACCGGGCCGCCGTCGAGGAGGCCCGCGCCTACATGGTGGAGCACGACATCGCCGGCCTGCCCGCCGGTGAGGAGCTGGAGGTCGTCGCCACGCCGGCGTTCCTGCGCAGCCTGCTTCCCTTCGCCGCCTACGACGCACCGGGTCCGTTCGCCGAACGGCAGCTCGGCTTCTACTACGTCACTCCGCCGCCCGACGACCTCGGCGAGGCGGAGGTGCAGGACATCCTGCGCGGACACTCCACCGCCTCGCTGCGCACGACCGGGGTGCACGAGGCCTACCCCGGTCACCACCTGCAGCTCGTGAGCGCCAACTTCGCGCCGACGCTGGCGCGCCGCATCGCCGGCCTGCCCGACGGCGGCAACCTTCTGGTCGAGGGCTGGGCCTTCTACTGCGAGGAGCTCATGGACCGGGAGGGGTTCCTCGACGACCCGGTCATCCGCCTCATGCGCCTCAACGACCAGGTCTGGCGCGCCTGTCGCGTGGTGATCGACGTGGAACTCCACCTCGGCCGGATGGGACTGGAGGAGGCGGTGGACTTCCTCGTGCGCGAGGCGGCCATGAACCGCCGCGAGGCCGAGCTCGAGTGCCGCCGCTACGCGGAGGAACCCGGCCAGGCGATGAGCTACCTCCTGGGCAAGCGCGAGGTCATGCGGCTTGCGGAGCAGTGGGGTACGGCGCGGGGCGGCACGCTGCGCGCCTTCCACGACGAGCTGCTCTCCTGGGGGTCGGTGCCTCCGGCGGTGATCGCCTGGGGCATGGGGCTGGGGCCTCGCCCGGCCGCTGCGCGGGTCAGCTCCTGACCCGCTGGCGCTCCTCGGCCCCCCACAGCACGACCCTGTCGCGGCCGTCGGCCTTGGCCCGGTAGAGCGCCTTGTCCGAGAGCTCCATGAGCTCGTCGAGCACGGTGGCGTCGCGCGGGCAGGTGGCCACGCCGACGCTGATCGTGATGTTCACCTCGGGAGGGAGCCCGAGGCCCGTGTAGCGCGTGCCGCCAAGGGTGCGGCGCACGCGCTCGGCCACGAAGTAGGCGTTGTCGCCCGGCGTGTTGGGCAGCAGCACGGCGAACTCCTCGCCGCCGTGGCGTGAGCAGATGTCGGGCTTGCGCAGGGCGTCCTTCATCGCGCGCGCGACCGTCTGCAGGACGCGGTCGCCGGTCGCGTGCCCGTAGGTGTCGTTGAAGTCCTTGAAGTGGTCGATGTCGATCATCAGCACGCTGAGCGGCGCCTGGTGCCGCAGGCTGCGCTCGATCTCCTCGCCGGCGCGGTTCATGAAGTAGCGCCGGTTGTACAGCCCGGTGAGGTGGTCGGTGACCACCTGGCGGCGGATGGCGTCGTACTTGTGCGCGTTGGTGAGGGCGCTCTGGACGTGGTTCTGGAGAGCGCTCAGGATGTCGTCAGTGAGCAGCTCGGCGTACTCGCCGCTGGTGGAGGTGGCGAGCAGGGCCATGTCGCCGACGTTCTCCACCTTGACCGGGATCACGAGCTGGCTGGGTCATGGTGTGCGGGAACAGGGTGCACACGTGGCCCTCCACGCGCGTGAGCTCGCCCGACGCGATCGCCTGGCGCACGGGGCAGTCGGGCGTGAAGGCGCAGCACTCGGCCGAGAGCGTGGGCGTGAGCACGCCCTGGGCGCCCTCGAGCGAGAAGGCGCGCGCCTCGGCGTCCAGCAGCAGCAGCGCGCCGAAGTCGGCGTGCAGGAACGTGCGGCTGCGCGAGAGCACGCGCTCCACGGTCTCGCGGTACGGCAGGGCCGCGTTCATCTCGCGCCCCAGCACGCCGACGTCCATGAGCTGGCGGTTGAGCGACTGCACGCGCACCAGGTCGTCCTTGATGCTCTGCGACACCCACTCCTTGTCCTCGGAGGCGGTGAAGACGGCGATCAGCGTGCCGACGAGGTAGCCGAGCTCCTTGACCTCGTCGCGGTAGAAGGGGTCGTTGCGCTCGTAGTTGCCGCCGAGGCGCTTGCGCGAGCGGCGGATCAGGCCGTTCACCGGCCGGTACACCCAGAGGTCGAAGATCACCGCGACGACCGCGAACAGCGCCAGGAGCACGGCGGCGAGCTGCCAGGGAGATTCGCGGTCGACGACGTACACCAGCAGGAGGAACGCCGCGGCCAAGGCCACGGCCACGACGGCGGTCGTCTTCAGCTCGAGGCTGATGCCTCGCTTGTGTCCGAGGCTGCCGCCTCGCTTCTGCTCGGGTGACTTGGCCGTGGCTGGCCTCGATTCGGGGGCTTCTCGTGCCTACACACGGTATCGGCAGATGCGTGGAGACCATGATAGATGCGCGGCGTGAGGCCGCGGCCGCTGGACGGACGTGCGGCGGGCGCCGCGTCCGGATCAGCCCTTGAAGCGGTTGAGGATGCGCCGGTCCCGCGTGGGGCGGTAGACGTTGCGGCGCTCGCCGATGCGGCGATCGCGCAGGTAGTAGGGGCAGACGGCGCAGTAGCAGCTGCAGCTCAGCCGGGTGTCCACGTCGGCGACGCAGATGAGCGGGGGCTGGGGAGCTGTTCCGTCGTTGTTCACGTGGACATCACGTGAGAACTACGCCGCGGCGGGGCCGGCTCCTGCCCGTCGTCGCCGACTCTGACGACGGCGCTCCGGCGCCCTACTTGTTCAGGTAGCTCTCCACGACGGACAGGACCTGGGCGATGCGGAACGGCTTGGTGATGTAGCCGTCGATGCCGACGTCGGTGGCGCGCTCCATGTCGGTGGCCATCGCCTTGGCGGAGAGGCCGACGATGACGATGTCCTTCGTGGACGCGTCGGCCTTGAGCTCGCCGATCGCCTCGTAGCCGCTCACGACCGGCATCATCATGTCCATCAGGATGAGGTCGGGGTGGTGCTGGCGCGCGAGGTCCACGGCCTCGCGCCCGTTCGTCGCCTTGTGCACCGTGTAGCCCTGCGTCTCGAGGGACATCGACACGATGCTCAGGATGTCGGGGTCGTCGTCTGCGACCAGGATGGCATTGGCCACGCTGCGCACCTCCTCTTGCTCTCAGCTGATCTTGCCCGCGGCCAGGGGGTCGGCCGGCTTGGTTGATATCGGCATGGTGAAGATGAAGCTGGAGCCCTTTCCGAGTTTGCTCTGCACGCGGATGGCGCCGCCGTGGAGCTCGACCAGTTCGCGCACGATCGCCAGCCCCAGGCCCGTCCCGCCCTGCGACCGCGTCGCCGACGAGTCGATCTGGGTGAAGCGCTGGAACACCTTGTCCTGGTCTTCCCTGGCGATGCCGATCCCCGTGTCGTTGACCCAGATCTCCACGGTCTCGTCCACCGTGCGCGCCTCGACGCTCACGCTGCCGTTCTCGTGCGTGTACTTGATGCCGTTCGTGATCAGGTTCAGGAGTATCTGATTGAGCTTGCCGGGGTCGGCCCACACGAGTGGCAGGTCGGTGGGCAGGAACGTCGAGATGCGGATGCGCTTGTCCTGGGCGCGCGGCTTGACCACCGGGAGGACGCCGAGGAGGGCCGCCCGCAGGTCGACCGCTTCGCGGTTGAGCTCCAGGCGGCCCGCCTCGATCTTGGTGAGGTCGAGCACGTCGTTGATGAGGTTGAGCAGCGACTCGCCGCCCTTGAGGATGCTGTCGACGAACGCCGACTGCTTCTCGTTGAGCTCGCCGGTCATGCCGCTGAGGAGCATGTCGCTGTAGCCGATGATCGACGTGAGCGGCGTGCGCAGCTCGTGGCTCATGGTGGCCATGAAGTCGCTCTTGAGCTGGTCGAGGTGGGTGAGCTCCTCGTTCTTGCGCGCCAGCTCCTCGTTGTACTGGATGTTGCGCACCACGAGCGCCACCTGGTCGGTGAGCGCGCGCAGGGTGGGGACGGCGGCTTCGGGGACGGCCTCGTTGGCCCGGTGCAGCAGGCAGACGGCGCCGAGCATCTCGTGCTTGGCCTCCAGCGGCGCCGCGAGGAAGCCGCGGAAGCCGTCCTTCTCCATCGCCTTGAGCAGGCGGCCGACCTGCGGGTCGGTGACCTCCTCGTAGCGCTCGGCGCCGGTACGCGCGACCTCGACGATGTTGAGGTCCTTGTATCTGCGCACGGCGTCCGAACTGAGGCCGCCGACGAGCGCGCGCTCCTCGAAGTCGCCGGTGTTGTGGTTGAGGATGAGCGCGAAGCCGCTGCGCACGCCGGTGGCGCCGGCGATCTGGGCGAGCGCCTCCGGGATGAGCGCCGTCACGTCCTGGTGGCGGAGGAAGACCCGGCTGCTCTCGCTCATCACGCGCAGCTGCTCGTTGGTGGCCTGCATGCGCCGCAGCTGCTCCTCGGTGTCGGCCTTGGCGCCGGAGAGCTGCGCCGTGCTGCCGATGAGCGCCTGGGCGAGCCGCCCGCTGAGCAGCGCCACGAGCATGAACGCGGCGATGTGCAGGCATACGGTGATGAGCATCCAGTTCGGCGGCACGTGGATCTCGGCCACCAGCGCGGAGACGGAGAGCCAGCCGACGTGCTGGAACTCCCAGACGGCCACGTAGAGGATGCTCGCGGCGCCCGCGGCGGCGTAGGGCGCGACCGCCGGGAGGAACACCGCCGAGAAGACGATCGGCCAGACGTAGAAGATGCCCACGGCGCTGAGGGCCCCGCCGGCGAAGATGACCGCGGCCGTGACCAGCGCGAGGTCGCACACCACGATGATCGCCGCCGCGGTGCGCGTCGGGAGCCGCCGCTCGACGATGTACATGGGGAGATTGACCAGCGCCACGATCCCGACGCCGAGCAGCACCTCGCCGGCGACGACGCCGTGGTAGTCGATCTGTACCCACAGGACGCCCGTGAGCAGGGCGAGCGTGAAGAGCACGCGCACCCACATGGCATCGTGAAGCTGTTGGCGCAGATCCACCCGGTGGTCTCCCCCCTCTGAGACGCTGGTAGAGTATTCTATCCCGGCCCCCCGGAATCCGCTGTCCGAGCGCCCGACCGCCGGCTGCGGCTGGAGTCCGGCCGAAAGGAGGACACCCGTCATGTCCGCCCCTCGTCTGGTCGTCTGCGGGCTCGAGCCCGGCCCCGCCGTCGCCCTGGCCGCGGGCGCGCTGCTTGCCGCGTTCGCGGACGAGCGCGCCGTCCGTCCGGTCCTCCTCGGCGCCGACCTCCCTCTCTGGCGGCTCCTGTTCGGGGCGTCGTCGCGGGCGCCGCGGGTCCTCGACCCGCGGCTGATCGGCGACGCCGTCGCCGGCGAGCTGTACGACGCCTGGTCGGCGGACGCCGACCTCACGATCGTCATCGCCGTCGAGCCCGCGCTGGACCGTTGGGAGGGCGTCAAGGGGTCGCGCCCGGTGGACGTGGCGGCCGCCCTCGACGCCCCGCTCGTGCTCGTCGTCGACGCTCGCGAGCGGGGCGCTACGGCGGCCGCGGCCGCCTGCGGCGCACGCATGCTGGCCGGCGACCTGGAGTTCGCCGGGGTCATCGTCGTCGGCGGCGACGACCAGAGTCCGGCGGGCGAACTGCGCCGCATCCTGGAAGAGACCGCTCGGTTGCCGGTGCTCGGCTGGCTGCCGCCTCAGCTCAGCGAGCAGTTCGCCCGCCAGTACGGCGGCGGCCAGAGCGCCCTGCGCCAGATCGGCCCGCAGCCGGTCAAGGGCGGCGAGGCGGCTCTGTGCCGGGAGGCGGGCGGCTACCTGGATCGCGAGGGCCTGGAGGCGGCGGCCGCGCGCCGGGGCTTCCTGCCGGCGCGGCCGCGCCGCCTGCTCGCGCCGCTCCCGGCCGCCGCCGGGCTCACGCTCGCCGTGGCCTGGGGGCCGCCGCTCGAGCCGTTCGCGCTCGAGGCCGTCGACCTCTTCAAGGCGATGGGTCTCACGCTCGAGCCCCTGCACCTGGGCCGCGACAAGACGCTGCCCGAGGGCGCCGCCGGCCTGTTCCTCGCCGGCCTCCTGGACGAGGAGGCGCTGCCGGCGTTCGCCGCCAACGACGCTCTCAAGACGAACCTCGCGGCAGCCATCGGCGGCGGCCTGCCGACGCTCGCGCTGGGCGGCGGCGCGCTGCTCCTGCTCCGCCGCCTCGCCGACAGCCGCGGCCGCACGCACGAGCTGGCCGGCGTCCTGCCCGCCGAGGCCGAACTCCTGGAGTGGTACGAGCGTCCCCGGTACGTGCGCGCGCTGGCCGCGCGCGAGAACCGGTACGTGGAAGGCGAGACCACCCTGTACGAGCTGTTCGACCTCGAGTTCCTGACCCTCCAGCAGGAGGCGTTCGCCTGGCGTGTGGGCGAGGCCGGCGAGGAGGGGCAGGTCGAGGGCTTCGTGCACGAGCGCTGCCTCGCCACGACGCTCGTGCCTTCCCTGCCGGCGACGCCCGGCCTGGCCGCCGGCTTCGTCGCCGAGATGCGGCTGGCGGCGCCGGGCGAGTGAGCTTCGCGGCGCTGGAGTCCTGGCTGCGCACACGACGCGGCCTGTTCGCCCTGTGGCTGGTGACGACGGCAGCCGTCGCCGTCGTCACGCTGCTGATGCGATCGGGCGGCGTCCCGGGCTGGGACGCCGCCGCCCACGCCTACAAGGTCTTCCTGCTCCGCCAGGGCGACTCGGTCTTCTGGGACACGTACTGGTACGGCGGCGGCTACGGCGCCGTCACCTACGGGTTCGTCTTCTACTGGCTCGCCCAGTACATCCCGGGCGCGCTCATCGTCATCGTCGCGGCCGGCAGCATCCCGGTGACGTTCTACCTCTACATCCGCGACCTGTGGAAGATCGACGACGTCTGGCCGGCCTGGGGCTTCGCGCTCGTCATGTCCCTGTACCTGGCCCACGGCCAGGACCCGTTCGTCCTCGCGCTGGCGCTGACGATGGGCGGCCTCGCACTGCTCGCGCGCCGCCGGCCGCTGTGGGCCGCGCTGCCCGTCGCCGTCGGCATCTTCGCGAACCCGATGGGGATCGTGGTCGTGGCGCCGTTCATGCTCACCGACTTCATCGTCCGGCGGGGGGCGCGGCGGCGCTACCTCGTGTTCGCCGCCGCGCTCGCCCCAGCCGTCATCGTCCGCTTCGCACTCGGCCTCGCCTTCTCCGAGCCGGGGTCGTACCTCAACGAGACCTCGCAGCTCATGGTGTTCCTGGGCTTCGCCCTCATCGGGCTCGCCCTGGCCGGCGTGAACGCGGTCCACCCGCGCCGGCCGTTCGTCGTCCTCTTCCTCGTCTACGCGGTCGTGTGCGTCGGCTCGTTCGTCACACCGGGGAGCCCGCTGGGCAACAACATCGGGCGCTTCTTCATGGTCTTCGGGCTGCCGCTGCTCCTGCTGCTGCGTCACACGCGGCTGCGGCGGCCGTTCCGCTACGGCGAGCTGGCGATCATCCCCATCGTGCTGTTCGCCCTCCTGCAGTTCGGCACCGCGACCAGCCACTATCTCAACGCGGTGGAGCGGCCGCAGACCACGCGCGCCTACTTCGCGCCGGCGCTGGCGGCCGCCCGCGACCTCTACGACCCCGACTACCGGTTCCACGTCGTCGCGCTGCGCCGCCACTGGGAGGCGCTCTACTTCCCCGAGGCCGGCTACCCGATCACGCGTGGCTGGTACCGCCAGGCCGACGCGATCCACAACGGCATCTTCTACACGCCCTACGACGCCGCCGAGTACGTCGCCTGGCTGCAGAGCATGGGCGTGCAGTACATCTTCTCGCCGGTCGAGGGTCCGCTCGACCCCTGGAGCCGGCGAGAGGCCAGGCTGCTCGAGCGCTCGCCGGCGTTCGCCTTCGTCGAGCAGACGGGCGCGTGGCGCATCTACCGGCTGCTGGACGCGAGGCCGCTGCTCGTCCCGCAGCCGGAGGTCGCCGGCGCCGGCGTGGGCGACGTCCTGTCGGTCGGCCACCAGCGCATCGTCTTCACCGTCTCGCAGCCGGGCACGTACTGGCTCAAGGTCACGTCGTCGCCCTACTGGGTGCTCGAGGGAGGGCCGGGGACGGTGCACCCCCGGCCCGACCGGTTCATGGACCTGCGCCTCGGCAGGGCGGGCACCTACACGCTGCGCTTCGAGGTGACGCCGGGCAAGGCGCTCGACGTCGCCGCCGGCAGGCTGGGCCTCTAGCCGCCGCCGGCGAGCCGTCGGCTCCGCCGGACCCTGCGGGGGTACAATCCGCCCATGCCACGCTCACGCCTCGCGCCCGAAGTCTTCGCCCTGCCCGTCGACCACCTCAGGGAGGGCTACTACAGCGACGCCTACTTCAACGGCACGAAGCGCGTCCTCGAGGCCAAGGACCTGCACCCCCGCGTGACCATGCAGGTGTTCCAGAAGACCGACGGCGCCGTGCTCGGCGGCATGGACGAGGCGCTCGCCGTGCTGCGGCTCTGCTCGGGTCGCTATGAGGGCGAGGGCGCGGACGGCGTGTGGAAGGACGGCTGGGACCAGCTGGTCGTGGAGGCGCTCTACGACGGCGACGAGCTGTCCGCCTGGGAGACGGTGCTCACCATCGAGGGCGACTTCAGCCTCTTCGCCCACCTCGAGACGGTGTACCTCGGGGCGCTCACGCGGCGCACGCTCATCGGCACCAACGTGCGCCGCGTGGTGGAAGCCGCGCGCGGCAAGCCGATCCTGTTCTTCCCGGCGCGCTTCGACCACTACAGGGTCCAGACCGGCGACGGGTACGCCGCCCACGTCGCCGGCGCCATCGGCGTCAGCACCGACGCGCAGGCGTCGTGGTGGGGCGGCAAGGGCATCGGGACGGTGCCGCACGCGCTCATCGCCGCCTACGGCGGCGACACCGTCGCCGCCGCGGCGGCATTCGCCGACGTCCACTATCCGGAGATCAACGTCACGGCGCTGGTGGACTGGGACAACGACTGCGTGGCCACCAGCCTCGCCTGCGCCCGCGCGCTCGGCGAGCGCCTCTGGGGCGTGCGCCTGGACACGAGCGAGACCATGGTCGACCGCTCGCTCTGGGACGAGATGGGCACGTTCCGGCCGAACGGCGTCGCGCCGGAACTGGTCCGCGCCGTGCGCCGGGCGCTCGACGACGAGGGCTTCCAGCGCGTCAACATCGTCGTCAGCGGCGGCTTCGACGCCGAGCGCATCCGCCGCTTCGAAGCGGCCGGGGTCCCGGCCGACGCCTATGGCGTCGGCAGCAGCCTGCTGCGCGGCAACGCCGACTTCACCGCCGACGTCGTCCTCCTCGAGGGCCGTCCTTGCGCCAAGGTCGGCCGTCGCTACCGGCCGAACCCGCGTCTCGAGCGTGTGACCTGATGAGCGGTGCGCCTTCGGAGCCCCGCTCGCCGGAGGGCCTGCGGTAGCCGGCCGTCGCGGCGGGGTATCGGACCTGTATGGACGCTCAGACCACAGCGCCGCGCCGCGCGATCATCGTCGTCGACATGCTGAACTGCTTCTGTCGCAGCGGCGCGCTCTACAGCCCGCGCTACGACCCGATCGTGCCGCCGATGCGTGAGTTGCTTGCGGCGGCCGAGGCGGACGGCGTGCCACTCATCTTCCTGGTGGACACGCACGCGCCCGACGACCCGGAGTTCGAGATGTTCCCGCCGCACTGCGTGGAGGGCTCCGGCGAGGACGAAGTCGTGCCGGAGCTCAGGGGGTTCGCCGACCGCGGGACGGTGGTGCGCAAGCGCACCTTCTCCGGCTTCCACGGCACCGATCTCGACGCCGTCCTCGAGCGGCTCGCGCCGCAGCTGGTCGAGGTCGCGGGCGTGTGCACCGACATCTGCGTGCTGCACACCGTCGCGGGCCTGAGGGCGCGCGGCTACCAGGTGCTCGTGCGCAAGGACCTGGTGGAGACGTACGACGCGCCGGGACACGACGCCGGGGAGTTCAACCGCTTCGCGCTGGCCCACGTCCGCGACGTGCTGGGCGCGCGCGTGGAGTGAGTCCTAGTTCGCCGCCGGCGAGCTCGACTGCTGGTCCGCGAGGAGGTCGACGAAGCTCTGCGAGCGCCGGCCGGTGACCGACGTGGGGTCGATCTGCGCGGCGGTCTGCCACTCCGCCTTGGCCTCTCCGACGCGCCCGGTGGAGAAGTACACGATCGCCAGGGAGTAGTGGGCCTCCTGGTCGTCCGGGTGGGCGTCCAGCACCTGGAGCAGGGCGGTCTCCGCCCTCTTGGAATCGCCCTGCGCGTGCCACACCATCGCCAGGCCCACCTGCGCCATCGCGTTGTCGGGCTGCTGGGCCAGGGCTTCGGAGTACGCCTGCTCGGACTGCTGCAGGCGCTGCCGCATGAAGTAGGCCTTGCCGAGGTCGAGCAGGACGCTCACGTCGCTGGGGTCCTTGGCGCGCTTCTTCTCGAGCAGCGCCAGCGGATCGCCGGAGTCGGAATCCGCGTCGGCGTCGGCGACGGCCGGCTGCTCCTGGTCGACGGCGACGGACGGGTGGCCCGAGGGGAGCGTGCCGGTCCCGCCGGTCGCGCCGGAGGTCGCGCCGGCGGCTTCGCCGCCGCTCGAGTTCATCCCGACGACGACGACCGCGGCTGCGACAGCTACGGCGGCGGCGACGGCGATGAGGGCCAGGGATCGTCTCACTCTTGTCCTTCCGCGAGGGGAGCGCTTGCGGCGCCCCAGCAGGATAGCATCGGGACTCGTCGCCTGCGACCGGCTGTTTTGCCCGCAAACCGGCACTATCCACACGACGACGGCCGCTCTCTCCAAACCTTAACCGCCGCTTAATACCGACGGGCCTCCCGGTTGACCCGGGACCCGCCTCGAGGATACAGTTCCAACCAGACCGTTTATGTCCGGTCTCTGACTGAAGGCGAGTGGCTATGGGACTTCAACTCACACGTGGCGCCGAGTACGCCGTTAGGGCCATGTCGTATCTCGCACGGTATCCGGAGGGTCACGTCGCGTCGCTGCACGAGATCGGCGAGGCGCAGGACATCCCCGAGAGCTTCCTGGCGAAGATCCTGCAGAGTCTCGTGCGCGCGGGCCTCACCGTGTCGCAGCGGGGCGCGCACGGCGGCTTCTCCCTGGCGCGTCCGGCCTCGGAGATCACGATGCAGCAAGTGATCGAGGCCGTCGACGGCCCCATCTCGGTCAACCAGTGCGTGCTGAGTCCCGAGGACTGCGCGCGCAGCGCGTCGTGCACCGTGCACGAGGCCTGGCTGCGCGCTCAGGGCCAGCTCATGGACGTGCTCGGTTCCATCACGCTCGAGTCGCTGGCTCCCGAGCCGGCGACCGTCGGCTGACCGCAGCCTGACGCCGGCCCCCGGCCGGCATCTCCACCTCAGCGCTCCGCGTACCCGTCCGGGTGCTGCGCTCATCCACGCCCACGCGTCGGCGACGGCGTCCGTGAGGCTGCGCCGCGGACGCCACGCGAGCCGCTCGGACGCCCGCCGGTTGCCCGCGACGAGGACCGGCGGGTCCCCGGCGCGCCGCGGCGCCGTCTCGCGGAGCAGACGCAGCCCGGTGACCGCCTCGACGGCGTCGAGCACGGCCTGCACCGAATCCCCCGTCCCCGTACCCAGGTTGAACGATCCCTGGACGCCCGGCAGCGCCTCGAGCGCGGCGATGTGCGCGTCGGCGAGGTCGGCGACGTGGACGTAGTCGCGCACGCAGGTGCCGTCCGGCGTGGGGTAGTCCTCGCCGAACACGCGGATCGGCGAGCCGTCGCGCGCGGCGCGGAGCGCCAGCGGGATGAGGTGAGACTCGGGGTCGTGGTCCTCGCCGCAGGCGCCGTCGGCGCCGCAGGCGTTGAAGTACCGGAGCGCGGTGGCGGCGAGCTCGCCGCGTGAGCGCGCCTGCTCGAGCAGGCGCTCCCCGGCGAGCTTGGTCTCCCCGTAGGGGTTGGAGGGCGCGAGCGCGTCGTCCTCATCGATGGGCGTGCGCTTCGGCGCCCCGTACACGGCCGCGGTGGAGCTGAAGACGAGGCGGCCGGCGCCGGCGGCCGCGGCCGCCTCGACGACGGCCGCCGTGCCGTCCACGTTGACGCTGAAGTAGCGCTCCGGCTCGGCCACGGACTCGCCGACCTCGGCGAGCGCCGCCATGTGCACGACGGCTTCGCAGCCGCCCTCGAGGAGGGCGGCGCGCACGGCGCCGGCGTCGCGGACGTCGCCGCGCACCAGGGGCACGCCTGCGGGGACCGCCGCCGCGTGCCCGCGCGAGAGGTCGTCGTACACGACCACGTCGTGGCCGCGCGCCGTGAGGCGCGCGACGATCACGCTGCCGATGTAGCCGGCTCCGCCGGTGACGAGGACGCGCATGCGCCGATGCTATCAGGCGCCACGAAGAAGGGGCGGGGCGGCCCTTCCGGCCGCCCCGCCCCTGCGTGAGTCACGTCGCCGTGAGGCGCCGGGTCACTTCACGTTGTCGACCCAGATGGTCATGGTGTCCGAGCCCATCGACTTGACCTGGATGCGCACGCCCAGGTTCCGGGGGATCTTGACCCCGGCCTCCGGAGCTTCGGCGTACCAGTACGTGTTCTTGTCGTTGAACTTCGGCTGTGCGGCCTTGCCGGTGGCGGTGCTCTCGCCGACGCCCCAGCCCCGGTCGTAGTCGGTGAAGTAGATGCTCTGCGTCCTGGTCGGCTTCAGGCTGAAGGACGCGTCGCGCACCTGGATGCGCGGCCGCCAGTAGCCGACGTAGTCGGTCCCGCCGTCGCTGTAGGCGACGCCGTCCGGCTTCGGGTGGGCGTCGACGACCATCCAGCCGCCCTTGCCGATGTGGGTGGCCACGTCGTTGTCCTGTAGAACGTGTCGCGGTAGATCAGGTGCAGACCACGGTTGTAGCTGAACCAGTCGACCCAGCTCGCGTAGTTGTTGTTCCACTGGTAGCAGTTCTTGAGGCTGGCGTCGAAGCCGTCGTAGGTGCGGTACTCGGCGATGTAGTAGCGCTCGGTCTTCTGCTTCCACTCTCCGTCGACGCGGATCCAGCCGTCGCTGGTGAACGCCGACGCCGGAAGGACGATGTTCTCGACGGCGATGTCGGTGACTTCCCAGCCCTTGAGGGCCACGCCGCCGTCCGTCATGTACTCGAAGCGGATGAGGACGTCCTCGCCCGCGTAGGCGGACAGGTCGACGGTCTGGGTGTCGGCCCAGTGGTCCATGTCGGAGCCGGTGTACTCCTTGACCGTGTCCCAGGTGGCGCCGCCGTCGGCGGACACCTCGACGAAGCCGTAGTCGTAGCCCTGCTCGATGTCGTACCAGGTGCGGAAGGTGAGGTCGGTGTCGGCGCCCACGGAGACCGCTTGCTTGGTCTGGAACGAGACGTCGAGGTCGTTGCCCATGGTGGAGTACCACTCCAGGGCGCCGTCCTTGCCGCTGAGCTGGGTGACGTGGGTGGCCTTGGGCAGCTCGATCTTGACGCCGGTCGAGGCGGAGTTGCCGAAGGCGGCTGCCTGCAGCTTGACCGTGGCCGTCCGGCCGCGCTTGACGACCTTGGGCTGGATGAAGCCGAGGGCGGTCTTGTCCCACACGTTCATCGCGGCCGGCTTGGTGCCGATGCCCCACTGCCGTCCGAGCCAGGAGCCGCTGGCCATGATGGTCCAGAAGCCGCTGCTGGCGTCGCCGGTGGTGCTGGAGTAGTCGTACTCGTCCGGCAGGCCGAGGTCGTGGCCGAACTCGTGGCAGAACACGCCCACGTCGCCGTCCTCGGGGTTGATCGTGTAGTTGTAGGCCCAGATGCCCTTGCCCTCCGGGCCCTGGCCCGTCGGTGCCCGGGATCATCATGCCGGGGCCGTCGCCGGGGCCGCCGCTGTAGTTCTCGTAGATGCCCCACGAGTGCGCCCAGATGGCGTCGGACTCCTGGGCGCCGCCGCCGGCGGACTGGTCGCTGCCGGCGTGGATGAGGATGAGGTGGTCGAGGTAGCCGTCGGGCTGGTTGAAGTTCGCGCCGGTGATGCCCCACGGGTTCTCCTGGTCGTACTGCGCCCAGTCGAAGCCGGGGTTGTCGGCGGCGAACTTCAGGATGGCGTCGCGGGCGACCCGCCAGATGGGGCCGGTGAGGTCGTCGGTGGAGTTCCACGGGTCGCTGTCGGCGCCGTAGTAGGACTCGGGCAGGTCGAGCGTGACCCAGTCCTTGATGTCGCCCTGCACCGTGTAGGCGCCGTGCGACTGCTCGAGGTAGTAGTTGCGCATCGTGTCGTCGCTGGTGCCGCGCAGCGTGGAGACGTACGGCACCTTGGCGCCCGAGGCCGCCTGGCTCTTGGCGGTGTCGAGGCGGGCGCCGTAGATCGGATACGAGTTGCCGAAGAGCATCTGCTGGTAGTGCATGGGGCTGAAGTCGCCCGGCCAGAAGGTGGCGTTGTCGTCGGGCGCCGGCGGCGGGATGCGGCCGTCCAGCGGGCCGTCGAGGTAGTGGCCGGTGGAGTCTCCGTCGGGCCACGGCGCGGTGCCGAACTGGACGAGCAGCACCAGGGCGTTGGTGGCGTAGGTGCCGGCGGCCTTGCCGGAGACCACGCGGGCGGAGAGGTAGTGGCCCAGCGCCTTGCTCTGTGACGCCGTGCCGGCGGCCGGCTTGACCGGGTACTCGGTGCCCGTGGCCGCGAGCGCACGGGCGGCGGCGCGGGCCATGCCCGGCGTCGCGTAGCTCGGCACGATGCCGAGCCGCTGCAGGTTCTTGGCGATCAGGATCTCGTTCGGTGACACGGCGCCGGCCGGCGCTGCCACCAGGATCGTGAGCAGCGCCCCCAGCACTACTCCAAGCAGGATTCTACGCACAGGAAGCCCCCTTCGTTGCTGACGTTCGCGAGGCGACGCGCCGCGGTTGCCCCGCGCGGCGCGTCGGAATCGTCGTGGAGTGTACTGCGCGACCAGCTCCTCCGGCGACCTCAGTACGGGAGAGCCGGACTACGACGAGGCGCCCGGAGGCCGGAAGGGCCGCCGGGCGCCTGCAAGCGCCGTCGCCCGGTCGGGCGACGGACAGGGCTTCATGCGGCGCGACCGCGCCGCCGGGCTCAGCCTCAGCCGAAGGGGCTGCCGCTCGGAGTGGCGCACCCGCCGCTCGAGCTGCCGCCGATGCTGCTGAGGAAGCTGGAGAACTTCTGCCGTACTTCGGTGCTCCCGCAGTCCGGGCACACGCGGTCCTCGTCCTTCAGGAATCCCTGCCGGAAGACCTCGAAGTCGTGCCCGCACGCGTCACAGACCAGATCGTAAGAAGCCATGACCCTCCATCGCGGTGGTGGACTACATACCCTAGGGGGTATTATACGCGAGCCTTGGCGGCGCGCAAACACTGCCGGGACAGAGTAAACTGGACCGGCCTCCGCGCGCCGGGCGCGACGCCGGCCTCAAGGACAGAAGGGGACGCCATGAAGACCAGGACGCTGGGGATCGTCATCGTCATCGCCGTCGTGGTCGTCGCCGCCGTGCTGGGCGTCTCGACGGCGTCGCGCTCATCCGGCTCGTCGGCAAGTCGTTCGAGGGCCAGGTCATCGCAGCCGGCCGCGTTCAGCCGTCGCCGACTACGCGGGCAAGCCGCTGGTCGATCAACTTCTTCGGCTCGTGGTGCGAGTACTGCAAGCTGGAGGCGCCCGACCTCGCCACGTTCGCCAAGTACAACCCCGGCGCCCAGGTCGTCGGCATCGCGTCGCAGGACACCGAGAAGGACGGCCGAGGAGCGTTCATGATCGCAGTACGGCCTCACCTACCCGCTGGTCGTCGACGACGGCAGCCTGACCGCCAAGTACGGCATCAACGGCGTGGCCGACGACGATCTTCTTCGACGCCAGCGGCAAGGAGGTGGACCGCCTCGTCGGGGCGTCCACCCTGGACCAGTTCAACGCCTCGCTGGCCAAGGCGCAGTGACGCGCGCCGGCGACCGCTGACGGCGCGGCGCCCGACGCTCGCCATGATCGCCGTCGAGATCACCACCGCTCAGCCTGACGGCGATCGGCCTGGCCTTCGCCGCCGGCCTGCTCTCGTTCGTCTCGCCCTGCGTGCTGCCGCTGCTGCCGGTGTACCTCTCGTTCATCTCCGGCGTCGGCGTCGAGGACCTCGGCGGGCAGCGCCGCCGCCTGCTCTGGCACGTCGCTGCTCTTCGTCGCCGGGTTCACGGTCGTCTTCGTGCTCATGGGCGCCGGCGCCGGCGGCGTCGGCCGGCTCCTGATCCAGTACCGCGACGAGCTCACGATCGTCGCCGGCGCCTTCATCGCCTTCAGCGGCCTCGTCGTGGCCGGCGTGATCAGGCTGCCGGAGCCCATGCTCAAGGTGGCGCCCAGGCGGGCCGGCGCCGGCGGCGCGTTCCTCACCGGCGCCGCGCTGGCCGATCGGCTGGACGCCGTGCGTCGGCTACGTCCTCGGCGCCATCCTCTCCATGGCCGCGACCAGCCAGAGCGCGGTCTCCGGCTCGCTTCTCCTGCTGGTCTACTCGATCGGCCTCGGCGTGCCGTTCGTGCTCGCCGCGCTGGCGTTCGACTGGATGAGCGCGCGCCTCGGCTGGGTCAAGCGGCACTACCGCGGCATCCAGGTGACGGCCGGCGTCGCTGCTCGTCGTCTTCGGCGTGCTCATGATGTTCGGCGTGCTGCAGCAGCTCTCGCGCTGGATGCCGGCGTTCAGCCCGCTCGGGCTCTGAGCCGGGCCCCGCGCGGCGGCACGCGCCTCGCGGGGCGATATCCTAGGCGGCATGACCGCCCGTCACCGCATCCCTGAGCTCTCGCCGGAGGGTCGCGCCGCCGCGCACGGCGTTGCGCGGCGCGGTGGCCGGCGAGGTCTCGACGACGCCCCTCCGCCGCTGGCTCTACTCCACCGACGCCTCCGGCTACCGGGTCGTGCCCGAGGTGGTCGTCGTGGCGGCGTCTCCGGACGACCTCGCGGCCGCGGCGGCGGTCGCCGCGGAGACCGGCCTCCCGGTCGTCGCGCGCGGCGCCGCCTCCAGCCTCGCCGGGCAGGCGATCGGGCCCGGCATCGTCGTCGACTGCTTCAAGCTCGACCGCATCCTCGAGATCGACGCGGACGGGCGCCGGGCCCGGGTCCAGCCGGGCGTGGTGCAGGCGGCGCTCAACGCGGCCGCGGCGCCGCACGGCCTCGAGTTCGGCCCCGACACGTCCACGGTCGACCAGGCGACGATCGGCGGCATGGTCGGCAACAACTCCTCCGGCTCCCGCTCGATCGTGTACGGCGAGAGCAAGGACAAGGTGCTCCGCATCTCGGGGGTGCTCGCCGGCGGCGAGGCCGCGACGTTCGGCGCCTGCGCGGCCGGCGACCTCTCCGCGGGCGTGGACGGTCCGGCGGGGGAGAGGCTCGCGGCGGCACTCGCGCAGCTGCGCGAGCGGTACCGCGAGCCCATCGCCACCGGGTTCCCGCAGACGCGGCGCTGCACGTCCGGCTACAACCTGCGCGAGCTGCTCGCCCCGGAGCCCAACCTCGGCCGGCTGCTCGCCGGCTCGGAGGGCACGCTCGCGCTGTTCACCGAGCTGGAGGTGCTGCTCGACCCGCGCCCGGCGCGGCGGGTGGGCGCGGCGTTCACGTTCTCCACCCTGCGCGCCGCGCTCGAGGCCAACGTCGCCATCCTCGAGACCGCGCCGTCGGCGGTCGAGTTCCTCGACCTCGCGCCGCTGCGCCGGGCGCCCAACATCGCCACCTTCCGGCGCATGGCGGCCCTGCTCGCCGGCGACGACGCGGCCATGCTCACCGTCGAGTACCAGGGGAGCGACGACGAAGCTCTCGCCGGCCTGGCGCGCCTGCGCGCGCTCGCCGGCGACCTCGGCGCCGCGCAGCAGGTCTGGCTCGAGCAGCCGGACGCTCTCGCCGAGGCGGCGGCGCTGCGCCGCGCCGTCCTGCCGCTGCTCATGGGCGCGCCGGGCGCCGAGCGCCCGGCGTCGTTCGTCGAGGACACGGCCGTGGCGCCGGAGCGGCTCGCCGACTTCGTGGCCGACCTCCAGAAGCTCGTCGCCGCCCACGGCGCCCGCGCCAGCTTCACCGGCCACGCCTCGGCCGGCTGCCTGCACGTCCGGCCGCTGCTCGACCTCAAGTCGGCCGTCCGGCGTGGCGCGCATGGAGGCGCTGGCGGCGGACGTCGGCCGTCTGGTCGCCGACTACCACGGCGCCATCTCGGGCGAGCACGGCGTCGGACGCTCGCGCAGCTGGTTCCTGCCGCAGCTGCTCGGCGCGGGCCTGTACGAGGCGATGGTCGCGGTCAAGGACGCGTTCGATCCGCGACGGCTGCTCAACCCCGGCGTCATCGTGGACGGCCCGGCGGTCACCGAGTCACTCCGCTTCGGGGCCGACTACCGCGGCGACCACGGCTGGACGCCGCGGCTCTCCTACGCGGCCGAGGGCGGCTTCGGCCTGGCCGTCGAGAAGTGCTTCGGCGCCGGCCTGTGCAAGAAGCTCACCGGCACCATGTGCCCTCCCGGCGCGGCCACGCGCGACGAGTCGCGCTCCACGCGGGCGCGGGCCAACGCGCTGCAGGGCGTCGTCTGCGGGGCGGTGCCGCTGGCGGCGATCGGCGAGGACGAGTTCCAGGACGTGCTCGGCACCTGCGTCGCCTGCAAGGCGTGCAAGACCGAGTGCCCGGCCGGCGTGGACATGGCCGCGCTCAAGGTGGAGTGGCTGGCGGAGGTCCGCGCGCGAGAGGGCGTGCCGCTGCTCGCGCGCGGCATCGGCGACTTCCGCCGCCTGGCCGGCCTCGCCGCGCCGGTCGCGCCGCTCGTGAACCGGCTCGGCCGCACCCGCGCCGCCCGCCTGCTGACGGACCGCGCCGGCGTCGCGCACGAGCGGCCGCTGCCGGCCTTCACCCGGCGGCCGCTCACGCGCCGGTTGCCGGCCCGGCCGGCCGCGCCCCCCGCTGGTCCCCGGCCGCACGGCGACGCTGTTCGTCGACTGCTTCGTCCAGTACCAGGAGCCGGGCGTCGGCGAGGCGCTGGCGCGGCTGCTCGCCGCCGCCGGCGTGCGCCTGGAGCTGGCCGACGCCGGCTGCTGCGGGCGCACGGCGCTCTCCACGGGGCAGATCGACAAGGCGCGCGCCGCGGCGCGGCGCGCGCTCGACGGCCTGTACCCGCTGGTGGCGGCCGGCGCCGAGGTGCTGTTCATCGAACCCTCGTGCCTGTCGATGGTGCGCGACGACTGGGCGCGCCTGCTGCCGCACGACGCGCGCGTGGCCGAGGTGGCCGCCGCCGGCAGACCGGCGCTCGCGCTCGTCGCCGACCTGGCCGGGGAGGGCCGCCTGCGCTTCCGCGCCGGCGGCCGCGCCCTGCTGCACAGCCACTGCCACGAGAAGGCGCTCGGCTTCGCCGGCGCGACGCGGGCGGCGCTCGGGTGCGTGCCCGACCTCGAGGTGGACGATCCGGACGCCGGCTGCTGCGGCATGTCCGGCGTGTTCGGGTACGAGGCCGACCACTACGCGCTGAGCGTGGCGATGGCCGAGCGCGCGCTTCTGCCGGCGGTGCGCGCGGCGCGGCCGGAGACGGCCGTGCTGGCGACCGGCACGTCGTGCCGGTCGCAGGTCGGCGACCTCGCCGGCCGCGCCGCCGTCCACCCGCTCGAGTTCCTCGCCGGCCGCCTCCTGCCCTGACGCGGCCGGCGGCCTCGCCGCACCGCTCCGCCCTTCGCTGCGGGCCGCGCGTTGCGACCGTGTACGATGGCCCTCGTGAACTGGGTGATCCTGATCGCCGGCGTCGCGGGTCTCCTGGTCGCCGGCTACGGCCTGGTGACGCTGGTGAGGCACGCGGTGCGCACGCGCCGGTACGGCGACATCGCCATCGCCCTCGGGGTGATCGTCGCGGTCGTCGTGCTGCTGGTCTCCTTCGGCGACCGCCTCATCCGCTGACCCGTCAGTCGCCGACCGCACTCGCGGCAGACGGCGGTCGCCCTAAGGTTCGTCACGCTGTTGCCGATACTGAGTACGCCGGTCGGAGGGAATCGGCAAGGATGCCCGAATCACCTACTCGCGGGGCGGCGACGCCGCCGGTCGCGGCAGGGGTCCGGACAGCCGACGACTTCCGGTGGTGCGACATGGGTCGCAGCCCCCGACCCCGGCGGCAGGAGAGTGATCAGATGGCCAAGCGAATCCTCGTGGTCGACGACGAGCCCGACATCCGCAGGCTCGTCGCCGAGGCGCTCGAGGTGACCGGGTACGACGTGCAGACCGCGGCCAACGGCGGCGAGGCCGTGCGCACGGCCGGCCTCTACCTCCCGGACCTCGTGCTCCTCGACATCATGATGCCCGACATGGACGGGTTCACGGTGTACGAGAAGCTGCGCGAGAAGCCCTGCGAGCTGCGCTCGCCGATCATCTTCCTCACGGCGCGGCGCGAGATCAACGACAAGCTCCTCGGCTTCGAGAAGGGCGCCGCCGACTACATCACCAAGCCGTTCCACATCAAGGAACTGCTGGCGCGCGTGAAGGTCCACCTGGGCGAGCTCGGCCCGCCCAAGGGCGACGTGCCCAACCCCATGACGGACCGGGAGCTCGAGGTCCTCGGACTGCTGGCGAGCGGCAAGACCTACAAGCAGGTCGCGCGAGCGCTGGACCTGAGCCAGAGCACCGTGCGCAACCACCTGCACAACGTGTACCACAAGCTCAACGTGGTGGACCGCGCGCAGGCGGTGATCGTGAGCCGGGAGAACGGCTGGATCTGAGCCCGGCTCAGAGAAGACCGTACGTGAGAAGGGCCGGCAGGAGCCGGCCCTTCGTGCGTACGGTGTGGCCGGCGGCCGTCAGGACGCCGAGAACGGCATGTCCGGCAGGGACCACGCCGGGCTCTCCGCGCGGCGATCCTCGTGGCCCCGGCGCTCGGTGAAGGGGCCGGCGCCGCTGACCCAGCGGGGGCGCCGGCGCTCGCCGACGCGCCGGTCGACGACCACGCGCACATCGTCGCGGTCCGCGAACCGGGTCGTGAGCCGCTCGTAGAAGAACCCCTCGAGCTGACGCGGGATCACGATGACTCGTGGCGGGGCGCTCTGCGTCGTCCCGGGCATGCCGACCTCCTCAGACACTCTGACGGTACCACCTTGACTGCCGAGTCATTCGCCGTTGGGCGGCGCTTCTCCTTGCCCGAGCGTGGAGGGGGCGACGCGGGTGTCGTCAGGAACTGGCGACGGACGGCGGGGCTCGCCGCCGGCGTGCCGCGGTGCGGCGCAGGTACACTCGGCCGCAGTGATCCCGCTGCACGACGACAACCCGACGCGCCGCTTCCCGGCCGTGACGGTGGCGCTCATCGGCGCCAACGTCGCCGTCTTCGTCGTCCAGCTCCTCCTGCCGCGCTGGGGCATCACGCCGGAGGGCTGGTACTACCTGCTGGGGGCGCGGCCGTTCGAGCTCACGCACCACGTGAGCGTGCCGCCGTTCGTCTGGTTCCCCTGGTGGGCCACGCTGTTCACGTCGATGTTCGTGCACGGCGGCTGGCTGCACCTGATCTTCAACATGTGGTACCTGTGGATCTTCGGCAACAACGTCGAAGACGCGATGACACGGCCGCGGTTCGTCCTCTTCTACTTCATCTGCGGGATGGCGGCGACGACGGCGCAGGTGCTCGTCGCCCCGTCGAGCGGCGTGCCGCTCATCGGCGCCAGCGGCGCCATCGCCGGCGTGCTCGGCGCCTATCTGGTGCTGTTCCCGCGGCAGCGGGTGCTCACCGTCATCCCGCTCATCGTCGTCTGGCCGGTGTTCGAGGTGCCGGCCTGGATCCTGCTGGTCGTCTGGTTCGTGCTGCAGGGGGTCGGCGGCGTGCAGTCGCTCGGGTCCGGCCAGGCCGGCGTCGCGTTCTTCGCCCACGTCGGCGGCTTCGTCGCCGGCATGGCGCTCGTCCTGGTGTTCGCCCGGCGCCGGCCGCGCGCCCGGCGCCGCACCGCAGGCGCCCGGCGCCGGGTGTAAGCTCCGCCCATGATCGCCGACTACCACATCCACACCCGTCTCTGCCGCCACGCGGAGGGTGACCCGCGCGAGTACGTCGAGCGCGCGATCGAGCTGGGGATGACCGAGATGGGGTTCGCGGACCACCTGCCGTTTCTCGGCGGCTGGCAGCCGCGCCACGACCTCACGGACGACTGGGCGATGGGGCTGGACGAGCTGGACGGCTACGTCGCGCTCGTCCAGGGACTCGCGCGCGAGTACGCGGACGACGTGCGCGTCCTCCTCGGCATCGAGGCCGACTTCATCCCCGAGACGCTGGACCAGACCGCGGCCGCGCTCGAGCAGTATCCGTTCGAGTACGTCATCGGCTCGGTGCACATCATCGGCGACCGGTTCGGGTTCGACCATCCGGAGATGGCGGGGAGGCTCGAGGAGTACGGTCTCGACCGCATCCACCTCGAGAGCCTCGAGCTGACGCGGCAGGCGGCCGAGTCCGGGCTCTTCGACGTCATCGGCCACTTCGACCACGCCAAGAAGTTCGGGCCGCCGGAGGACGCGGCCGCGGTGGCGGCCGCCGCGAGCGCGGCGCTGCGCGCCGTCTCGGCGGCCGGCATGATCGTCGAGCTCAACACCGGCGGCCTGCGCAAGCCCGTCGGCGAGCCGTTCCCCGGCCCGGGCCTGCTGGCCGAGGCGCGCGCCCTCCGCATCCCGCTCGTGTTCGGCTCGGACGCCCACCGGCCCGGCGACGTCGGCTACGGCTTCGAGGCGGCCGAGGACCTCGCCCGGCAGGCCGGCTACAGCGGGATCATGAGCATCTCCGCCCACGCCGAACGAGGCGCTGACGTGACGGTCGCCGGCGAGCGCCTCGCCGCGATCTTCAACCCGCACTCGGGCGGCGGCGACTACAGGCGCGACGTGCCGCTCATCTTCGACGCCCTGCGCGGCCTCGGCTACGTCGTGGAGGAGCTCGAGACCGCCGAACCCGGCGACGCCAAGCGCCTCGCGCGCGAGGCGGTGGACGCCGGGTTCGACCTCGTCTGCGCCATCGGCGGCGACGGCACCGTCAACGAGACCATCAACGGCCTGGCCGGCTCGGACGTGCCTCTCGCGATCATCCCCACCGGCACGGTGAACGTCCTGGCCATGGAGCTCGGCATCCCGCTCGAGCCGCCGGACGCGGTCAAGCTCCTGGCGGCCGGCACCGTCTCCTGGATCGACCTCGGACTGGCCGGCGACCGCTACTTCGGTCTCATGGCCGGCGTCGGCATGGACGCCGCCGTCGTGGCCTCGCTGAACCCGACGATGAAGAAGGCGTTCAAGGAGGCGGCGTTCGCCGTCCAGGGGCTCGGCGACCTACCTCACCCACGAGGACCCGCTCATCCGCGTCACCAGCGAGGAGCGGACGGTCGAGGGCTACTTCGCCGTGTTCGGCAACTCGTCCAACTACGGCGGCGCGTTCGGCATCACCCCGCTCGCCGACATGCGCGACGGCCTGCTGGACGTCTGCGTGCTCAAGGACAAGTCGTTCGTCAGCACGGTCTGGTACTGGACCGCCGCGCTCATCAACGCGCACATCAAGCACCCCAAGGTCGAGTACTTCCGCACCGAGAGCGCGATGGTGGAGACGGTGGAGGGAGACAAGGAAGTGCTCGTCCAGACCGACGGAGAAGTCGCCGGCAAGCTGCCGATGGAGTGCAAGGTGGTGCCGCGCGCGCTGCGCGTGGTGGTGCCCTGACCGCTTCCCGCCGGTCTCGACGAGGCGGACGCCCCGCATCGCGGCCGCCGGCCGGGGCGCTGCGCGCCTCCGCCGGCGGCCGCCGGACGCCTCCTAGAGGCCCATCACGTGCGCGAGCTTGCGCAGGCGTTCCATGTACTCCTTGCGCGCCTTGGGGTCGCGCTGGCGCAGCTCGTCCGGCGTCGCCACGGGCACGACCTTGAACGACGGGTTGTCGAACAGCTGCAGCTCGAGCGAGTCGCCGGGCTCGTACGGACGGGTCTTGAAGAGCTTGCCGAGCAGGAACCGCGTCGTCTCTTCGCCGACGGTGATCACGTAGTGCGGCGTCGTGATCGTGAGCTCCTTGGAGAGGTACGGGTAGCAGGCCTCGAGCTCCTGGGGGCTGGGCCCGCGCGCGGCGCCGGCGCTGCGCGGCACGCACTTGGCCAGAGCGGTGACGTACACCTTGTCACGGCTCTCCGCGAGGGCCGGCATGAACTCGGCGAGGTCGGCGAGCAGCGACTCGCCGGCCAGCCCGCCGTCCTCCTCGTCCGTGGGGTCGGACGCGAGTGAGACGACCATCACCGTGCAGTGTGGGTGGCCGCCTCCGGGTACGGCGCGGAGCCGGCTCGCCACGAGTTCATCGCAGCGGGTGCACTCGCCGACGCTCCGCGCCAGGTTTTCCAGCTGTTCGACCGCATCTTCCATGAGTGTCTCCTTGGTCGGTCCGGCCGGCTGCGCCGGCTCGGGCGGTCAGGCGCCTTGTCGTCGAGAGTCGGTACTCGCAGATGAGGGCGCTGGGCGCACCCGCGAGTACGAGCATGAGCTCGCTGCCGAAGGGGGCGAGCACGAGGTTCAGGTCGTCGAAGTCGACGGAGATGTACTTGGCCTCCGGCTGCCGCAGCTCGGCGGCGAGCCGGGCGCCGATGTCGATGACGCCGGCCACCTGGGCGGCGACGGCGTCGGTCTTGAAGCCCGGGTCGGCGTCGGCCGCGATCACGAACCCGTCGCGGGAGATGAGCAGCGCGGCGACGATCCCGGGCGTCTCCCGGTACGGGGCCAGCTGGGCGGCGAGGATGTCGGCCTGGTCGGTCATGGCGCCTCCAAGGCGGTCTCGAGTTGGCTGCGCACGGCGGCCGCGAAGGCCTCGGCGGCCGCCGCGTCGGTGAAGGTCCGGGTGAGGCCGTCCCGCTTGCCGGCCAGTTCGCTCAGAAAGATGCTCATGCGGGGGACGGGAGCGCCGTCGGCGTCGGGAAGGGCTCCGTCCAGCGGGAGCTGGATGAGCGTATCGCCACTCACGAACAGCCGGCTGGTCTCACGCCCCGAGAGCCGCACCTTGACCTGGACGGCCATGCCCTCGGGCACCTGCTGGCTGGTGATGTCGATCTCCACGGCCTCACACTAGCGAGGCGCATGGGGAGTGGCAAGACGCGGGCCGTCACGGCCGCAGGCACACCGACTATTGAGCGGCGAAGCGGGCTCGACTGGCGGTGCCCCGAAGGCGCACCGCACACCGACTACTGCGCTGCCGCCAGCGGCACCACCGTGCCGGCGACCGCTGTGGCCGCTGGCGTGGGGAGGGCTTCGTCGCGTGCGGCGGCGAGGAGGTCCTCGACGCGCCGCACGGTGGGGAACGAAGAAGCGCCGACGGCCAGCGTCTGCCGGCGTCCGGCGATGAGGTTGGCGCTGACTTCGTGGGCCAGGTCGGCGGCGGCCTGGCGCGCCTCGCCGAGCGACAGGCCGGGCAGGACCAGGACGAAGCTGTCCGGCCGCACCCTGAAGGCGCGCCCGTCGGCGCCGACGCGCCGCTCGGCGCGCCGGGCGACGCCGCGGACGAGCTCTTCGCTGCCCTCGGCGCCGAGGAAGTTGCGGCTGTCCTCGTAGTGCTCCAGCCGCAGGAACACCACGCTGAGCGGCCGGTGCTCCTCGAGCGCCGCCGCCGTGGTCACGTCGAGGAACCCGGGCAGGCACGCCGCGGTCGACAGCCCGGTGCTGACGTCGACCTTGGGCGCGTGCGGCTGCCGGGTGCGCGTCGCAGCCGGACGGCGCCGGAGCCGCGTCGCCGCGACGCAGCCGCCGGCGACCAGAACGGCCACCTTGGCGACGGAAAGGAAGCGGCTGCCGGCGAGCGACGGGTCGGCGATCGCGAGGATGACGACGAGCAGCAGGGACGGCCCGACGAGGAACGGCCACTCGGCGCGCGGCGCCCCGGCCAGTTGTCCCAGGGCGAGGAACGGCACCGTGACGAGCAGCCAGCTCTCGGCGCCGCCGGAGAGCGCCAGCGCGAGGCCCAGGAGCGCCCAGTCGAGCACCACGAACGTGTGCGCGAGCTCGACGGGCCGCTTGCGCGCGACGCGGATGGAGTAGACGCCGATGAGGGCGCCGGCCAGGGCCGGCGCGGCGGCGGCGGGGTGTCCCAGCGCCAGCGCGAGCGCGGTGAGGAGCAGGAAGAAGAGGGTCCGGTAGCGTGCTCGCAGGAGTGCCGGGTCGCGGCGTCTGCGAGACGGGCGGCTCACTCGAAAGCCGTCCGAGTCATGCGAGGCGTGAAGGGTGCGCGCTGCATGCCGTGACTATTCTGTCAGGAAAGTGCGAATCCTTCAAGGTCTGGTTAAGGGTTGGAGTTGAAGCCGGGATGTGGATTATCGCGCGCGGCTGGGCGCGTCCGTGCCGGCGCGGGGTCCGGAGCCGGTGGGGAAGTGGCGCGCGCCGCTCCGGCTCGGCTAGAATCGTGGCCCCCATGGAACGCCAGCTCTTCTTCTCAGGGAACGAAGCGATCGCCCACGGCGCCGTCCGCGCCGGGGTGGGCTTCGCGTGTGGCTACCCGGGCACCCCCTCCACCGAGATCATCGAGGCCACCGCGAGGCTCGAGGGCATCCACAGCGAGTGGTGCGTGAACGAGAAGGTCGCGCTCGAGACCGCGGTGGGCGCGTCGCTCGCCGGCGTGCGCACCATCGTCACGATGAAGCACGTGGGCCTCAACGTCGCCGCCGACCCGTTCATGACGCTCTCGCTCACCGGGGTCAACGCCGGTCTCGTCATCATCAGCGCCGACGACCCCGGCATGCACTCGTCGCAGAACGAGCAGGACAACCGCAACTACGCGAAGTTCGCCAAGATCCCGATGCTCGAGCCCTCCTCCAGCCAGGAGGCCTACGACTTCGTCGCCGAGGCGTTCTCGCTCTCGGAGGAGTTCGACACGCCGGTCATGCTGCGCACGACGACGCGCATCTCTCACGGCAGGGGACAGGTGCTGCCGCGCGTGCCCATCCCGGTGGAGCCGCGCGATTACGCGCGGGACATCAGCAAGTACGTCATGGTCCCGCAGTACGCGCGGCAGCGGAACCGCCTCGTGCTCGAGCGCCTCGAGAAGCTGCGCAGGCGCGCGGAGGAGAGCTCGCTCAACGTGCTCGAGGCGGGCTCGTCCGACTTCGGCATCATCGCCTCCGGCGTCGCCTACACCTACGCCCGCGAGGCGTTCCCCAAGGCCTGGTTCCTCAAGCTGGGCATGTCGCATCCGCTGCCCTACGCCAAGGTCGCGCGGCTCTACGACCACGTCTCGCGCGTGGCCGTCGTCGAGGAGCTCGACCCGTTCTTCGAGGAGCAGGTGCGGGCGCTCGGCCTGCCGGTGATCGGCAAGGCCGCCATCCCGGCCGACGGCGAGCTCGACCAGGAGATCGTCTTCCGCGCGCTCGAGCCCTACGTCCTGCACAAGCCGCCGCGGCGCCGGCGCCCGGTCATGCCGCCGGCGCCCAGGCTCGCCTCGCCGCCGCAGCCGGCGCCCGGCCTCCCGGTCAGGCCGCCGGTGCTGTGCCCCGGCTGCTCCCACCGCTCCGTGTACTCCGCGCTGCGCAAGCGCCGCCTCGCGCCGATGGGCGACATCGGCTGCTACACGCTCGGCGCGCTGCCGCCGCTGCTCGCGCTCGACAGCTGCCTCTGCATGGGCGCCAGCATCGGCATGATGGCCGGCTTCAACAAGGCGCTCGGCCGCAAGGCGGCGGTGGGCGTCATCGGCGACTCGACCTTCTTCCACTCCGGCATCACGCCGCTCATCGACGCCTTCTACAACGAGGTCGAGGGCATGGTCGTCATCCTCGACAACCGCACGACGGCGATGACCGGCCACCAGGGCCACCCCGGCACGGGCCTGCACCCGGACCGCGCCCAGAGCCCCGTCGTCGACATCCAGAAGCTCTGCGACGGCATCGGCGTGCGCTGCGTCACCGTCGACGCGACCGACCACAAGGCGCTCGATGCGGCGATCAAGGAAGAGGCCAAGGCGCCCGGCCTCGGCGTGCTCATCGCGCTCGCGCCCTGCGTCCTCATGACGCGCGAGAAGGCCGGCGAGGTCCTGGTCGACGAGGAGCGCTGCAACCTCTGCGGCGTGTGCGTCGACCTCGGCTGCCCCGCGCTCGCGCCCGGCGAGGACGCGATGTCGGTCCTCGAGACCTGCACGGGCTGCGGCCTGTGCGTCGAGGTGTGCCGCCGCGGAGCGCTCAGCTTCGCCGGCTGCGAGGACGACCGGTGAACGACACCACGACGGTCTCCATCGTCGGGGTCGGCGGCCAGGGCGTCCTGCTCGGCGCCGCGGTCCTCGCGGAGACCGCCGCCGGCGCCGGCCTCGAGGTCAAGGCCAGCGAGGTCAAGGGCATGGCGCAGCGCGGCGGCAGCGTGCTCAGCACGGTGCGCTTCGGCGAGCACGTCTGGTCGCCTGTAGGTCCTCATGCCGACGTGGTCATCGCCACGGAGCTCCTCGAGGGCATCCGCGGCCTCGACCTGCTCGGCTCCAGAGGGACCATGGTCTGCGCGTACACCACCCGCATCACGCCGGGCAGCGTGCTGCGCCGCGAGGAGGACTACCCGGACGACCTCGCCGGCGCCGCGGCCGTGCGCGGCCTCAGGCTCGTCACGGTCGACGCCGAGGGCGTCGCCCTGGAGGCGGGCACCCTTCGGGCCGTCAACGTGGCGTTGCTGGGCGCCGCGTCCACGGTCCTTCCGTTCACCCCGGAACAGTGGCGCAGCGGCCTCGAGGCCGCCGTGCCCGCCAAGATCCTCGAAGTCAATCTGCGCGCGTTCGAGCTCGGGCGCGCCGCGGTCGCGAGCCAGGAGGTCGAGTCGTGAAGGTCACGCAGCTCACCGTGTTCCTCGAGAACCGCAGCGGTCGTCTGGCCGAAGTCGCCGACATCCTCGGCCAGGCCGGCATCAACATCCGCGGCTTCTCGACGACGGAGGCCGCCGAGTACGGCATCGTCCGTCTCATCCTCACCGACCCGGAGCGCGGTCGCGCGCTGCTGCACGAGGCCGGCTTCACCACGCACTTCTCGCAGGTGCTCTGCGTCAAGGTCGAGGACGTCCCGGGCGGCCTCGCCGCGGTGCTCGACCAGCTCGCCGAGGCGGGCGTCTCGATCGACTACCTCTACAGCATCTCGTTCTGGAACATCTGCTTCGCGGTGCGCGACGTCGATCGCGCCGTCGAGCTGCTCGCCGGCAAGGTGACGCTGCTCAGCGACGAGGAGGTGCGGGCGCTGTGACGTGCTCGTGGCCGAGGAGCACCTGACCAAGGACGCGGCCGGCGGGCTGTACTGGCAGCCGGCCGCCGAGACGCTGCCGACGCCCAAGCTCGGCGAGCTCCAGATCGAGCGGCTGCGGGCGACGCTCGAGAACGCCTACGAGAACATCCCCTTCTACCGCAAGAAGCTGGACGAGCTGGGCATCAAGCCCGGCGACGTGACTGCCACGGCGACGTCGCCGACCTGCCCTTCACGACGAAGATCGACCTGCGCGACCACTACCCGTTCGGCATGTTCGCGCGGCCGCGCGACCAGGTGGTGCGCGTGCACGCCAGCTCCGGCACGACCGGCAACCCGACGACCGTCGGCTACACGCGCGGCGACCTCGACGTGTGGGCGGACCTGATCGCCCGGACCCTCGCCGCGGGCGGCGTGGCGCCGGGCGACCTCCTGCAGAACGCGTTCGGCTACGGCCTCTTCACCGGCGGGCTCGGCCTGCACCTCGGCGCCGAGCGCCTGGGCTGCACCGTCGTGCCGATCTCCGGCGGCAACACCGAGCGGCAGCTCAAGATCATGCGCGACTTCGGCGCCACCGCCCTGAGCTGCACGCCGTCCTACGCCATGTACCTGGCCGACGCCGCTCGCGACCGCGGCCTGCGGCCCGAGGACCTGCCGCTGCGCGTCGGCTTCCACGGCGCGGAGCCCTGGACCAACGAGCTCCGCGTCCAGATCGAGGCCGGGCTCGGCGAGCGACGCGCTCGACATCTACGGCCTCTCCGAGATGGGCGGCCCCGGCGTCGGCTACGAGTGCCTGTGCAAGGCCGGCATGCACGTCAACGAGGACCACTACCTCGCCGAGATCATCGACCCGGAGACGCTGCGGCCGCTGCCCTACGGCGAGGTCGGGGAGCTCGTCTTCACGACCCTCAGCCGTGTGGCCCAGCCGCTCATCCGCTACCGCACCCGCGACCTGTGCACGCTCATCGCCGAGCCGTGCGCCTGCGGCCGCACCTCCGTGCGCATGAGCAAGCCCATCGGGCGCAGCGACGACATGCTCATCATCAGGGGCGTCAACGTCTTCCCGAGCCAGATCGAAGAGGTGCTCATGAGCATCCCGTCGATCGAGCCGCACTACCAGATCGTCGTCGACCGCAAGGGCTACCTCGACATCATCGAGGTGTGGGTCGAGGTGGGAGAGGACCTCTTCGCCGAGACCATGGGCGACCTGGAGCGCTTCCAGCGGGGCGTGCAGGCGCAGATCTACAACGTGCTCAACATCCAGTGCGCGGTCAAGCTCAAGGAGCCCAGGACGATCCAGCGCTCCGAGGGCAAGGCGGTGCGCGTCGTCGACCGGCGCACGGCGCTGTAGGACGAAGCGGACGGACGGCGGCGGGCGGGGCTGCGCGGCAGCCTCTCCCGCCGCCGTCGCGCGTCCGGCTCCGGTCCGGTCGCCGTCCTGCGACCTGCGTCGGTCTGGCTCCCGGCCTGACCGGCCGTCGTCTATCCTGTCCGCATGCCGTTCCCGCTCGTCACCCGCAGGCTGTCGATCCGGCCGCTCGTCGCCGGCGACGGCGCCGACGTCTTCGCCGTGTTCGCCGCGCCGGAGGTCATGCGCTTCTGGAACAGCGCGCCTCCGGCCGACCTCGCGGAGGCCGGGGAGTGGGCGGCGTACCTCGAGGACATGCAGCGCCGCCTGGGCTACGCGCAGTGGCGCGTGGGCGAGCGCGAGAGCGGACGGCTGGTGGGCATCGCCGGCCTGCAGCCTCTGGACGGCGGGCCGGACGTCGAGATCACCTACGCGCTGGAGCCGTCGTCGTGGGGCGCCGGCTACGCCACCGAGGCCGGCGCCGCCGCGCTCGAGTACGGCTTCGACGAGGCCGGGCTCGAGCGCGTCGTCGGCATCGCCAGGCCGGAGAACGCGGCGTCGGTCGCCGTCCTGCGCAAGCTCGGGATGCGCTCCCTCGGCGAGGCCGAGTACTGGGGCAAGCGCTGGGAGAAGTACGAGGTGGCCGCCGCCGACTGGAGGGCCGAGCAGGCGGCGGCGCATCCGCCGCTGACGACGGAGCGGCTCGAGCTGCGGCGGTTCACCGCCGCCGACC
Organism: uncultured Thermoleophilia bacterium; assembly: GCA_963739595.1. Lineage (GTDB taxonomy): Bacteria > Actinomycetota > Thermoleophilia > UBA2241 > UBA2241 > CAIXSE01. The sequence continues at coordinate 117,020 of CAVUBA010000025.1, forward strand.
TCGAGCCGCTGCTCGCCGTGTTCGGCGACGCCGAGGTCATGCGCTACGTCGGCGCCGAGCGGCGGCCGCTGCGACGCAGCCAGGTCTCCGCCCTGATGAGCAGGGCCGCGGCGGACTGGTCGGAGCACGGCTTCGGCCTGCTGGCGGTCACCGAGCGCGAGACCGGGCGGCTGATCGGAGAGGCCGGCCTGCAGTACCTGGAAGACGGCCCCGACATCGAGATCGGCTACACGCTCGCGCGCGCCGCCTGGGGTCGCGGGTACGCGACCGAGGCGGCGCGCGGCGATCCTGCGCTGGGGCTTCGCCGGCCTGCGCCTGCACCGCGTCGTCGCCGTCGCCGACCCGGCCAACGCCGCTTCGCTCCGCGTGCTCGAGAAGCTCGGCATGACGCGGCTCGGCCTGCGCGAGTGCTACGGCGCGGTCATGGCCGAGCACGCGCGGTCGCTCGGCGCGTGGCGCGACGCCGTGGGGCCCTCGCCGGCGCGCGGGCTGACGGCGCGTCCGGCGCGCCGCCGGCGCCCGGCCGCTATACTCGGTGGGTGACACCGCCCGCTTCAGCCCTTCGGCCGCTTCGCGGCCTGCGCATCGACCTCTCCCGCCGGACCTCCAGTGAAGAAGAGCTGCCGGCCGAGGTCGCGCGTCTGTGGCTCGGCGGCCGCGGGCTCGGCGCCTACCTGGCGCTGCGCGAGCGGCTGTACGACGTCGATCCGCTCGCGCCCGAGAATCCGCTCATCTTCGCGCCCGGCCCGCTGACGGGCACCGGCGCGCCGGCCAGCGGCCGCTACAGCGTCACCAGCCGCTCGCCGCTCACCGGCACGGTGTTCGACGGCAACTCCGGCGGCAACTTCGGCAACGCGTTGCGCCGCCTCGGCTGGGACTACCTCGTCGTGACCGGCGCGCTGGACGAGCCGGGGTACGTCACCATCGGGCTGGACGGGGCCGGCGAGGCTTCGCCGGCCGGCCCGCTCGCGGAGCCCTTCGCCGGCCCCGGCGGCGCGACGCTGCGTCCCGCCGCCGGCCTGTGGGGCCTCGAGGTCCCGGCGGCGCTCGAGCGCGTGCGCGACCTGCATCCGAAGTCCGAGGCCGCCGTCATCGGCCCGGCCGGCGAGCGCGGCGTGCTGTTCGCGAGCATCGTCAACAACCGCGGCCGCTCCATCGGCCGCGGCGGCCTCGGCACCGTGATGGGCGCCAAGCGACTCAAGTCCCTGGTCCTGAGCGGCCACGGCGAGCACAAGCCGCCGGTCGCCGATCCGGAGCGGCTCGAGTTCATCGTCTACGAGGCCGAGAAGCTGCTCAAGTCCAACCCGATCACCTCCACGGCGCTGCCCGAGTTCGGCACCTCCGTACTGGTGAACGTCCTGAACCAGGCCGGCGCCATGCCCACGCGCAACCACCGCGAGAGCCAGTTCGAGGGCGCCGCCAGCATCTGCGGCGAGATGCTCAAGAAGGATCACGTGCAGCGCCGGTCCGCCTGCCGCGGCTGCATCATCGGCTGCGCCAGGCGCACGAGCGCCGGCGGCCAGACCGGCGAAGGCCCCGAGTACGAGACCATCTGGGCGCTCGGGGCCCAGTGCGGCGTGAGCGACCTGACGGCGATCGTGCAGGCCAACTACGCCTGCAACCGCGCCGGCATGGACACCATCACCATGGGCTCGACGATCGCGTGCGCCATGGAGCTGACCGAGATCGGCGTCCTTGCGGACGGCCCGCGATTCGGCGACGCGCGGGCCATCATCGAGCTGGCCGAGGCGACGGCCTCCGGCGAGGGCCTCGGCGCCGAGCTCGGGCTCGGCTCGGCGCGCTTCGCGGCGCTGCACGGCCGCCCGGACCTCTCGATGAGCGTCAAGCAGCTCGAGATGCCGGCCTACGACCCGCGCGGCATGAAGGCGCAGGGCCTCGCGTACGCCACCAGCAACCGCGGCGGCTGCCACCTGCGCGCCAACATGCTCGGCCCCGAGATCCTCGGCGTGCCCAAGATGGTCGACCGCTTCGCGACCCTCGGCAAGGCCGGCCTGCTCATCAACCTCCAGAACCTCAACGCCGTGCTCGACTCGCTCAGCGTCTGCAAGTTCACCGCCTTCGCGATGAAGGAGGACTACTACGCCCGCCAGCTCAGCGCCGTGTGGGGCGAGCAGGTGGAGCCGCAGGAGCTGCTGCATGCTCGGCGAGCGCATCTGGAACGCCGAGCGGCTCTTCAACCTGGCGGCCGGGTTCAGCGCGCGCCGACGACACGCTGCCGCCCCGGCTCCTGCACGAGCCGGTGCCGGCCGGGCCGTCCGCCGGCCAGGTAGTAGACTTGCCGCCGATGCTCGACGAGTACTACATCTCGCGCGGCTGGGACGGGGGCGGCGTGCCCTCGGCCGCCAAGCTCGAGCGCCTCGGCCTCACCGAGACGGCCGCGGCCGCGGGCGTGGAGCCCGGCGCCGCGAGGACGGCGGAGGCGGCGCCCGCCGGCGCTTCCGCCGGGACGGCCGCCCCGTGAGCTCGGCCGTCCTCGAGCAGTTCCAGGCGATCGGCCGGGACCTCTTCGTCGCCGGCGTCATCAGCTCCCACGGCGGCAACCTGAGCGTGCGCATGGGCGACCGCATCCTCATCACCCGGCGCGGCTCGATGCTGGCGCGGCTCGAGGAGCGCGACATCATCGAGACGGGCCTCGAGGAGAACGACGCCAACGTCATGCTGGCCAGCACCGAGATCAACGTCCACCGCGCGATCTACCAGGGCACGGCCGCGCAGGCCATCGTGCACGCGCACCCGCCCTACGCGATCGCCCGCTCGCTCATGTGCGACGAGATCGTCCCCATCGACAGCGAGGGCTCGTACCTGCTGCACAAGGTGCCGGTGGTGCACACGGAACTCACCGCCGGCTCCAAAGAGGTCGCGGAGCTGCTGCCGAAGTGGCTCAAGGAGTACGACATCGTGATGCTGCGCGGCCACGGGCCGTTCGCCATCGGGCACCTGCTCGAGGAGGCCTACCAGCTCACCAGCGTGCTCGAGATGGCCTGCCGCATCATGACCATCGCCGACGGGCTCGGCGAGCAGGTCAAGGAGTACCGCAAGGGCTCGGACCGGTACGAGACCTGGTAGTCGGTGTGCCTTCGGCGCACCGCCAGTTGACTCCGCTGCGCCGGTCATGAGGCGCGGCGCCGCTGGTCTTCGACATCCAAGCCAGTCTCCAGGCTCGGTGCCCGCCGCGCGCCCCGTCCCTCGCCGTCATCCGTCCGGCGCCGGGACCATCGCTCCTCGCACGCGCTTGAACACGAGCACGCCGTCGCGCTCGAACACGAGCTCGTAGTCGCGGACTCCCGCGTAGCTTCGCCAGCGCCGCGGCGCGCCGGGGTCCGTAGCGCCCCCGGCTGTCCAGCACGACGTAGTCCACGCCGCCGATCACCGGGAAGGTCGTGATGCGCTGCCGCGCCGAGAGCTGGCCGCCGAGCGCGTTGTCGGCGGAGACGCTCGCGTCCGCCGGCACCTTCGCGAGCGCCTCGGCGATCACGGCGCGGTGCTCCGGCGTGAGCGCCAGCCCCCAGCCCGGCCGCGCGCCCGACAGCGGGCCGACGGTGAAGGTCGCCACCAGCGCGATCGCCACGACGAGCAGCGCGAGCGCGCGGTGAAGCCGGTGCGGCCCCGCCCGCCGGCTGCGCGCGGAGTAGCGCGCCATCCACCCGCCGAGGCGCCGCAGGCCGAGCACCATGGCGGCGATCACGAACGGCGCCTCGCCGGCGACGTAGTGGTAGGCGATCGAGTGCTGCTGCGGCTTGCTCGAGAGCAGGTTGATGAGCAGCTCCGGAAGACTGATGAGGAACGTGAGCGGGCTCGCCAGGGAGGTGAAGCCGAAGGGCCACAGCAGCTTCACCAGGTAGGCGAGCCCGGATGGCGCCAGGAGCGTCGTGACGACGCGCCACGGGTGCGTGAGGAGTGCGGTGGCGAGGCTGCGCATGCTCTCCTCGCCCCCCGAGTACCTGCCAAGGAACCGGCTCGATCCTCCGCCGTTGAAGTGTGGGATCACGAGGCCGACGGCGACCAGGAAGTACGCGCCGGCGGCGGCGGTGACGAGCAGCGGCCACAGCTTGCGCTTGCGCAGGGCGAAGTAGAGGCCCATGAGCGCGATGACCAGCGGGATCTCCTCCTTGCACAGCGCCGCCAGGACGAGGAACGGCACCGCCAGCCAGCGCCTGTCTTCCTCGAGGAAGACGAAGGCGAAGAGCAGGAGCGGGATGGCGAGCGTCACCGGGTGGAACTCGTCCAGCACGGCGAACTGGAGCGGGGGATAGAGGAGGGCCGCGAGGGCGCAGCCGGCCGCGGCCATCGGGTCGCCCAGGATCCGCAGGCCGAGCCGGTACACGGGCCAGGCGGCCAGGGCGACCAGCACCGCCTGGGCGATCAGCAGCATCGCCGGATCGGGCCAGACCAGCCACGGCAGCGCGAAGAGGGCGAGGATCGGGTCGACGTGTGCTGCCAGCCGGTCGATCTGGCGCCCGTCGTTGCCGGTCATCAGAAGGATCCGGCCGTGGGCGGTGTTGTCGACGACCTGGACCATGTTGCCCATGTCGTTGCGGTAGGTGCGGTAGTCGCGCTGGCGGCCGGTCGCGGCGATGCTCGTGACGACGACGAAGACGAGCATCGCCGCGATCACTGCCAGCGTCCACGGCGTGGCCGGGCCGCCGACCCGCACGCGAGGCGCCGCCGCGCCGGCCCTCGCGGGGCGCGGCGGCTCAGATGCTGTGGTCACTGCCGGGGCGGAGACGGGTCGGCTCCTGTCGTCATCGTGGTGGAGCTTCGCGGCGCGCCTGCGGCGGCCGCACCGGTGCGGCCCGAATGATAGTACCGGCGCCGGGCGCGCGGGAGTCACACGCGAGCCGTGCGGGTGCCGGGGCGGAGACGGGTCGGAGGCTGCGGAGCCGGAGGCGCCGCCGGGTCAGTGCGCGGCGGTCAGAGCCCCAGGACGCCGGCGACCCAGTGCACGAGCGCGCCGGCCAGCCCGGAGTCGCCGGCGCCGGCCGTCATGACGCTGGCGCTGGTGAGGCTGCCGCGGCCGGACGGGGACGTCGCGACGCCCACCACCACCTGCTTGGGGCGCGCGCTGGGCGTGCCGGTGGGCGTGGGCGTCGGCTTCGGCGTGTTGGTCTTGGTCGGCGTCGGCTTCGGCGTCGGCGTCTTGGTCGGCTGCGGCACCGGCGTGATGGTCTTGGTCGGACCGGGGCTAGGGCTGCCACTGGAGCTCGCGGACGGGGACGCCGACGGCGACATGGCCTGCATCTTGCCCTTCCAGGGGCTGAAGGTCCACGGGAAGGTCTTGAAGCTCGGGTGCGACTGGTCCTTGAGCGCCGCGGCGAAGAACTTCGACCACATCGGCGCGCAGTAGGTGCCGCCGTAGGCGCCGTCCATGGGCGAGTTCTTCTTGGCGTCGCCCATCCAGACCGCGGCGGCCAGCTGCGGCGTGTAGCCGTCGTACCAGACGTCCCAGCCGTTCTCCGTGGTGCCCGTCTTGCCGGCGCGCGGGTACGGGAAGTACATGCCCGAGTAGGGCGAGCCGGTGCCGGCCGACGCGACGCGCTCCAGGCACTGGGTGACGACGCTGGCGACGCCGGCCGGGATGGCGCGGTTGCCCTTGGTCGACGGCTTCCAGATGACCTTGCCGCGGCGCTCCACCTGGACGATCGCCTGCGGCTTGTGGTGGACGCCGTTGGCGGCCAGCGTGGCGTAGGCGTCGGCCATCTCGAGCGGCGTGACGCCGGAGGTGCCCAGCGTGATGGACGGGACGGCGTCGAGCGGGCTGGTGATGCCCATCCTGTGCGCCGTGTTCACCGTGTTCTCCGGGCCGACGTCCACGCTGAGCTGGGCGAACACGACGTTGTCGGAGATGGTCGTGGCGGCCGAGACGCTCTCGGGGCCGCCCGGCCCGTCGCCGTTGACCAGCCACGGCGGGGCGTAGAGGCCCATGGGGATGACGATGGGGCTCTTGGACGAGTAGTAGGTGGTGTCCGGGTTCATGCCCTGCTCGACTGCCGTCGCCAGCACGAAGGGCTTCATCGAGGACCCCGCCTGGCGCTTGGCCTGGGACGCGAGGTTGAACTGCTGCTTCTTGTAGTCGAGGCCGCCGACCATGGTGCGGATGTAGCCGTTGGCGGGGTCGATGGCGACCAGCGCCGCCGAAGGCTTGAACCCGAAGTTCAGCGGCCCCGTGGTCGACTTGATGATGTCGATCGCCGACTGCTGCCAGCCGACATCGATGCTGGTGATGACCTTGAGACCGCCGTCGAAGACCATCGCCGAGCCGTAGCGCTCGGTGAGCTGCTTGGTCACGTAGGAGACGAAGTAGTCGGCGAGGCTCTTGTCGTAGTTCGGCGGGTGCTGGTAGACGTGGAGCTTGCTGGCCATGAGCGTGTCGGCGCGCGCCTGGGTGATGTACTTCTGGTTCGCCATGAGCTGCAGCACCTTGTTGCGCTGCTGCCTGGCCATGTCCTTGTCGGTCGTCGGTGAGTAGGCCGAGGGGAACTTGGGCAGCGCCGCGAGCATGGCTGCCTGTTTGAGGCTGAGGGCCGCCGCGTGCTTGTGGAAGTACGTGCGCGCCGCCGCCTCGACGCCGTAGGCGCCGGCGCCGTAGTACACGGTGTTGAGGTACGCGGTGAGGATCTGGTCCTTGCTCCACCTGTCTTCGAGCTGCCAGGCGAGCACGGCCTCGCGGATCTTGCGCGTGTAGGTGCGCTCGTCGCCGACGTAGGCGTTCTTGACGTACTGCTCGGTGATCGTCGAGCCGCCCTGCACGACGCTGCCGGCGCGCAGGTTCTCGAGCATGGCGCGCGCGACGCCGAGGTAGTCGACGCCGTGGTGCTCGTAGAAGCGCGCGTCCTCCACGGCCACCGTGGCCTCTTTCATGACGTCCGGGATCTGGTTCCTCGAGAGGAGCACGCGGTTCTGGCCGCCGTGGAGCTCGGCGATGAGGACCTTGCCGGTGCGGTCGTAGATGGTGGTGTTGACCGCCAGCGGGTTCCGCTGCAGCGAGTCGAGCGACGGCAGGTCGCGCGAGAGCGCGTAGATGGCCCCGGCGGCGACGGCCAGGCCGGCGATCAGCGCGAGCAGGACGACGACGACGAAGAGCTTGACCGCCAGCCAGACGCGGCTGCGGGACTTCGCCTGCTTCTTCTTGCGCTCGCGCTTGCGCCGAGGGATGTCCTCGGGCTCGACGCTGTATCTGTTGTAGTCAGCCATGGCTCTTCATTGTACCGGCACGAGTGACGCGCCGCGCCCCGAGCGCGTTCACGCAGGCGCGCGGCTGGCGGAGTCGTCGTCTCCGCCGGGGGAGTCTTCAACGGCGGCGCCGGCCTCCCTCTTCGGCTGGACGAAGCGCGCGAGGACGATCGAGACCTCGTAGAGGATGTAGAGCGGGATGAACATCGCCAGCATGCTGAACGCGTCCTGGCTCGGGGTGATCACCGCGGCGGCGAAGGCCAGGGCGACGATCGCATACCGGCGGTTCTTGCGCAGCCACTTGTCGTCGACCACGCCCACCTTGGCGAGCAGCACGAGGACGACCGGCAGCTCGAACACCACGCCGAAGGCGAGGACGAAGAGCGCCATGAAGGTGAAGTAGTCGCTCGCGCGCAGCTGGACGTTGAAGTAGCCGGCGCTGAAGCCGAGCAGCCAGCCGAGGCCCTTGGGCAGCACGAGGAAGTAGGCGAGCGCGACGCCGAAGAAGAACAGCGCCGTCGTGGCGAACACCACCGGGTAGAAGTACTTCTTCTCGCCCGACGTGAACGCCGGCGCCAGGAACGCCCACAGCTCGTAGATGATGACCGGCGACGCGAGGATGAGCCCGCCGACCACCCACACCTTGAGGCTGACCATGAACGGCTCGGCCGGGCTGAAGGTGGTGATCTTGGTGGCCGACTCCGGCAGGTTGGGGATCTCCCGCAGCGGGTGGAGCAGGACGTCGAACATGAAGCTGTTGAAGAGCGCCGCGACGAGCACTCCGACGGTCGCGGCGATGAGGCAGACGAACAGGCGCTTGCGCAGCTCGTCGAGGTGTTCGAACAGCGTCAGACGTTCTTCGGCGGTGAGCGCCACGCGGTCAGGCTCCGGTCGCGGGACCCGCCGGCGAGCCGGCGGGCACGGCGCCCTCCGGCGACTCGGGGGCGACCGGCGCTTCGGGCGTCTCGGCGGGCGCCTCCGCGGCGGGCTCCTCCGGCGGGGCCGGCGCAGCGCGGCACGTCGGCGAACACCGTCTGCGGCGTGACCGCCGGCGTCTCCGGTCCCTCGACGAACGCGCCGGCGGCCGGCGGTGACTCAGCCGCGGGCGTCGCGCCCGCGAGCGCGCCCGCGCCCGTGACCGTGGCGGCGACGGCTCCCGCGCTCTCGATGTCGGTCTTGAGGTCGACGCTCGACTTGAGGTCGCTGAAGGTGTCGGTCACGCCCTTGAGGGGCTCGGTGAACGTGGCCTTGACCTCGTTGATCTGGTCGGTGACCTCGCCCAGGCCGAGCTCGGTCTTGGCGGTCTCTGCGGCCTTGCGGAACTCGCGCACGCCCTTGCCGAGCGACTTGCCCATCTGCGGCAGCCGCTTGGGGCCGAAGACGAGCAGCGCGATGATGAGGACGATGATGATCTCGGCGGGGCCGATGCTCACGTGGGGGTCACCTCGGATCGGGGGTATCGTGCCACTCCATCGTACGGGCAGCAGGGCCGAAGTGCAACGCGACCCCCCGCCGCCCAAGAAATCCCTGCAAATCGCCTGAAGAACCCTATACCCCCACCGGTGTAGATCAGGGTTTGCTTCTCAGGAAGCCGCTTTGGTACAGTACGCGAGGCGTCCGGATGCTCCCAGGGGGGGAGCGCGGGCGTCATTACGTATCGGAATGACTAGCGCATATCTCACAAACTGGCTCTATGTCTGGCTCTTCATCGTCGCCGGTGCGGCGCTGGTCGTCCTCATCCTGCTCTTCTCCAAGCTCATCAACCCGAGCCATCTCACGCCGGAGAAGCTGCAGCCCTACGAGTGCGGCATCCCGCCCGTGGGCAACCCCTGGCAGCCGTTCGCGGTGCGCTACTTCGTCTTCGGTCTCCTCTTCCTCGTCTTCGACGTGGAGTCGGCGTTCCTGTTCCCGTGGGCGATCGTCTTCCGGGACCTCGGCACCGCCGGCTTCATCGAGATGCTGCTGTTCATCGCCGTGCTCGCCTTCGGGCTCCTGTACGCCTGGCGCAAGGGGGCCCTCGAGTGGGCATGAGCGAGCGCATCAAGACGGTCAGGTACCCCAAGCTCGAGCACTTCAGCGAACCGAACGTCATCACCACCACCGCCGACTTCATCTTCAGCTGGGCGCGCTCGCACTCGGTCTTCCCGTTCACCTACGGCCTCGCCTGCTGCGCCATCGAGATGCTCACGTCGGGCTTCGCGCGCTACGACATCGCCCGCTACGGCATGGAGGTGTTCCGCCCCACGCCGCGCCAGTGCGACCTCATGATCGTGGCCGGCACCGTCAACGAGAAGATGGCGCCGGTGCTCAAGCGCCTCTACGACCAGATGTCGGAGCCCAAGTGGGTCATCAGCATGGGCGCCTGCGCCACCAGCGGCGGCCCGTTCTACGACGGCTACAACGTCGTCAACGGCGTCGACAAGGTCGTGCCGGTCGACGTGTACATCCCCGGCTGCCCGCCGCGCCCGGAGGCTCTCTTCCAGGGCCTGCTGGAGCTGCAGGGCAAGATCCAGCAGTACAAGTTCGTGCCCGAGAAGCCGGCGCCGCTCGCAGCGGACGCGCCGGCCTCCGAGGCCGCCCCGGCCGCGGCTGCGGCAGACGCCGCCCCGGCAGGGGAGGTCTGAGCGTGGGCCTGCCAGGTCGGCAGCAACCCGATGAGCATGGACGCCATCGCGGCGCTCCTCGCCGAGCGCTTCGCCGGCGACCTCGAGGACGTGCGCATCCAGGAGCCGGACACCATCGTCGCGCGCTGTGCGCGCGAGAAGCTTCAGGACGTCGCCGCGCGCCTCAAGGCCGACGCCGACGCCGGCTACGAGACGCTCAACTGGATCGCCGGCGTCGACCGCCGCACGTCGTTCGAGAGCATCTACCACCTGTACTCGTGGAAGACGAACACCTGGTTCGAACTGCGCGTCGACGTGCCGCGCGCCAAGCCTGAGGTCGACACGCGTCACCGGCATCTGGCCGGCGGCCGACTGGCACGAGCGCGAGTCGTGGGACATGGTCGGCATCGTCTACGTCGGCCACCCGGACCTGCGCCGCATCCTGCTCAAGGACGACTTCGTCGGCCACCCGCTGCGCAAAGACTACGTCGACCTCGCGGAGAACCACCCGCATGCTTGACCAGTTCGAGAGTCCGGAGCCGGACGAGGCCGTGAAGCTCGCCCTGCGCCGCATCGAGGAGTCGACGGCGCACGGCGAAGGCTCCGACGTCGACGGCCTGGCGTTCAACGAGGTCGTCGTCAACATGGGGCCGCAGCATCCCAGCACGCACGGCGTGCTGCGCCTGGTCGTCACGCTCGACGGCGAGCTCGTCAAGGACGTCATCCCGGTCATCGGCTACCTGCATCGCTGCAAGGAGAAGCTGGCCGAGAAGCGCACCTACTTCCAGTACATCCCGATCGTCGACCGCACCGAGTACCTCGCCAGCATCAACTGCGAGTGGGGCTACGTCATGACGGTCGAGAAGCTCGCCGGCATGCAGGTCACGCGGCGGGCGGAGTTCATCCGCGTCATCACGGGCGAGCTCATGCGCATCGCCAGCCACCTGGTGGCCGTCGGCACGTTCACCGCCGACCTCTCGCCGCTCGGCACGGCGATGGTCTTCTACATGTTCCGCGACCGCGAGTTCATCCTCGACCTCATGGAGGAGCTCACCGGCGCGCGCATGATGTTCAACTACTTCCGCTTCGGCGGCGTGCGCTACGACCTGCCCGACGGCTGGGTCGAGAAGTGCCGCGAGTTCCTCAAGTTCTTCCCGTCGAAGATCAAGGAGTACGAGGCGCTCGTCGACACCAACGCCGTCTTCCTGCAGCGCACGCAGGGCAAGGGCGTCATCACCCAGCAGGACGTCGTCGACTACGGCATCACCGGTCCCAACGCGCGCGCCTCCGGCGTCGAGCTCGACCTGCGCCGCGCGCGGCCGTACTCGGTGTACCCGGAGCTCGACTTCGAGGTCATCACCGCGCAGCACGGCGACATCTTCGACCGCTACCGCTGCCGCATGGACGAGATGCGCGAGAGCCTCAAGATCATCGAGCAGTGCCTGGACATGCTGCCCAAGGGGCCCGTCCAGCTCGGCTCGCTCCGCGCTCCCTACGTCATCACGCCGCCGCCGGGCTCGGCCTACGTCGGCCAGGAGAACCCGCGCGGCGAGTACGGCACCTACATCGAGAGCGACGGGTCGCGGTATCCGTACCGGCTCAAGTTCCGCGACCCCTGCTTCTGCAACCTGCAGCTGTTCCCGAAGCTCCTCAGCGGCAACAAGATCGCCGACGCGGTGGCCATCTCGGGCAGCATCGATCTCGTGCTCGGAGGCATCGACCGCTAGATGGACATCTTCGTCGCCATCCTCAGGGCCATCCTCTTCGTCGTCATCGCCTACGCGGTGGTGTTCGTCGCGGCGCTGGCCAACATCCTCTACGAGCGCCGCTTCATGGCGTTCATCGGCGACCGCCTCGGCCCCAACCGCACCGGGCCGCAGGGTCTGCTGCAGAGCGTCGCCGACGCCTTCAAGATGATGGGCAAGGAAGACTTCC
>CAVUBA010000026.1:0-52194 GCA_963739595.1 uncultured Thermoleophilia bacterium
GGAATGGGCGGCGGTATGCCGGGCGGCGGAATGCCCGGGATGATGTGATCGTCACCCGCTAGAAGACATACGAGAGAGCAAGCCTCTTTCGCGTCAGCGAAGGCCGGCGGTGCGAGAAGCACCGCCGGCCTTCGCCTTTGCGGCGGCGGACAGGCCTCGCGGCCCGTCGCGCGCAGCTCTTCTATGCTCGCCGAGGTCCTCGAGCACGAGCCCGGAGCCGGCGACGAGGTCCTCTCATCTGGGCGCCTCTTCCGCGCTCCCAGCGATCGATCCAGTGCGACCAGACTGTCAGGCCACCGGTGCGGTCGCACTCTGCATGTCGCGGACGATCCCGACGAGGCCGTCGAGGAGGCCGACGGCGATGCCGGGCTCGGCCTTGAGCAGTTTGGCGAAATCGGACCGGGTGAGCTTCGCCGTCGTCAGCTCTCCGACCGCCGTGACGGTGGCAGAGCGAGGCGCGCCGTCGATGAGCGCCAGCTCGCCGAAGCTGTCGTCGGCGCCGAGGGCGCGGGTGTGGCCACCAGGCGTCCGCACGCGCGCCCGCCCGTTCAGGACGATGTGGAGCGCATCGCCGCGGGCGCCGGCCAGGACCACCGTGTCGCCGTCCGCATAGCGCTCGATGGTGAACAACTTGGCGACGTGACGGAGGTGCTGCTCGTTCAGCGCCTCGAAGACGCCCACGTGGCGCAGCATCAGCAGCCACCCGAGCGCGTCGCGACCCTCGAGCTCCTCACCCTCGGCCTCGGCCAGCGCTCCGGAGTCGTCGCTGGATCGCCACTCGCCGAGCTGGGCGTGATCGGGCAGAGCCTCGGCGTCGGCGCGCAGCAGATCGCGGGCGATCAGCGCGACGCCCGGGAGGAGGCCGGCGGCCAGGGTCGGCTCGTCGGAGAGCAGCGCGCGGAAGTCCTCGCGGCCGATGCGAGCCACTGTGACCGGACCCGCCGCGGTCACGGTGGCTGCCCTGGGCGCCCCGTCGATGAGGGAGAGCTCGCCGAAGAACTCGTCCGACACGAGCAGCCGCTCGTCGCCCGCGCTGGGAGTGACGAGGACGTCGCCCCTCAGCATCACGACGAACGAATCACCCGGTTCACCCTCTCGCATGATGGCCTCGTCGTTGCCGTAGTGCTTCACGGTGGCGAGCTCCGCGACCCGCTTCCGGTGCCGTCGCGGCAGCGTCTGGAACAGCGGCGTGCGCTCCAGCGCCTTCCGGTCGGCAGGTGTCATCTCGCTCATCGTCCCTCCCTCCACGATCGCCGGAGGAGCCGGCGATCAGGTTTCCTGCTAGCTGGAGTCCGCGGCCAGCGCATAGAGGTGCCACGCGTCAGGTATGCCCTTGAGGTGGTGCTCTCCCTGGTCCTCGAACGCCAGACCGGAGCCCGCCACGAGGTCCTTGACCGTTGACGTGACGAGGACCTCCGAGGGTCCGGCCAGTGCACCCACGCGGGCGCCGATGTGCACGGCGATGCCGCCGACGTCGGCGCCGAGCAGCTCGATCTCGCCGGTGTGGCAGCCGGCGCGCACCTCGATGCCCAGGGGCCTGACCGCCTCGCAGATCCCCTGGGCGCACTTCACCGCGCGGGCGGGGCCGTCGAAGGTGGCGAGGAAGCCGTCGCCGGTGGTCTTCACCTCGACGCCGCGATACCTGGCGAGCAGCGCCCGCACCGTCTGGTCGTGCGCTCGAGCAGCTCGGTCCAGGCGCGGTCGCCGAGCTCGCAGGCCTTGTCGGTGGAGCCGACGACGTCGGTGAAGAGCACCGTCGCCAGCATGCGGTCGAGGGCGGCCTCCTCCTGACGCACGGAGGCGACGAACTGCTCGATCGACGTCACCATCGGCTCAGCATCGGGCACCCAGATGACCTCGCTCGTCGTGGCGACCGGAACGGCGTGCGCGCCCGGGATCAGGCCTGCCTGCAGGCGAGCCAGACCCTCGTCCTCCGGGTCGTCTCTGGCGAAGAAGCAGGTGGTGGGCGCGGAGATCGCGCGCAGAATGCCGGGCGTACGTCTGTGCCGAACCACATGCGCTCGAACGCCTCGTAGCTGGCCGGGGTCGCAGCGTACCGGGCGATCTTCGCGTTCCAGTGCAGGAACACCGGATCGTTGTAGGGAGGAGCGTCGGGGAGTTCGCTTCCGTACCCGTCGCGCACGAAGTCGCCGGCTCCGGCGTCGCTACCCCAGGCCACGAGTTGCCTGGCCAGCGACTCCTCGAACTCATCTGGGGCCTCTCCCCACGGGTAGTCGGACTCCTGCGCATGTGGATGGTGCCTGCAAGAGACAGGCAGATGGTGCGCTCGGGGTAGGTCGCGGCGAAGAACGCTGCGAGTTCCGGCCCGGGCCCGCCCCAGCCGAGCAGGGCCGCCTTCTCGACGCCGGCGGCGTCCATCACGGCGCGGACATCGTCGAGCAGGACGCCGAGGTCCGGCGATCCGATCACCCGGTCGGACATGCCGATCCCGCGCTTGTCGAAGACGAGGACGCGCATGTTGCGGGACAGGCGCCGCAGAAAGCGCACGTAGAGCGGCTGCTCCCAGTAGACCTCGAGATGGGAGACCCAGCCGTGGACCACGAGGAGCGTGACCGGCCCATCGCCGATGTCCTGGTAGGCGATGCAGGCGCCGTCGACCGTCCTGGCCCAGCGGGTCTCGGGAACGTCCGTCATCTCGCGTTCCAGTGCGGAGCAGATCGCATCGCCTGGCCCCTTCGATGGAGTGCACGCGTCGCGCCTCCCAACAATAGTGATGCGGGGCACTAAGGACAACGTACCTGCGCGCGTGTCCTTGACGGAGCCCTCGCGCGCTCGATAGCGTGCCCGAACATCGGGCACGCCGCCGCGTTTCGCCGGGCGGCGCGCATGCAGCATCGGGGGGTGCTCCACATGGGTCGCAGTCACACCTTCGGACGGGGACGGCGGAGAGCCGTCGTCGCCGTCATCGCCGTCGCCGTCCTGGTCGTCCTGGTGGCGGCGGGGACGTCGTTCGCCGGCGCCAGCAGCTCGCCGTCGCCGGACGCCGCCAAGGTGACGCTGCGGCTCGGCTGGAACGAGGGCCCGCTCAACCTCAACCCGTTCATCGGCTACAGCACGTCCTACGAGATCTGGATGCTGAACTACGACACGCTGGTCGGCATCGGCGCCGACGGCCTCCCGTCGAAGGAGACCGGTCTCGCCGCAGGGCTGGGAGCTCTCGCCCGACCAGAAGACGTGGACGTTCCACCTCCGTCCCGGGTGTCACGTGGCAGGACGGGCAGCCGCTCACGGCCCGGGACGTCGCCTGGACCTTCAACGCGATCATCGACAACGACCTGAGCCCGGCCGTCTACCTCAAGAACGTGACCAAGGCGGTGGCCGTCGACGACACCACCCTCAAGGTCTACTGCTCGCAGCCCAAGGCGAACATGCTGACCACGCAGATCTACATCTACGTCCTGCCCGAGCACATCTGGGGCAAGCTGAGCGTCAAGGAGCTGGGCAACACCTTCCGCAACCCCACGCCGATCGTCGGCTCCGGGCCGTTCCAGACGGTGGAGTTCAAGAAGGACCAGTACGTCAAGATGGTCCGCAACCCCACGTACTGGGGCACGCAGCCGACCGTCGACGAGATCGTGTTCGAGTACTACACGAACAGCGACACGATGGTGCAGGACCTCAAGAGCGGGACCATCGACGGCGCCCAGGTCATCCCGCCCGAGCAGTTCAAGCGGCTCGAGGGAGAGCCGGGCATCAAGACGATCGCCTACCCGCTCTACAACTGGGAGTACATCGACGTCAACTGCTACGACAGCCCGAACTCGCTGGGCAACCCGGTGCTGAAGGACCCGAAGTTCCGCGTGGCGATGGCGTGGGCGATCGACCGCGAGAAGTGCGCGGTCCTCGGCTGGAGCGGCTTCGCCCAGGGCGGCTACGGCATCTTCCCCCAGAAGGGCTGGCCGGCGAGCGCCGACCCGTACTACCAGCCGGACGCCGCGAGCACCATCGGCTTCGACCTGGAGAAGGCGAAGCAGCTCATGGACGCGGCCGGCTACAAGGACACTGACGGCGACGGCATCCGCGAGGACAAGGGCGGCAAGCCCATCAAGCTCCGGCTGTGGGCGCGCGACATCTCGCCGGAGAGCCAGGTGCAGGGCAAGCTCATCGCCGGCTGGCTCAAGGACATCGGGCTCGACATCGACTACTCGGTGGTCGACGAGGGCGCGCTGGGCGACAGCATCTGGAACTACAAGGGCGACACGTACGCGCCCGACTACGACCTCGCGCTCTGGGACTTCATGGGCTACATCGACCCCGGCGACTCGGCCGCCTGCTTCACGACCGACCAGATCGAGAACTACAACGAGATGAACTGGTCCAACGCGGAGTACGACAGGCTCACCGTGGCGCAGTACAAGGAGATGGACCCGGCCAAGCGGATGGACCTGCTCAAGCAGGCACAGGCCGTGATGTACGCGGAGCAGCCGATGATCGTCATCGACTACCCGTCCGTGCTGCAGGCGGTCAACACGTCACGCTGGGACGGCTGGCAGCCCTACGTGGGCGGCAGCGTGTGGGCCAACATGATCGACCGTCAGAGCTACCTCGAGCTCAAGCCCAAGGTGGCTGAGGCCGCGGCGAGCGGCGGCGGCAGTTCGTCGAAGGTCGGATGGGTGGCCGTCGTCGTCGCCGCCATCGTCGGCGCCTTCGTGGTCGTGTGGCTCAAACGGCGCGGCGGCGGGCGCGCGGTCGGAGGAATGACGGCTCTCCCCGGCGACTACCACGTCCACACGACGTTCTCGGACGGGACGGGGAGCGTCGAGGAGTGCGTGGCGACGAGCGCTCGAGGTCGGCCTCCCCGAGATCGCCATCGCCGACCACATCGCCGCCGGCGCCGGCGCCGGACGAGCACTGGTGGGTCGCGCCGGACCGCCTCGCCGAGTACTGCGACGAGGTCCGCGCCGTGGCGGCGCGGCACGACGACATCAGGGTCCTGCTCGGGATCGAAGCCGAGTACGTCGAGGGCCAAGAGGCGGAGCTGGACGAGCTGCTCGACCGCTGGCCGTTCGAGATCGTCGTGCTCGGCGTGCACGTCGTGGACGGCTTCGCGTTCGACGACCCGGCCCTGCGCGGCGACCCCCGCTGGGACGACGCCGACGCGTTCCTCGCCCGCTACTACCAGGTCGTGAGGCGGGCGGCCGAGTACGGGCGCTTCGACGTCCTCGCGCACCTCGACTACATCGGCCTGTGGGGACACCGGCCGGGGCCGGCGGCGCTGCGCGAGCTCGACGCGGCGCTCGACGCCCTTGCCGCGTCCGGCGGCGCGCTCGAGCTGAACACCGACAGGATCAGCGACCCGGCCGGCGTCATGTACCCGTCGCCGGCCATCCTGCGCGCGGCGCGCGACCGCGGCATCCCGCTGGTGATCGACTCGGACGCGCACGAGGCCGGGCACGTGGGCCGTCTCCTGGACGAGGCCATCGCGCTCGCGCGCGAGTCCGGCTACCGCGAGACGCTGCGGCTCTCGGACCGCGCGCTCGTGCCGCTGGCCGACGCGGGCTGACCCCGGGGCCGGGTGCCCGCACGGCCGCAGCGGCCGCGGCCGCTGCGGTCCGTAGTATCGTTGCGGCGAGGTGGGCTGACGACATCGCGACGGCGGGGTGGACGATGGAGACCTGCAAGGATCTGATCGGCGGCGAGTGGGTCGGCGCGAGCGACCACGCCAGCTTCGAGACGAGGAACCCGGCGCGCGCCGACGAGGTCCTCGCCGTGTTCCCGAGCGCGACCGCGGCCGACGCGGCGCAGGCCGCCGCCGCGGCGGCCGAGGCGTTCCCCGCCTGGGCGGCCACGCCGGCCCCCTCGCGCGGCGCCATCCTCTTCAAGGCGGCGGAACTGCTCACCGAACGCATGGGCGACGTCGCGCACACGCTCACGCGCGAGGAGGGCAAGACGCTCGCCGAGGCGACCGGGGAGGTCGCGCGGGCGCGCGACATCCTGCGCTACTACGCCGGCGAGGGCTGGCGGCAGGGCGGCGACGTCCTGCCGGCCAACGCGCCGAACGCCATGCTGTACAGCCGCCGCGAGCCGCTCGGCGTGGTGGCGGCGATCACGCCGTGGAACTTCCCGATCGCCATCCCCGCCTGGAAGATCGCGCCGGCGCTCGTCTACGGCAACGCCGTCGTCTTCAAGCCGGCCTCGGCGACGCCGCTCACGGCGCTGCGCCTGGTCGAGTGCCTCGTGGACGCCGGCCTGCCCGCCGGCGTGCTGAACTTCGTCACCGGCGCCGGCTCCGTCGTGGGCGGCGCCCTCGCCGGCGACCCGGTGGTCCGTGGCCTCACCTTCACCGGGTCGCACGACACCGGCTCGCGCATCTACGCGCGCGCGGCGGAGCACTTCGCGCGCGTCCAGCTCGAGATGGGCGGCAAGAACCCGACCATCGTGCTCGACGACGCCGATCTGGGGCTCGCCGTGAGGCTGGCGGTGATGGGCGGCTTCGCCCTCACCGGCCAGAGCTGTACGGCCACCAGCCGCGTCATCGTCGAGGAGGGCATCGCCGACCGCTTCGCCGCCGCGCTCGCCGAGGCCGCCAACTCGCTCAACGTCGGCGACGGGCTCGAGGACGGCGTGCAGATGGGCCCGGCCGTGAGCGAGGAACAGCTGGCGACCGACCTGGACTACGTGCGTATCGGCCGCGAGGAAGGCGCCGAGCTCCTCGCCGGCGGCGGCAAGGCGGGCGAAGGCGGTCACTTCCTGCGCCCGACCGTGTTCGACGGCGTGGACGTGCACAGCCGGCTCGCCCAGGAGGAGATCTTCGGTCCGGTGATCGGCATCGTCCGCGCCCGGGACCTGGACGACGCGATCTTCAAGGCCAACGCCGTCGGCTACGGCCTTGCGGCCAGCGTCGTCACCAACGACCTCCGGCGGGCGATGACCTTCGTCGACCGCATCGAGGCCGGGGTGGTCAAGGTGAACGAGCCCACCACCGGGCTCGCCCTGCAGGCCCCGTTCGGCGGCTTCAAGCAGTCGAGCGCCAACACGTTCAAGGAGCAGGGCCCGGCGGCGGTCGATTTCTACACGCGCACGAAGACGGTCTACATCACCTGGGACTGAGCCCCTGTGTGGCCAGCTCCGGCTACGCGGGAGCCGTGTCGGCGCCGTCCTCCGAGGGGTACAGTAGAACCATGGCTGAGGACGGGGACTCGGAGCGCTACGTGCTCTTCGTGACGGGACCGCTGCGCGAGCGGCTGTACCGGCACTTCACCTCGCTCTTCGACGGCCGCGACGACGTGGTGGTCAAGATCGACCGGCGCGTCGCCGAGCGCCGCCGGGACCCGCACGGCTCGGCCGACGGCGAGCGCCGAGCCTCTGAGCGCCGCCGTCGGCGCCCCGACTGGATCGTCCCGCCTCCCGAAGGCTTCTGACCCGTCGCGGGGCGCCGGACCGTGCCCGGCGCCGCCCCTCGTGCCACTGGATCGCGGCCGACGATGGTCCGGTTCCTTGGTTCACAAGCGGTTCGCATATACTCTTCAGTCGTCCGTCCCGGGTAATCGTCGTGGAGGTTGTTCAGATGCTGTTGATGGGTGAATCGATCAACGGGACGCGCAAGCAGGTCGCCGAGGCGATCCAGGCGCGCGATGCCGAGTTCATCAAGACTCTGGCCAAGGATCAGATCGACGCGGGCGCCGGTCTGATCGACGTCAACGGCGGAGTCGCCGGCGGCGACGAAGTGGCCGACCTTCTCTGGCTCATCGACATCGTCATGGGTGTCACGGACATGCAGCTCATGGTCGACTCCGCCAGCCCCAAGGCGCTCGACGCCGGCGTGCAGGCGATCGTCGACAGGGGCGGCAAGGTGCCGTTCATCAACTCGATCAGCGGTGAGCAGCCGCGCATCGACGCCGTGCTGCCCATGATCGAGAAGTACAAGTGCCCTGTCGTCGGCCTGTGCCTGAGCGATGAGGGCATCCCGCCGACCGCCGAGGACCGCTTCGCCGTCGCCCAGCAGATCTACGACCTTTGTACGGGCGCCGGCCTGCCGGCCGAGGACCTCTGGATCGACCCGCTGGTCATGGCCGTCTCGGCCGACCCGAGCGCTCCCGGCATCACCATGGAGACGCTCAAGCTGGTCAAGGAGCGCCTCCCCGTGCGCACCACCGGCGGCCTCAGCAACGTGAGCTTCGGCCTGCCGAACCGCGCCCTGCTCAACCGCACCTTCGTGGCGATGTGCGCGGGTCTCGGCCTCGACGGCCTGATCGTCGACGTGCGCAACAAGCAGATGATGGCCACCATCAAGTCCATCGAGGCGCTGCGCGGCGAGGACAACTTCTGCGGCGCGTACCTCAAGGCCCACCGCGCCGGCATCCTGGAGTAATGCACGGAAGCGCTATTCAGCGGCGCGGGGGACGAACGGACCCCGCCCGCGACGGAGTAATGGCGTGACCGCGCCGGAGCGCTGCCGTCTGCGCGACCTCGGCGTCGCCGTCGGCGGGCTGCCGGCCGGACCGCTCAACGCGATCACCGACGTGCCCGGCGTGCGCGTCGGTCACTGCACCGTCTCGTGGGGCGGGCCCGAGCTGCCGAGACGGCAGCGGGCCCGCCCGCACGGGTGTCACCGCGATCTTCCCGCACGGCGGCGACCTCTGGCACGAACGCGTCGTCGCCGGCGCCCACGCCTGCAACGGCGTCGGCGAGCTCATCGGCATCAGCGCCGTGCGCGAGTGGGGCCTGGTCGAGACGCCGGTCCTGCTCACCAACTCGCAGAGCGCCGGCGCCGTCTACGACGCCAGCCTGCGCTGGCTCAGCGAGCGCGAGCCGCTCGCCGGCGTGGAGGACGCCGTCATGCCGGTCGTCGGCGAGTGCGACGACGGGTTCCTCAACGACCTTCGCGGCATGCACGTGAAGGAGGAGCACGTCCGCGCCGCCCTGGACTCCGCCGCCGCCGGCCCCGTGGCCGAAGGCTGCGTCGGGGCCGGCACCGGCATGACGTGCTTCGACTTCAAGGCCGGCATCGGCACCTCGTCGCGGGTCGTCCCCGCCCACGGGCGCGACTGGACCGTCGGCGTGCTGGCGCTGACCAACTTCGGCGTGCGCCACCGCTTGAACATCGACGGCGTGCCCGTCGGGCGCGAGATCACCGACCTCATGCCGCTGGAGAACCGTGAGGGCTCCTGCATCGTCGTCCTCGCCACGGACGCTCCGCTGAGCGCGCGGCAGTGCGAGCGCATGGCCAAGCGCTGTGCGCTCGGCCTCGCGGCGACGGGGTCCTACGCTTCGGACGGCAGCGGCGAGATCATGCTCGCCTTCACCACGGCGCACCGCGTGCCGCGCGCGTCGGCCGAACCCCTGGCGCATCACCTCGGTCTCCAACGACCACATGTGCGGGCTCTTCGAGGGTGCGGTCGACGCCACCGCGGAGAGCGTCTGCAACGCCCTCACGGCCGCGACCACGACGGTCGGCCGCGACGGCAACACCGCGTACGCGCTGCCGCTGG
The DNA here is from genome assembly GCA_963739595.1 of uncultured Thermoleophilia bacterium. Taxonomy (GTDB): domain Bacteria; phylum Actinomycetota; class Thermoleophilia; order UBA2241; family UBA2241; genus CAIXSE01. The sequence continues at coordinate 9,453 of CAVUBA010000026.1, forward strand.
ACCGCCTGGTCGGCGTCTTGCGGCGAGCCGGGCGCGAGGCGCGGCTGCCCGGGGCGTAGCCCCGCCTTGCCGCGCCCCGCCGCGGCGTCTACGATGACCCCCTGGCCCGGCCTTCGCTCAGCGCGGGACCGGCCAGGCAGACAGGGGGTAGCCCACGGCGAGACGCCAGTCATCCAGGTACGTCGTCACACGTTCCAGCCGCCGATCGCAGGCGCGGCCGACGGAACGGCGTGCCCACGTCGTCTAACCTCCCGAGGCCCCGTCCGGGGTCGTCCATCACAGTGGCAGCACAGCAGCAACTCTCAGGGGTCCGGCAACCACGGATGTAAGAAGGGGGCAAGGGTCCGCCGGCGTTCGGGGCCGAGCGCGGAGCGACCCGCAGGGCAGTGGACAAACGACGCTACTTCATTCGGAAGGTGTTGAACGCGGTACTCACGATCATCCTCGTGGCCTCGTTCAACTTCGCGCTCTTCCGCATCCTCCCGGGCGACCCTGCCCGGCTCCTTCTTCCCAAGGGAAAGACCGACCCGTCGGTCATCGAGCGTCAGCGCAAGACGTTCAACCTCGACAAGCCCATGTGGCAGCAGTTCATCTACTACTGGCGCGACACCGTCCAGGGCAAGTTCGGCATGTCGTTCTCCGAGAAGCGCCCGGTCACCGAAGTCGTCGCCGAGCGCATCTGGCCCACCCTCCTTCTCGTGGGGGTGGGGACGGTCTTCGCCACGGTTGTGGGCATGATCATGGGGGTCTTTGCGGGGTGGAGACGCAACGGCACCTACGACGTGGTGAGCACGAACTTAGGGATGATCCTGTACGCCATGCCGACGTTCTGGTTCGGCCTCCTGATGATCATGCTGTTCGCGACCAAGCTCCGCTGGTTCCCGACGGGGCGCATGGAAGAGCCCGGCGTGGAGCTCAGCGGCTTCGCCTCCTTCCAGTCGCTGATGAAGCACCTGTTCCTGCCGGCGTTCACCTTCGCCATCGCGTACGTGGGTGAGTACCACCTCATCATGCGCAGCTCCATCACCGGCGTCATGAAGGAGGACTTCGCGCTGACGGCGCGCGCCAAGGGCCTGAGCGAGAACGCCGTCCTCTGGCGCCACGTGGTGCCCAACGCGATGCTGCCGACGGTCACCATCGTGATGATGAACCTCGGCTTCGTGATGTCCGGAGCCATCCTCGCGGAGGCCGTGTTCAACTGGCCGGGCCTGGGGCTGCTGTCCTACGACTCGATGCAGAAGCGCGACTACCCGGTCATGCAGTTGGTGTTCCTCATCGCCAGCGTCGCCGTGATCTTCGCCAACCTCATCGCCGACATCATGTACTACTACCTCGATCCAAGGGTGCAGGCATGATCCCCCGTCGCTTCCGGAACTGGGTCATCTTCTGGACGATCATCGTCTGGTGCGTCCTCGAGCTGCTCACGTATCCGAAGACAGTGCCCATCACCAGCGGGATCTCCGAGGTGATCAAGGGCTTCTTCTCCGCCAGCGTCGGCGCCTACCCGGCCTGGGTCATGCTCCTGCTGGCGGTCCTCTGTCATCGCCGCCGGCGCCGTGGGCCTCGGGCGCCGGTCGAAGGCCAAGGCGTTCAACATCATGCTTCTCGTCGAGGGCATCGTCTTCCTCGCGTGGGGCGTTCTCGCCGGCGGCGGCCTCAGCGGCTTCTCCGGCAGCACCAACAGCATCACGTACAACTGGGCCATCCAGACGGTCGCCGTCATCCTCGGTGGCGCCTGCGTCTGGTTCTGGGCCGCAGGCAATCCCGAGCGCGCGGAGCTCACCACCTGGAACACGCACCAGGTGTGGAGGCTCTACCGCGGCAACTGGCAGGGCATGGTCGGCCTCGGGATCCTCGTCTTCTTCATGCTCATGGCGCTGCTGGCCCCGTTCCTGGCCGACCACGCGCTGCTCGACCCCAACGCGCAGATCAAGGACCCGGCCACGGGCGAGCTCTACGGCCCGTACCACCCGCCGACGACGTACTACTACAACTGGTTCGGCACCGACCAGGTGGGGCAGAGCGTGCTCGCCCAGTTCATCTGGAGCTCGCGCATCTCGCTCATGGTCGGCCTTCTGGCCGCCTTCATGTCCACGGTCCTCGGCGCCGGCATCGGCATCGCCGCCGGCTTCTACGGAGGCTGGCAAGGTGAAGGCTGGATGCGCTTAACAGACGCGTTCCTCGTGATCCCGTGGCTGCCGTTAGCGATGGTGCTGGCCGCCGCCTGGGGTCAGAACTACTGGATGATCATCCTGATCATCGGCATCACCAGCTGGCCGGGCACCGCACGAGTCGTGCGCTCGGACGTGCTGCGCGTGCGCGAGCTGAGCTTCATCGAGCGCGCCAAGGCGATCGGCTCGAGCAACCGGCACATCATGACGAAGCACGTGCTGCCGAACGTGATGCCGCTGATCTTCGCCAACCTGGTGCTCGTCGTGGCCATCGCCATCCTCTCGGAGACGACGCTGTCGTTCCTGGGCCTCGGCGACCCGCTCAACTTCAGCTGGGGCACCATGCTCCACTACGCCTGGGTGAACGGCGCCGCCGGCCTGCCGGCGTGGTGGTACCTGCTGCCTCCGGGCATCGCCATCATCCTCGTCGTGCTCGCCTTCACCTTCATCGGTACGGCCTACGACGAAGTGCTCGATCCCAAGCTGCGCAAGCGCGAGGACAGCAGCACCGAGAGCCGGTTCACGGCTCGCGGTGAGCCGGCCATCGCGGTGGCCGGCGGCGCCGGCATGGGCGGCGGGGCGGGCATCTTCACGCCCGGCCAGCAGACCGACGACGCCATGCCCGACTTCAACAAGCCGGCCGGCGGCACCATCAACCGCCCCGAGGGCGGCGGCTGGGTCGGCGGCCACATCGCCGACGACGAGGAGGGGGAGGACTGATGGCAACGACCGCCCCCAAGCCCAAGGGCAAGGCCAAAGGCAAGTCCACGGGCGAGAAGAAGACCGTCGAGCGCATCGAGCACGAAGGACTGCTCGACGTGCGCGGCCTGACCACCTACTTCAAGCTCGGCGTCGGTGACGTCAAGGCCGTGCAGGACGTCAGCTTCGTGCTTCAGCCCGGCGAGAGCCTCGGCCTCGCCGGGGAGTCCGGCTGCGGCAAGACGACCGCGGCCCTCTCCCTGCTCAAGCTCCTGCCGGAGAACGGCCGCATCGTCAGCGGCGAGATCCTCTTCGACGGCAAGAACCTCGCCAAGCGCACCGAGTTCGGCATGAGCAAGATCCGCTGGAAGGAGATCAGCATCATCTTCCAGGGGGCGATGAACGCGCTGAACCCGGTCAAGGAGACCGGCAAGCAGATCGCCGAGCCCATCCAGCTGCACGAGGGCCTCAGCGAGAAGCAGGCCATGGTGCGCGCGCGGGAGCTGTTCGACCTGGTCGGCATCAACCCCAAGCGGGTGATGGACTTCCCGCACCAGCTCTCGGGCGGCATGCGCCAGCGCGCCATGATCGCCATGGCGCTGGCGTGCAACCCCAAGCTGGTCATCGGCGACGAGCCCACCACGGCGCTCGACGTCATGGTGCAGGCGCAGATCCTCGAGCTCATCGGGCGCCTGCGCAAGGAGCTCGACCTCTCGTTCATCCTCATCAGCCACGACCTCTCGGTCATGGCCGAGACCTGCGACAAGGGCGTCGTCATGTACGCCGGCGAGGTGGTCGAGAGCGGCACCACCGCCGACATCTTCAACAACGCGACGCACCCGTACACGCGCCAGCTCATCAAGGCCTTCCCGAACATCCACGAGAAGCGCGAGATGGTCAGCTCCATCAAGGGCGACCCGCCCAACCTCATCAACCCGCCGGCGGGCTGCGCGTTCGAGCCGCGGTGCGACGTGAGGATCGAGAGCTGCAAGACGGAGCACCCCGGCCTGACCGAGGTCGAGCGCGGGCCACTTCGTGCGCTGCGTCCACGCGAAGAGGCCAACGTGGCGACGACTTCGTGCGCGGCGACGCAGCGGCACCGGACAGTGAGGGGGTGTGACGATGGCCACGGAGCAGTCCGAACGCCCAGACCTGAAGCTCGCGCCGGAGACCGGCGAAGTCCTCTTCGACATCAAGGACCTCGAGGTCTACTTCCCGATCCAGCAGGGCTTCTTCAAGAGCATGGTCGCCACCGAGAAGAAGTTCGTGAAGGCGGTCGACCACATCACCTTCCAGATCATGAAGGGCGAGATCCTCGCCCTGGTCGGGGAGTCGGGGTGCGGCAAGACCACGACCGGCCGCACCCTCCTGCGCCTGGAGGACGCGACCGGCGGCGAGATCATCTACAAGGGCAAGCCGGTCCAGAAGTTCAGCGGCAAGGAGCTGCGCGCGTACCGCAAGAAGGCGCAGATCATCTTCCAGGACCCCTACAACTCGATCAATCCCAAGCAGACGATCTTCGACATCGTCGCCGAGCCGCTCGAGGTCAACAACGTCTGCTCGAGCGAGCGCGAGAAGGAAGACCGGGTCATCACCGCGATCAGCGAGGCCGGCCTGCGGCCGGCGACCGAGTACCTCTACCGCTACCCCCACGAGCTCTCCGGCGGGCAGCGGCAGCGCGTCTGCATCGCCGGCGCCACGGTGCTCGACCCCGACGTGATCGTCGCCGACGAGCCGGTCGCCTCCCTCGACGTCTCCATCCGCAACGACATCCTCAAGCTGATGGTGGAGGAGAAGGAGAAGCTCGGCGTCACCTACATCTTCATCACGCACGACCTCTCGCTGGCCTGGGTGATCTCCGACCGCATCGCCGTGATGTACCTCGGCCGCATCGTCGAGATCGGCAACACCGAGGAGGTCGTGGCCAATCCCAAGCACCCGTACACCAAGGCGCTGATCAGCGTGATCCCGGTGCCGGACCCGCTGGCCAAGCGGGAGCACGTCATCCTCAAGGGCGAGACCCCGAACCCGGTCGACATCCCGACGGGCTGCCGGTTCCACCCGCGCTGCCCGGAGGCGATCGACGTCTGCAGCGAGATCGACCCCGAAGACGTCCACATCGGCGGCGATCACTACGCCGCCTGCCTGAGGATCAAGTAGCGGAGGAGGACCGGCCGGGGCGGTGGGGCCGAAAGGCGCTCACCGCCCCGGCCGGTCCGCGTTCGAGCATGCGAAGGAGCCGCCACATGAGACGCAGCGACGGGGGTACGACGCGAGCCGGGCGCGCGCCGCGCGCCGTCGCACTCGCCGCCGCGGCGCTCGCCGTGGCGGCCGTGCTGCTCGCCGGCGCAGGCCTCGCGGCGGCTTCACCGTCCGCCTCGCCCGCTTCGTCGCTCTCCCGTCGCCTCTGCCTCTCCCGGTGCGCTCGACTACCGCATCGGCATCTCGCAGAAGTGCGACGGGGTGAACCCCTTCAGCTCGTGGAGTTCGGTCTCCTGGGAGTGCTTCCGTCTCGGCTACGACTTCCTCACCTGGTACGACGCCGACTATCGGCCGGCTCCCGACATCGCCACCAGCTGGGAGACCTCCGAGGACGGCCTGACCTGGACGTTCCACATCAGGGAGGGCATGAAGTGGCAGGACGGCGTGCCGCTCACGGCCGGCGATGTCGCCTTCACCTACAACCTGATCCTCGACACGCGGCAGCCCGCGTACATCCAGTACCTGACCGGCGTCACCTCGGTCACGGCCCCCGATGACGCCACGCTGGTGATCACGACGCGGAAGCCGAGCTCCGGCATGCTGGCGCTCGCCATCCCCATCCTGCCGGAGCACATCTGGGCGAAGGTGGACCCCGACCGCCTGGACGAGTTCGGCAACCTGCCGTTCGTCGGCTCGGGCCCGTTCCGCGTGGAGAGCGTCGAGAAGGGAGTGCGCGTGCGCCTGGCGGCCAACCCGGACTACCCGGCCGCCCTCGGCGGCGCGCCCAGCCTCGACTCCGTCACCTTCGTCGCCGGCGACGACGCGGACACGCTCGTCGATCTGTATCGCTCGGGCGAGCTGGACGCCGTGGTCGACTTCCCGGCGACCTACGAGCAGCTCTACGCCGGGATGCCGGGGACGGCGACGGTGGCCTCTCCGGCCATCGGCTTCCACGAGCTGGGCTTCAACTGCTGGCAGAGCGCGCGCAGCAAGGGGAACCCGCTGCTGCGCGACCCGTCCATCCGCCGGGCCGTCCACTGGGCGATCGACAAGCGCCAGATCGCGGCGACGGCGATGGCCGGGCTCGCGGAGCCCGCCACGTCCCTGCTCTCGCCGGCGCAGGCCGAGTGGCGCTGGGACGTGCCCACGGACGCGCAGTACCGCTACGACCCGCAGCGCGCCAAGCAGATCCTCGACGACGCCGGCTACACCGACCGGGACGCGGACGGTGTGCGCGAGGACGCGGCCGGTCACGAGCTGTCGTTCCGGCTCGCCGCCCTCGACGAGTACCCGGAGGACCTGACGGCCGCGCGGATGATCGTCGGGTGGTGCCGCGACGTGGGCATCCGCCTGCGCCTCGAGCACATGGACGAGCGCTCCTTCAGCGACGCGATCTTCAACGACGCCGACTACGACCTCTTCGTCTGGAGCTGGGGCGGCGACGTCGACCCCGGGTTCATCCTCAGCACCTTCACGACGTCCCAGATCATGGGGTGGAGCGACAGCCAGTATTCCAACCCGGACTACGACCGGCTGTTCGTGCGGCAGGCGGAGGCGCTCGATCCCGCGCACCCGGACGACATCACCCGGCGCAAGGCCTACACGGACGCCATGCAGAAGATCCTGTACCGCGACGACCCGTATGTGGTCCTCTGGTACAACGTGAACCTGCAGGCGTACCGGACCGACAAGTGGACCGGCTACGCCCTGGCGCCCTCCGGCGACGGCGCTCCCTTCTGGAACCAGCTGCGCACCACCTACATCGCCCTGCGGCCGCTGCGGCCGGCGGCGCTGCCCGCGGCCGGCTCGTCCCGCGGGTGGGTGTGGGCGCTGGTCGTCGCGCTGGTCGCCGTGGGCGCGGTGGCCTTCGCGCTCCTTCGCCGCCGCCGAAAGGCGCCTGGAGGACGAATGACGAAGCCTGAGGAACGACCGATACGAGAGGATGAAGGATGACGCACTCCCTCGCCGTGTGGCCCGACGAAGCGATCGAGGCGATGCACGTCGCCGCGCTCGCCCTGCTTGAACGAGCCGGCGTGCGCGTGGAGTCGCCGGCGGCGCGAGAGCTGCTGCTCGAAGCGGGCTGCAGCCCGGCCGGCGAGGACCGTCTGACGATCCCGCGACAAGTCGTGGAAGACGCGCTCGCCGCCTGCCCGCGCGAGTACGTGCTCGCCGCGCGCGACCCCGAGCGCTCCCTGGAGATGGACCCGGACCCCGGCGTGACCTACGTGCACAACCTGGGCGGCGCCGCCGACGTGGCCGACCCGCGCACCGGCGCCCTGCGCCGGGCGACGCTGCACGACCAGGTCCTCGGGGCGCGCGTCATGCACAACCTGGTGCACCAGCAGCAGGTCACGTCGCTCTGGCAGCCCCAGGATGTGCCCGACCTGCTCGAGCCGCTGTACTCGTACCTGATCCTCGCGTACGAGACCGACAAGGCCATCGGCGGCCCGGGCATCTCGCATCCGTTCCAGGCGCACTACCTGCAGGAGATGGCGCGGTCGGTCACCGGGGCCGACGGGACGGACGGCGTGTACCCGATCGACCTGGCCTTCTCGCCGGTGAGCCCGCTGATCCTCGGCGGCGACGTCTCGGACGCGCTGGTGGAGCAGGTCCGCCGCGGCGGCGTCGCGGTGGAGATCCTGCCGTGCCCGGCCGCCGCCACCACGGCGCCCGGCTCGCTGTCGGCGGCGCTCGCCCAGCAGCACGCCGAGGTGCTGGCCGGCGTCGTGCTGACGCAGGCGGCGGCGCCCGGGACGCCGGTCTACTACGGGCCGCGCCTCAGCGCTGTGGACCCGCGCAGCGGCGTCGTGGTCAGCGGCACGCCGGAGACCGGCGTCGCCTCCGCGGCGGCCGTGCTCCTCGCCCGCCGCTGCGGCCTGGCCTGCGACTGCTACGGCCCCTGCAGCGACAGCAAGGTCGTCGACGCGCAGTTCGGCTACGAGCGCTCCGTCAACGCGCTGCTGGGCCTGGCGCCCAAGCCGCGCCTGCTCTCCGGCGTCGGCGAGATCCAGGCCGGCGTGGCCAGCTGCCTCGAGGTGCTGGTGATCGACGATGAGGTGCTCAACAACGTGCGCTACGCGCTCACGCCGCGGCCGTGGGACGTCGACGCGCTCGACGTCGACGCGATGGTCGACGGCGCGCTCTCCGGGCGCGGGTTCCTCGGCACGAAGCACACGCGCCGCTACATCCGCAGCGAATTCGTGAGCCCGCTGCTCAGCTACCGCGGCGGCCTCGGCGACTGGCTCGCGTCCGGGCGCGCGGGGCTCGTCGACCTCGCCTCCGACAGGGCCGCCGAGCTGGCCGACCGCGAGCCGGTCGGCCTGCCGGACGACATCCTCGACGAGCTCGTCGGACTCATCGACCGGTGCGCCTCCGAGCTCGGCGTGACCGGTCACCCCGACCCGCGCGCCGTGCTCGGGCTGTAGACTGCGGCCATGGCCATCCCGTTCGTCCACGTCCAGGCGAGAGGCTCGTACCGGGAGCTCGGCCGCGCCGTCGGTGAGGCGGCGCGCGAGCAGGTCCTGGCCTCCGTCGACTTCTTCCGCGAGGACTTCACGTCCATGACGGGCGGCCGGCTGACGTTCGACGAGGCGGAGCGTCAGGCGCTCGCGTACGCCGAGCAGGCGCGGCGCTGGCTGCCGGGCCACGTCGAGGAACTCGAGGGCCTGGCCGAGGGGGCTCACGTGCCCTTCGCCCGCCTGCTCGTCCTGAATTGCGGCGAGGAGTTCACCTCGGCGGAGCCGGTCGCCGGCGTTCCGCCCGGCTCGCCGCGCTCCGGCGACCACTGCACGGCCGTCGCCGTCGCCGCCGGTGGTCGCCACATCGTCGGTCACAACATGGACTGGTACGTCATCGACGCCGTCAACAACGTCTTCTTCGACCTCACCGGGCCGGACGGGACCCGCATCATGGGCCTCGCCGGCGCGCCGTACCTCCTCATGCTCGGCATGAACAGCCACGGCATCGGCAACGTGAGCAACTCGGTGCACTCCACCGACAACCGCATCGGCGTCCCCAACGTGTTCGTGCGCCGGGCGACGCTGGAGGCGCGGACGCTGGAGGAGGCGCGGGACCGGGGCTTGCTCGCCGACCGCGCCCGCGGCACCAACCAGTTCTTCGCCGACACCGGCGGGCGGCTCTGGGACCTGGAGACGTCGGCGACCGCGCACGCCCTCATGGATCACACCGAGGCGGGGTTCATGGCGCACTCCAACCACTACGTCTCGCCGGCCATGCAGCCCTACGAGGGCTACCCCGGCGGCGAGTCCACCGTGCGGATCTCGACCGCGGAGCGGCTGCTCGAGGAGGGGATCGTCGCCGGTGAGGACCCGGTGGACCTCGTGGCCCGGGTCCTGCGCACGCACGAGCCGTCGCCCAGGGAGTGCATCTGCGGCCACCCGGAGCCGGGCGTTGCGCCGGCCGACCAGGGCATGACCGTCGGGAGCATGATCTGCGACCTCGACGAGCGCCGCGTCTATGCCTGCGCCGGCCCTCCCTGCGAGAACCCCTACGAGGTCTTCGAGATGGGGGAGGGTTGAACAGCCCCGTCCACGACCTCGTGATCGCCGGCGGTCGCATCGTCGACGGCTGCGGCAACCCCTGGTATCGCGGCGACGTCGCCGTGCGCGGCGACCGGGTCGCGGCGATCGGCGCGCCGGGGACGCTGCGCGGCCGGCGCGTCGTCGACGCCGCCGACCGTTACGTCACGCCCGGCTTCATCGACCCCCACACCCACTCCGACCTGTCGATCCTGCTGCATCCCGCGGCCGAGACGGCGGTGCGCCAGGGCGTCACGACGCACGTCACCGGCAACTGCGGCATGTCGGCGGCGCCGCTCACCGAGGCGCACCGCGACGATGCCGTCCAGAACTGGGCGCACTACGCCTGGGGGCTGGACGCCGTGGCCTGGGACTGGCGCACCTTCGGCCAGTACCTCGGGGCCCTGCGGCGCGGCGGACACGCGATCAACATCGCGCCGCTGGTCGGCCACGGAGCGCTGCGGCTCGCCGTCGTGGGGTTCGCCGAGCGAGCCGTCACCGAGCGCGAGCTGGCGCGCATGGAGCGCCTGCTCGACGCCTCCCTGCGCGCGGGCGCGCACGGGCTGTCGAGCGGGCTCGTCTACCCGCCGGGCTGCTACGCGAGCACGGAGGAGCTCCTGCGGCTGTGCAAGGTGGTCGCCGGCCACCAGGGCATCTACACCTCGCACGTGCGCGGCGAGCGCGAGACCATCCTCGCCGCGGTCACGGAGGCGCTCGAGCTGGGGCGCGCCGCCGGCTGCCCGGTGGAGGTCTCGCACAACGCGCCCAAGTGGGGCGCCCCCGACGACGCCTCAGCCAATCTCGGGCTGATCGAGGCCGCGCGGCGCGGCGGGCTCGACGCCACCACCGACAACGACGTGCACACCGACCTCGCGCCGCGGTTCTCCCGGGCGCTGCCGCAGCCGGTCCTCGACCTCGACCACGACGCGCTCATCGCCCTGCTGTCGGATCCCGAAGCGCGCGTCGCGCTCCGCCGCGAGGTGATGGAGGACGCGCTGCCCGGCGCGGGCTACGCCGGGGTGGTCCGGCACGGCCGCTTCGACCGGGTGGTCGTGTTCCACGCCGGCCGCCACCCGGAGCTCCGCGGCCGCTCCGTCGCCGACATCGCCGCCGAGCGCGGCGCCGACGGCTTCGACACCTTCCTCGACCTCATCGTCGAGGAGGACGACGACCTCATCGGCCTCTTCGACTACATCGAGGAGAAGAACATCCGCGCCCTGCTGCAGAGCCCGCTGGCGATGATCTCGTCCGACGGGCTCGTCATGGCGCCGCCGGACGAGCTCGACGACCCGTCGCTGTACTGGCCGTGCAGCTACGGGGAGTACCCCGGCGTGCTCGAGCGCTACGTCCGCGACGAGCCGGTGCTGCGCCTCGAGGAGGCCATCCGCAAGATGACCTCCTTCCCGGCGCAGCGCTTCCGCCTCTTCGACCGGGGCGCGCTGCGCCCGGGGCTCAAGGCGGACGTCGTGGTCTTCGACCTGGACCGCGTGCGCGACCGGGCGACGAACCTGTACCCGCACGCGTTCCCCTTCGAGAACATCCCGCACGCCTCGCCCGAGGGCATCGACTGGGTGCTGGTGAACGGCGTGCCCGTGCTCGAGGAGGGCGTGAGCACCGCGGAGCTGCCCGGACAGGTGCTCCGGCGCAGGTAGCGCAGCTGTTCCGCGGCCGCCTGCCGGCTGCCAGAACGTACAAAGCCCCCCACTTCTGAACGCGACACACCCTCGCGCTGTACTAGGACATCGTGTAGAATCCCGGCGATGATCACCGTACAGGACATCCTTGAGATCCCGGAGCTCAACCTGCGCCTGCTGGCCGGGCACAAGTCCACGAGCAACCCGGTGCGGTGGGTCCACATCACCGAGGTCCCCGATCCCACGAAGTGGCTCAAGGGCGGTGAGTTGCTGCTCACGACCGGCTACAGCTTCGTCGGCGACGAGCAGCAGCAGGTGGCGCAGATCAAGCGTCTCATCGACCACAACATCTCCGGCCTCGGCTTCGGCACCGGCTTCAGCTTCGACAAGGTGCCGCCGGCGATCGTCGCGGTGGCCGAGGAGTACGGCTTCCCGCTGTTCGAGGTGCCGTACCACGTGCCGTTCCTCGCCATCACCGAGGCCGTGGCCTCCAAGATCGTCAACGAGCAGTACTCGCTGCTGCAGCGCAGCCTGGCCGTGCACGAGAAGCTCACCAAGATCGTGCTGGAGGAGAAGGGCCTCGAGGCGATCCTCTCCACGCTCTCGGCCCTCGTCGGCTGCTCCGCCGTGCTCTTCGACTTCCACGGCGTGGTGCTCTGCGAGGCGGCGTACCGCCGTCACCTGGGCGCCGAGCTGATCGCCGACCTGTGGCGCATGATCAGCGACCGCCGCGCCGACCGCCAGAACTTCGCCCTCAGCATGGAGGGCGTGGGTTCGGGCGTGCAGGTCTACCCGGTGGTCGCGTCGCACCGCATCGGCGCGTTCCTCGCCGTCGTCAAGGACAGCGGCGACTTCAGCGAGTACGACCGCATCATCCTCCACAACGTCGTCACGGTGACGGCGCTGGAGCTGGTCAAGAAGAAGGCCGTGGCCGAGACCGAGAAGCGCCTCGCCGGCGACTTCTTCGACGAGCTCATCGCCAGCGACCTCTACGAGGAGGAGATCGCCCGCCGGCTCGCGTTCTTCGGGCTCGAGCCGCAGTCGCCTCACCTCATCGTGCTCGTCGACATCGACGTGCAGGAGGGAGAAGAGGCGGCGGAGCGCAACGAGGCCGCCGCCCAGGACGTCAAGGAGCGCCTGCACTGGAGCGTCGACGAGTTCATGGCGCGACACGACCTGCTCGGCATCAGCGCGTCGCGCAGCGACTCCGTCGTCGTCCTGGTGCAGCCCGGCAAGATGGACGCCAAGGAGATCATCCGGCTGGCCGGCGAGCTTCAGGCCGTGATCGCCGAGATGCTGCCGGAGATCTCCGTCTCCGTCGGCATCGGCCGGCCGCACCGCCAGCTCATCGACCTCCGCCAGAGCTACTACGAGGCGAGCTACGCCATCAAGATCCGCAAGCTCAAGGGCGAGCCCCGCGTCATCGCCAGCTTCGACGACCTCGGCTCCTACGGGCTGCTGCTCGGCCTGCAGGACACGCTGTCGCTGGAGGTCTTCTACGACAGCGTGCTCGGCAAGCTCCAGGACTACGACGAGCAGAACTCGAGCGACCTGGTCAAGAGCCTCGCCTGCTTCCTCGAGGCCAACGGCCACTGGGGCGACGCCGCCGAGAAGCTGTACGTGCACCGCCACACGCTGCGGTACCGCATGAAGCGCGTCGAGGAGATCACCGGCCGCGACCTCAACCAGTCGCAGGACCGCATGGAGTTCTGGCTGGCGCTCAAGGCCAAGGAGCTCATCGACCAGTCCAAGAGGGGCAAGCCGGCTCCCGCCTGATGCCCCGGCCGGCGCAGCCGGCCTCTCCCGCGCCGTCGGGCGCGGTTCACCTCACGACATGACCAGCGAGCCGTTGTCGACGGCCACGTTGACGCCGGTCACGCCGTCCGTCTCGAGGCAGAAGCGGACGGCCGCGCCGATGTCGGCGGGCGCGACGAGCCGCTCGGTCGCCACCCTGGCCGCGGCGCGGAGGGTGGCGGCGCGGTGCTCGTCGTCGTCGAGGTCCACCGGGCCGGGCGCGACGCCGCAGACGCGCAGGCCGTCGGGCGCCCACGCGCGGGCGAGCTCCTTGACCAGGTGGATCTCGGCCGCCTTGGCGGCGCCGTGGGCGGCGAACGTGGCCCAGGGCTGCAGGCCCAGGTAGTCGGTGATGGCGACGATCACGCCGCCCGGTGAGAGCAGCTCGTGGGCGGCGCAGGCGCTGAAGAAGAAGCCCTTGGCGATGGTGTCCAGGGAGGCGTCCCACGACGCCTCGTCGATCGCCTGCGGCGGCTGGGGCACGAACGGGCCGCTGGCCGCGTACACCAGGGCGTCGAGCCCGCCCAGCGCCGTTCTGGCGGCGGCGACGAGGCCGGCCGCATCCGCGGCGCCGCGGACGTCGCCCTCGACCAGCGCCGCGGACGGCGCGCCCGCCGCGGTCAGCGCGGCCACCTGGACGTCGGCCGCGCTCGTGCGCGCGCGCGTGGAGACGACCACGGCGGCGCCGTGGCCTGCCAGGTCGAGCGCGATGGCGCGGCCGAGGCGGCGGACGCCGCCGACCACGAGCACCCTGGCGCCGGCGACCTTCACGCCGGCTCCCCGACGTGCTCGTACAGCACGGCGGCGATCTCGGCGATCGCCGCGTCGGCCCGCGCCTTGGCCTGCTGGCCAAGGCCTTTCCAGAAGACGACCATGACCATAGGTGCCCCGGCCGGCGTGTACACGATCGCGGCGTCGTTGCTGGTGCCGCTGACGCCGCCGGTCTTGTTGGCCACGAGCAGGCCTTCGGGGAGCCCGGCCGGGATCTTCTCGCGCCACTCCTGCTGCGCCATCACTTCGACCATGAGCCGGCAGGACGGCGCCGAGGCGCAGCGACTCTGGGCGATCATCGAGAGGAGCTCCGCCATGTCGCGCGGCGAGCCCATGTTGTCGAGCGCCTGGTCGACGGCGAACGAGTCGTCGTAGCCGAGGGACTCGTCGCGGCCCCAGCGGCGCTCATACAGGTGCAGGAACCCGGCGCCGCTGAGGCGCGCGTTCTCCTCGAGGACGCGGCGGAACGCGTCCTCGTAGCCTCCGCACGCCTCGATCTCCCGCCAGCGGGCGACGATCTCCGCGCCGCTGAGCCCGGCCCATTCTTCGCCGGCGCCGGACTCGATGAGGAAGTACTCGCGGTTGGGCATGAAGCAGTCGATCGTCTCCAGGCCCAGCCGGCGCATGGTCTCGTTCACCGAGCCGAGCCCGACGAGCCGCCAGAGCATGTCCGTGGCGGTGTTGTCGCTCAGCGTGATCATCAGGTAGAGGAGGTCGCGCACGCTCGGGCGCAGGCCCTCGTGGCAGTGGATGAGCGTGCTGCCGGGGCTCTTGTCCGCCTCGGTCAGCGTGAGCCGGTCGTCGAGCCGCAGCACGCCGGCGTCGACCTGCCGCATGACCTCCACCATGACCGGGATCTTGAAGCAGCTCGCCATGGGGTAGAGCTCGTCGGCGTCGATGAACACCTCCGCGCCGCTCGCAAGGTTGCGCGCCGCCACCCCGACCGTGCCGCCCAGCCGCGCGGCGATGGCCGTGACGCTCTCGTGGACGCCCCTCGGATCGGTCATGCCCCCGCACCCCCTCCTGGACCGACCCTACGATATAGGACGCGGCGCTGGTATGGTCCAGACCTCCGGACGGCTCGCCCCGGCCTCGGGAGGGGCCCCCAGACGCTCTGCCGATATCGATGGAGAGAAGCAAAGGGTCCAAGAAGGGCGAGCGACGGTCCGGGAGGCCGTTCACTAGTGGGCGCTTTTCTTGTGTTTTGGGGTTTTCTGCGCGCTCTGTTGTTGGTAGACTGCCAAATCGTGCACAGGAGTGTGCACATCCGAGTTTTGAGCCCAACCATGGGATGGAGCGAGGAGGAGTCATGATCGTCGGTTGTCCTAAGGAGATCAAGAACGAGGAATACCGTGTCGGCATGACGCCGAACGGCGTCAAGGACTTCGTGGCCGCGGGCCACACGGTCATCGTCGAAGCCGGCGCCGGTGTCGGCTCGGGCTTCAGCGACAAGGAGTACAAGGCCGCGGGCGCGACGCTCGCGCCGGTGAAGGACGTCTTCGCCAAGGCCGACATGATCTACAAGGTCAAGGAGCCGCTCCCGGAAGAGTGGCCGATGTTCAAGCCGGGCCAGATCCTCTACACGTACCTGCACCTCGCTGCGGCGTATGCCAAGGATCTCACCAAGGGCATGCTCAAGGCCGACATCCGCGGTATCGCGTTCGAGACGGTCGAGCTCGAGAACGGCGCACACCCGCTCCTCTTCCCGATGAGTGAAGTCGCCGGCAAGCTGGCCATCCAGGCCGGCGCCACGCACCTCCAGAAGAACAACGGCGGCCGCGGCGTCCTGCTGGGCGGCGTGACCGGCGTACCGAAGGCCAAGGTCGTCATCATCGGCGGCGGCACCGTGGGCACCAACGCCGCCAAGGTCGCCGTCGGCATGGGCGCGCGCACGGTCATCATGGACAGCTACGCTCCTCGCCTCACCTACCTCGACGACGTCTTCGGCGGCGCCGTCGAGACCGTCCTCTCCACCTCCGCCGCCATCGCAGCAGGAGATCCTCGACGCCGACATCGTGGTCGGTGGCGTGCTCCTCCCCGGCGGCGCGCAGGCTCCGCATCTCATCAAGAAGAGCATGCTCAAGACCATGATGCCGGGTTCGGTCATCGTCGACGTCGCCATCGACCAGGGCGGCTGCTTCGAGACCTCCAAGCCCACCACGCACACCGATCCCACCTACGTGATCGACGGCGTGATCCACTACTGCGTCGCCAACATGCCGGGCGCCGTGGCCCGCACCTCCACGATGGCCCTGGCCGGCGCGACGCTGCCCTACGGCCTCGCGATCGCCAACAAGGGCTTCGAGCAGGCCGTCAAGGACGACGCCGCCCTCGCCCTCGGCGTCAACGTGTACCGTGGCAAGCTCACCATCCCGTCGGTGGCTGAGGCTCACAAGATGAAGTACACGCCGCTGGACAAAGTGCTGGCCTAAGACGGCATTCGGCTACGCGGCGGCCAGTGGCCGCGGCTGAGCCAAGCTGATTGAATGGAGCCGCGTCCGGACGCAAGGTCCGGGCGCGGCTCCTTCCGTTCGGGGCGCGCTCCCCGCGCACCTCGCCACGGTGGGCTCCGCCGACCAGGGGTGGCAGCGGCGCAGCGGGGGGAGAGCCGGGATGCGGCTTTCACGGCACAAAGGAGCATGAATGGGCGACCTTCTACGCATCGACCTCACCACGCGCACGACCTCAGAAGAGACCGTCCCGCCGGAGCTCATCAAGGAGCTCATCGGCGCGAAGGGCATCGGCACGCACTACCTGTGCGAAGAGGTCGCCCCAGAGGTCGACCCGCTGAGCCCGGGCAACAAGCTCATCTTCGTCGTCGGCCCCATGGGCGGCACGACGATGCTCGGCAGCAACCGCTACGCCCTGTACTTCGCCTCGCCGCTCACCGGCGGCTACGGCGAGTGCTACTCGGGCGGCAACCTCACGCCGCAGTTCGCGCGCACCGGCTACAAGGTCGTGATCGTCGAGGGCAAGGCCGACGGCCCGATCTACCTGGAGATCAGCGAGGAGGGCGCCGCGTTCCACGACGCCTCCGACCTCTGGGGCATGGACGCCTTCAAAGCCGAGGACGAGATCCTCGCGCGCACGCCGCACAAGAAGGCCCAGGCCTGCGTCATCGGCCCGGCCGGCGAGAAGCTCGTGCGGTTCGCCTGCGTCAACAACAACTACTGGCACCAGCTCGGCCGCGGCGGCCCCGGCGCGGTGTACGGCTCCAAGAACCTCAAGGGCATCGTCTGGCACGGCGAGAAGAAGGTCGAGGTCGCGCGCCCGGACGACTACAAGGCCGTCGTCCGCGACCTCATCGAGCGCACCAAGGACGACGCCGGCGTCGCCGCCTACCAGCGCGGCGGCACGCTCAACATGGTGCGCATCATGAACGGCGCCAACGCGTTCCCGACGCGCTACTGGCGCAAGGGCACGCTCGGAGAACTTCGAGCGCATCACCGTCGAGACCATGCTCGCCGAGCACGGCACCGTCAATCAGACGTGCCCGCCGTGCGTGTTCAAGTGCGTCAAGCGCAACACCGTGTTCAAGGGGCGCCACGAGGGGCTCGTGGTCGAGGGTCCCGAGTACGAGACCGCGTACGTGTTCGGCGGCCTCTGCGAGATCGACGACTTCGCCGAGATCATGTGGCTCAACGACATCTGCGACCGTCTCGGCGTCGACACCATGGACGCCGGCAACCTGTGCGCCCTCGCCATCGAGTGCGCCGAGCGCGGCCTCATCGACGAGAAGCTCACGTGGAACGACCCCGTCGGCGTCGGCGCCTTCCTCGAGAAGCTCTGCCTGCGCGAGGGCATCGGCGACCTGTGGGCCGAGGGTCTGCTCGCGGTCGCCAAGGAGTACGGCCTCGAGGACGTCGCCGTGCACGCCAAGGGCATGGCTCCCGGCCGGCTACGAGCCGCGCAAGATGAAGGGCATGGGCCTCGGCTTCGCCACCACGCCGCGCGGCGCCTGCCACCTGCGCGCCACCATGTACAAGCCCGAGCTGCTCGGCGTCACGCCGTACGGCGAGATCGAGGGCAAGGCGGCGATCTACTGCGACTGGGAAGACCGCCTCACGATCATGGACACGCTCGTCTACTGCCGCTTCTACCGCGACCTCGTGCAGTGGCCGTACATCACGGCCGTCGTCAACGCCGTGATCGGCACCGACTACACCGAAGACGACCTGCACCGCATCGCCAACCGCATCATCACGATGACGCACGACTTCAACGCGGCGCGCGGCATCGGCCGGGAGTCGGAGAAGCTGCCGGACTGGGTCACCGAGAAGCCGATGGAGGACGAGGGAGCGCTCACGTTCCCGCAGGCCGAGATGACCTCCATGCTCCAGCGACTACTACCGCATCCGTGGCTGGGGCGAGCTGCCGCCGCTCGAGCAGTGAGCTGAGCGGCGAAAACGGACGGGCCCGGGACTCTCGCTGAGAGGGTCCCGGGCCCGTCCGCGTTCAGGCTGCGCGAGCGCTCAGCGCGGGTGCGCGCGGCTCCAGCGACGCCAGTCGTTGTAGCCCTTGTCGCCGGCCAGCCACCCGGTCAGGAGATAGAACGGCTCCATGCGCCTCGTTGATCGTGGCGGTGACGACCTGCAGCCTGGCCAGAGAGACCTGCAGCTTCGAGATGCTCACGGTGAGCGACTCGCCGTCGCCGGACAGGCGCTCCGCCGCGGCGGCGATCTCGTCGGCCCTGCGCGTCAGCCCGTCGGCCAGCGGCGTGACGCGCCTCGACACGGCCATGCCGTGCTTGGCGAGGCGCCACCCCTTGAGGGCGGCGTAGGCCAGGGCGCCGATGATGACCGCCAGACTGGCGAGCGCGACGATGAGGAGTACGTACCAAGGCATGGGCGAAGTCTACCCCGTCGCGCCGGACGGCGACAGTGCGCCTCCGGCGGCGGTCAGGGCAGCCGGATGGGGTACCGGCAGATGAGCGCGCAGCCGCGGCCCGCCAGCTGGCTGACCTTGACGACGTCGCCGGTGTGCGGCGCCTCGATGAAGAGCCCGTTGCCGATGTAGATGCCGACGTGGTGGTAGAAGGCCGGGTACCCGAAGAAGACCAGGTCGGCGGGCTGGGCCTGCGAGAGCGACACCGGGTCGCCCATGTGCGCCTGCATGGTGGCGCCGTGCGGGAACTGCACCCCGAACTTGGCGTACACGTAGAGGACGAGGCCCGAGCAGTCGAAGCCGCCCGAGGGCGTGGCCCCGGCCCACACGTAGGGGATGCCGAGGTACTTCATCGTCTCCTTGACGACGGCGATCTGCACCGGCGTGCCGGAGATGGTCGCAAGGTCGACGCCGGCCGCCTTGGCCAGGCGCGCGGAGGCCTCCGCGTCGAGCTGCGCCTGCTGGGCGAGGAGCTTCTTGACGCGCGAGTCGAGGTCGGCGAGCAGCGTCTCGCGGGCGGCGAGCTCGTCCTCGATGCCCGCCTGCTGCCCGCGCAGCCCCATCTCGCGCTCCAGCGCGTCCGCCCTGTCCTTGTCCATCTGCCGCGTGAGGGTCTGGATCTGGCTCTCCATGGCGGCGATGCGGGTCACGGTGTCCTGGTCCGCCTCGTCGATGGACCGGAAGTAGCCGAGCTGCGTGTCCGCCTCGCCGATGTCGCTCAGGTTGAAGAGCACGTCGAGCACGCTGTAGCCGTCGCTCTTGTACATGGCCGCGAGGCGCGCGCCGCGCAGTGCCTGCGCGGCGTCGAGCTGGACCTGGGCGCGCTCGAGGTCGCGGCGGGACTCCTCGAGCCGGATGTTGAGGGCGTCGAGCGCGGCGCGCGCGACGTTGTACTTCTCGGTGAGGACCTCGGCGCGCTGGTCGAGGCGCGCGACCTCGCGCTTGACGTCGCGCGCCTGCGCCTGCAGGTCGTCGACGGAGGCGGGGGACGCGGCCGCCGGCGCGGGGAGGAGGATGCCGGCCGCCAGCGCGGCGGCGAGCACGCAGAGCAGTGCGCCCGCCGCGAGTAGCGCCGCGCGTGTCATCTGCCGCTTGCCTGTCGCCCCGGGCCAGACCATCTCCACAGGAGTGTATCGGAACATCCCGCCTGCCCTTTACGCCGCGCGTGAAGCTGGTCCCTGCAGGGTAACTTTACATTCGACCGCCGGAACGTATACAATCTGTCGTCCAACGTCGCGGGGTGGAGCAGTCCGGTAGCTCGTCGGGCTCATAACCCGAAGGTCGCAGGTTCGAATCCTGCCCCCGCTACCATCACCTTCCTGGGCGCCCGTTCGGGCGCCTTTCTTGTTGCTCCGCGTCCGCCGCCGCGCTGCCGGGCGCGTCTCACGCCACGCCGCAGGGGTAGGAATCGCGCCCCGCCGGGTACTCCACCGCCTCGATAGTAGACAACTCCTGACGTGGTGGTGGACACATGAACACAGGCAAGGCCGCGGTCGCCGAGTTCTTCGGCACCTTCTGGCTCGTCTTCGGAGGCACCGGCGCCGCCGTGCTTGCGGCATCGGTGGGCAACAGCGGCATCGGCTGGCTCGGCGTGGCCCTTGCCTTCGGGCTCACGGTCGTGACCATGGCCTACGCCGTCGGCCACATCTCCGGGGCGCACTTCAATCCGGCGATCACCATCGGCCTCTGGGCCGGCGGGCGGTTCCCCGGCGCCAAGGTGGCGGTCTACGTGGTCGCCCAGGTGATCGGCGCCATCTGCGCCAGCGCCGTGCTGTACGTGATCGCCAGCGGCAAGGCCGGCTTCAGCCTCTCCGACGGCTTCGCCGCCAACGGCTACGGCGCCCACTCGCCGGCCGGCTACAGCCTCACGGCGGCGATCGTCGATCGAGATCCTGCTCACGCTCGTCTTCGTGCTCGTCATCCACGGGGTCACGGACCGCCGCGCGCCCGTCGGTCTCGCGCCACTGGCCATCGGCCTCACCCTGACGCTCATCCACCTGATCAGCATCCCGGTGGACAACACCTCGGTGAACCCGGCCCGCTCGCTCGCCCCGGCGCTGTTCGTCGGCGGCTGGGCGCTCAGCCAGCTCTGGGTGTTCATCGTCTTCCCGATCGTCGGCGGCGTCGTCGGCGGTCTGCTGTACCGCTACCTGCTCGAGGTGAAGGCGGACCAGCGCGACAAGGTCGAGGGGCCGGGCGAGGCGACGGAGTAGAGCTCGCCCACCCGCTTCCGCAGCGCACGACCCTGGGGCCGGGGCGCCGGAGGACCGCCGCGAGGCGGCCGTTCCGGCGCCCCGGCCCTCTGCTATGCTCGTCGCAGCTCCTGCGACACCGCGTTCCCGCACAAGGAGGCGACATGTCCGTCCTGCTGGTCGTCAACACCGCGCCCTACGGGAGCGAGGGCCCCTACAACGCCTTCCGGCTCGCCGACGCGCTGGCCCTGCGCGGCGAGCACGTCGAGGTCTTCCTCCTGGGCGATGCGGTCGGAGCGGCCAAGGCCGGCCAGGATCCGCGGGGCGCACACGCCTCGCTCGAGCACGCTGCTCGCCGAGCTGCTGGAGAAGGGTGTCGAGGTCAGCTGCTGCGGCACCTGTTGCGCCACGCGCGGGCTCACCGAGGACCAGCTCGTCGCGCACGCGCGCGTGGCGCACCATCCACGACCTCGCCGAGGCGACCGTCCGCAGCGACCGCGTCGTCTCGTTCTGAGGCGGGCTGTGGCGCGTCTGCCCGCCCCGTGTCTCCGGCTCCAGCGTCGTGTCGCCGACGGAGTGGTCGCGAGCGGCGCGCTGCGCCGCGGCGAGCGCGCCCTGCTCCTGCTGTCCGGCGGCGCCGACTCCATGGCGCTGCTCTCGCTCGTGCGCGCCGCCGACCGCCGGCTGGGCCTCGGACTGCAGCTGGCCGCCCTGCACGTGGACTACGGCCTTCGCGGCGCGGACTCCGACCGTGACCGGCGCATCGTGGAGCTCGCCTGTCGTGACGCCGGCCTGGAGCTGCACGTGGAGCGCCTGCGCGGGCGGCTCGCCGGCCGGGACTTCCAGGCGCGCGCCCGGGACCAGCGGTACGGGCTGGCGCGGGAGCTCGCGGCGCATCACGGTTACGACGTCCTCGTCACGGCCCACAACCGCGACGACCAGGCGGAGACGATCCTGTACCGGCTGGCCAAGTACGCCTCGCCGCGCGGCCTGGCCGGCATGCGGCCGCGGGACGGGGACCTGGCGCGGCCGCTGCTGAGCCTG
Organism: uncultured Thermoleophilia bacterium; assembly: GCA_963739595.1. GTDB lineage: Bacteria > Actinomycetota > Thermoleophilia > UBA2241 > UBA2241 > CAIXSE01. The sequence continues at coordinate 31,382 of CAVUBA010000026.1, forward strand.
GGGGCGGCCGAGATCAGGGACTACTGCCACGCGGCCGGCATCGAGTACGGCGAGGATGTCACCAACGCCGCGCCTCTCTACGCGCGCAACGTCCTGCGCCTCGAGGTCCTGCCGCGGCTCGAGGCGCTGAACCCGCGCCTCGCCGAGACGCTCGCGGCGGCGGCGGACCAGGCGGCGGCCGAGGCGGACGTGCTGGCCGCCGTCTCCGCCGCGGCCCGAGAGCGCGTGGTGCGACCGCCCGGCCCGGGCGACCTGCTGTCCGTCGACGTCTCCGCGCTCGTCGCCGAGCCGCTCGCCCTGCGTGCGCTCGTCCTGCACGACCTCCTGCGCGGGGCGATGGGCGGAGAGGCGCTGGTCGAGCGCCGGCTGGTCGAGGCGCTCCTGCGCCTTGCGGAGCGCGCCGACGACGCCGGGAGGGTGAGCCTCGGCCGCGGCCTCGAGGCCGTACGCGGTCGCGGCGCGCTGCGCATCCGCGCCGTCGCCGCGGCCCACGCCTGCGCGCCGGCGGCAGTGGATGGGGCGGAACTCGCGGCCGCCGGGGACGCCGGCCTGACGGCCGGGTTCTGCGGCCGCGTGTGGCGCCTGCGCCTGCGCGAGGGCGCGGCCTTCGACCGCGAGGCCGCGCTCGCCGGCGCGGCCTTCGCCGGCCTGACGGCCGTGCCGCGGCGCGTGACGCTGCGTCACGCGCGCCGCGGCGAGCGCTTCGCGCCGCTCGGGCTGGGCGGCGAGACCACGGTGGCCCGCTACCTGGCGGCGGCGCGGGTGCCCGGCGAGCAGCGCCCGCAGGCGCCGCTGCTCGACGTCGACGGCCGCGCCGCCTGGGTCGGCGGCGGGCCCGGCAGGGTTGCGCAGGCCTTCCGCGTGGAAGACAGTAGTGCTTTGACACTGCACGTCGTCCAGGAGGGAACGTGAACGTGCCGATCGAGGAAGTGCTCGTCTCTCGCGAGGCGCTGGCCGCGCGCGTCGACGAGATGGCCGCCCAGATCACCCGGGACTACCAAGGCCGGGAGATACTGCTCGTCGGCGTGCTCAAGGGCGCCGTGTTCTTCATGGCCGACCTCGCGCGGCGCATCGACGTGCCCGTGGCGCTCGACTTCATGGCCGTCTCGAGCTACGGCTCATCGACCGACTCGTCGGGCGTGGTGCGCATCCTCAAGGACCTGGACCTGGAGATCGCCGACAGGGACGTGCTCATCGTCGAGGACATCATCGACTCGGGCCTCACGCTGAGCTACCTGCTCAAGAACCTGCGCAGCCGCAAGCCGGCGTCGCTGGAGATCTGTGCGCTGCTCACCAAGCCGTCGCGGCGGCGCACCGAGATCCCGTGCCGCTACGTCGGCTTCGAGATCCCCGACAAGTTCGTGGTCGGCTACGGTCTCGACCTCGCCGACCACTTCCGCACGCTAGACTACATAGGGGTCCTGACCCCCGAGGCCGCCGCCGACATCGTCGACCAGGCGGGTTCTTTGCTGTAGTCAGGAGGGTATGTTACCGTCACCGGACGGCCGATTTGCAGGCACATCGAGGCATCGGACCGGGCCGGGTGCCAGCACCCGTCCAGAAGGGTCACCGTGAGCAGATTCATCCGTAGCGCGCTGTTCCCCATCCTCATCGTCATCATCGTGGCGATGTTCATCGAGTGGGTCATCTCGGGGAACAAGGCCAACAGCACGCCCAAAGCCATCTACGCCGCGCCGTTCGTCACCTCGCAGACGGTGCTGCAGAGCGACCTCCAGAACGGGGCCGTGAAGGCGGTCATCTTCAACACGGGCGACCCGTCGACGGCCAAGGTCACGGACACGAGCGGACAGCAGTACTACGTGACCGGCATCACCGATACGGCGCTGCAGCCGTCCGCGGTCAAGACCGACAACCCGCTGGTCAAGGTGTCCACCGGCACCGTCGCTGCGCCGGCCGCGAAGGACGTCCAGGCGAGCTTCACCCAGGACGTCGTCAACGGCAAGGTCGCAGCAGGTGGTGCTCAACGTCAAGGACCAGACGATGGAGGTCACGCTCAAGCCGGATTCGGCCGGCAAGCAGGCGCAGTACTCCGTCGCCTACACCGACCCGGCCGCGACCACGGCGTTCCTCGACCAGTACAACGTCTCCTACGACGCCACGAGCCCCAAGTCGCCGTGGTGGTCGAGCGCCCTGTTCACCATCCTGCCGATCCTGCTCATCATCGGGTTCTGGTTCTTCATCATGAACCAGATGCAGGGCGGCGGCTCCAAGGTCATGAGCTTCGGCAAGAGCAAGGCCAAGCGCGTCAGCGTCGACTCGCCGAAGGTCACGTTCAAGGACGTCGCCGGCTGCGACGAGGCGGTCGAGGAGCTGCACGAGATCAAGGAGTTCCTCGAGAACCCCAAGAAGTTCCAGCAGCTGGGCGCGCGCATCCCCAAGGGCGTGCTGCTGTACGGCCCGCCCGGCACCGGCAAGACGCTGCTCGCGCGTGCCGTCGCCGGCGAGGCGGGCGTCCCGTTCTTCAGCATCAGCGGTTCCGACTTCGTCGAGATGTTCGTCGGCGTCGGCGCCTCGCGCGTGCGCGACCTGTTCGATCAGGCCAAGCAGAACGCGCCGTGCATCATCTTCGTCGACGAGATCGACGCCGTCGGCCGCCACCGCGGCGCCGGCATGGGCGGCGGCCACGACGAGCGCGAGCAGACGCTCAACCAGCTGCTCGTCGAGATGGACGGCTTCGAGATGAAGGACAACATCATCCTCATCGCCGCCACCAACCGCCCGGACATCCTCGACCCGGCGCTGCTGCGCCCGGGCCGCTTCGACCGGCAGATCGTCGTCGACCGCCCGGACCGCCCGGGACGCAAGATGATCCTCGAGGTGCACTCGCGCGGCAAACCGCTGGACAAGGACATCGACCTCGACGCGCTGGCCGCGCAGACGCCGGGCTTCACCGGCGCCGACCTGGCCAACCTCGTCAACGAGGCGGCGCTGCTCGCGGCGCGGCACGGCAAGAAGCTCATCACGACGACCGAGCTCGAAGAGGGCATCATGCGCGTGCTCGCCGGACCCGAGAAGAAGACGCGCATCATCAGCGAGAAGGAGAAGGCCATCACGGCCTACCACGAGATGGGCCACGCGCTGGTCGGCCACTTCCTCGAGTTCACCGACCCGGTGCACAAGATCTCCGTGGTCAGCCGCGGCCAGGCGCTCGGCTACACCATCTCGCTGCCGTCCGAGGACAAGTTCCTGACCACCAAGCAGGAGCTCATGGACACGCTCTCCATGACGCTCGGTGGGCGCGCGGCCGAGGAGGTCGTGTTCGGCGAGATCACCACCGGCGCGGCCAACGACCTCGAGAAGGCCACCAGCACGGCCAAGCAGATGATCATGCGCTACGGCATGAGCGAAGAGCTCGGTCCGCGGACGCTCGGCCACGACCAGTCGATGCCGTTCCTCGGCCGCGAGTTCCAGCAGCAGGCCGACTACTCGGAGGAGATCGCGAAGCAGATCGACGACGAGATCCGGCGCATCATCGAAGAGGCTCACCAGCGCGCCAAGGACCTGCTCGCCGAGAAGCGCGAGACGCTCGACCGCATCAGCAAGATCCTGATGATCCGCGAGACCATCGACGCCACGGAGTTCCAGGCCCTCGTGGACGGGGTGCCCGAGGACGAGGTGTTCCGCGAGCGCGACGAGAAGGAGGCGGCACGCCGTCAGGGCCTGCCGCCGGAGGCCGAGAAGCGCCAGCGCGCCAAGCAGCCGCCGGTGCCCAAGCCGGCTCACGTCAACCCGGTCAATCCCGAGGCGACCTGACCCGCCGGCGACGGCTGCTCTCTCACACACGTGGACAGCGAAAAGATCAAGACCGGCGTGCGCCTCATCCTCGAGGGGATCGGCGAGGACCCGGACCGTCCGGGGCTGCAGAAGACCCCTCAGCGCGTCGCCGACATGTACGTCGACATCTTCTCCGGCATCGGCGCGCCCGATCCGGCGGAGCTGCTCACGGCGATCCCTGGAGACCACCATCGCGAGATGGTGCTCATCAAGGACATCGACTTCTACTCGATCTGCGAGCACCACCTGCTGCCGTTCCACGGGCGGGCGCACGTGGCCTACATCCCCAGCGACCACGGCCACATCGCCGGGCTGAGCAAGCTGGCGCGCGTGGTGCGCCAGGTCGCCGCGCGCCCGCAGCTGCAGGAGCGGATCACGAGCGAGGTCGCCGACGCCATCGAGACGTCCCTGCAGCCGACCGGCGCGCTCGTCCTCATCGAGGCCGAGCATCTGTGCATGAGCATGCGAGGGGTGCGCACGCCGGGTTCCAAGACCGTCACCAGCGCCGTGCGCGGGCTCATCCAGACCAGCGAGGCCACGCGCGCCGAGGTGTTCGCCCTCATCAACGCGCCGCACTGACGCCCCCCGCCATGAAGCCGGCCGCGCCGACCTTCTCGCTCGACCTGCCGTTCCCGGCCATCATGGGCGTGGTCAACGTCACGCCCGACTCGTTCTCCGACGGCGGCAGGTTCCTCGCCGCCGACGCCGCACTGGAGCAGGCCCTCACGCTCGTGCGTGAGGGAGCCGCCATCGTCGACATCGGCGGCGAGTCCACGCGGCCGGGCTCCGAGATGGTCCTCGCGGACGAGGAGCTGCGCCGCGTGCTCCCGGTGATCGAGGCGCTCGCCGGCAGCGTCGGCGTGCCCATCTCGGTCGACACGATGAAGGCGGAGGTCGCCCGCCGCGCGCTCTCCGCCGGGGCGACCATCATCAACGACGTGAGCGCCTTGCGCTTCGACGACGAGATGGCCTCCGTGGTGGCCGAGACAGGCTGCCCCGTCTGCCTGATGCACATGAAGGGGCAGCCCAGGACCATGCAGGACGACCCGCGCTACGACGACGTGGTCGACGAGGTGCTGCGCTTTCTCGAGGAGCGCATGAGCTTCGCGCTCGCGCGCGGCGTGCGCGAGGAGCAGATCATGGTCGACCCCGGCATCGGGTTCGGCAAGACCGTCGCCCACAACCTCGCGCTGCTGGACGGCCTCGATCGCTTCGCCACGCTCGGCCGGCCCGTCCTGCTGGGCGCGTCGCGCAAGCGCTTCCTCGGCGCCATCCTCGGCGCCGAGCCCGCCGACCGCGCCACCGGCACGGTGGCGACCACCGTGATCGGCTACCTGGCCGGCGCGCACATCTTCCGCGTCCACGACGTCAAGCCCAACTTCGAAGCGCTGCGGGTCGCGCTCGCCGTGCGCGAGGGCGTCACCGCGCCCTGACCGGCCGCAGGCCGGAAGGCAAGGAGGCCGCACCATGACGCGAAGTCTGTCCATCATCCTCGAAGGCATCCAGCTGCGGGGGCGCTGCGGCGTCACCGCGGAGGAACGGGCGATCGGCCAGACCCTCGAGATCGACGTGCGCCTCGACCCGCAGGCGCGCGGCGCGGGCCAGAGCGACGACCTCCAGGACACGGTCAACTACAGCCAGATCGTGAACTACGTGCGCGGCGTGGTGGAGGGCGGCGAGTTCAACCTCCTCGAGCGCCTCGCCACGATCCTGTGCGACGGCCTCTGGGACGAGTTCGACCCGGTGCTGGTCGAGGTGGCCGTGAGCAAGATCGCGCCGCCGGTGGCCCTGCCGATCCACGCGGCGCGCGTCGAGGTGGTGCGCACTTCGTGAATGGCCGCCGCAGAAAGGCCGCCGAAGGCGAGCCTTCGTGCGGGGCGGCGCCGCGACACCGCACCCACGCCATCGAGCGGGGCGCCGGAGGCGCACCGCTCAGTAGGCGCGTCTTCGTGTCGCTCGGCTCCAACCTCGGCGACCGGGCGGCGTACCTGGGCGCCGCGCGCGAGGCGCTTGCGGCGCTGCCGGCGACCGCCCTCGTCGCCGCGTCCCGGATCTACGAGACGGCGCCCCAGGACCTGCCGGACCAGGACGCCTTCCTCAACCAGGTCGTCTGCCTCGAGACGGCGCTGCAGCCGCTCGACCTCCTGCGCGAGTGCCAGCGCATCGAGCGCGAGCACGGGCGCGTGCGCGAGCTCCGCTTTGGCCCGCGCACGCTCGATATCGATATACTGCTCTTCCAAGACGCCGAGTCCGACGATCCCGAGCTCACGCTCCCGCACCCGCGCATGGTCAAGCGAGCGTTCGTGCTCGTGCCCCTCGCGGAGGTCTGGGAGCACGCACAGGGCATGCCGGACATGGACGTCGCCGGGCTGGGCCGGGCGACCACCCGCACCCAGCAGGTGAGGCTGTACGACGCCACGGAAGGGTGAGCGGTGACCGATCACGAGCCGGCGCTGATGAGGGAGCCATGACGCGTCCCTACGTCGCGATCCGTTCCGGCGAGCCGCTGCACCGGCGCAGCTTCGACGTCCTCGTGCTCGGCGGCGGCATCGCCGGCCTCACGGCCGCCATCGGCGCCGCGCGCCGCTGGCGCGTCGGCCTGCTCACCAAGTCCACCTTCGAGGAGACGACCACGTTCCTCGCGCAGGGCGGCATCGCCGCGGCCATCGGCGAGGAGGATTCGCCCGAGCTGCACTTCCAGGACACCATCGCCGCCGGCGCGGGCCTCTGCGACGAGGAGGCCGTGCGCGTCCTCGTGAACGAGGGCCCGGACCGCGTGCGCGAGCTCATGGAGATCTGCCCGCGGTTCGACAAGGTCGACGGCCAGATCGTGCTCGGGCGCGAGGGCGCCCACTCGCTGCCGCGGATCGTGCACGCCGGCGGCGACGCCACCGGCAGCGAGGTCTCGAGCGCGCTCGCCGAGGCGGCCCGCGTGGGCAGCCGCGTGCAGCTCTACGAGGACGAGTTCGTCATCGACCTGCTCACGGTCGACGGCCGCTGCGTCGGCGCGCTCACGCTGAACCTCGCCGACGGCGGGCTCACGCTCAACGTCGCCATGGTGACGATGCTCGCCACCGGCGGCGCCGGGCAGGTGTACGGACGCACCACCAACCCGCCGGTCGCCACCGGCGACGGCGTCGCCATGGCCTACCGCGCCGGCGCCGCCATCCGCGACCTCGAGTTCGTGCAGTTCCACCCCACGGGGCTGGCCGTGCCCGGCCAGCAGACCGTGCAGCTCATCACCGAGGCGCTGCGCGGCGAGGGCGCCTACCTGCGCAACGCCGCCGGCGAACGCTTCATGACGCGAGTACGACTCGCGCGCCGAGCTGGCCTCGCGCGACATCGTCGTGCGCGGCATGGTCGCCGAGATGCGCCGCGAGGGCACGGAGCACGTCTACCTCGACGCCACGCACCTCGACGCGGCGTGGCTCGCAGAGCGGTTCCCGCAGCGTCACCGCGGGGCTGCGCGAGCACGGCCTCGACCTGGCGACGCAGCTCATCCCGGTCGCTCCCGTGTGCCACTACTTCGTCGGCGGCGTGGTCACCGACGTGTGGGGCCGCACCACGGTGCCCGGCCTCTACGCCAGCGGCGAAGTGGCGAGCACCGGCGTCCACGGCGCCAACCGCCTGGCCAGCAACTCGCTGCTCGAGGGGCTCGTGTTCTCCGACCGCGTCGTCCGCGACCTGGACCGCTACATCGGCAAGCTCGGGGAGGACGTGCGCCGGCTCAGCTTCGACATCCCCGAGGAGGAGCCGGGCCGCGGCGACAGCGACGCCGCCGCGGCGCGCACCCGTCTCACCGCGTCATGCAGCACAAGGTCGGCGTGCTGCGCCGCGGGGCCGACCTGCAGGCGGCGCTGGACGAGCTGAACGGCCTCACGTCCGAGCTGCGCTTCTCGCAGCTGGGTGAGGCCGAGTACGAGGTGCTCAACATGCTCACGCTGGGGACGCAGATCGCCAAGTGCGCGCTGCTGCGCGAGGAGTCGCGCGGCGTGCACCTGCGCGACGACTTCCCGGACCTGGACGACGAGCGCTGGCGCAAGCACATCACGCTGCGCCTGCCGGAGCGGGACCGGGCCGGCGGCGTCCACGCGCGAGGCAGGCGATGAACAGTCGCCGCAGGCAAGCTGTCGAGCGGGGCGCCGGAGGTGCACCGCTCCGCGAGCGCGGGTACCGGCAGGCCGCACGCACGGCGGTCCGGCGCGCGCTGCGCGAGGACCTCGCCGGCTACGGCGACCTCACCGGGTCCGTCTTCGCCGGCGACGGCGTCGCCCGTCGTGGTCGCGCGCGAGGCCGGCGTGCTCTCCGGCGTGGCCGCCCTCGAGGAGACGGCGCACCAGGTCGATCCGGCGCTCGCCGTGGAGGTCGTCCTTCACGACGGCGAGCGCTTCGCCGCCGGCGACGTCATCGCCGAGCTGCGCGGCCCGCTGGCGGCGATCCTCGCCGCCGAGCGCACGGCGCTCAACTTCCTGTGCCGGCTGAGCGGCGTCGCGACGCTGACGGCGACCTACGTCGCCGAGACGGCCGGCACGCCGGCGCGCATCGCCGCGACGCGCAAGACGACTCCCGGCCTGCGCGCCCTCGAGAAGCAGGCCGTGGTGCACGGCGGCGGTACGCCGCACCGCTTCGGCCTGTTCGACGGCGCGATGATCAAGGACAACCACGTCGCCGCGGCCGGCGGCGTCAGCCGCCGCGATCGAGCGCGTGCGCGCCGGCGCGGCGCACCTGCACGCGCTCGAGGTCGAGGTCGACACGCTGGAGCAGCTGGACGAAGCGCTCGCCTGCGGCGCCACCATCGTGCTGCTCGACAACATGGACACCGCGACCGTCCGGCGTGGCTGTGCGACCGCGTCGCCGGCCGCGCCGTCGTCGAGGTGTCGGGCGGCGTGCGGCTCGAGCGCGTGCGCGAGCTCGCCGAGGCGGGCGTCGACGTCATCTCCGCCGGCGCGCTCACCACGCGCGCTCCGCTGGATCGACCTGGCCCTCGACCTGGAGGTCTGACCGTGCTGCTCGTCGTCGACGTCGGGAACACGCAGACGCACATCGGACGTGATCGACGGCGGCGCGGTGGTCGACGAGTGGCGCATGGCCACGGTGCGGCACCGCACCGAGCGACGAGATCGCCGGGATGCTGCAGGGGCTCTTCTCGCTGCAAGGGCACGCACGGCTCGACGGCGATCGAGGCGAGGTCGGCGTCGCCTCGGTGGTCCCGCGGCTCACGCAGCAGTGGGAGGAGATGTGCGAGAAGCACCTCGGCCTCGCGGCGTTCGTCGTGGGACCCGGGGCGCGGACCGGCATGCGCATCAAGACGAAGAACCCGGGCGAGGTCGGCGCCGACCGCATCGTCAACGCCGTCGCCGCCTACGAGATGTACGGCGGGCCGTGCATCGTCGCCGACTACGGCACGGCCACCACCTTCGACGTCATCTCCGCCGAGGGCGACTACCTCGGCGGCGCCATCGCCCCCGGCATCGAGGTCTCCCTGGAGGCGCTCACCACGCGCGCCGCCAAGCTCATCAAGGTCGAGCTCATCGAGCCCGAGCACGCCATCGGCAAGTCGACCACCGAGGCGCTGCAGTCCGGCGCCGTGTACGGGTTCGCCGGCGAGGTGGAGGGCGTCGTGCACGCCATCTGGGCCGAACTGGGCGTGAAGTGCCCCGTGATCGCCACCGGCGGGCTCGCCGAGATGATCGCCCGGCACACCGACGTCATCGAGAAGGTCGACCCGTTCCTCACGCTGCGCGGCATCGAGATCGTGATGCGGCGCCAGCAGCGGGGCTGAGGCGAAGGCGTGACGGGCGTGACCGCGCCCCGCCCGCTGCCCGCCGAGACCGGCGCCGCACCCGATCCTCTGCTCCGGCCGCTCGCCCTCGGCGGGCTCTCGCTCGAGCGGCGGCTCTTCATGGCTCCCATGGCCGGCCTCACGACGCCGGCGTTCCGGCGCAGCGTGCGCCGCTGGGGCGCCGGCCTCGTCTACACGGAGATGATCTCGGCCTACGGCGTGCACTACGACAACCGGCGCACGCTCGACTACTTCGCCCACGGGGAGGACGAGCACCCGCTCGGGTTCCAGCTGTTCGGCGCCGACGCCGACGTGCTCGCCGACGCGGCGGGGCGGGCGGTGGCCGCCGGCGCCGACCTCGTCGACCTCAACATGGCCTGCCCCGTGCGCAAGGTCGTCAAGACCGGCGCCGGCGCGGCGCTGCTCGCCGAGCCCGAGCGCGCCGCCGGCATCGTCGCCGCCGTGGTGAAGGCCGTGGACGACGCCGCGCCGGGGCGCGGCGTCCCGGTCACCGTGAAGATCCGCGCGGGGCTGCGGGACGGCGACGAGCTCGGGCGCCTCGCGGCGCCCCGGCTCGTCGCCGCCGGCGCAGCCGCCGTCTGCATCCACCCGCGCACGGCGGCGCAGCTCTACCGCGGCCACGCCGACCACGCGGTGACGTTCGCCCTCGCCGCGGAGCTGGCCGTCCCCGTGATCGCCTCCGGCGACGTGGACGGCCGGGACGCGGCGCTGCGGCTGCTGGACGGCGGCGCCGCGGCCGTCATGCTCGCGCGCGGCGCCGTGGGCGCGCCGTGGCTCTTCGCCCAGGTGCTGGGCGCGGCCGAGCCGGCGCCCGCCGAGAAGCTCGCCGAGGTGCGCCGCTTCGCGGCGGAGGCCATCGCCGACCTCGGCGGCCGCGCCGTCGGCCACCTCCGCCAGTTCTGGCCCAAGTTCCGCCGCCACGGCGCGCTGGACAAGCCGCTGTCGCTGGAGCTGATGAGGGCGCGGGACGAGGCCGAGGTACGCACGCTTCTCGGCCTCTGACGCGCCCCGTCGACGGCGATTCCGCTCTGTTTGCGCAAACGCCGGGCATGCCCTATACTTGCTCGCCACTTCGGCACGCGGCCTCGAACGGGGCCGCGTTGCCGCGTTGAAGAGGAGGAATCTGTGGTCGACCGTGAGATCATCCTCACGCCTGAGGGCTTCCAGCGCCTCAAGGAAGAGGTCGAGTATCTCTCGTCCGTCAAGCGCGACGAGGTAGCCGAGCGCATCCGCGCCGCGCGCGACTTCGGCGACATCTCGGAGAACTCCGAGTACGACGACGCCAAGAACGAGCAGGCCATGCTGGAGGCGCGCATCTTCTCGCTCGAGGAGCGTCTGCGCAGCGCCATCGTCATCGACTCCGACAACATCTCGACCGAGGTCGTCGGCGTGGGCACCAAGGTCACGCTGCAGGACATGCAGCGCGGCGACGTGGTCCAGTACTCCATCGTCGGCTCGGCCGAGGCCGACCCGGGCGCGCACAAGCTGTCCAACGAGTCGCCCGTCGGCAGGGCGATCCTCGGTCACAAGCCCGGCGACAAGGTCACCGTCGCCGTGCCCCAGGGCTCCAAGAAGTTCAAGGTCCTGGACATCGAGAAGGCCTGACCTCCGCCGTGGACGAGCAGCACGCTGAGCACGGCGACGTCTTCGCCGAGCGGCGTGACAAGCTCGCCGCCTGGCGCGAGACCGGCGCCGCGTATCCCACCCAGTACCAGCCGCGCGACGAGATCGCGGCGGTCCAGTCCGCCTACGAGACCCTCGAGGCCGGGCAGGACTCGCCCGACGTGCGCCGCATCGCCGGCCGCGTGGTCGCGCGCCGCGTGCACGGCAAGCTCACCTTCGTCGTCCTCAAGGACCTGAGCGGCGAGCTGCAGCTCTTCTGCCAGCTCGACGCGCTGGGCGAGGAGCGCTACGGCGCGCTCGAGGACGTCGACCTCGGCGACTTCGTCGGCGCCGAGGGCACGGTGATGCGCACCCGGCGCGGCGAGCTCAGCCTGCGCATCACGTCCTGGCAGCTGCTCAGCAAGTCGCTGCGCCCGATGCCCGAGAAGTACCACGGGCTCACCAGCGTCGAGACCCGCTACCGCAAGCGCTACCTCGACCTCGCCGCCAACGACGACTCGCGCCAGGTGTTCGTCAAGCGCGCGCGGATCATCGCCGCGATCCGCAGGTTCCTGGACGATCGCGGCTTCATCGAGGTCGAGACCCCGGTGCTGCAGCCGCTGTACGGCGGCGCGCTCGCGCGCCCGTTCATGACGCACCACAACGAGCTCGAGCGCGACCTCTACCTGCGCATCGCCACCGAGCTGTACCTCAAGCGCTGCATCATCGGCGGCATCGACCGCGTCTACGAGATCGGCAAGGACTTCCGCAACGAGGGCGTGAGCTTCAAGCACAACCCCGAGTTCACGATGCTCGAGACCTACGAGGCCTACGTCGACTACAACCACGTCATGACGATGGTCGAGCAGATGACCGCCGAGGCGGCTGGCGCCGTCGGCGGCCTCCAGGTCACCTTCCGCGAGCACGAGATCGACCTCACGCCGCCGTGGCCGCGCCTCACCATGCGCAAGGCGATCGAGAACGAGACCGGCATCGACATCGGCGCCGACGACTCGCGCACCGTCGCCGACCTGCAGGCGCGCATCAAGGAGAAGGGGCTCGAGGACGTCGTCCCGCTCGCTCCCGCCTGGGGCGCCCAGGTCGACGAGCTGTTCAGCGAGTGCGTCGAGCCCAAGCTCATCCAGCCGGTGTTCATCACCGAGCACCCGCTCGAGACGAGCCCGTTCGCCAAGAAGACGCCGCACGACCCGCGCTTCGTCGAGCGCTTCGAGGGGTTCATCGCCGGCATGGAGCTGAGCAACGCCTTCAGCGAGCTCAACGACCCCGACGACCAGCGCGAGCGCTTCGATGCAGCAGACTGCAGGACCTCGCCGACGGCGACGAGACCGCGCACCGGCTCGACGAGGACTTCCTCGAGGCCATGGAGCACGGCATGCCGCCCACCGGCGGCCTCGGCATGGGCATCGACCGCCTGGTGATGATCCTCACCGGCGCGCCCAGCATCCGCGACGTCATCCTCTTCCCGGCGCTGCGCAGCTAGCAGGCCCGCCGCGCGGGATGAGCGGCGAGCGCCCCTGGAGGCACTCGCCGCCACCTTTCGGCTAGGCCTCGTCCCCGAGCGGCTCGCCGCTTGCCGCGAACGGCTGCGGCTCGTCCGCCGGCTCTTCGGCCTCGGCACCCTTCTTCGTCCACAGCGGCCCCGGCCAGCCGGCCTTCGGGCCGATCCAGAGCGTGAGCCCCGGCACCAGCGCGGTGCGCACCAGGAACGTGTCGATGAGCACGCCGAGCGCGACGCCGATGCTGATCTCGGCGAGGTCCTTGACCGGCTGCGAGAGCAGGATCAGGAACGTGCCGGCCAGGATGATGCCGGCGCTGGTGAGCACGCCGCCGGTGGCCGACAGGGCCTTCACCGTGCCGTCCCGCAGCCCTCTGGCCATCGCCTCGCCGCGGATGCGCGTCGTGATGAAGATGTTGTAGTCGCTGCCCAGGGCCACCAGGAAGATGAACATGTACAGCGGGATCCGGTAGCTGATGTGCTCCCACCCCAGCAGCTTCTCGGTGATGACGATCGTCGCGCCCAGCGCGGCGAGGTACGAGAGCACGTTGGTCAGCAACAGGTAGAGCGGCGCCACGATGGCGCGCAGCAGGAGCATCAGGATGACGCCCACCACGACCAGGGCCGCGACGGCGACGACGATCGTGTCGCGGTTGCTCTGCGCCCACGTGTCCGCCTGGATGGCCGTGGGGCCGCCGACGAGGGCGGTGCCTCCTCCGGCGGCGGCCGCCTTGCGCGCCGTGGTCCGCAGCTGCCGCACCTGCTCGAGCGCCTGGCTCGAGTACGGGTCGCCCTTCAGGATGACCTGGAAGCTGAGCAGCTTGCCGTTGTCGGCGGTGCCGGTGGGGAAGGCGGCGGCGACGCCCGGGCTCTTGTTCAGCGCGCCGGTGATCATGCCGGCGACGAACGTCGGGCGGCGCCTGCGGCGCCTTGATGAGCACCGTCGTCGGCGCCAGCGCGCCCTTGGGGAAGTGCTGCTCCAGCAGCGCGTAGCCCTGCTTGGACGGCATGTTCTTCAGGAAGTCCTCGGTGAAGCTGAAGCGCGGGCTGTAGAAGAGGCAGCCGAGCGCGAGGACGACGAGGATCGCGAGGACTCCCAGCGCGGCGCGGCGCGGCCCCGCGGCCACCCACGCGGCGACGCGACCCCACGTCTTGTGCTGCGTCGCCTCGCCCTCCTTGGGCACCCGCGGCCAGAAGGCCCGGCGGCCGAGCAGCGCGAGCAGCGCCGGCATCAGCGTCAGCCCGGCGATGAGGGTCACGAAGACGCCGACGCCGAGCACCGGCGCGAACGAGCGGTAGTCGCCGTACTGCGCGAAGAGCAGGGTGAGCACCGCCAGAGTCACCGTCAGGCCGCTGGCGGCGATCGCCTCCCAGGTCTCGCCCAGCGCCGTGGCGAGCGCGACGCGGGCGTCGCCCTCGCGGCGCAGGTCCTCGCGGTAGCGGGAGATGAGGAGCAGGCGCGTAGTCGGTCCCGGCGCCGAACAGCAGGATGACCATGAGCGAGGTCGCCTGGCCGGAGAGGGTCGTCCCGGTGGCCTTGGCGACGAGCGCGAGGATGCCGCCGGCGACGAAGTAGCCGAACCCGACGGCGATGAGCGGCACGAAGGGCAGCACCGGCGAGCGGTAGATGAGCAGGAGCAGCACCAGCACGAGGAGGACCGTGCCGACGAGCAGCTTCACGTCGGCGTTGAGGAAGATCTTGTAGACGTCGGTGATGAGGCCGCCGGGGCCGGTGACCCGGACCTGCATCCCGTTCACGGTGTCGCCGAAGTGGTCGCGGATGGCCTGCACCGAGTCGCGGAAGGCCGCGTCCCCGGGGTTGCCGTTCAGGCTGGCGAAGATGAGCGCGCCCTTGCCGTCCGGCGAGTACTGGACGCTGGCGCTGTTGATGGGCTCGGCGCCGCTCTTGAGCCAGGCCTCGCCCTGCGCGATCGCCGCCTTGTCGGCGGCCGTGAGCGGCGCGTCCGAGCTGAAGACGACGATGACGGGCGTGCCCTTGGCGTTGGGGAAGTACTGCTGCTGCAGCGCGTCGGCACGCTTGCTCTCGACGGCGTTGGAGAGGCCCTTGGAGGCGTCGTTGGTGGTGACGCTCTGGATCTTCGGGCCCATGGAGAGAGCCCCGGCGATGACGATCCAGATCGCGATGACGATCCAGGGGTGCCTGCCGCGGACGGACCACGTGATGATGCGGCGCATGCGCGAGTCTCCTCTCGTCGAACGGGTGGTGCCCCAAAGCCCACATGATACCGGGCGGGGCAAGCTCGCCACGGGTCGCGTCGTCCGGTGAATCGGGTACCATAGACCCACGTCGTGTCTCCGGCGGGGCGAGAGTGGGTATCCCGGAGACTGAGAGCAAGCACACCGGAAGCCGCCTCTGTCCCCCCGACGAACCGAGCGGCTCCCGTATCGTGAAGGAGTGGCCGCATGTTCGAACGCTTCACCGAACGCGCCAGACAAGTCGTGGTCCTCGCGCAAGAAGAGGCCCGTTCCCTCAAGCACAACTACATCGGCACCGAGCACCTGCTGCTCGGCCTGCTCCGCGAGGAGGAGGGAGTGGCCGCGCGCGTCCTCGACGGACTCGAAGTGTCCGTCGAAGAGGTCCGCGCCGCCGTGGTCCGCATCGTCGGCTCCGGCGAGGAGTCGCCGCAGGGCCAGATCCCCTTCACGCCGCGCGCCAAGAAGGTCCTCGAGCTGGCGCTTCGTGAGGCCCTCAGCCTCGGCCACAACTACATCGGCACCGAGCACATCCTGCTCGGCCTCGTGCGCGAGGACGAGGGCGTCGCCGCGCGCATCCTGCTCGATCTGGACGCCGAGCCCGAGAAGATCCGCAACGAGGTCATGCGCGCGCTCAGCGGCCCCGGCCGCCGCAGCTCGCAGGCGAGCGGCGGCGGCTCGGAGAGCAAGCGCGCCGCCAAGGTCCTCGACCAGTTCGGCCGCAACCTCACCAAGCTCGCCGAAGAGGGCAAGCTCGACCCGTGCATCGGCCGCCAGACCGAGATCGAGCGGGTCATGCAGATCCTCAGCCGGCGCACCAAGAACAACCCGGTGCTCATCGGCGAGCCGGGCGTCGGCAAGACGGCCATCGTCGAGGGCTTCGCCCAGCGCATCGCCAACCACGAGGTCCCCGAGCTGCTCAAGGGCAAGCAGGTGTGGACGCTCGACCTCGCCGCGCTCGTCGCCGGCAGCAAGTACCGCGGCGAGTTCGAGGAGCGCCTCAAGAAGGTCATGAAGGAGATCCGCGAGACGGGCGACATCATCCTGTTCATCGACGAGCTGCACAACCTCGTCGGCGCGGGCGCCGCCGAAGGCGCCATCGACGCGGCCAGCATCCTCAAGCCGGCGCTGGCCCGCGGCGAGCTGCAGACCATCGGCGCCACGACGCTGGACGAGTACCGCAAGTACCTCGAGCGCGACGCCGCTCTCGAGCGGCGCTTCATGCAGATCAAGGTGGCCGAGCCGTCGGTCGAGGAGACCGTCGAGATCCTCAAGGGGCTCCGCGACCGCTACGAGGCCCACCACCGCATCCGCATCACCGACGAGGCGCTCAGCTCGGCGGCCGAGCTGGCCGACCGCTACATCAGCGACCGCTTCCTGCCGGACAAGGCCATCGACCTCATCGACGAGGCCGCCAGCCGCATGCGCATCCGCACCATGACGGCGCCCCCCAGCTACCGCGAGCTCGAGGAGGAGATCAGCGTCGGTGCGCAAGGAGAAAGAGGCGGCGATCGAGGCCCAGGAGTTCGAGAAGGCCGCCAACCTGCGCGACAAGGAGCGCAAGCTCAGCCACAAGAAGCTCGAGCTCGAGGACGCCTGGAAGACCAGCGACGAGGGCATGCGCGCCAGCATCGGCGAGGACGAGATCGCCGAGATCGTCAGCATGTGGACCGGCATCCCGGTGGTCAAGATCACCGAGGCCGAGACCAAGAAGCTCCTGCGCATGGAGGACGAGCTGCACACGAGGCTCGTCGGCCAGGATCCGGCGGTCCGCGCCGTCAGCAAGGCCATCCGGCGCAGCCGCGCCGGGCTCAAGGACCCGCGGCGGCCCACGGGCTCGTTCATCTTCCTCGGCCCTTCGGGCGTCGGGAAGACGGAGCTCGCCCGCACGCTGGCGAACTTCCTCTTCGGCGACGAGGACCACCTCGTGCAGATCGACATGAGCGAGTACATGGAGAAGCACTCCGTGTCCCGGCTCGTCGGTTCGCCGCCCGGCTACGTCGGGCACGACGAGGGCGGCCAGCTCACCGAGATCGTCCGCCGCAAGCCGTACAGCGTCATCCTGTTCGACGAGATCGAGAAGGCGCACCCGGACGTCTTCAACATCCTCCTGCAGATCCTGGAGGACGGGCGCCTCACCGACTCGCAGGGCCGCACCGTGGACTTCCGCAACGCGATCCTCATCATGACCAGCAACATCGGCGCCGCGATGATCACCAAGGACACGCCGCTCGGCTTCACGCAGACGGCCAACAAGGGCATGACCTACGACGACATGAAGGGCCGCATCACCGGCGAGCTCAAGCGCGTCTTCAAGCCCGAGTTCCTCAACCGCGTCGACGAGGTCATCGTCTTCCACAAGCTGGAGCGCGCGGAGATCGGCTCGATCGTCGACCTGATGATCGACCGGCTGCGGCAGCAGCTCAAGGTGAGCGGCGTCGACATCGAGCTCACCGACGCCGGCCGCGACGTGCTCGTCGAGAAGGGGTACGACCCCATGCTCGGCGCGCGTCCCGCTGCGCCGCGCCATCCAGCGGTACATCGAGGACAAGCTCAGCGACGCCATGCTCGAGCGCGCGTTCCCCGAGGGCACCGTGGTGCTGGTCGACGGCCAGAACGAGGACACCGTGCTCACGGTCAACGGCGAGGTCGTCGGCGGCAGCGTCGAGCTGCCCATGGTCGGCCTCGACGAGCCGGTGTCGCAGGGCGTGGGGCCCGTCGGGCCTCCGTCGGGCGGCGAGAGCGACGGTCCCGACGCCGGCGGCGCGTCCGCGGGCGCCTGAGGAGTCGTGACGGCGACCGGCGACGCGCGGCAAGGGCCGCTGACCGTGGCGAAGACGCAGACCGTCTTCACCTGCGGCGAGTGCGGCCGCCGGGAGGCCAAGTGGCTCGGCCACTGCCCGGACTGCGGCGCTTGGGACTCGTTCGTCGAAGAAGTGGTCGCGGCGGCGCCCAGGGGGCGCGGCCGCAGCGCCAAGACCGGGAACGGGGCCGGCGGCAGGTACTGCCGCCGGCCCCGTCCGTCTGTCCGAGGTCGTCTCGTCGGCCGCCGAGCGGTTCTCGAGCGGCATCGACGAGCTCGACCGCGTGCTCGGCGGCGGCATCGTCCCGGGCTCGCTCGTGCTGGTCGGCGGCGAGCCCGGCATCGGCAAGTCCACGCTGCTCCTGCAGGTGCTCGACAACGTCGCCGCCGGCCGGCCGGCGCTGCTCGTCTGCGGCGAGGAGTCGGCGGCGCAGGTCAAGATGCGCGCCGAGCGCATCTGCAGGGGCGCCGCCAACATCGACGTCCTCGCCGAGACCGAGCTCGAGACCGTCCTCGAGACCGTCGCCGCCGCGCGCCCGGCGCTCGTCGTCGTCGACTCCGTGCAGACGCTCTACAGCGACTCGTTCACGTCGGCGCCGGGCAGCGTGAGCCAGGTGCGCGAAGCGGCGGGCCGCTTCCTGCGCCTGGCCAAGGACACCGGCGCCGCCGTCTTCCTCGTCGGGCACGTGACCAAGGAGGGCGCGATCGCCGGCCCCAGGGTGCTGGAGCACATGGTCGACACGGTGCTCCAGTTCGAGGGCGACCGCTACCGCTTCTACCGCACGCTGCGCGCCGCCAAGAACCGGTTCGGCTCCACCAACGAGCTCGGCATCTTCGAGATGACGGGGTCGGGCCTCAAGACGGTGCCCGACCCCTCCGCCCTTTTCCTGAGCGAGGCGGCGCCGGCGGCCGGCTCCGCCGTGCACGTCGCCGTCGAGGGCACGCGCTGCTTCCTCGTCGAGGTGCAGGCGCTCGTCAACCAGACCGAGCTGGCGATGCCGCGCCGCGTCGCCGTCGGCTTCGACCGCAACCGCCTGGCGATGCTCGTGGCGGTCCTCGGGAGGCATGCAGGGCTGAAGTTGTCTAGTTCCGACATTTTTGTTACAATTGCAGGCGGAATTCGCATCGACGAGCCCGCGGCGGACCTCGCAGTCGCACTCGCTGTCGCCTCAGCGCAGCGCGACCAACCGCTTCCCGCCGGGGCGGCGGTGTTCGGGGAGATCAGCCTGACGGGCGGACTTCGATCCTGCAGCCAGAGCGAGCGACGTGTCGCCGAAGCCGGTCGTGCCGGCTTCGACCGCATCGTCGTTCCGGCCGCCGATGCACGCGGGACCGGCGGCGTGCCGCAGGCGCGACCGATCTGCGTGGGGCGTTCGCCGCCCTCCTGCACGAGGGCGCGAACAGGCCGGCCTCCGGGGCCACGAACGACGAGTGGGGGGTTTGATGTATTCAGTCGGAGACAAGGTCGTCTATCCGCACCACGGCGCCGGCAAGATCATGAAGATCGAGCAGAAGGACGTGCTCGGCCAGCAGCGCGACTACCTCACCATCCAGATCCTGCACAACGACATGACCGTCATGGTCCCCGTCGAGAACGCCGACCGCGCCGGCCTGCGCAAGGTCATCGAGTCCGACGTTGTCGAAAGGGTCCTCGAGGTCCTCCGCGGCGACCCCACCAAGATGCCCAAGAACTGGAGCCGTCGCTACAAGCACAACCGCGACAAGCTCAAGACCGGCGACATCTTCGAGGTCGCCGAAGTGGTCCGCAATCTGGCCATCCGGCACGCCGACAAGGGACTGTCGACGGGCGAGAAGCAGATGTTCTCCAAGGCCAAGAAGATCCTCGCCAGCGAGCTCATGTACGCGCGCGACTTCAACGAGGACGAGGCGAACGCGTTCCTGGAGACCGTGCTCGAGGACATCCACGTGGACGGACCCGCTCTTGCCGACGACTCCCGAGAGCCCGCTCCCGTCGTCTGAGCCCGGTCTGCCGGGCCGCCAGCGCAGACCGCGCGGCGTCCTGCAGCCGGCCATCCGCGGGCTGCTCGCCCTGCTGGGCGCACTCGCGGGCTATCAGCTGGCCGACCGCATCCGGGCGTCGTCGTTCGCGCCGACGCTCGACCAGGACGGCAAGCTCATCTGGCTCGTCGTCTTCACCTTCGCCGGCCTCGGCCTCGGCTATCTGCTCGGTGTCGTCGTCTCGCGGCTCATGCGCCGCGGCCTCGACCGCGTCGATGAGGTCATGGCGCGCGCGACGGGCGCCGAGGTCGTCGTCGGCATCGGCGGCGTGGTGGTCGGCCTCTTCATCGCCACGCTCATCAGCATCGCCCTCGTGCGCATCCCCATCGTGGGTCCCTATCTCACGGTGCCGATCTACCTGCTGGCCGGCTACTTCACCGCGTACCTCGCGGCCAAGAAGCACATCGAGATCCTGCGCCTGCTCGGCGTCCGCGGCGCGTTCGAGGTCATCCCGGGCCTCACGCCGGCCAAGCTCCTCGACACCAGCGCCATCATCGACGGGCGCATCCTGGAGATCATCGACACCGGCTTCGTCGAGGGCGAGCTCCTCGTGCCGCGCTTCGTCATCGAGGAGCTCCAGAGGCTCGCCGACTCCGCCGACGCGGAGAAGCGCGTGCGCGGCCGCCGCGGCCTCGACTTCGTGAAGCGCCTGCAGAACAGCTCAGGCGCGGTGACCATCGACGGCACGGACTACGCGGACATCGAGGCCGTCGACGCCAAGCTGGTGCGCTTCGCGAAGGATACCGGCGCCCAGATCATCAGCACCGACTACACGCTCCAGAAGGTCGCCGAGATCCAGGGCGTCCGGCTGCTCAACGTCAACGAGCTCGCCAACTCGGTCAAACCGGCCGTGCTGCCCGGCGAGGTCATCGAAGTCAAGATCCTGCGAGAAGGGCGCGAGCAGGACCAGGGCGTCGGCTACCTCGACGACGGCACCATGATCGTCGTCGAGGCCGGCAGCGCCCTGGTGGGCTCGCGCGTCAAGGCCGAGGTGACCAGCGTTCTGCAGAGCCCCTCGGGCAAGATGATCTTCAGCCGTGTGAGCGCTCCGCCGCCGGCTG
>CAVUBA010000027.1:0-91627 GCA_963739595.1 uncultured Thermoleophilia bacterium
CCCACGACGACCGGCGCCGCCCGCGCCGTCGCCCTCGTGATCCCTGACCTCGAGGGCAAGCTGGACGGCTTCGCCCTGCGCGTGCCGACGCCGGACGGCTCGGCTCCGACCTCGTCGCCGAACTCCAGACCGAGGTCACCGCCGAAGAGGTCAACGCCGCGATGAAGGCCGCGGCCGAGAGCGGCCCGATGAAGGGCATCCTGCAGTACCAGGAAGACCCCATCAGTCACGTCGACATCGTCGGCAACAGCCACTCCTCGATCTTCGACCCGGCGCTCACCATGGCCAAGGGCAAGCTGGTCAAGGTCGTGTCCTGGTACGACAACGAGTGGGGTTACTGGTGCCGCCTCGTCGATCTCGTGCAGCGGGTCCTCTGACACTCCAGACAAGGCCCGGGAGGCTGACACCACCATGAAGCGCTCGCTCACCGACTACCCGCTCGCGGGCAAGCGCGCGCTCGTGCGCGTCGACTTCAACGTGCCGCTCGAAGACGGCCGCGTCGTCGACGACACGCGCATCCGCGCCGCCCTGCCCACGATCACCTACCTGCAAGACCAGGGCTGTCGCGGTCGTGCTCATGTCCCACCTCGGCCGGCCCAAGGGGCAGGTCGTCGACGGGCTGCGCATGGCGCCGGTGGCGGCGCGCCTCTCGGAGCTGCTCGGCCGCCCGGTCGCGACCGCGGACGACTGCGTCGGCCCCGCGGCCGCGCAGGCGGCCGCCGCGCTCAGGCCCGGCGACGTGCTCCTGCTGGAGAACCTCCGCTTCCACGCGGAGGAGACCGGCAACGACGCCGGGTTCGCCAAGCAGCTGGCGGCGCTCGGAGACGTGTACGTCAACGACGCCTTCGGCACGGCTCACCGCGCGCATGCCTCGACGGAGGGAGTCACGCATTACCTGCCCTCGGTGGCCGGCCTGCTGATGACCAAGGAGCTCGAGGTCCTCGGCCGCCTGCTCCGCGACCCGGCGCGGCCGTTCGTCGTGGTCCTCGGCGGCCTCAAGGTCTCGGACAAGATCAGCCTCATCCGGCACATGCTCAGCATCGCCGACACGGTGCTGATCGGCGGCGCCATGGCCAACGCCTTCCTCGCCGCCAAGGGCTTCGAGGTCGGCGCGTCCAAGGGAGCCGGCGACGAGGTCACCGTCGCGCGCGAGATCCTCGCGGAAGCCGGTACGTCACGCGGCCGGCTCATCATCCCGACCGACGTCGTGGTGGCGCGCGAGGCGGTCGCCGGGGCGCCGTCGCGCGTCGTGCGCGCCGACGACATCGCCGCCGACGAGATGGCCCTCGACATCGGCCCGGAGACCACGCGCCGAGTTCGTGCATCAGCTGGCGGGCGCGGGCACCATCTACTGGAACGGGCCGATGGGCCTGTTCGAGGTCGCGGAGTTCGCGGCCGGCACGCGCGCCATCGGCGAGGCCATCGCCGGCGGCGTCGCCGTGACGGTCGCCGGCGGCGGCGACACCGTGTCGGCCGTCCGCACCTTTGGCCTGGAGGGCCGCCTCACCCACGTGTCCACGGGCGGGGGCGCCTCCATGGAATTCCTGGAGGGCCGGGCACTGCCCGGCGTGGAGGCGCTCATGGATCCGACGACGGCTGCGACGACGGCCGGCAGGCGCCCGCTCATGGCGGGCAACTGGAAGATGTACAAGACGCCGGGGCAGACGAAGGAGTTCTTCGACGCCTTCCGTCCGCTGGTCGCCGGCGTGGACGACCGGGACGTGCTCATCTGCCCGCCGTCCGTCTGTCTCCATGCCGCCCTGTCGTGCACGGTCGACACGCAGATCAGCGTCGGCGCCCAGACCATGCACTACGCCGCAGAGGGCGCCTTCACCGGCGAGACGGCGCCGGGCATGCTGGTCGAACTCGGGCGTCCCCTACGTGATCCTCGGGCACTCCGAGCGCCGGCAGTACTACAACGAGAACGACGCCGACCTGGCCCGCAAGGTCAGGGCCGGCCTGGATGCCGGCCTGCGGCCGATCCTGTGCTGCGGCGAGACGCTCGAGGAGCGCGAGAGCGGCCAGACCGAGAGCAAGGTCGGCGGCCAGCTGGAGACCGGCCTCGCCGAGATCGGCCCGGCGGAGCTCGCCAACGTGGCCATCGCCTACGAGCCCATCTGGGCCATCGGCACCGGCGTCACGGCGACACCCGAGCAGGCGCAGGAGACGGTGGCGTTCTGCCGTCGCAAGGTGCGCGAGCGCTTCGGCGACGCCGCCGACGGCGTGCGCATCCTGTACGGCGGGAGCGTCAAGGCCGCCAACATCGACATCCTCATGGCGCAGCCGGACATCGACGGCGTGCTGGTCGGCGGCGCGAGCCTCGACCCGCAGGAGTTCGGCCGCATCGTCCGCTTCACGGATCCCGCGTGACCGTTCCGGACGCCGGCGGGGCGACGTATCGCCCGGTCGTCCTGATCGTACTGGACGGCTGGGGCGTCGCTCCGCCGGGTCCGGACAACGCCGTGAGCCTGGCCGACACGCCGGTCTTCGACCGGCTGCTGGCCGAGTACCCGCACGGCGTCCTGCGACGCGTCCGGCCCGGCAGTGGGACTGCCGCCGGGCCAGATGGGCAACTCCGAGGTCGGCCACCTCAACATCGGCGCCGGCCGCGTCGTCTACCAGGACCTCACGCGCATCAACCTGGCGATCGAGGACGGGAGCTTCTTCGAGAACCGCGTCCTTCGCCAGGCCTGCGCCAAGGCGACCGGGCGGGGCAGCCGCCTGCACCTCATGGGCCTGGTCTCGGGCGGCGGCGTCCACGCCGACATGGGCCACCTCGAGGCGTGCCTGGAGCTCGCGTCGCGGGAGAAGGTCGGCGACGTCGTCGTGCACGCGTTCCTCGACGGCCGCGACACGCCTCCGCAAAGCGCCAAGGGCTACCTCGCCACCATCCAGGCGGCGATGGACCGCATCGGCAGCGGCCGGTACGGCGTCATCAGCGGCCGCTACTACGCGATGGACCGCGACACCCGCTGGGACCGCGTCAGGCTGGCGTACGACGCCCTCGTCTACGCCGAGGGCTTCTTCGCCGCGGACGCCCAGGCGGCGGTCGACGCCGCCTACGCCCGCGGCGAGAACGACGAGTTCGTGCGCCCGACGATCGTCGCGCCCGAGCACGACTCGCGCGTGCGCGACGGCGACGTCTGCCTGTTCTTCAACTTCCGGCCGGATCGCGCCCGCGAGCTCACGCGCGCCATGACCGAGCGCGGGTTCGCCGAGTTCGACCGCGGCGCCCATCCGCCGTCCACCGACTTCGTCACCATGACGCAGTACAAGAAGGAGTTCCCGCTGCCGGTCGCGTTCCCGCCGGACCACCCCCGGCACGTGCTGGCCGACGTCCTTGCCGAGCACGGTCTCAGGCAGTTGCACATCGCCGAGACCGAGAAGTACGCCCACGTGACCTTCTTCTTCAACGGCGGCGTCGAGAAGGAGGTCGAGGGGGAGGAGCGGGTGCTGGTGCCCAGCCCCCGCGACGTGCCCACCTACGACCACAAGCCGGAGATGAGCGCCCTCGGCGTCACCGACGAACTGGTGGCCCGCATCGAGGCGGACACGTTCGACTTCATCGTCGTGAACTACGCCAACGCCGACATGGTCGGCCACACCGGCGTCATCCCGGCCGCCGTCAAGGCGGTGGAGACGGTCGACGCCTGCCTCGGCCGGGTCGCCACCGCCGCGGCAGCTCGCGGCGGCGCCTGCCTCGTCACCGCCGACCACGGCAACTCCGACCACATGCTCGAGCCGGACGGCAGCCCGAACACCGCCCACAGCACCAACCTGGTCCCGTTCGTGGCGACGGTGCCGGCGATGCGGGTCAGGGACGGCGGACGGCTGTCCGACCTGGCGCCGACGGTGCTGGCGCTGCTCGGCGTCGAACAGCCGGTGGAGATGACCGGGCGGGACCTGCTCGAGCCGGCTCCCTGAGCCCGGCGGCCCCGGCGGCTTCGTGCTGCCGGCGCCGCCGTCACCGGCATCCGCGTTTGGCCTCGGCCGGACGAGGTGCAAGAATGATATGCTCGCACGCGTCCACGCCCGCCTTCAGGGGGAGAACAGACTTGCTCAACGCCATTCTCGTCACCATCCAGTTCATCCTCGGGATCCTCGTGATCGTGCTCATCCTGCTGCACACCGGCAAGGATGCCGGCATGGCCAGCGTCACCGGGTTCTCGTTCGCCTCCTCGGCGAGCGTCATGGAACGCAACCTCACGCGGTACACGATCATCGTGGGGGTGCTGTTCTTCCTGAACACGTTCGTCCTCATCTGGAGGCTGGGCTGACGCCGACCGCGGGCAGCGCTCTCTGCACCGGGGCGCACACGCGCGCGGGCTACCGCCTTGCGCGCACCCGGACGGGCCACACCGCCGGCGGAGGGGCACCCGCCTTCACAAGCTGATGCCGCCGCGTCCGCCCAGGATCGTCGTCCTCCTGGCCGATGGCCGCCCTCCTCGTCGGCGGAGCTGCGGCGCTCGCCGCCTGCGCCTCCGGGTCGCCGGACGGCGGCGGCGTTCCCAAGGACAAGGCGACGCCGAAGCCGGGCGGCACCTTCACCTTCCCGCTGCCCGGCGAACCTCTCTCGATCGAGCCCCTCAACGCCCAGGATTCCTCGGGGCTGCAGGTCGCCCACCAGGTGTTCCAGGGGCTGACCAAGTGGGTCCTTCAGGACGACGGAGTGCTGGCCACCAAGCCGGACATCGCGGAGAAGTGGGAGTCCGCCGACGGGCAGACCTGGACCTTCCACCTCAAGACCGGGGTGACCTTCCAGCCCCCGGTCGGCCGCCCGGTGACCGCCCAGGACTTCGTCGATTCGTGGACCAGGGTCACCGATCCGGTGAACCAGTCCTATGTGGCGTACATCCTCGCGCCCATCGAGGGCTGCGACGACCGCGGCTATCAGACCGACCCGGCCCAGGGCCTCACCGGCGTCAAGGCGATCGATGCCCAGACGCTCCAGGTCACGCTGCGCTACCCCTTCTCCGACTTTCCCGCGACGCTGGGCCACCCGGTCGCTGCGGTCACCCCGGTCGACTACATCGACCAGGTCGGCGCCAAGGCCTACGCCAGGAAGCCCGTGGGCACCGGCCCCTACGTCGTCAACGTCATGGCGCCACGGCAAGGAGATCACGCTGGCCAGGAACACGGCCTACTGGGACATCGCTCAGCCGGCGTGGGTCGATGCGGTGGACCTGCCCATCTACGACGACGTCGAGACCATGTGGAGCGCGTTCCAGGCCGGGAAGCTCGACTGCTCGCAGGCGCCGCCGGACCAGGTGACGGCGATCACGTCCGGCAGCGAGGTCAAGGACGGCACCTGGACGGCACGCTCGTGGCCGGCTGCCGCCCTCTACTTCGTCGGCATCAACATGACCGACCCAACGCTGGGGCCGGACCTTGAGTTGCGCAAGGCCGTGAGCCAGTCGGCCGACGCGCAGACGGTGGTCGACGGGGTCAGCCAGGGCGTCGCCCAAGCGGCCGGGGGCTACGTTCCGCCCGGCATCCCGGGCTACAAGGCCGCCCAGAACCCGTATCCCTACGACCTCGAGGCCGCCACCAAGGCGGTCACCGCACTCGGCGCCGTCCCCACGCTCAAATACTGGTACGACACGAGCGAGGACCACCGGCTCATCGCCGACGCGCTCGTCACCGGATGGGGCAAGGCGGGCCTCGGCGTCGAGGCGAGCGACTACGAGTGGGGGACGTTCCTCGACAAGCTCTCGCGCGGCAACAAGGGCAGCGGCAGCCAGCTCTTCCGCGTCGCGTGGATCGCCGACTACCCGGCGATGGACGCGTTTCTCTACCCGCTCTTCCAGTCGGATCAGTCGCCGACGGGCAGCTACACCTTCTACTCGAACCAGGGCGTGGACGATCTCCTGCAGGAGGCGCGAGCCACGACGGACGCGCAGCAGCGGCAGAATCTCTACGCCCAGGCCGAGAAGCTCATCCTGACCGACATGCCGGCGGTACCGTTGTACTTCTACCGGTACTTCCGCGTCGCCACCGGACGGGTGCACGGGTTCACCGTCGACCCCATGGGCACCACGGACATGCGGGCGGTGTGGGTCGAGTAGGTGGCGCCGGCAGCAGTCGATTGCATAGTGGAGTAAAGTTGACAAGTCGGCGCTGGGAACGGCACAGTGCCCACGTAGGTAGGGGGAGGTGCGTCACAAAGGTGGTTCTGGCCCCCGTCCCATCTGGGACGCGGTGGTCGCAAGAGACTCCGGGGGGAGTCTGGCTTTGTCAGTCATCAAGGAGGTCACCGTGAGTAAACGCATGGGGAGGTGGCGCGGCCTGCTTATCTTGGCCGCGGTCCTCATCGTCGCCGCGCTGCTGCTTGGCGCGTGCGGCAGCAGCAACTCGTCGAGCAGCAGCAGTCCGAGCTCCGGCGGAACGCCCAAGGCCGGCGGTACGTACAACTTCCCGCTCGGCTCCGAGCCGATCAGCATCGAGCCGCTGAACACGCAGGAGTCTGAGGGCGCCGAGGCCGAGCACCAGGTCTTCCAGGGCCTCTATATCCTGCAGCTCCAGCCCGACGGCACCACCAAGGCCGTGCCCGACCTGGCTGAGAAGACCGTAGTGAACGCCGATGCCACCGTGTTCACCTTCACCATCAAGAAGGGCGTCATGTTCCAGGCGCCCGTCAGCCGTGAGGTGACGGCGCAGGACTTCGTGGATTCCTGGAGCTACAACGCCCAGGCCGCCAACAAGTCGGCGACGACCTACATCATCGCGCCGATCAAGGGCATGGACCCCAACACGGGGTACTCCCAGGCCGCGCTCCTCAGCGGCGTCAAGGCCCTCGACAAGTACACGCTGCAGGTCACGCTCCAGTACCCGTTCGCCGACTTCACGGCGACCCTGGTGCACCCGATCACGCACGTGTTCCCGGTCGACTACGCCAAGAAGATCGGCCGCAAGGCCTTCTTCGACAAGCCCGTCGGCACCGGCCCGTACATGGTCCAGGAGTGGAAGCACAACCAGTCCGTCACCCTGGTCAAGAACCCTGACTACTGGAACACGACCGGGTCCGGCAATTCCGCGCCCGCCGGCTACGTCGACACGATCAACATGCCGATCTACACCGACGTCAGCACCGAGTGGCTCGCGTTCCAGAAGGGCACCCTGGACTACTCCAGTCTCCCGACCGGCAACTTCAAGGCCGCCCAGAACAATCCGAGCACCAAGGACGGGACCTGGACCGTCAAGGCCTACCCGAGCACGGCCGTGTACTTCATCAGCGTCTCGATGAACAAGCCCATGCTCGGCGGCGCCGCCAACCTCCCGATCCGCGCCGCGCTCAACATGGCCGCCGACCGTGAGGCCGTCTCCAACATCGTCAACGAGGGCATCTCGATCCCGTCGGACGAGATCGTGCCGGTCACCATCCCCGGCTACGTCCCCAACCTGAACCCGTATCCGTATGCTCCCGATCAGGCGCAGGCCGAGCTCGACAAGTTCACCGGCACGCTGCCCAAGGACATCCCGTACTGGTTCAACTCGGGCGCCGGCCACGACAAGATCGCCCAGGCGCTCATCGCCGGTTGGCAGAAGGCCATGCCGTCGCTCACGTTCAAGCTCAACGGCATCGAGACCAACAGCTACTGGACGCAGGCCGGCCAGAACAAGGCCCCGGCGCTCCTGCGCATGGGCTGGATCGCCGACTACCCGTCGATCGACAACTTCATCTACCTGTTCACGACCGAGGGCGGCAAGTACGGCTCCTACAGCTGGTACAGCAATCCCCAGGTCGACAAGCTGTTCAAGCAGGCCCGCAGCACGGTCGACGAGACGCAGCGCATGAACCTCTACAACGAGGCGCAGAAGCTGATCCTCGCCGACGCTCCCAGCGTGCCCGTCTACACGTACCGCGACGCCCGCGCGACCAACAATCGCATCGGCGGCTTCAGCTACAACTCGTTCGGCTTGGTCAACATGTGGAGCGTGTGGGTCAAGTAGCCTCACGGCAGGTTGCCCCCTATGGGGCGCCTGAGTAAACTCCACCCAGTGATACACGCGAGACGGTCCGCGGCAGTCGCCGCGGACCGTCTCGCGTAGTAAGAACGGACGCGCCCGCCAGCGACGCAAGGGGTACCGCACCGAGTGAGAGCAGTCTCTTGATCGCGTACATCATCCGGCGCCTGCTGCAGCTGATCGTCGTGCTGTTCGGCGTCACGCTGATCACCTTCGGCATGCTCAAGCTCGTCCCCGGCGACCCCGCCGTCGCTCTCGCCGGCAAGGGCGCGTCTCCAGAGAAGATCGCCTTCGTGCGCCACGAACGCGGCCTCGACCGGCCCTTCTACGTCCAGTACGTCAAGTACCTGGAACGGCTGGTGCACGGCGACCTGGGCGAGTCGCTCTACACGGCGCGTCCGGTGGCCGAGATGATCCGCGAGGCGGCGCCCGTGACGATCCAGCTCGCGGTCGCCGCGGTGCTCATCGAGCTCCTCGGCATCCCGCTCGGCGTGTACTCGGCCCTGCGCCAGTACTCGTTCTGGGACACGACGCTGACCACGGCCGCCCTCATCCTCTGGGGGATCCCGGTGTTCGTGCTGGGCTACTTCGCGCATGTACATCTTCGGGCTCAAGCTGAACTGGTTACCCATCGGCGGCGTGGGGCCCACTGTGCTGGGCATCATCCCGTCGAGCTGGGAGAGCTTCCAGACGCTCATCCTGCCGGCGCTCACGCTCGGCCTCATCGAGGTGGCCTACATCTCCTACATGCAGCGCGCCTCGATGCTCGAGGTCTCGCGCTCGGACTTCATCCGCACCGCCCGCGCCAAGGGCCTGAGCGAGCGCAAGGTCATCTGGGGCCACGGCTTCAAGAACGCCGTCATCCCCGTCATGACCATCGCCGGCATCGACCTCGGCGCGCTCATCGGCGGCGCCATCATCACCGAGACCGTGTTCAACCGGCCCGGCATCGGCCTGCTCATCTACCACGCGATCAACCAGCGCGACACGGCGGTCATCGCCGGCGGCGTGCTCTTCGCGACCTTCTTCTTCGTCTTCGCCAACCTGCTCGTCGACCTCGGCTACGCCTGGGTCGACCCGCGCGTCCGTCTGGAAGACTGACGATGCCCGACTGGGACGAGCGCAAGCAGGAGGACCGTGAGACCTACGGGTCGGCCTGGGTCACCGAGGCCGACAGCGTCGACGCGCGGCGCACCGACGAGGTCGTCGACGAGCTGGTCGAGGAGCAGTCCAAGCCGCTCGGCCTCTGGGCCGACACCTGGCGGCGCCTCAAGCGCAACAAGCTGGCGCTGGTCGGCCTCGGCATCATCATCGTCTTCCTCTGCATCGGCACGGTCGAGACCGTCTTCTACCAGGCGCACTGGCACGTCCGTGCCAGCGAGGAGGCCTCCAAGTCCGACGCGCCGGGGTACCTGGCTCCCTACGACCCCAACGCGGTCAACTACGACCTGTCGCCCGGCGGCCTCGGGTCCCCGCCGTCCTGGTCGCACCCGTTCGGCACCGACTACCTCGGCCGTGACGTCTTCTCCCGCACCCTCGTCGCGACCCGCGTCGCCATGCTCGTCGGCATCATCGCGGTGGCCATCGCGCTCACGCTGGGCCTGCTGCTCGGGCCGGTCTCCGGCTACTACGGCGGCGCGATCGACTCGGTCATCATGCGCGCCGCCGACATCTTCTTCGCGTTCCCGTACATCCTGTTCGTGCTGCTCATCATGAGCGTGCTCGGGCAGGGGTTCCAGAACGTCTTCATCGCCATCGGCGTGCTCGGCTGGGCGACGTTCGCGCGCGTGGTGCGCGGCCAGATCCTCAGCGTGAAGTCCATGGAGTTCGTCGAGGCCGCGCGCGCCCAGGGCGCCAGCGACATGCGCATCATCTTCCGCCACGTGCTGCCGAACAGCATGGCGCCGGTCTACGTGGCCGTCGCCATGGCCATCGGCGGCGCCATCGCCACCGAGGCGGCGCTGAGCTACCTCGGCATCGGCATCCAGCCGCCGAACTCGTCGTGGGGCCTCATGATCGCCGACTCGGTCAACTACCTCGCGGCCGGCAACTGGTGGTGGCTGCTGTTCCCCAGCATCGCGCTGGTGACCACCGTCTTCGGCTTCATCTCGTTCGGTAACGGTCTGCGCGACGCCACCGACCCCAAGCTCAAGGAATAGGCATGGGCGAACGCCTTCTCACCATCAAGGACCTCTCGACGCACTTCTTCACCCACGCCGGCGTGGTCAAGGCCGTCAACGGCGTGAGCTTCACGCTGGACCGCGGCGAGACCATCGGGATCGTCGGCGAGTCCGGGTCGGGCAAGACGGTCGCCGCGATGTCGCTCATGCGCCTCATCCCCGACCCGCCCGGCAAGGTGGTGGAGGGATCGCTCATGCTCGGTGACCGCGACCTGCGCACCATCAGCGACGACGAGATGCGCGCCGTGCGCGGCAACGACATCGCGATGATCTTCCAGGACCCCATGACGAGCCTGAACCCGGTCATGAAGGTCGGCAAGCAGATCGCCGAGGCGGTCATGCTTCACCAGCACAAGGGCAAGACCGAGGCGTGGCAGATGGCCGCCGACCTGCTCGCCCGCGTGGGCATCCCCGACGCCGACAAGCGCATCAACCAGTATCCGTTCGAGTTCTCGGGCGGCATGCGCCAGCGCGTGATGATCGCCATGGCGATCAGCTGCAACCCCGACGTCCTGATCGCCGACGAGCCGACGACGGCGCTCGACGTGACCATCCAGGCGCAGATCATCGACGTCGTGCGCGAGATGCAGGCCCAGTTCGACTCGGGCGTGATCCTCATCACGCACGACCTCGGCGTCATCGCCGAGATCTCGGACAAGGTCATGGTCATGTACGGCGGCCGCACCGTGGAGTACGGCCCCGTGGACGAGATCTTCTACAACGCCCACCATCCGTACACGTGGGGCCTGCTGGCGTCGCTGCCGCGGCTCGACGAGTCGGTGAAGACGCGGCTCACGCCCATCCTGGGCCAGCCGCCGAACCTCATCACGCTGCCGCCGGGGTGCCCGTTCACGGCGCGCTGCCCCTACCGGCGCGAGCAGTGCCGCGACAACTGGCCCGAGCACGAGAGCGTCGGCCCGGATCACGGCGTGCACTGCTGGATCCCCGTGGAGGAGCGCCTGACCATCCGCGGCGACCTCCCGCAGTTCAAGGAGCCGGCGGCATGAGCCTCCTCGAAGTCCGCGACCTCAAGAAGCACTTCCCGATCCGCACCGGCGTGCTCAAGCGCACCACCGGTTACGTCTACGCCGTCGACGGCGTCAGCTTCAACGTCGAGAAGGGCGAGACCATGGGCCTGGTGGGGGAGAGCGGCGGCGGCAAGTCCACCGTCGGCCGCACCGTGCTGCGCCTCACCGAGGCGACCGGCGGCGACGTCTCCTTCGAGGACATCGACGTGATGAAGGCCTCGCGCAGCCAGATGATCACGCTGCGCAAGGACATGCAGATCGTCTTCCAGGACCCCTACGCCTCGCTCAACCCGCGCATGCGCATCCGCGACATCGTGGGCGAGGGCCTCAAGATCCACGGCATCGGCACCGAGGCCGAGCGCAAGAAGCGCGTCGCGGACCTCCTCGAGACCGTGGGCCTCAACTCGGAGCACGCCGAGCGCTACCCGCACGAGTTCTCCGGCGGTCAGCGCCAGCGCATCGGCATCGCCCGCGCGCTGTCGCTCAACCCCAAGCTCATCGTGCTCGACGAGCCCGTGAGCGCGCTCGACGTCTCCATCCGCGCCCAGGTGCTCAACCTGCTCGAGGACCTCCAGGACGAGTTCGGGCTCACCTACCTGTTCGTCTCGCACGACCTCTCGGTCGTCAAGCACATCTCCGACCGCGTGGCCGTCATGTACCTCGGCAAGATCGTCGAGATCAGCGACAGCGCCGTCCTCTACCAGATGCCGCAGCACCCGTACACCGAGGCTCTGCTCTCGGCCGTGCCCATCCCGGACCCGCACACGGAGCGGGCGCGCCGGCGCATCGTGCTCGAGGGCGACGTGCCCGAGCCCGGCCAACCCGCCGAGCGGCTGCGTCTTCCATCCGCGCTGCCCGCGGGCGCAGGAGATCTGCACGACGGCCATGCCGAGGCTCGTGTCCACCGACGACGCCGGGCTGCGTCACCAGATGGCCTGCTACTTCCCGGCCCGGTTCGTGGACGGCAAGCGCGTCGTCTCGGACAAGCCGTACACCGACGCGCTGCCCGAGCCCAAGGCCTGAACGCGCTCCGGCGCGCTCGCGTCACTCCTTGAGAGTATGAGCCGGTCTCGCACCCTTCTCTTCGTCGTCGTCCTGGCGTTCGCCGTGGCGCTGGGCGCCGCCGTCTGTCCGCCTGCGGCGGCGCCGGCGGCGACGCCACCGCCTCGCCGTCGGCGACGTCCGACCCGGTCGTGCTCCTGGTCGACGGCAGCGCCCATCCACCGCAGCGCCGTGGACGCGGTGCGCGCCGAGTTCCGCCTCGGCGGGACGTCCGACTCCGAGGCGCGCGCCGAGAAGGAGGTCGTGCGCCGCGAGCTGGTCCGCCGGGAGGCGGAGCGGCTGGGCGTCGTCGCCGACCCGACCGAAGTCGCCTCCCGCCGCGCGGCCATGGTCGGCCAGCTCGGGAGCGAGCAGGCGCTGACTGCCGCGCTCGCGCGCGTGCCGATGACCGACGCGCAGTTGCGGAGCGGGCTCGCGGACGGCGTGCTGAGGGAAGCCCTCCAGGACTCCAAGTACAAGGGACTCGCCGCCACTGCGGCGGCGGCCCGCGACTACTACGACAGTCACCGCGCGTCGTTCCGCCAGACGGCCTCCGCTCACCTGTGGAGCGATCCAGGTGGCGGCGGAGCGGATCGCCGAGACCGCACTCGGACGGCTGCGCGACGGACGTCCCTTCAGCGAGGTCGCGCGGCAGTTCACGACCGACCCCGAGGCCAAGGCGGCAGGGGGGGACATGGGCGTCGTGGCGCTGAGCTCGCTTCCGGCGCCGCTGCGCAAGGCCGTCGAGACGACGCCGGGTGGCGAGGTGAGCACGCCGGCGCAGGGCCCGGGCGGCTGGTACCTGCTCAAGGCCACCGAGCGCACGCCCGGCGGCATCCAGCCGTTCTCGGACGTCCGAGCAGGCGATCCTCAGCGAGCTCACCCGGCGCAAGCGCTTCGCGGCGCTCGAGGCCTGGCTGAACGCCGCCCGTGACAAGGCCATGGTGACGCGACCCTGACGCCCGCCGTGTCGCCGGCCGGGGTGGTTGCTATACTCCGCGGCGACAGACACTACCGGAGGTCTCCCGTGCGGAACGCTCTCATCCTTCTCGCCGTCGTCGCTCTGCTCATCCTCGTGATGGGCGGGCTGAACAACGGGACGGCCTTCAACGTCGACTACGCGGTCGGCACCGCGAACGCGGTGTCGGTGTTCTGGGTGTCCGCGGTGATCGCCGCTCTCGTCTTCGTCGTCGGTCTCGTGGCGGCGTGGTTCGCGAAGTCCGCCATGACCGGCTCGCGACGCAAGCTCGAGGCCGAACTCCAGGCCACCTACGAGCGGCTGCGCGAGGCCGAGGCTCTGGCCGCGCGCCCGGCGCCGGCCGCGCCGGCGCCCGCCGCCGAGGTCGTGGCCGCGACCGTCGTCGCGGAGCCGGAGGCGGCCACCGTGGTGGAGACCGAGGAGGCGACCGTCGTCGCCGGAGAGGCAGCGACGTGAGCGACGCGGCCGTGCGAGCGAAGCCGTCACGGCGGTCGAGTCCGGGGAGGCCGAGACGGTCGTCGCGGATGCGCCGCAGGCCGTCGGCGACGCGGCGGCCGACGAGCCGCCCATCGAGGAATCGCGCGGCCGAGGTCGCCCCCGGCGAGCAGACCGCCGTCACCATGGCCGGCACGCCGCCGGCGGACGAGGCCTCGCCGCAGTCGCACGCCGGCGAGAGCACGGAGGCCGGGTCCGAGGCGGACGACGCCGGCCGGCCCAGCCAGTCCTCCTGAGTCCGTCCCGGCGGCTTCCGTCGCCCCCGCACGGTACACTCGCGCGGTGATGCACTCGTGAACGATCCCGGCTCCTGGCGCATAGCGCCGGCGCCTTTCGCAGACGTCCGGCGGCTCGCCGGGGAGCTCGGCGTGAGCGAGGTCCTCGCCCAGGTCCTGGTCCGCCGCGGGCTCGGCGATCCCGCCGCGGCGCGCGCGTTCCTGCACCCCGACTTCCGCGTCCACGATCCCTATCTCATGAGCGGCATGGCCGAGGCGCGGCGGCGCATCGACCAGGCGCTGCAGCGCGGCGAGCCCATCGCCGTGCACGGTGACTACGACGCCGACGGCATCACGGCCACGTTCCTGCTGGTCGGCGTCCTCGGCGACCTGGGCGCGGACGTGCGCTGGCGGCTGCCCAACCGCTTCAGCGACGGCTACGGCGTCTCGGCGGCGGCGGTGGACGAGCTGGCCGCCGCCGGGGTCAAGCTCCTGATCACGGTCGACTGCGGGATCAACGCTCGCGCAGAGGTGGCCCAGGCCCAGGCGCTCGGGATGGACGTCATCGTCACCGACCACCACGAGCTCGAGGGCGACCTGCCCGCCTGCACCGTCGTCACGCCCAAGCTCGGCTCGTATCCCTGCCGCCACCTCGCCGGCGTCGGCGTGGCCTTCAAGCTGGCGCACGCGCTCCTGGAAGATCCCGGCGACGAGCTCGTCGACCTGCCGCTGGCGCTGCGCCCGTACACCGACCTCGTGGCAGTCGGCACCATCGCGGACGTGGTCCCGCTGGTGGAGGAGAACCGGGTGCTCACCACGATCGGCCTCGGCCGGCTGCGCAGCGCGCCGCGGCCGGGCCTCGCGGCGCTGCTCGAGGTCGCCGGGCGGCCGGCCGGGAGCGGCCGACGCCGGGACCGTGGGCTTTCGCCTGGGCCCCAGGCTCAACGCGGCCGGCCGCCTCGAGGATGCGTCCATCGCGCTCGAGCTGCTCGGCAGCGCAGACCGCGACGCCGCGCTGCCGCTCGCGCTCAAGCTCAACGAGCTCAACCGCGACCGCCAGACCATCGAGGCGGCGATGCTCGAGTCGGCGATGGCCATGGTGCCCGACCCGCCGCCGGCGGCGCTGGTGCTGTCGTCGCCCGAGTGGCACGAGGGCGTCGTCGGCATCGTCGCGTCGCGCGTGGCCGACCGCTTCCATCGCCCGGCCATCCTGCTCAGCGAGGGCGACGACGAGGCCAAGGGGTCCGGGCGCAGCATCCCCGCGTTCGACCTGCTCGGCGCCGTCGAACGCACCTCGGACCACCTGCTGACGTTCGGCGGGCACCGCGCCGCCTGCGGCCTGCGGCTGCGGCGCGACGCCATCCCGGCGTTCCGCGACGCCTTCGTCGCCGAGGCCGCGGCGACGCTGACCGCCGACGACCTGCTGCGCGTGCGCCACGTCGACGCCATCGTCGGCGGCGACGAGCTCACGCTCGGCCTGGCCGACGAGCTCGAGCTCCTGGCGCCGCACGGGTTCGGCAACCGCCAGGTGACGCTGCTCCTGCACGGCGCGGAGGTCGTGGCGCCCAGGCTCACCCGCGACAAGCGGCACGCGCAGTACCGCGTGCGCTGCGACGGCGCCTCGTGCCAGGCCATCCACTTCAACTTCGACGATCTCGCCGGCCTCACCGAGCCCGGGCGCCACGACGTGGCCCTCGCGCTCAGCAAGAACGAGTACAACGGCGCCGTCAGCGCGCAGGTGCAGGTACGCGGCCTCCATCGTCTGGAGCCGGCGGAGCCGGACCTCTGCGCGACGGCGTGCGACCTCCGCTGTCGCGACCGGCTGAGCGGCGAGGCGCTCTGGGCCGCTCTGCTCGGCGGCGGCCCAGGCTCGTCCGGCGACGGCGCGGCGCTCGCCGGCGGCAGACGCGGACGGCGACTCGGCCGCGGACGCCCTGCGCGCCGCGCGCGGCGCCGGCCGCCTCGTGGACCGGCGCGGCCGTCCGGCCGTCTCGCAGCTCGCCGCGCTGCTGTCCGGCGGCGAACCCGTGCTCGTGCTCACCGCCGACGTCGCGCGCCGCCGGCCGCTGCTCACCCGGGACGTGCTGGCGCCGGGTCTGGACTGCTCCGGCGCCTACGTCCAGGCCGCCTGCCGGCATCGTCTGGCGGCCCACGAGGGCGCCGGCGTCGTGCTCGCCTCGCCGGACCTCGCGCTCGACGCCCCGGCGTTCGCGCGCTCGTTCGCGCACGTCGTCCTGCTCGACCCGCCCTTCACCGGCGCCATGTGGGCGGGCCTCGCCGCGGCGGCGCCGGACGCGTACCTGCACGCGCTCTGGGGGGCCGATGAAGCTGCGTTCGCCGGCCGCGTCCGCGAGAGCCAGTTCGACCTGGACGCGACCATGCGCCGCGTCTGGAAGGCCCTCGCGGCAGGCTCGGGCCGGTTTGACGATGCCCTCGAGCAGGAACTCCTTGATGGAGGAGCCGTCCTGGCCCCGGTCGCCGCGGTGGCGGCCGCGTTCGAGGCGCTCCGCGAGGCGGGCTTGCTCATCGCCGAGGGGGATGGCGGCTACCATCTCGAACGGCCGCAGAGTAAGGTCGACGTCACCCGAACGGACGCGTGCAGACGATGGCACCACAGGTATCAGACACCAGACTTCCTGCAGACCTGCCTGACAGCGCAGCTCTAGCCCAGGTCCCCGACGAGTACGGGCCGCTGCTCGACGACCTCTTCGCGGCCGTCGAGCGCTACAACCCCGACCCGGACCGCGAGCTCATCACGCGCGCCTTCGTGGCCGCCGCCATCCTGCACGGCCAGCAGAGCCGCAAGAGCGGCGAGGCCTACATCCATCACCCGGTGGGCACGGCGCTCAACGCCGCCGAGCTCAAGCTCGACTCGGTCACCATCGCCGCCGCGCTCCTGCACGACGTGGTCGAAGACACCGGCACCCCGCTCAGCTGGATCCAGGAGGAGTTCGGCGACGAGATCGCCATGCTCGTCGACGGCGTCACCAAGCTGACCAAGATGCACTTCACCTCCCAGGAGGAGGAGCAGGCCGAGAACTACCGCAAGATGATCATCGCGATGGCCACCGACATCCGGGTCATCCTGATCAAGCTCTGCGACCGCCTGCACAACATGCACACGCTCTGCTACCTCAGCAAGCAGAAGCAGATCCAGAAGGCCAAGGAGACGCTCGACGTCTACGCGCCGCTGGCGCATCGCCTCGGCATCCACAACCTCAAGTGGCAGCTCGAGGACCTCTCGTTCGCGTCGCTGCACCCGCGCAAGTACCAGGAGATCCAGAAGTGGGTCGCGCAGCGCCGCGCCGACCGCGAGGACTACGTGGACGAGGCCGCGGGGTTCCTGCTCGGCGAGCTCGAGAAGGCCGGCATCGAGGCCGACATCACCGGCCGCGCCAAGCACTTCTACTCCATCTACATGAAGATGAGCCGCGGCGGCAAGGAGTTCAACGAGATCTTCGACCTCACCGGCTTGCGCGTGCTGGTCGACTCCATCAAGGACTGCTACGGCGCGGTGGGCATCATCCACTCGGTCTGGAAGCCGATCCCCGGCCGCTTCAAGGACTACATCGCGATGCCCAAGTTCAACCTGTACCAGTCGCTGCACACCACGGTCATCGGGCCCGGCGGCAAGCCGCTCGAGATCCAGATCCGCACCTTCGACATGCACCAGACCGCCGAGTACGGGGTCGCCGCGCACTGGCTCTACAAGGAGCGCGGCGACCGCGACCAGGACAAGCTCGCCTGGCTGCACCAGATGATGGAGTGGCAGTCCGAGACCGGCGACCCGCGGGAGTTCATGGACACCCTCCGGGTCGACCTCTTCGAGGACGAGGTGTTCGTCTTCACGCCCAAGGGCGACGTCAAGAGCCTGGCCGCCGGCAGCACGCCGATCGACTTCGCCTTCGCCGTGCACACGGACGTGGGCAACCACACCGTCGGCGCCAAGGTCAACGGCCGCATCGTGCCGCTGCACACGAAGCTGAACAGCGGCGACATCGTCGAGGTCATCACGAGCAAGTCGAGCCACGGGCCCTCCCGCGACTGGCTCGACATCGTGAACTCGCCCAGGGCGCGGCAGAAGATCCGCCAGCACTTCCGCCGCGAGCAGCGCGAGGACTCGGAGCACTCCGGCCGCGACCTCCTCCAGGAGGCGCTGCGCCGCGAGGGCCTGCCGGCGCAGAAGATCCTGACCTCCAAGGTGTTCGCCCAGATCTGCAAGGACGTCGGCTACAGCAAGCCCGACGACCTCTTCGTGGCGCTGGGCTCCGGCCGCCTCCCGGTCAAGACGGTCGCCCACAAGGTCATGCAGCGTGCCGGCACCATGAAGGAGGCCACGCCGCCGCCGGAGATGCTGCCCTCGCGTCCGGTCCAGGACGTCGAGGAGCCGCAGGCGCTCTCCGGCGCGTTCGGCATCGCCGTCGAGGGCATGAGCGACATCATGGTGCGGATGGCCAAGTGCTGTAAGCCCATCCCCGGCGACGAGATCGTCGGCTACATCTCGCTCGGCAAGGGCATCACCATCCACCGCCGCGACTGCAAGAACGCGCGCGCCCTCATGAAGAACCCGGAGCGCTTCACCAAGGTGGGCTGGCAGGGGCTCGGCGGCATGGCGTTCCGCGTCGAGATCATGGTCGAGGCGCTGGACCGCAACCACCTGCTCGAGGACCTCGCACGCACGCTGTCCGATTCGGGCGTCAACATCATCGGCGGCAGCATGCAGACGCTGCCGGACGGCGTCGTCCGCGACCGGTTCACGCTCGAGGTCGGCGACGTGCGCCAGCTCGACAACATCCTCGCCAACATCCGCAGCATCCACACGGTCTACGACGCCTACCGGGTGGTCGCAGGCTAGAGGCGCCGCCTCAGCTTCGCCCGGCGCCGTGGTCGACCGTCTTCGCCGCCGTCTGATACGCTCTGGGGCCGATCGATCTACGCAGCGGAAT
The DNA here is from genome assembly GCA_963739595.1 of uncultured Thermoleophilia bacterium. Taxonomy (GTDB): domain Bacteria; phylum Actinomycetota; class Thermoleophilia; order UBA2241; family UBA2241; genus CAIXSE01. The sequence continues at coordinate 18,850 of CAVUBA010000027.1, forward strand.
CAACGAGCGGGCGCCGCAGGCACACCGCTCAATCCCGACCACTCGAGGTACCAATGCCTGAACCCGTCGAAGTCTTCGCCGTGCCGCTCGGCCCCCTCCAGGCCAACTGCTTCATCGTCGTCCAGGGGGAGCAGGGTCTGGTCATCGACCCCGGCGACGAGGCCGACGTCGTCATCCAGGCCTTCACCGAGTTCGGGTTCGCCCCCGCCGCCGTGCTCGTCACGCACGGTCACTTCGACCACTTCGGCGGCGTCACGCCCGTCGCCCGGCACTTCGACGTCCCCGTGTACGTGGGCGCCGAGGACGCCGGCCAGATGGCCGACGGGGGCCTCGGCGCCATGGCCGGGTTCGACATCGAGCCGGTCGAGTCGGCGCTGACCATCGAGGGCGAGCAGACGCTGGACCTGCCGATCCCGGTGCTCGCCATCCCGACACCGGGCCACTCGCGCGGCTCCTACACCTTCGCCATCGGCGAAGAGGAGCTGTTCGTGGGCGACCTGCTCTTCCAGGGCAGCGTCGGGCGCACCGACCTGCCCGGCGGCAACATGGACCAGCTCCTCAACTCCGTGGCGGCGCTCATCCGGCGGTTCCCGCCGGACGCGACCGTGCACAGCGGCCACGGCCCGGACACGTCGCTCGGTCGCGAGCTCGCGCTGAACCCGTTCCTCTCGCCCATCCGCCACGACCCGGAGCACCACTGGTGAGTTCGCCGCGCGCCCCCAAGGGCACCTACGACCTGCTGCCGGACGAGGCCGCCGAGCGCGACGCCGTCGTCGCGGCCGCGGCGCGCGTCTTCGCCGCCTACGGCTACCGCCACATCGTCACGCCCGAGTTCGAGGAGACGGGTCTCTTCGAACGCGGCGTCGGCGAGGCCACCGACATCGTGCGCAAGGAGATGTACACGTTCATCGACAAGGGTGACCGTTCGCTCACGCTGCGCCCCGAGGGCACGGCGCCCATCTGCCGCGCCTACGTCGAGCACGGCATGCACAAGCTGCCGCAGCCGGTGAAGCTCTGGTACTACTGCCCGATGTTCCGCTACGAGAAGCCGCAGGCGGGGCGCTACCGCGAGCACTACCAGATCGGCGCCGAGGCCATCGGCTCGGCCGCGCCGGCCGTGGACGCCGAGGTGATCCTCATGCTGGCGGCCATCTTCGCCGAGCTCGGCGTCGAGGGCGTCACGCTCAACATGAACAGCATGGGCGACCCGCAGTGCCGGCCGGCCTACGTCGAGACGCTGCGCGAGTACCTGCGCGGCCACGAGGGCGAGCTGTGCGGCGACTGCCTCGAGCGCATCGACCTCAACCCGCTGCGCACGTTCGACTGCAAGGTCGAGAGCTGCCGCGCGGTGCTCGACGAGGCCCCGCGCATCAGCGACCACCTGTGCCCGGAGTGCCGCGAGCACTTCGACGCCGTGCTCGCGCTGGTCCGGGCGGCGGGCCTCGAACCCAACCTCGACTTCCGGCTCGTGCGCGGTCTGGACTACTACACGCGCACGACGTTCGAGTTCAATTCCGACCGCCTCGGCGCCCAGAGCGGCGTCGGCGGAGGCGGCCGCTACGACGGGCTCGTCGAGCAGGTCGGCGGCCAGCCGACGCCCGGCGTCGGCTGGGGCAGCGGCCTCGAGCGCATCGCCCTGGCGATGCGCGAGCCGCTCGCGACCCCGTCCGCGACCGGCGTCTTCGTGATCGCCTTCACCGACGGCGCCCGGCCGGCCGCGTTCGCCGTCGCCGAGAGTCTGCGCCGGGCCGGCGTGCCGGCCGAGCTGGACCTCGCGGGGCGCAGCCCCAAGGGCCAGTTCAAGCAGGTGGCACGCAGCGGCGCCCGCTTCGCCGTGCTGCTCGGCCTGGACGACCTGGCCGAGGGCGCCGTGCGGCTCAAGGACCTGGCCGGCGGCGGGGAAGAAGACGTCGCCGCCGCCGACCTTCCGGCGCTGGTCGCCGCCCGTCTGGAGAGTGAGGCCTGATGTTGCGCGACACGTACCCCGGCGAGCTGCGCGCCGCCGATGTGGGCCGCGAGGTCCGTCTCGCGGGCTGGGTGGCTCGCCGCCGCGACCACGGCGGCCTGATCTTCATCGACCTCCGCGACCGCAGCGGCATGGTCCAGCTCGTGGTCGACCCGGCGCACGCTCCCGACGCCCACGCGCTCGCCGAGCAGGTGCGCCCGGAGTTCGTGCTCGCGGTCACCGGCGGGGTGCGTCGCGCGCTCGCCCGAGACCGTGAACCCGAAGCTGCCGACCGGCGAAGTCGAGGTGCAGATCGCCGGACTCGAGATCCTGAACCGCGCCAAGACGCCGCCGTTCGAGGTCGAGGCGGCGGAGCAGGTCGACGTCGACGAGACGCTCCGCCTCAAGTACCGCTATCTCGACCTGCGCCGTGCCGCCATGCTGGCCAACCTCGAGCTGCGCAACGCCGCGACGCAGGCCGCCAGGGCCTACCTGAACGCGAACCGCTTCATCGAGGTCGAGACGCCCGAGCTCACGAAGTCGTCGCCGGAGGGCGCGAGAGACTTCCTGGTGCCCTCGCGCCTGCAGCCGCACCGCTTCTACGCGCTGCCGCAGTCGCCGCAGATGTTCAAGCAGATCCTCATGATCGCCGGCCTGGACCGGTACTACCAGTTCGCGCGCTGCTTCCGCGACGAGGACCTGCGCGCCGACCGCCAGCCCGAGCACACGCAGATCGACATCGAGACGTCCTTCCTCACGGTGCCCGAGATCCGCGGACTGCTCGAAGGCCTGATGACGGCGATCTTCGAGGGCGTGGGGGAGACCCCGCCGGCCACGCCGCTGCCGCGCCTCTCCTACGACGAGGCGATGCTGCGCTACGGCTCGGACAAGCCCGACCTGCGCTACGGCTTCGAGATCGTCGAGCTCAGCGAGACCTTCGCGGCCAGCGAGTTCAAGGTGTTCCGTGGCGCCGTCGACGGGGGCGGCGTGGTCCGCGCCATCCGCGCGCCCGGCGGCGGTTCCCTCTCCCGGGCCCAGATCGACAGGCTCACCGAGCTCGCCAAGGAGCACGGCGCCAAGGGCATGGCCTACGTCTACGTGGAAGACGGCCGCGCGCTGCGCGGCCCCATCGTGAAGTTCCTCGCGGAGGCCGAGCAGGCCGCGCTCGTCGACAGGGTCGGCGGCGAGCCCGGCGACCTCGTCGTCTTCGCCGCCGACGAGGCGCCCGTCGCCGCCGAGGTGCTCGGCGCGCTGCGCCTCGCCCTCATCGGCCTGCTCGCGCCCGAGCCCTCGGCGCGCTGGTCGCTCCTCTGGGTCGAGGAGTTCCCGCTCTTCGAGATCGACAAGGAGACGGGCACGCTCACCTACGGCCACAACCCGTTCAGCCTGCCGACAGAGGCCACCATGCCGCTCATGGAGAGCGACCCGCTCGCCGTCCGCGGCGCCCAGTACGACCTGGTGCTGAACGGCGTCGAGCTCGGCTCCGGTTCCCTGCGCAACCACGACGCCGTCGTCCAGCGCGCGATCCTGCGCGCCCTCGGCATGAGCGACGCGCGCATCGACGAGGGCTTCGGCTGGTTCCTCGAGGCGCTGGAGTACGGAGCGCCGCCGCACGGCGGCATCGGTCTCGGCTTCGACCGCATCATCATGCTCCTCGCCGGCGCCGACTCCATCCGCGACGTCATCGCCTTCCCCAAGACGTCGTCGGGAGCCGATCCGATGACCGTCGCGCCGGGCACGGTGACGGCCGAGCAGCTCAAGGACCTGCGCATCCGTCTCGGCTAGGCGCCGCGCCCGATCCGGCGTGCGGCCGCCCGAGGGCGCTGCGCACCGGCCGGCTCGCGTCAGTCCCGGCCACACCAGGCTCAGGCTCGCCCTCAAGCTTTTTGCAGGGGTGCCGACAAGATTGTTGAATCAGTGGACGTTTGCTAGGATGGCGCGGCTCGACCTTGTTCGTGACCTCGCCACATTCTCGAGCCAACACGAACACATCGGGAGCTCGATCGCCGGGCCGTCCGTGGACGGTCCGGGAGGGCACCCACCTGCGAGAGCAGGTTCGAGAATAGCGCGAGCACGGCAAGGTGGAGCACTTTCTCTCTTTGGGGGAGGCCGGCATGGGGATCTTCAAACGCAACCGGACGTTTCTGGTCGGCGCCGCCGTGATCCTGGTGGTCGGGGCGCTGCTGTTCGGCGGCGTCATCGCCGTGCGCGTCATGGCCGCGTCCGGCGCGACGCCCGCGCCGGCGGCGACGCAGCCCGCCTCCTACAACTCCGTGAGCAGCTACGGCATGACCGGCTACGCGCCGCTCACCATCGTGCCCGACCGCCGACACGCCCGAGTTCATCACCAAGCGCCTCGACGAGAAGCGCGGCATCGTCCTCCTCGTCTACGTCGAGGGCGCGGCCGACGACATGGAGATGCTCTCCTACTTCAACGACATCAAGGCCAACTACGCCGCCGACAGTTCGTTCTTCTCCTTCGAGGCGCGTGAGTCCAAGCAGCTCGGCGACACGCTGACGCAACTGCGGGTCAGCGACCCGCCGATCCTCGCCATCATCCGCGGCGACGGCACGGTGGCCCAGCTGTACACCGGCTGGATCGGCTTCAAGGTCATGGAGCAGGAGGTCGCCGACGCGGTCCGAGGGCTCTGACCGCCGGCACACAAGAGTGACTTCAGACGGCGCCCTCCGGGGCGCCGTTTCTGTTTGACCCGGCTCACCCCTGTGGTACCATAATGCCGACTCTATTGGTTGGGATTCGGCGACAGCCGCACGACGGGAGCCGCATGCGTATCTCTTCTCGCTGCGAATACGGCCTGAGGGCCATGGTCTACCTGGCCGGGCACGACAGTGGCCACCCGGTGCCGCTGCCCGAGATCGCCGCGGAGGAGAACATCCCCGCGCCGTTCCTGGAGCGCATCCTCGCAAAGCTGCGCGAGGCCGGTCTGGTCAAGGCGACGCGCGGCGTGAGCGGCGGCTACCAGCTGGCGCGGTCGGCCGCGGACGTCGCCGTCGGCGACGTCGTGACCGCGCTGGAAGGCCCGCTGTCGCTCGTCGGCTGCGTACCAGACGACGGCTCCTGCGCCCGCGCCGACTCGTGCGCTTCGCGCATCGTGTGGCGCCGCCTGGACAGCGCCATCAGCGGCGCTCTCAACGGCATCACCCTCGACGATCTGACAAGGGAGGCAGTGTCACCATGAAGACGGTCTACTTCGACCACGCGGCCACGACGCCGGTCGACCGGCAGGTGCTCGAGGCGATGCTGCCGTACTTCTCCGAGCACTACGGCAACCCGTCCGAGCTGCACCGGCTGGGGCGGGAAGCGCGCGCGGCCGTGGATGCGGCACGCGCCCAGGTCGCCGCCGTCCTCGGCGCCGGCGAGAAGGAGATCGTGTTCACCGCCGGCGGCACCGAGTCCGACAACCTCGCCCTGTTCGGCAGCCTCGCCCGCTACCAGCCCGGCCACCTCATCGTCAGCGCGATCGAGCACCCGGCCGTCATGGAGGCCGCCCGTGCCCTGAACCGCGCCGGCTGGGCCGTCGACTTCGTCCCCGTGGACGGCGACGGCATCGTCGACCTGGACGCCTACGAGGAGGCGTTCCGCGACGACACCAGGCTCGCGTCGATCATGTTCGCCAACAACGTCGTCGGCTCGGTGCAGCCCGTCGCGGCGCTGGCGCGGATCGCGCACGAGAAGGGCGCCCTGTTCCACACGGACGCCGTGCAGGCGGTCGGCTCGCTGCCGGTGGACGTCACCGAGCTGGGCGTCGACATGCTCAGCCTCTCGGGCCACAAGCTCTACGGCCCCAAGGGGATCGGGGCCTTGTACGTGAAGCGCGGTACGCGCCTGCAGCCGATCCTGCACGGCGGCGGGCACGAGCGTCGCCTGCGCTCGGGCACCGAGAACGTCCCCGGCATCGTCGGGCTCGGCGTCGCCATGACCCTGGCCGCCGAGCAGCTGCCCGACGTGCGCCCGCGCCTCGAGCGGCTGCGCGACAAGCTGGCCGCGGGCGTCGTCGAGCGGATCCCCGAGGTCACGTACCTCGGGCATCCCACGGAGCGCCTGCCCGGCAACGTCGCCTTCAGCGTGCGCTACGTCGAGGGCGAGTCGATGCTCCTGCAGCTCGACTCCCGGGGCTTCATGGTCTCGAGCGGCTCCGCCTGCGCCTCCGGCTCTCTGGAGCCGTCGCATGTGGTGCTCGCCCTGGGCCTCGGCGCCGAGGAGGCGCACGGGAGCATGCGCATCAGTCTCGGGAGGGAGAACACTGACGAGGAGGCCGACGCGTTCCTGGAGGCCTTCCCGCCGATCGTCGACAAGCTGCGGCAGATGAGCCCGCTGTACGTGAAAGGCTGACAGATGTACACCGACCTGGTGATGGACCACTTCACGAACCCTCGCAACGTGGGGGAGATCGAGGACGCCGACGGCGTCGGCCAGATCGGCAACCCGGTCTGCGGCGACGTGATGCGCATCAGCATCGCCGTCGACGACGAGGACCGGATCGCCGACGTGAAGTTCAAGACGTTCGGCTGCGGCGCCGCCGTGGCCACCTCGAGCATGGTGACCGAGATGGTCATGGGCAAGAGCCTCGAGGAGGCCGCCGACATCTCGAACAAGGCGGTGGCCGAGGCCCTGGGCGGCCTGCCGCCCAACAAGATGCACTGTTCCAACCTGGCGGCCGACGCGCTGCATCTCGCCATCCAGGACTACCTGGTGAAGAGCGGCCGCGAGGCGGAGGTCGAGCAGATCCTCAAGGCACTCCCAAAAGCACACGAGCACTCGTCGCACTGAGCGGCGGGGTGGATAGCGCCGTCGCGGCGCTCAGGCTCATCGGCGAAGGCCGCAGCCTGGAGACGGCGACCGCGCAGTTGTGGCCGGGGACGGACCGGCGCAGCTGCTGCTCTCCCGGTGCACTGCAGCGCGCCGCCCGCACGGCCGCGCAGCTTGGGCTCCCGCACCACGTCCTCGACCTCGAGGCGGAGTTCGAGGACGCCGTCGTCGGTCCGTTCCAGCGCGGCTATCTCGGCGGCGAGACGCCCAACCCTTGCGTGGACTGCAACCCGATGCGTCTGGCTGCGCTCGCCGGCCTCGCCGGCGAGCTGGGCCTGGCGCGCGTCGCCACCGGCCACTACGCACGGCTGGTCTGGCGTGACGGCGAGCCCTTCGTGGCTCGGGCCGCCGACCGGCGCAAGGACCAGTCGTACATGCTGTGGGCCGTCCCGCCGGCCGTGCTCGCCCGTCTGGAGTTCCCGCTGGGCGAGCTCACCAAGGACGCGGTGCGAGCCGCCGCGGCGGAGGCCGGCCTGGAGGTCGCCGACGAGCCGGAGAGCCAGGAGGTGTGCTTCGCCGTCGACGGCTACCAGGAGTTCCTCGAGGACCGCGGCGTCGAGCCCGTCGAGGGCGACGTCGTCGACGCCGGCGGAGCCGTCGTCGGCCGTCACCAGGGGCACTGGCGCTACACCGTCGGGCAGCGGCGAGGCATCGGCGTCAGCGCCGCCGAGCCGCTGTACGTGCTCGCGCGGAGGGCCGCCGAGAACGAAGTCGTCGTCGGCGGCCGTGCGGCGCTCGCGGTCCACACCGTGCGGGTGCGCGACGTCGTGGACCGCGGGCTGGGCGACGGGACCGGCCTCGAGGTGCAGTTGCGCTACCGCTCCGCGGCGGTGCCCGTCGCTGCTCTCGAGCGCGCGGCGACGAGCTCGCGGTGGCGCTTCGAGAGCCGTTCGCCGGGCTCGCGCCGGGCCAGGCCGCGGTCTTCTACCGCGACGACGTGGTCGTCGGCGGGGGCCGCGTCGCGACACCCTCCGCGGCGGGCTGACAGCATGACTCTTGTCGAGCCCACATCGCCGCCGCCGGCCGTTCCGCGGCGCTGCCGCGCCGCGTCGGTCAGGCTGAAGCGCTGAGCTCCGGCCGGCGAGGGGGGGGTCGGGCGAGGGCCGGTCGCGAAGCTGACGCACCGCATCCCCCGGCGTCGGTCGAGGCGATGCGTTGAGCGCGTTGCGAAAGCGTCTACGCGGCTCGGGCGGCGCCGGCCTCCGAGCGCGGTATGATACGCTTCGGACACTTGAGAGGCGGCCACTGACCCCCGAAAGGAACGCTGCATGGACACCTCGTTCGCGACGCTCGCGATGAGCACTCCCACCATCGTCCTGGACTACGCGGCGGCGTTCTTCTTCGTCGTCGTGGCCATCGCTTCGGCCTATGCGCTCTTCAAGCTCGGCGGGACTCTGGTGCGCATGGACACGGTCATCAGCGACGTCGACCGGGAAGCCGTTCCTCTTCTGCAGAAGGCCGGCACCACGCTCGACGGCGTCAACGCCAACCTCGGCAACGTCGACCAGATCACCAAGGACGTCGCCGACATCACCGACAAGATCGACGCCATGGCCACGGCGGTCGAGGGCGCGGTCAGCACCCCGGCGCGCAAGGCTGCTTCGTTCAGCGCCGGCGTGCAGGGCGCCGTCTCGAGCTTCATGCGCCGCGACAAGACGCCGCCCGCGGGCGGCCCCGCTGCTTCGGGCGGCGCGACCGGTGACTGGACGGCCCCCGCGGCGGGCGCCGCGGAGTCGTTCTCGGACGCGGCTGGTGCCGCGGCGGCAGCCACTGCCGAAAGCGCGTCTGCAGCAGCTTCCCGCGAGGCCGACGTGGTCAAAGACGGAGCCGCGGCCGTGGGCGATGCCGCCGAAGGCGTCGCCACAGCGGCGGCCGAAGCTGCCGACGCCGCAGCCCCGGCTGCGGACATCGACACGAAGGTCTGAGGATGGGTCTGTCCACGAGACTGGTCGTGAGCGGCGCCGTGGCCGGCGCCGCCCTGACGTTCTACGTCCGCGCCAAGCGCGCGGAGACCGGCGATGGTTACCTGCAGATCGTGCGCAGGCTCCCGGGCGACGTACTGCGCTGGATCGACGACACCAAGGCGCGGGCCACGAAGGCCCTCGAAGAGGGCAAGAGCGCGGCCCGTGACCGCGACGAGGAGTTCTCCCGGCAGCTGCTTGCCGCCGGGGCGCCTCCGGGCGCCTGAGGCCGTCATGACCGAGAACATCTCTCTCGAGGTGCCGGCGACGCTGAGCGCCCTCTCCACCGTGCGCATGGTGCTCGGCGGACTGGGCGCGCGTCTCGACTTCTCGCTCGAAGACCTGGACGACCTGTTCCTTGCCACGGACCGCCTGCTCGAGGCGGCCCTGGACGCCGAGGAACTCGACAGCCTGCGCGTCCTCGTCCTGGTCGACGGGACCACCCTGCGCGTCACGGCCGGCGCCTTCAGCTCCGATGAGCTGCGCGAGCAGGTCGCGGTCACGCCCGGTGGCTGCATCGACCTCTGCATCCTGCTCCAGCGGCTGGTCGACGACGTCGTCGTCCAGGAGGAGGACGGCTGCTTCACGCGTCCTCATGGTGAAGCATCGCTCGGAGTCGCCGGCGTGAACGGCCGCGACGAACAGGCGCGTCAACGACCCGCTCGACCTCGAGTCGCTGCCCGGCCAGGCACGGCACGTGCCGGACGACGACGAGGAGGGCGAGGGCGCGGAGACGACGCAGGAAGGGCCGTCCGCGGACCCGGAGGGTCGCGGCAAGGACGACTCCGAGAAGCTCGACCAGTACCTGCTCCGACGCTACCACCTCTACGGCGACCGCAAGGCGCGCGAGCAGCTCATCACGATGTACCTCCCGCTCGTGCGCTCGCTCGCGCGCCGCTACGCCTCGCGCGGCGAGCACTTCGACGATCTCGTCCAGGTCGGCGCCATCGGCCTCATCAAGGCCATCGACCGCTTCGACCTCAGCCGCGGCGTGGAGCTCACCACCTACGCCACGCCCAACATCGTCGGGGAGATCAAACGCTACTTCCGCGACAAGGGCTGGTCGGTGCGCGTGCCGCGCGGCCTGCAGGAGCTCAACATCCGCCTCAACAAGGTGATCGACGAGCTCGTGCCCAAGCTGCAGCGGTCGCCGACCATCAACGAGCTCGCGGAGGCGGCCAACGCCACGCCCGAAGAGGTCCTCGAGGCCCTCGAGACGAGCCAGGCCTACAACTCGGTGTCGCTGCAGGCATCGCCCAACGGCGAGTCCGGGGAAGAGGACGCGGGCCTCATCGACTACCTGGGCGGCGAAGAAGAGGCCTACGACACCATGGAGGACCGCACCACGCTCGCGCCGGGCTTCGCGAAGCTCGACAAGCGCGAGCGCTACATCCTCCACCTGCGCTTCTTCGAGGGGCTGACGCAGAGTCAGATCGCCGAGCGCGTGGGTATATCGCAGATGCACGTCTCGCGTCTCATCAGGCGCTCGCTGGAGAAGCTGCGGGAAGAGATCGGCGATCTCGACAACCCGCTGCCTCCGCGCTCGTCCGACGACGAACGCTAGACCATACAGACATCCACGCACCAAGGACTCCCACGTGAACGCTGCCGACATCCGTGACCTCTATCGTGACTTCTTCGTGGCCCGCGGGCACCTGGCGGGCGAGCCCGCCAGCCTCGTGCCCGCGGGCGACGCCAGCGTCCTCTTCACCACCGCCGGGATGCAGCAGTACAAGCCCTACTTCCTCGGCGTCGAGACGCCGCCGGCGACGCGCATCACCACCTGCCAGCGCTCCTTCCGCACCTCCGACGTCGAGAACGTGGGGAAGACGGCGCGCCACCTCACCTTCTTCGAGATGCTGGGCAACTTCTCGTTCGGCGACTACTTCAAGGCCGAGGCCATCGAGTGGGCGCTCGAACTCTCGGACCAGCTCGGCATCGACCGCAGCAAGGTCTGGGTCAGCGTCTACGGCGGCGACGCGCAGGTGCCGGCGGACGAGGAGGCGGTCGCCCTCTGGAAGTCGCACGGCTTCACCGACGACCGCATCGTCCGCCTCGGACGCAGCGACAACTTCTGGGGCCCGGCCGGGCCTACCGGCCCCTGCGGGCCCTGCTCCGAGCTCTACTACGACTTCGGCCCCGAGCTGGGCTGTGACGACCCGGACTGCAAGCCCGGCTGCGACTGCGACCGCTACCTCGAGTACTGGAACCTCGTGTTCGTGCAGTACGACATGGACGAGGCCGGCAACCTCACGCCGCTGCCCAAGGGCAGCATCGACACGGGCATGGGCCTCGAGCGCATCGCCAGCATCACGCAAGGCGTGACCAACGTGTTCGAGACCGACCTGTTCAAGCCGCTGGTCCTGCGCGGCGCGGAGCTGGCCGGCGTCACGCCCGGCTCCTCGCCGGCCGTCACCCGCGCGCTTCGCACCATGGCCGAGCACGCGCGCGGCGCGTCGTTCCTCATCATGGACGGCGTGCTGCCCGGCAACGACGGCCGCGACTACGTGCTGCGCCGCATCATCCGCCGCGCCGTCCAGCAGGCGGTGGCCATCGGCGTCGACCAGCCGTTCCTGGCGACGCTCACCGACGCCGTGGTCGACGGGATGAAGGTCGCCTATCCGGGCCTGGTCGAGGCTCAGCCCGAGATCCGCCGTGTCGTGGACGAGGAGGAGGTGCGCTTCCGGCGCACGCTCGACCAGGGGATGGGCATCCTCGAGGAGGCGCTGCGCCGCGCCCGCGACGCGGGGACGGAGCTCCCCGCGGAGGTCGCCTTCGAGCTGCACGACACCTACGGCTTCCCGTTCGACCTCACGCGTGAGATCGCGGCCGAGCAGGACATGACCGTCGACGAGGAGCGCTTCGGCCACCTCATGGACGAGCAGCGCGAGCGCGCCCGGGCCGCGCAGAAGGAGGGCGCGTTCGCCTCCGGACCCGGTGAGGTCGAGGACTTCCAGCGCCGCATGACCGCCGTCACCGTCGACTTCGTCGGCTACGAGCGCCTCGAGGTCTTCACCGTCATCCGCGCGCTCGGCCAGCTCGGTGACGGCCGTGTGGCCGTCAAGCTGGCGGAGTCCCCGTTCTACGCCGAGGGCGGCGGGCAGATCGCCGACACCGGCTGGATCCACACCGACTCCGGCAAGCTCGAGGTGGAGGGCGTGGTGAAGTTCGTCGACGACCAGGTGGTCGTGGCGCGCCCGGTCGAGGGCACGGTCGTGGAGGGCGAGCGCGCCAAGGCCATGGTCAACGCGGTGCGCCGCCACCAGACGGCCTGCAACCACACCGCGACGCACCTGCTGCACAACGCCCTGCGCATCGCCCTCGGCGGCAGCGTGCGCCAGGCCGGGTCGCTCGTGAGCCCTGACCGGCTTCGCTTCGACTTCTCCGTGCGGGAGGCCCCGAGCGCCGAGCAACTCCGCCAGGTCGAGGACCTCGTCAACCGGCGCATCACGGAGAACCATCCCGTGCGCCCGTTCGTGACCACGCGCGAGTACGCGACCGAGATCGGGGCCATCGGCCAGTTCGAGGAGAAGTACGGCGAGTTCGTGCGCGTGCTCGAGATCGACGACTTCAGCCGCGAACTCTGCGGCGGCACGCACGTTTCCTCTACTTCTCAGATCGGCCTCTTCAAGATCACGTCGAGCCAGTCGGTCGGCGCCAACACGCGGCGCATCGAGGCCATCACCTCGGCCGCGGCCATCGAGCACTATCGCGGGCTCGAGCACGAGTGGGACGACCTGGCCGCCGGGCTCAAGGTGAGGCCGGACCGCGTCCCGGCGACGGTCGAGAAGCTCGCCGAGCACGTGCACGACCTCGAGAAGAAGCTCAAGGCGGCGGAGAGCGGCGAGCGCCGCGACCTCGCCGCCGACCTGCTCGCCGGCGCCGTCGAGGCCGGCGGCCTCGCGGTCGTGGCCGGCTCGCCGCAGGTGGAGACGGCCGATGAGCTCCTGACGCTCGTCGACGAGGTCCGCGCGAAGCGCGCCGACTGCGTCGTCCTGCTGGCGTCTGAGGTGGACGGCCGCGTGGCCGCCGTCGTGGCCGCCAGCGACGCTGCGGTGGGCCGCGGCGTCAAGGCGGGCGACGTCATGAAGGCCATGCTGCCGGCCATCGGCGGCAAGGGCGGCGGCAAGCCCACTCTCGCCCGCGGCGGCGGCTCCGACGTCGGTGGCATCAGCGCGGCCCTCGCGGCCGGCGTGGCCGCCGTCAAGGACGTTCTCGGCGGCTGACTGATGCCCGTAGAGCACGAAGAGCACGGAGCGCTAGTGAGCGCTTCGCTGCAACGCAGTACCAGCCGCGGAGCGGAGTGAAGGTCGTCGCGCTCGACCACGGCACTGTGCGCACCGGCGTCGCCGTCTGCGACGAGACCGGGACGGTCGCGAGGCCGCTCACGGTCGTCGATCGCGTCGGGACGGAGGCCGGGTTCGCCGCGCTGCTGGCGCTGCTCGAGGCCGAGCGGCCGGCGCGCGTCGTGGTAGGCTTGCCGCTGTCACTCGACGGCCGGGAGCACGGGCAGGCGCGCTCAGCACGAGCGTTCGCGGCGCGCCTCACCGCCGCCGTCGAGATCCCAGTCGAGCTGTTCGACGAGCGGTTCACCACCAAGCTCGCCGACCAGCGCGGAGGGTCCGCGGCGCGCGACGCGCGCGCCGCGGCGACGCTGCTCGAGGACTACCTCAGGACGGTGGATGGCCAGGGAACCTGACGGGTCTGCGGGCCGGGACCGGGCTGCCTTCATGGGACAGCAGCGGCCGCCGGGCGCCGGCTGGCAGCGCTACGAACCCGGCGCGTCGTACGCGAACGACGAGCTCGGCTTCGAGCACCGCCGCGGCACGCGCCACGAGGGCGGCCGCGGCAGGCGCCGCCGTCGCCGGCTCCTGGGGTACATCCTCGTCGCCCTCTTCGCGCTCCTTCTCGGCGCCGGCGTCGGCTACGCCCGCGCCTTCTTCCAGGCAGGACAGGTCGGGGGCACGGTCACCGTGGTCATCAAGGAGGGGTCGAGCCTTCGAGCCATCGCCACGGAGCTCGAGAAGCAGGGCGTGGTGCAGCACGCGCGCGCCTTCGAGATCGAGGTCGAGGGCAAGGGCTACGCCACCCGCCTCATGCCCGGCACCTATCAGTTCCACGTCAACGAGCCCTACGACGTCCTGATCGCGAAGCTGCTCAAGGGGACGAAGGCGCCGACCGTCAAGGTCTCGATCCCGGAGGGGACGACCCTGAAGCAGGCGGCCGGCATCGTGTCCGACGACGTCAAGGCGATCTCGTCCGCCGACTACGTCAAGGCGGCCAAGGAAGACCCGCCGCCGTTCGACCTCGAGGGCTACAAGAAGGGGACGACCCTCGAGGGCATGCTGTTCCCGGCCACCTACGACGTCGACCCGAAGAAGGCTTCCGCGAGGAAGTTCGTGCGCGCCCAGCTCGACGCCTTCAACGCCAACTTCGCCAAGGTCGACATGCGCCGCGCCCGCGCCGCCAACCTCACGGAGTACGACGTGGTCATCATCGCGTCGATGATCGACCGGGAGGCGCTGGTGCCGGCCGAGCGGGCCGTCGTCGCCGCCGTCATCTGGAACCGGCTGCGCAAGGGCATGCTCCTGCAGATCGATGCGACCATCCAGTACGCGCTGGGGAAGACCAAGCCGGTGCTCACCTACGACGACCTCAAGATCGACTCGCCCTACAACACGTACAAGCACCTCGGGCTGCCGCCGACGCCCATCTCCAACCCCGGACTCGCCGCGCTGCAGGCGGCGGCGAACCCGTCCGGCGACAAGTACCTGTACTACGTCGCTCGCAACGACGGCACCGGCCGGCACTACTTCTCGACCTCGTACGAGCAGTTCCTGGTCGACAAGGCGAAGGCGCAGGCGAACGGCCAGTAGCCGGCGGAGTGCTGCTATCTTGATGAGGGGCGCCGGATGGGGACCGTGCCGCACCCTCGGGCAGGAGCCGGGCGGCGGGCGGCCAATGTAGCAGTACGCTTGCGGCGCCCTCGCGCCGGGCGAAGGGGGCTCCACTGGTCAGCGGCACCACACACGTCATCGGCATCATCGGCGACCCCGTGTCGCACTCGCTGTCACCGAGGCTGCAGAACGCCGCCTTCGCGGCGCTGGGGCTCGACTACGTGTACGTGCCTCTCCCGGTGCGGGCCGCCGACGTGGGCGCCGCGGTCCAGGGCCTGGCGGCCCTCGGCTTTCGCGGCGCCAACGTGACCGTCCCGCACAAGGGTGCGGTGCTCCCGTACCTCGACGAACTCTCCGACGACGCCCGCCTCGCCGAGGCGGTGAACACCATCGTCGTGGACGAGGACGGCCTGCGCGGGTACAACACCGACGTGGAAGGGGTCCGTGCGGCGCTCGTCGCCGTCGCCGGCGATTCGCTGAGCGGCGACCCGGCGCTGGTCCTCGGCGCCGGAGGGGCGGGGCGCGCCGCCGCGCTGGCTCTCGCCCGGCTCGGGTGCCGCCTGACGATCGTGAACCGCACGCCCGCCGCGGCGGAGCGCCTTGCGGCGCTCATCACGGCGGGCGTCCCCGGAGCCTCCTGCGAGTGGCTCGCGTTGTCTGCTTTGACGGAGCGGGAGGTGGAGCGCCAGCGAGTCGTCGTCAACGCGACCTCGCTGGGTATGGCCGGCGAGGGTAAAGTCCCTGCCCTGCTGGCCGATAACGTTACGGCGGGGCAAGTCGTATTCGATGCGGTATACGGTTCCGCGCCGACTCGCTTCCTCGCGGCGGCGCAGGCCCGTGGAGCTACCGTCGTCGATGGCTTGACGATGCTGCTCGGGCAAGCGGCCGAGGCGTTCAGCCTCTGGACCGGGGTGCCGGCGCCGCTGGAAGTGATGAGAGATGCCGTCCAACGATGAGAAGCGGACCAGGAAGAAACGGAATGTCATGACCGGCCGCGGAGGAGAAGGGGTGGAATCGATCGTCGATCCCGTCGAGCCCTACGATCCCGAGCCGCCGCCGGCGCGTGCGTCCGCCGCCGACGGCGTCGACGAGTTCCTGAGCGACGACGGCGGCGGCGACGGCGGATGTCGACGCCCTCGAGCCGGTCGCGCCCGCGACGGCGAGCGCTCCGGCAGAGCCGGCGTTCGTCGAGCCGTCGCTCTCCGGCCACTCCGGCCTGGGCGCGGGTCGAGACCGACGACCTCGAGGCGATCGTCCGCAGCCAGCGCACCAGCAAGCTGCGCCTCGGCGACCTCCTCAAGGAGATGGGCCTCGTCACCGACGAGCAGGTCGAGAGCGCGCTCGGGCGCCAGAAGGAGACGCGCAAGAGGCTGGGCCAGCTGCTGCTCGAGGACGGCATCGTCACGCAACTCGACCTCACCAAGGCTCTGGCGCAGAAGTTCGGCGTCAGCTTCCTCGACCTCACGTCGACGCGCTTCGACGGCGCCGCGACCGCCTACATCGACGAGAAGCTGGCGCGCCGCTACGGCGCCGTCCCGGTGCGCTTCCTCGACGACAACACGCTGCTGGTGGCGATGATCGACCCGCAGAACCTGCCGGCGCAGGAGGACCTCGCGATCATCACCGGCTTCCAGATCCAGCCCGCCATCGCCAGCGAGGAGGACGTCTTCGGGGCGATCGCCAAGATCTATCGCGACGAGGGCGGAGGTCGGTGAGTCCCGACGAGGCGGCAGTGAGCTCGACGAAGACTCGACTCACCGACATCCGCGACGCCACCGAAGAGGCGCCGATCGTCAAGCTCGTGAACTCCGTCATCGCCCAGTCGGTCGACGACGCCGCGAGCGACATCCACTTCGAGCCGCAGGCCAAGGAGCTCATGGTGCGCTTCCGCATCGACGGCGTGCTGCACGAGATCATGTCGATCCCGCGGCGCATGCAGTCGGGCGTCATCAGCCGCCTCAAGATCATGGCCGAGCTGGACATCGCCGAGCGCCGCGTGCCGCAGGACGGGCGCATCGGCCTCATGGTCGGCGGCAAGCCCATCGACATGCGCGTCGCCACGCTGCCGACCGTCTACGGCGAGAAGATCGTCATGCGCCTCCTCGACAAGTCCAACGTCATGCTCGACCTCGAGGACCTCGGCTTCGCCGAGAAGGCGCTCAAGCGCTTCCAGAAGTCGTTCACGAAGCCCTACGGCGCGATCCTGGTCACGGGGCCGACCGGCTCGGGCAAGTCGACGACGCTGTACGCGGCGCTGAACATCCTGAACAGCCCGGAGAAGAACATCATCACCGTGGAGGACCCGGTCGAGTACCGCCTCACGGGCATCAACCAGGTCCAGGTGAACACGCGCGCGGGGATGACGTTCGCCGCCGCGCTGCGCTCGATCCTGCGCTGCGACCCCGACATCGTGATGGTCGGCGAGATCCGCGACCGCGAGACGGCGCTGATCGCCATCGAGTCGGCGCTCACCGGCCACCTCGTGCTCAGCACGCTGCACACCAACGACGCCCCCGGCGCGCTGTCGCGCCTCACGGAGATGGGCATCGAGCCCTTCCTCACGTCCTCCGCGGTCGACGCCGTGCTGGCCCAGCGCCTCGCCCGGCGCCTGTGCTCCCACTGCAAGGAGCCGTACACGCCGACGCGGGAGATGCTGCGCAAGAACGACTTCCCGCCGGAGGTTTGTGACCGGGATGACGTCGTCCTCTACCGTGCGAAAGGTTGCTCGAGGTGCAACAATACGGGCTACAGGGGCCGGCTGGGGATGTATGAGGTGATGATCGTCAGCGAGGCGATCCGCCGGCTCACGGTCGAGCGCAAGAGCGCCGACGAGATCGGCCGTGTGGCAGCGGCAGAGGGGATGAAGTCACTGCGCGAAGACGGCATCGACAAAGTCCTACTGGGCATGACCTCCGTCGAGGAGATCGCCCGCGTGATCATCTGATCTGGCAACCCTGGCGAGGAAGTGAACATGGATCTGGTCGACGTCCTTCTCGAAGTGCTCGAGCGAGACGCGAGCGACCTGCACCTCACGGTGGGGTCGCCGCCGATCATCCGCATCAACGGCCAGCTGGAGCGTCTGGACTACCCGCGCCTCTCGGCCAACGACACGCGGGAGCTCATCTATTCGATCCTGTCGCAGGACCAGCGCCAGCGGCTGGAGAACGAGTGGGAGATCGACTTCTCGTACTCGGTCCCCGGCCGGGCCCGGTTCCGCGTCAACGCCTACTTCCAGCGCAACAGCCTGGGGGCGGCGTTCCGGCTCATCCCGATCAACATCAAGAAGCTCGAGGACCTCGGCCTGCCGCCGGCGCTGCATGACCTGACGCGCAAGCCGCGCGGCTTCGTCATCGTCACCGGGCCGACCGGTTCGGGCAAGAGCACCACGCTCGCGGCGATGATCGACGAGATCAACGAGACCCGCGACGAGCACATCATGACCATCGAGGACCCGATCGAGTTCCTCCACCGGCACAAGAAGTGCATGGTCAACCAGCGCGAGGTGGGCGCGGACACCAAGAGCTTCAACCGCGCCCTCAAGAGCGTGCTCCGCCAGGACCCGGACATCATCCTCGTCGGCGAGATGCGCGACACCGAGACGATGAGCACCGCCCTCACCGCGGCGGAGACCGGGCACCTCGTGTTCGCGACGCTGCACACCCAGGACGCGCCGCAGACCATCGACCGCATCATCGACGTGTTCCCGCCGTACCAGCAGGAGCAGGTCCGCGTACAGCTCTCGACCACGCTGATGGGCGTCTGCACGCAGCAGCTCCTGCCGACGCGCGACGGCCGCGGCCGCTGCGTCGCCTGCGAGCTGCTCGTCCCGACGCCGGCCGTGCGCAACCTCATCCGCGAGGGCAAGACGCACCAGATCTACTCCACCATGCAGACGGGCACCGCGTTCGGCATGCAGACCATGGACGCGGCGCTGGCCGACCTCGTGCGCCGCGGCATCATCACCCGGGAGCTGGCCAAGAACCGCTCGAGCACCCCTGCGGAGTTCGAGCGGCTGCTGGGCCAGCCGACCGCCGCGGCCGCCGGCCGCTGAGCGCTGCAGGAATCGCGGCACAGGCCGATAAAGACAGGGTAGCAACGCCAGTCGTCAACAGGCGCGCCGGTCAGCCGGCCGTCAGAGGGTCGTGGGAGAGGCAATGACGAACTTCGCGTACAAAGCGCTCGACGCGCGCGGCGGCAAGGCCGCCGGGGAGATAGAGGGCGAGAGCAAGGCCGCCGTCGCCGCCGCCCTGCGCAGCAAGGGTCTGACCGTGCTCGACCTCAACGAGGTCAAGCAGGGCTTTGGCTCAGATCCAGATCGGCGGCCGCATCAAGGCCAAGGACCTCACCGTGTTCTCGCGCCAGTTCGCGACCATGGTCAACTCCGGCCTGTCGATGCTGCGCTGCCTGTACGTCCTCGAGGAGCAGACGCCGAACAAGAAGCTCGCCAAGGTCATCACCGACGTGCGCGCCGACGTCGAGGCCGGCATCGCGCTCTCGGACGCGCTCGAGAAGCACCCCAAGGTGTTCAGCAGGCTGTACGTGAGCATGGTCCGCGCCGGCGAGCTCGGCGGTATCCTCGACGAGGTGCTGAACCGCTTGGCCGAGCAGCTCGAGAAGGAGGACCAGATCCGCCGCGCGGTCAAGTCGGCGATGGTCTACCCGGTCCTCATCGGTTCGTTCGCCATCATCGTGCTCATCGGCATGGTGCTGTTCCTCATCCCGATCTTCGCCGGCGATGTACAAGGACCTCGGCAACGCCAAGCTGCCGATGCTCACGCGCATCATGGTGGGCATCTCAGACGCCATGCTGTCGTTCCCGCTGAACATCATCATCCTCGTCGTCATCATCGCCGTCATCTACGGCCTGATCCGGCTCAAGCACACCGACCGGGGCACGCACGTGTGGGACCGCTTCAAGCTGCACATCCCCATGGGCATCGGCGAGATCGTCCGCAAGCTCGCCGTGGCGCGCTTCTCGCGCACGCTGGGGACGCTCATCACCTCCGGCGTCCCCATCCTGCAGGCCATCGAGATCACCGGCCAGGCGGCCGGCAACGTCGTGATCGAGGACGCCATGGTCGAGGTGCAGGAGAGCGTCAAGGAGGGGCAGTCGATCACCGAGCCGCTGACGAAGGTCTCGGTCTTCCCGGCCATGGTCACCCAGATGATCTCGGTCGGAGAGGAGACGGGCTCGCTCGACGCCATGCTGTCCAAGATCGCCGACTTCTACGAGGACGAGGTCAATGCGGCGGTCAAGTCGCTGACGTCCATCCTCGAGCCGATCCTGATGCTCGGGCGTCGGTGCGATCGTGGGCACCGTCGTCATCTCGATGTACCTGCCGATCTTCAACATGATGAACATCGTCAAGTAACTCCGGGGGCCAGAGGCGTGGAGAACGAGCAACTCCTCGCCGTCTATGCGGAGACGCGATCGGCGGCGACGCTCGACGAGATCGTGCGTCGCAATCAGAACCTGCTGCACCACATCCTCAAGCGGTTCTCGTACGCCAGCGAACCCTACGAGGACCTGCTGCAGGTCGCGAACCTGGGGCTGATCAAGGCGGCGCAGCGGTTCGACGGTGGCCGTGGCGTGCGCTTCAGCACCTACGCCACGGCGATCGTCGACGGCGAGCTGCGCCACCATCTGCGCGACTCGCTGCTCATGCGGCAGCCGCGCTGGGTCAAGAAGGTGTACCAGCAGATCCAGGACAAGTCGAACGAGCTCATGCACAAGCTGGGCCGGCCGCCGGAGGTGGCCGAGCTCGCCAAGGCGCTCAACATCAACGAGGACGGCATCCTCGAGGTCATGAACCTCTACTCGCGCATCGAACTCCACAGCCAGGACGAGCCGTTCACGAGCGGTGAGCTGCAGGCGGGGGCCGATCCGCACCTCCTGCATTCCCTCCGCCCGACGTCGTTCGCGCTGCCCATCGAGGACAAGATAGCCCTGTACGCGGCCATGGACCGGCTGTCGGCCTTCCAGAAGCGGCTCATCTACCTCCTGTTCTTCAAGGACCTCACGCAGAGCGAGGTCGCCCAGGAGATGGGGCTCACGCAGAAGAAGGTCTCGCGCGAGTCGATCAAGGCGCTCGGCCGGCTCAAAGAGGTCCTCGGCAGGAAGGTGTTCTAGGCACGTTCTAGACGTTTGTTCCAGTCCGGAGCGATCCAAGAGGGGCAACCTGTGTGTGGGGCTAAAGGGTTTGGCCTGCTTGCCGAGATAGGTGTCTAGGATTCGCAAGAGGAGGCACGATAGGGACAGAAGGCGTACAAGGGCAAACCATCTGCGAGGGTGGGGCGCAAAGCCACAGGACTCACGGAGTCGGCTGGGCTGCCGCCAAGAGAGTCATCACCTCGCAGCCTGAAGCCCCAGAGACTGAGCCTCGCAGGATTCCTGCGCTCAGGCTACGGAATGTGGAGGAGAATGCTCGCAACCGTCGTAGTATTCGCAACCACAAGTCTGGCAAGTCAGCAAGTGACAAGAGAGACGAGAGGAGTAGGCACATGAAGAGGTTCCGCAAGAGCCGAGGGCTTCACCCTCATCGAGCTGCTGATCGTGATCATCATCATCGGCATCCTCGCCGCGATCGCGATCCCGATGTTCCTCAACCAGCGCGACAAGGCCAAGGACGTCGGCCGTCAAGGAAGGCGTCCACAGCATCCAGATCGGCGTCCAGAGCTACGCCGTCGACAACAACGACCTGTATCCGACCGTACGGTGACCAGCGCGCGCCATGGCGACCTACGTCGACAACTGGCCGAAGAACCCTTGGACGAACGGCGCAATGGCCCAAGCGGGTTCGTGCGTCAAGGGCAACTACAACTACGTCGGGCGGTGGCGCGTCGACCACCTTCGCAGCTGATCGGCTACGGCAAGAGCGGCAGGAATCATCACCGTTCCGTGATCTGAGTCTTACGTTTCTTGACGGCATGCGACGACCGGGGGCTGCTGCGAAGCGGCCCCCGGTCGTCGCCTTCTGTCACGGCGCCAAGAGTGGCGGGCCGAAACGCGATCGGGCGCCGTCAAGGATTCGCGCGTGTCTAGCGAACAGGCTACTGGGCAGAGTGAGTGTGGAGGCGCAAAGGGCAAACCACTTGCGAGGGTGGGGCGCAAAGCCACAGGACTCTCGGAGTCGGCTGGGCTGCCGCCTGAGAAGACTCACCTCGCAGCCTGTGGTTGCAGGATGCGAGCCGCGGGCTTCGGTCTATGGAGAGCCCTCGGCGGTTGAGGAGAGGACGATGATCGAGCACATGAGACGGTAGGCGCATGAAGCAGCGAGGGCTTCACCCTCATCGAGCTGCTGATCGTGATCATCATCATCGGCATCCTCGCCGCGATCGCGATCCCGATGTTCCTGAACCAGCGCGACAAGGCCAAGGACGTCGGCCGTCAAGGGCGGCGTCCACAACATCGAGCTGGGCATCGCCAGCTACGCCGTCGATCACGGCGACACGTATCCGGCCACGGGCGCGGTCGAGCAAGGCGACGCTAATCGATGCCATCGGGCGTGACGTACGTCGACAACTGGCCGAAGAACCCCTGGTCGTCGACCGCGGCCGACATGGCCGAGGGGGCGACCAAGGGCAACTATCGTGTACACCTCGGTCGGCGCGACCTTCAGCCTTGTCGGCCACGGCAAGAGCGGCGCGGTCATGACGGCTCCGTGAGGCGGGGCGGCGCGTGACCGGGCACAGCGCGCTGCGCGTCAGCGACCTTCACAAGACCGTCCACGTCGGCTTCCGCCGGCAGACGGTCGAGATCCTCAAGGGCGTCGACCTCGAGGTGCGGCCCGAACGACGTGTTCGGCCTGCTCGGGCCGAACGGCGCCGGCAAGACGACGACCGTCAAGGTCGCCCTCGGGCTCATGCGGCCGACATCGGGCTCCGTCGAGCTGGGCGTGGCGGGCCTCGCGGCGTCGGCTACCTGCCCGAGAACCCGTACTTCTACGACTATCTCTCCGGGCGCGAGTTCCTCGGACTTCTGCGCCCGCCTCTTCGGCCTCGACGCGGCCGACAGCGGCGCGAGCGCGTCGAGACGCCTCCTCCGCGACGTCGGCCTCGAGAACGCCGCGGACACGCACCTGCGCAAGTACTCCAAGGGGATGCTGCAGCGTGTCGGCATCGCCCAGGCGCTGGTCAACGACCCGGAGCTCGTGCTTGCTCGACGAACCGATGACGGGCCTCGACCCGGTCGGCCGGGTCGAGGTCAAGCGCATCATCGAGCAGCTGCACGAGCGCGGCAAGACGGTGCTGTTCAACTCGCACATCCTCAGCGACGTGCACGAGCTGTGCACGCGCATCGCCATCATGCGCGACGGGTCGCGTGGTCTGGCAGCGGCACCGTCGACGAGGCCCTGGCCGGAGGCGCCGACCCTCGAGGACTTCTTCATGAAGGTGGTGACGGCGTGAACCAGGTCATCGCCATCGCCGATGAACACGTTCAAGGAGACGATCCGCGACCGCGTCCTGGCCGTCATCGTCGTGTTCGCGCTCGTGATGATCGTCGGCGGACTTTGGCTCGGCAGCATCAGCCTCGGCGAGCAGGGCCGCATGATGAAGGACTTCGGCCTCGTGGCCGTGACGTTCTTCGGACTCATCGTCGCCGTGTTCGTCGCCGCCGGCCTGGTGCACAAGGAGGTCGAGAAGCGCACCGTCTTCGTGCTCTTCTCCAAGCCGGTGAGCCGGGCGGCGTTCATCGGCGGCAAGTTCTTCGGCCTCTGCGGCACGATGGCGCGTCGTGCTGGCCGGCATGGGCCTGTTCCTGTTCGCTGCTCGTGTGGATCGTGGCCGGCGACGCCTCGGGCATGGTGCTCGTCGCCGTGCTCATGATCTACGTGCAGTTGCTGGCCGTCATGGCGGTGACGATCTTCTTCTCGACGCTCGGGCTCGGCGATCCTCGCGAGCGTCCTCGGCATCTGCGTCTTCGTCGCCGGGCAGCTGAGCCACAACGTGCTCTCGCTGACGCGCCTCGGCAAGAACGCCATCACCGAGGCGCTCTCGTGGGTCGTGTACGTCATCATCCCCAACCTCTCTGCCGTCGACGTCAAGGCCGGCGTCGTCGGGGAGCAGACCCTGGCGTGGGGCCAGATCGGCTGTGGGTCGCGTATCTCCTGGCCTACGTGGTCGTGGTGCTGGCGCTTGCGGCCGTGGTGTTCCGCCGCAAGGAGTTCTGACGTGCTGCGGCGGGTCGTCGCCAGTCGCTCGTGGTCGTGGCCTGCGCCGCCGGCGTCGTGGCCTACCAGGTGACCCGGCCGGCCCGGGCGCCGGCCAACCCCAACGTCTTCGTGCCGTCGCCCGAAGTTCTTCCTCGACTTCTCGCCGAGCTTCCGCACGTCCATCGCCGACGCCTACTACCTCATGATGGTCCAGTACTACGGCGAGCACGTGACGAGCGACGGCCGGCTCGATTCACTGCCGGCGATGGCTCGATCTCGTCACGACACTGAGCCCGCACTTCACGCGGGCCTACCTGTTCGGTGCCTTCGCGCTGATCGACGCCGGGCGCCCGGACGTCAGCTACGAGATCCTGCAGCAAGGGCTTCAAGGAGAACCCGGGCGACTGGCACTTCCCGGCCTATCTCGGCTTCTTCGCGTACAGTACGTTCGCGAGCAACAAGAACAAGGACATCGCATCGCCGCGGAGTGGTACAGAAGGCCGCCGCGATCCCGGGGAGCCCTGCCTACTCTGCAGCGGCTCGCCGCCGTCCTGCTGGCCAAGGGCGGCGAGACGCGAGAAGGCGATCGTCATGTGGGGCCAGGTGTACCCGGCCGGCGACAAGTACTCGCGACAGAAGGCCGTCGACGGGCTCGACCGCATCCTGCCAAGGAGAAGGCAGGCGCGCATGAAGGCCGCTGGCGCCGCTCTACGGCACGATGCCGAAGGCCGACTTCGACGCGCTGATCGCGGAGCTCTTCAAGGGGTATCAGTGACGAGCGCGGGCTGTGACTGCGCCTGCTCGTGGTCGATCGCGGCCGTCTACGGCCTCCTCATCGGCAGCTTCCTGAACGCGTGGGCGTGGCGGCTGGCGCACCACGAGAGCATCTCGCAGGGCCGCTCGCACTGCCCGCAGTGCGGCCACCAGATCCGCGCCTACGACAACGTCCCCGTGGTCAGCTGGCTGCGTGCTGCGCGGGCGCTGCCGCGACTGCGGCGCGCCGATCAGCTGGCGCTACCCGGTCGGCGAGGCGCTCACGGCCGCCGTCTACGTCGGCGTCGTTCTCATGGACGGCCTCAGCTGGGTGCTCATCCCGCACCTGCTCTTCGTCTCGGCGCTCGTGCTCGTCAGCCAGGTCGACCTCGAGATCCGCATCATCCCGGACGTCATCATCCTGCCGGTCGCCGCAGCCGGGGTCCCGCTCATGATCCTCTTCGGCGACGGGCCGTGGTGGGAGTGGCTGGTCGCCGGCGCGGGCGCAGCGGGGTTCCTGTTCCTGATCAGCGAGGTGTACTACCGCGTGCGGCACGTCGAGGGCATGGGGTTCGGCGACGTGAAGCTTGCGCTCTGCATGGGAATCTACCTGGGCGCTGCCGTGATCCCGGCGCTCTTCATCGGGTTCTTGAGCGGGGCGATCATCGGAGTGGTCGATCGTCGCCGCCAGCAAGGGCGACGGCAAGACGGCGATCCCCTTCGGGCCGTTCCTGGCGGCCGGAGCCGTCGTCGCGCTCTTCGCCGGTACGCCTCTCATCGACGCCTATCTGAGGTTGGCACTCGGGCGCTGATCGCGTCTGTGGGCCGGCCGACGGCCCACCGCTGCCACGGCTTCGCCCAGGGGGGTGACGTCAGCCCCAACGTCATCCGCGCGGCGTCTACGTCATCCTCGTGCTCACGCGTCCTCGCCCGATAGCCTCCTGCTGTCTCGCCGGTCCGCAGGGGGCCGGCAGGAGCCGGGCCGGAGGCCGCGATGAACCGACAGAGGGGATCCACGCTGTTCGAACTCGTGACGGTCATGGCCGTCGTCGCCATCTTCGCGGCGATCGCGGTCCCCAGCGCAGCGCACGTCGGCTCTGTCGTCTCGAGTGCCGAGGGCGCGCGCAGGCTCGCACTGGTCCTTCGCGCGGCGCAGGCAGAGGCGCAGAGCCGGTCGGCGTCCGTGCGCGTCGAGGTAGACGCCAATGGCTGCTATCTGGTGACGATCGGCCAGGAATCACTCATGAGCGGGCGCCTCGGAGCGCATGTCGACGAGCACGTATCCGAACGGCGTCATCGAGTTCAGTGGCCGGGGGTGGGCGTGCCTGCCGGGGTCGTCGAGCCCTCGCGCCGGCCACTTCAGCGTGGAGGGTGTGACGACGTTGCGCACGGTCACCGTCCAGTTGTCGGGATGCGTGCGATGCGCCTGAACGTTCAGTCCAGGCTTGCGCGAGGCGGCAGCGCTGGCTTCACGCTGCTGGAGGTGGTGGTCGCTGGCGGGATTCTGCTCCTGACGATCGCCGCAGTCACGTTCTGTGTGGTCAACGTGTCGCGGGCGGGGGCACGGCTGGAGAGGAGCATGGACGCCGACCGAGCGGTGCGCCAGGTGGCCCAACGACTGCGCCTGCTGCCGTACTGTGCGAGCTCGTATCCGCAGGCTGCGAATGAGTCTGACACCCATGCGGGTGACCTGATCGCGGCCGTCTTTCCGCACGCGGACTCCTGCGCAGAACATCCCGGAGGCCCGCTACATTGCGGCCGCCGTTGGGGAGGAGGAGCCGGCCGGCTCCTTTGTGACGCTGCTGAGTGAAGAAGGGGTGCAGGTCAAGTGCGTGGCGCGCTTTCTCGCCGGTCCAAACGGCCCGGAGTTGGGCGCGGAGGCCCTGGGCGGCTGGGACATGGTGGCTGCGACGGCGCCGCCTGCGCCGACGCTGTCGCTGACGCTGAGCGTGGCGGGCAGCGGGCGCATCGTGCGCTTCTCGCGAACGGCGCTTTCGAGCGCACCCATCGACGTCCAGCCGACGGCCGGTGCGGGAGAATGATCTCGAGGGCGGGACATGTGACGGCGCGCCGGCGGACTCGGGGCTTCACGCTGATCGAGCTCTTGATCGGCGCGAGCATCGCGGCCGTGATCCTGAGCGCTGCCTATGCCTGGCTGTGGAACATCGGGGCGTTCGCGGACGGCGCCGACGAAGGAGCGCAGGCCGCGACGCTCGCCGCCGCGGTGACACGCGCGGTCGCCGCCGACATCTACGCCGGCGTCGGCGTGGTCGAGCCGCCTTCGGGCCGCGATCCCTCGCGGTCGCTCGCGCTTCTGCACGACCACGTCGCCGGCGCGCCCGAGGCGGTCCTTATCGTCTGGGATCCGGCACGCGGCGTCGTGTGGAGGAACGCGTCCGGCACGTACCTCGCGGACCATGTCGTCCGGTTCGACGTCGCGTACGCCCTCGCGGACGGCTCGCTGGTCGACGGTGGAGACATGACATCGTCCCGTTGGAGCGCGGTCCGGGCAGTCCATGTTGCCCTCGAGGCCACCGTCGGCTCGGCGACCGCTCGGAGATCCCTCGAGACTTCGGTGGGCCCTTCATGACGCGGCAGCGGCTGTCGGACGGTTACGCGATGCTGGCCGTTCTGCTGGTCATGGTGCTCGCGGCCACGTTCGCGCTCGTCGTAGTCGGCGCGGTGCACAGTCTGCAGGTGGTGGAGGGCGCCGACGCGGCGGGTTGGCGGGCTGACGCCGCGGAGGGGCAAGCGCTGTCGGCGGCGACGCGCGCTCTTCGCTGGCGGCCGTCGGCGACGACCGGCACTGAGACGGGAGGCGACCTCGCCACTCGCGAGTCGTGGGGGGTCTCATGGACTGCGGCTCTCCCGGTGGCGGGACAGGCCTGGCCTCGCATCGCTGCACAGCTCGTCACTTCCGCGGGACGAGGCAGCCGCCGGCAAGACGTCCTCCTCGAGTTGCGCACCGAGCCGTGGGCGATGGGCGTGACCTGTGTCGCGGATGCCGACATCTCCGCGCCGCTCACCGTTGTCGGAAGCGGCGTCTATCTCGGCGGGTGCCTTCGGGGGCGCGAGAACGTGACGTTCGTCGCCGGCCCCGGCTCAGTGACGCCCCTTGGGGCTCCCGCCGACGTTGTCCGCGGAGACGTCGTTCACGGCGGCCGCTGTGCATGGAGGCGCCGGCATCTTCGCCCGAGGCGTCGAGATCCACGAACCCGGCGGGACGGGTGAGTTTCCCGATGACACCGACCGGCACGTAGGTCTACCGGTCCCGGAAGCGTGGCTGGCCGGCCCCAGCGTGGAGTTCCTGCTGGCGGCGGAGTCGGAGGCGGCGCACCCGGGACCGGCGCTGAGCGATCGGTTCTCCGACTGGATGAGATTCCGCCGGCTGACGCAGACGGTCTTGCCGGTGGGCGGTGCCTCCTGATCCCGCCGATGGACGAAGTCACCATCGAGGGCTCGCCGGCGCCTGATGCCGGCCGCCTGCTGATCGTCGTGCAAGGTGACGCCGTGATCGGCAGCCCCGACGAGACGCTGATGCTCGCCGGCGCGCTTGTGGTCAGTGGGCGCCTGGAGGTGCGTGGGCCCGTCGTCATCCAGGGCGCGCTGCACGCGGGCAGTCTGAGCGTCGTCGCGCCCGCGAGTGTCGTCACAGCGTCCTCGTGGCGGGAGTACCCTCTTCCCGGCGCCGCCCTGCCGACGCTCGTGGCGTGGGGTAGCTGATCATGCAGGATGGCCGAACCGGAAGGCGAACCCTCTGTACGCAGTACTCTCTTTGTGAGAGATTAGCGTTCCTTCGAGTGGTGGGGCAGGGAGTACATCCCAAGTCGTCGAAACGAGTGCCTAAAGGTATCCCGCAAGGGTGCCGACACTGGCGCTAGGGCAAGGCAAGCTGAGGGGCGAGTATGGCCATGAACGCGGTGCGCGTCGGTATCGACATCGAACAGGCTTCGATGGTCGGTACCCAAATCAAGACTGGCCGTCAGGGCCACACGCTCATGGCGGTCTCGGCGCGAGCGCTCCCCGACGGGCTCATGTTCGAAGGCGAGGTCGTCGACGTCGAGGGGCTCGCGGCCGAGCTCAAGACGTTCTGGAAGGCAGCCGGGTTCACCGGCAAGCGGTTCTCGGTCGGCGTCGCCAACCAGAAGATCGTCGTGCGCACCATGGAGTTCCCGATCATCGATCCCAAGGAACTCCGCGCCGCCATCGAGTTCCAGGCTCAGGAATCCATCCCCATCCCGCTCGACGAAGCGATCCTGGACTTCCAGGTCCTCTCGACGACCCCGGGCGAGGGCGAGGGGGGCGGACGGCAGCAGGTCCTCATCGTGGCCGCTCAGCGCGACATGATCGACCAGTTCATGCAGGTCGCCAAGAAGGCGGGCCTCACCGTCAGCGGCATCGACCTTCAGGCGTTCGCGCTGATGCGCTCCGTGGCGCCGCCGGTCGCGTTCGTCGACCAGGGTGCGCCGCAGGCCGACGGAGCGAGCGCGCTCATCAACATCGGGGCCGGCATCAGCAACATCGTCGTCGCTTCGGGCGGCGTGCCGCAGTTCACGCGCGTGGTGAACCTGGGCTACGAGACGCTCGTCCAGGCCGTCATGCAGAATCGCGGCCTCAGCCGTCAGGAGGCCGACCTCCTGCGGCTCACCGTCGGCCTCAGCGGCAGTGCCGCGTCGGCGGCCGACCTCGAGGCGGCCACGGTGGGCGAGGTCCACGAGGTCTTCGACTCCACCTGCGAGTCGTTCGCCGACGAGATCCGCCGCTCGATCGACTACTACCACTCGCTGCAGCAGGACGCGCCCATCGCGCGCATCCTCATCAGCGGCGAGGGCGCACTCACGCGCAACATGTGCGACTACCTCGCGGGTGCCCTGCATCTGCCGGTCGCTCTCGGAAACCCGTTGCAGTTCATCGCCGAGAACAAGTCGAAGCTCCCGCAGCCGGAGCTCGAGCTGGTCGCGCCTCGTCTGGCGATCGCCCTCGGCCTTGCCTTCGAAGATGAGGAGTAGGCCATGAAGCGCATCAACCTGCTGCCGCAGGAGGAACGCGTCAAGGCATCGCGCGAGCGGGGCCTCATCTGGGCGATCCTCATCCTGGTCGCGATCGTCGTCGTTCTCGGTCTCGTGTACGTCAAGTACAACAGCGACGTGGGCGCCAAGCAGGATGAGCTCGCCGCGATCCAGGCCGAGACGGCTGTCGTCCAGGCCAAGATCGTCGAGCTGAGTCCCTATGCCGCACTCCAGGCGCAGCGCACGGCGATGACGGAGACTGCGAAGGGCATCTACCAGTCCTCGGTCCCCTTCTCGATCCTGCTGCAGGAGCTCAGCCTCGTCATTCCGGAGAACGTCCGGCTGCAGACGCTGACGGCGACGGTACCTCCGGCGATGCTGCCAGGGGCGGCCGCGGCCGCGGCAGCTGCGCCCGCTGTCGGGAGTACGAGCACGGATGTCACGTTCACTGGGCAGACGGAGAATCACCGCGATGTGGCGGAGTTCATGACCCGACTTGGGCTCATTCCGCAGCTCATGGGCATCACTCTGACCAGCTCCACGGAGGCAGCCGCTACAAGCAGCTACCACCACGGCGAGCTCTGCGCCGACGGTGACGTACACCACGTTCACGGTCACGGCGGCGCTGCGGCCGTACACCACGCAGCCACCCACCACCACGCTGCAACGGGGGTGGCGCCATGAGGCTGGCCCGGGGCAGGGAGATCTACATCATCACCGCCGTCGTTGCGGTCGTCCTCATCGTCGCCTGGTACTTTCTCCTCTTCAGTCCCACGCAGACCAAGCTCAACGACCTCGATCAGCAAGTCCAGTCTGCGCAGAGCGCACTGGACGTGGCCAATCAGGAAGTCGTCAAGCTGGAGTCCTACAAGAAGACCGCGCCGCAGTCGCGTGCCGAGATCGTGCGCCTCGGGAAGATGCTCCCCGAGAGTGAGGGGATCCCGGGTCTTATCATCGAGCTGACGAAGACGGCCGAGGCGTCCGGGGTCGCCGTCACCAGTATCACGCGCGGAACCGTGGCCACCGGCACGCCGTTCGGTGTCCAGACGGTGTCGCTTCAGGTCGGCGGCCGTTACTTCGACGTCGAGGACTTCCTGTATCGCCTGGAGGAGTACGTGGCCTTCCGCAACGCCAGCTTCCGCGTCACCGGCCGGCTGCTCCAGGTCACGACGCTCAGCCTGACGGCTTCCACCAGCACGACCTCGGGCGGGTCACCGGAGCTCGCGGTGACGATCGGCCTGAACGCCTATCTGTGGGGCGGCGTGGCGCAAGCCTCGGCGGCTGCGGGAGGTGCGCAATGAGCAACAACCGGCGCGTGCTCACCTACATCGCGATCGCGCTGATCGTGGGCGCGGCGCTCGCGCTCGCGGTCGCGCTGTCCAACAGCGGCGCGGGGACCTCGGGCGTCACGGCCTCGTCGGCCGGCGACAAAGTCGTCGCGACCGGCGTCTACTCCGACACCTCGGCGGCCGAGCTCGCGGCCGCCGATCCGGCCAAGGAGCAGCCGATGCTCGACAAGTTCACGAGCAAGGACCCGTTCATCCCGTTCCCGACACCAGGGGCGAGTTCCACGTCGACGCCCAGCCCGAATCCGACGAGCACGTCCGAGCCGTCGAGTCTCTCGGCCAAGGTCAAGGTGGACGGGACGACGTACAACGTGATGCAGGGTGACAAGGTCCCCGGCGGCTCGGCCGCCGCGTTCACCATCACCGGCATCACCGTCCGGCGACGTCACCTTCAAGGTCATCGACGGCAAGCTCGAGAACGGCGACACGTCGTTCACGGTCAACCTCGGCGAAGCGGTGCGCGTGACCCTCGAAGGCGGCGTCTCCTACGACATCTCCGTCGTCGCGATCGGCGCCTCGAGCACGGGTGGGGGCAGCGGCGGCAGCGGGACTGCCCACTCGCATCAGCGTGCTCAGCATCAACAGCCAGAACGGAGTCGCTGTGGTGACGTTCGAGGTCGACGGCAAGACCTACTCCGACAAGCAGGTCGGCGCCGTCATCGTGACCTCGTTCGGGCGAGATCGAGATCATCGCCATCAACGTGAAGGCCCAGACCGTCACGATCATGCACGGCGACCAGACGCTCACGCTGCACGCCGGCCAGGTCATCATCAAGTGAGGCGTGCGTAGAGCGGTTGAGGTGGCGACGGGGCGGCCGCAGGCCGCCCCGTCGCGCGTACGGCTGCGGCCCGCCGACCGCCGCGCCTACGCCCAGGTTGGCCGGCGCGGAGCAGCGAACGCCACGTCGCCGTCTCGTGCCCGCCTTGGCCTGCGCGCGCGGCGCGGATAAGGTAGGACCATGAGCAGACTCCGCTATCTCACCGCCGGGGAATCGCACGGCCCGGGGCTGACCGCCGTCATCGACGGCTGCCCGGCCGGGCTGGCGATCGACCCCGCCGCCATCGACAAGGAACTGCGCCGCCGGCAAGGCGGCTACGGTCGCGGCGAGCGGCAGAGCATCGAGCAGGACCAGGCGAAGGTCCTCGGCGGCATTCGGCGCGGACGCACCACGGGGGCGCCGATCTCCCTCTTCATCGCCAACCGTGACGCGGCCAACTGGGGCGATGTCCTGGCGGTGGATACTCCGGCTGCAGGGCAGGCGCCGGCGGCCGAGGCGGTCATCGTGCCTCGGCCCGGGCCATGCGGACCTTGGCGGCGCGCTTCTGTACGGGCTGGACGACATCCGGGACGTGATCGAGCGTGCGAGCGCCCGCGAGACGGCTGCCAAGGTCGCCTGTGGCGTCGTCGCCAAGGGTCTTCTGGCGGCGCTGGGCTGCACCGTGGCCAGTCACGTGGTCTCGATCGGTCCGGTCGCGGCCGAGCCCGGGATGAGCCCGGGGGAGGTCGAGCGCGTGGAGGCGAGCCCGGTGCGCTGTCGTGATGAAGAGACCGGGCGCCGGATGATGGCGGCGATCGACGCCGCCGCAGAAGCCGGAGACACGCTTGGCGGCGTGGTCGAAGTGCTCGCGTGGGGGTATCCGCCCGGCGTGGGCACCTACGTCCAGGGCGACCTCCGTCTGCGGTCCCGGCTCGCCGCCGCGGTGCAGGCCGTGCCGGCGATCGTAGGCGTGGAATTCGGTCTGGGCTTCGCCGCCGCCACCATGCCGGGCAGTCAGGTACACGACCCGATCGCACACGATCCTGCTCGAGGCTACGTGCGCGCGAGCAACGGCGCCGGCGGCATCGAGGGAGGCATCTCCACGGGCCAGCCGATCGTCCTGCGCGCGGCGATGAAGCCCATCTCCACCCTGGCGTCGCCGCTCGACAGCGTGGAGATGGGTACGCACCAGCCGGTGAAATCCCGCTTCGAGCGCTCCGACGTCTGCGCCGTCCCGGCGGTGGGCATCGTCCTCGAGGCCGTGGTCGCGCTGACCCTGGCCGACGCCGCGCTGGACCGGTTCGGCGGCGCGACGGTCGACGATCTCGTCGCCGCGGCCGCCGAGTACCGGCGGCGCATCCTGGAGCGCTGAGGCGCCATGGCGGGTCGCGGCGAGCCGGCATGATGAGCGAGGACCCGCAGGCGGGCCGTCCGGAGGAGCGCGGGCGGCCGCAGGCCGTCGCGCTCGTCGGCTTCATGGGGGCGGGCAAGAGCGCCGTGGGGCGCGAGCTTGCCGCGGCGCTCGGCATTCCCTTCGTCGACACCGACGACCTGATCGTCGCCGAGCGCCGGCCCGATCGCGGCCATCTTCGCCGAACGAGGAGAGGCGGGCTTTCGCGCGCTGGAGGCGGACGTCGTGACGGCCGCCATCTCGGCTGCCGCCGACAGCCCCTGCGTCCTCGCGCTCGGCGGCGGCGCCGTGCTCAGCGAAGCCGTGCGGGAGGCGCTCAAGAGCCTGCCGCACGTCGTCTGGCTGGCCGCGCCGTCCGAGGAACTGTGGGCGCGCGTCGCCGGCGAGGGGCCGCGGGTGAGACCGCTCGCCGCCGACGAGCAGTCGTTCAAGAAGTTGCTCGCCGGACGCGAGCCCCTGTATCGCGCGGTCGCGACCGAGGTGGTCGAGACCGCGGGGCGGTCCCCTGCCGCGATCGCTGCCGCGGTGGCCGCCGAGCTCGCCGGCGTCGCCGCCGGAGCTGCACGGGAGCCGCCGGTCATCGCTCGGGTGGCGGCTCGTGAAGCGGCTCACCGTCCACGCCGCCTCGCGCACGTATCCCATCCTCGTCGGGCGCGACGTGCTGGACGAGCTCGGGCCGTCGGTGCGCCGTGTGCGCGGCGAGGGTCAGATCGTCATCTTCTGCGACGACAACGTCGCGCCGCTCTACCTCGAGCGGGCGCGGCGGAGCCTGATCTCGGCCGGCCTCAGCGCCTCACAGGTGATCCTGCCGGCGGGCGAGCAGGAGAAGAGTCTCGCCCGCGCCGAAGAGCTGTACGGCGTGCTGTACGACCGCGGTGTGCGCCGCAGCGACACCGTGGTCGCGCTCGGAGGCGGCGTGATCGGCGACCTCGCCGGCTTCGTCGCCGCCACGTTCCAGCGCGGCGTGGGCTTCGTGCAGGTGCCGACCACGCTGCTCGCCCAGGTGGATGCCTCGGTGGGCGGCAAGGTCGCCGTGGACTTCCGCGCCGGCAAGAACTACGTGGGCACGCTTCTACCAGCCGAGCCTCGTCCTCGCCGACCTGCGCACGCTGGAGACGCTGCCCGTGCGTGAGCTGCGCTGCGGGGCCGCCGAGGTGGCCAAGCACGGACTGCTCGCGGGGAGCGCCGTGCTGCGGCGCGTGCAGCAGCTTGCGCGCGCGCCGCTGAGCGCGGCGGCGGTGACGCAGGAGCTCGTCGCCGGGTCGATCACGTACAAGGCCAGCGTCGTGGAGCGCGACGAGCGCGAGGCCGGCCTCCGCGCCGTGCTCAACTTCGGGCACACGATCGGGCACGCGATCGAGGCCGCCACCGGGTTCCGCCGCTTCTCTCACGGGGAGGCCGTCGGCCTGGGGCTGCACGCGGCGCTGAGGCTGTCCGGCGAGCTCTGCCGGCTCCCGGAGGCCGACGAGCAGGCCGCTCACGAACTGCTCGACAGCCTCGGCCTGCCGGCTCGCCTCACCGGCGTGCGCGCGCAGGAGGTGTGCGAGCTGGTCTCCCGGGACAAGAAGGCAGGGCAGGACGGCGTCGGCTACGTCCTGCTGCGCCGCACCGGCTTTCCGGTGCTCGGCGTGCGCGTCCCGCCGGCGCTCGAACTGGAGGTCGTGGAGTGGCTGCGAAAGCGTTGAAGACCCTCTGGCTCCTGCACGGGGTGAACCTGGACATGCTCGGCCGGCGCGATCCGGCAGTGTACGGGAGCATGACCCTCGCCGAGCTCGAGGCCTTCGTCGCGCGCCATGGCGAGACGCACGGCTTCACGGTGCGCAGCTTCCAGACCAACCACGAGGGCGAGTTCGTGGAGAAGCTGCACCAGCTGGTGATCGACCACGCGGACGCGGCCATCATCAACCCCGGCGCCTGGACGCACTACAGCTACGCGCTGCGCGACGCGCTCGAGCTGGTGGCGGCGCCGGTCGCGGAGGTGCACCTCTCGGACATCGAGAACCGCGAGGAGTGGCGGCGGATCTCGGTGATCGCCGACGTGGTGGACGTGCGCGTGTTCGGCAAGGGCGCCGCCGGCTATCTCGACGCGCTGGAGGCTCTGGCGAAGCTCTCGGCCGGCAGAACGCAGACATGAACCTCCGCCTCGACCGCTGCCGCCGCATGCTGGACGCGCTCAGGATCGACGGGATCCTCGTCACGGACCCCGTCGACGTCCGCTATCTCTCGGGCTTCCGCGGCGACGACGCGACGCTGGTCGTCGGTCACGGCGCCGCTCTGCTCTGCACCGATTCGCGCTTCTGGGTGCAGGTGGATGAGGAAGTGGCCGATTTCGAGTTGAGCAAGGTCACCTCCGAGCCCTTGCTCGCGCACAGCGTGCGCGAGGCGGCCAGGGTCCTCGGTGAGGGCGCCCGTCTCGGGTACCAGGGCGCCCAGCTCAGCCATGCGTCCTACCGCCGGCTGCGCCGCATGCACCGCGGCGGGCTGCGCGACGTGCGCCAGGACGTCACGCTGCTGCGCGCGGTCAAGGACGAGGCGGAGATCGCGGTCCTGCGGCGGGCGGCCGCGGTCACCGACGAGGCCGTGGGCCTCGTCGTGGCTCGCGGCCTGGTGGGCCGCGCCGAGCGCGACGTGGCGTGGGACCTCCAGGCCGAGTACCACCGCCTGGGGGCGGAGGGCGAGGCCTTCGGCGCGATCGTCGCCGCCGGCGATCACGGCGCCCAGGCGCACGCGCTGCCCGGCGAGCGAGTCATCCGCGCCGGAGAGCTGGTCGTCGTCGACACCGGCGCCCGGGTGGACGGCTACTGCAGCGACATCACGCGCACCTTCGCGGCCGGTGAGCCGTCTGCGGAGCTCCGCGCGATCTACGAGGTCGTGCTCGCGGCGCAGCTGGCCGGTCTCGGCGCCGTGCGCGCCGGCGCGCACGGTCGCGACGACGTGGACGCGGCGGCGCGCGCCGTGATCGACGGGGCGGGCTACGGGGATCGCTTCGGTCACGGCACCGGCCACGGCGTGGGCCTCGAGGTCCACGAGGCGCCTTCGCTCGGCAGCACGCGCGGCGACCGGCTCGAGGCGGGCATGATCTGCACCGTCGAGCCTGGCATCTACGTCGAGGGCCTGGCGGGCGTGCGCATCGAGGACACCGTCCTGGTCACCGCCGGCGGCGGTGAGCGGCTCACGACGTATCCCAAGGAGCTCCAGGTCGTCGATTGATCGCCGGAGCTAGGTCGGAGGGCGCCGGAGGCGCGCCCTTCGACCGGCGCAGGGGAATCAACGAGCGGGGCGCCGCACGCGCGCCGCTCAATGATCGGCGGAGCCGCTCGGGTGCAGCGGTGCGCCGGCCGACGTGCCTGCACGGGCGGCCTTGCTGTATCATGGCGAACTACCGCGCAAACCAGTCCCACGACCCCTGAGTAGGACCACATGGCAGACGTCGTCAACACCAACCAGTTCAAGTCGGGCATGGCCATCGAGATCGACGGCCAGCCGTTCACCATCGTCGAGTTCCAGCACGTCAAGCCCGGCAAGGGCGGGGCGTTCGTGCGCACCAAGGTCCGCAACATCGCCACCGGTGCGGTGCTCGACAAGACCTTCCGCGCCGGCGAGAAGTTCGACCGCATGCACACCCAGTCGCGCAAGCTGGCGTTCCTCTACGCGACCGAGGACGAGGTCGTGCTGATGGACAACGAGACCTACGAGCAGGTCTCCGTCTCGCCTTCCATGGCGCAGGACGCCCTCAAGTGGGTCGTCGAGAACATGGAAGTCGAAGTGATGTACCTCAACGGCCAACCCTTCGAGGTGGCGCCTCCGAACTTCGTCGAGCTCACCATCACGCAGTCGGACCCGGGGGTCCAGGGCAACACCGCCCAGGGCGCCACCAAGCCGGCCACGCTCGAGTCGGGCACGACCGTCCAGGTGCCGCTCTTCATCGAGGAGGGCGAGAAGATCAAGGTCGACACGCGCAGCGGGGAGTACCTCGGCCGCGCCTGAGCGCGCCCCGGGGACAACGTCAT
Source organism: uncultured Thermoleophilia bacterium (assembly GCA_963739595.1). GTDB lineage: Bacteria > Actinomycetota > Thermoleophilia > UBA2241 > UBA2241 > CAIXSE01. The sequence continues at coordinate 55,923 of CAVUBA010000027.1, forward strand.
GCGCGCGCGCAAGGTAGGCATCACCGACACCACCCTCCGGGACGGGCACCAGTCGCTGTGGGCGACGCGGATGCGCACGTCCGAGATGATCCCCGTCCTCGAGCTCATGGACTCCATCGGCTTCCACTCGCTCGAGTGCTGGGGCGGCGCCACGTTCGACGCGTCGCTGCGCTTCCTGGACGAAGACCCCTGGGAGCGTCTGCGCCTGATCAAGAAGCACGTCGTGCGCACGCCGCTGCAGATGCTGCTGCGCGGCCAGAACCTCGTCGGCTACCGCCACTACGGCGACGACATCGTGCGCCGGTTCGTCTACAAGGCGGCGGAGAACGGCATGGACGTCTTCCGCGTCTTCGACGCCCTCAACGACATCCGCAACTACGAGACCGCCGCCGCGGCGATCAAGGAGACCGGCAAGCACTTCCAGGGCGCCGTCGTCTACACGATCTCCCCGGTGCACTCCCTCGACCACTACGTCGACGCCGCCCACGCGCTCGTCGACATGGGCGCCGACTCCATCTGCATCAAGGACATGGCGGCGCTGCTCTCGCCGTTCTACGCCGAGCAGCTCGTCGCCCGCCTCAAGGCCGAGCTCAAGGTGCCCATCCAGCTCCACTGCCACTACATCGGCGGCCTCGCCCCGATGACCTACCTCAAGGCCATCGAGGCCGGGGTGGACGTCATCGACACGGCCACGGTGCCGCTCGCCTTCGGCAACTCGCAGCCGGCCACCGAGATGGTCGTGTCGGCGCTCACGGGTACTCCCTACGACAGCGGCCTCGACCTCGAGAAGCTGTTCGAGATGGCCAAGTACTTCGAGAAGGTGAGGCTGGAGGGCGGCTGGGACCGTGGCGTCACGTCGCTCACCCACATGCAGGTCTACTCGCACCAGGTGCCGGGCGGCATGATCAGCAACCTCGAGAGCCAGCTCAGCGAGCAGAGCGCGCTCGACCGGCTGCCCGAGGTGCTCGAGGAGATCCCGATCGTGCGCGCCGAGGTGGGCTTCCCGCCGCTGGTCACGCCCATGAGCCAGATCGTCGGCACCCAGGCCGTGCTCAACGTGCTGTCCGGCCGCCGCTGGCACATCGTCCCCGACGAGATGAAGCAGTACCTGCGCGGCAAGTACGGCGCCGCCCCGGGGCCCGTCTCGCGCGAGGTGCTCATGCGCGTCCTCGAGGGGGAGGAGCCGATCGGCGTGCGCCCGGCCGACCTCATCGACGAGACGCTCGAGGACTACCGCGAGGAGATCGGCGAACTGGCGCGCTCGGAGGAGGACCTCCTCAGCTACGCGATGTTCCCGCAGACGGCGCGCGTCTACCTCGGGCGCCATCACATCGGCCCCGAGTCCGACGTCTTCGGCGTCCACGACCAGTACATCAGCTCGCAGCCCGGCGCCGCTCTCCTCGAGCAGAGCGCCGACCGCGTCAAGGACATCCTCGCCATGATCGAGGAGAGCGAGGTGGACGAGGTCGTCATCGAAGAGGGCGACCTCAAGATCACGGTGCGCAAGGCAGGGGTCGAGCCGGCGGCCGCAGCCGCTCCGGCTCCGGCGGCTCCGCAGGCTCCCGCCGCCGGTGCAGGCGCCGACGAGAGCACGAACGGCTACCACCTGGTCAAGTCGAAGTGGGTCGCCACGTTCTACCGCTCGCCGTCGCCGCAGTCGCCGTCGTTCGTCGAGGTGGGCGACGAGGTCGAGGCCGGCCAGACGCTCTGCATCCTCGAGATGATGAAGATGATGAACGAGCTCACGGCCGACGTCGCCGGCGTCGTCCGCGAGATCCTCGTGGAGAACGGCGAGACGGTACAGTACGGCCAGCCGCTCTTCGCCATCGAACCCGCCTGAGGCGGGGGAGCGCTCGATCCCCAGTGGCGGCGGCCGGACCCAGTCGTAAGCAGGCGCGTCGCGACGCGGTCTTCCTCCTCTATCAGACCGAAGTCACCAGCCTCTCCATGGCCGAACTGGTGAACGGCCAGCGGCTGCGCGAGGGCTACGCCCCCGACGAGTTCACCATCAAGGCGGTCGCCGGCGTGCTGGCGTCCAAGGACGAGCTCGACGCGGTGCTCGGCGCGCACTCCAGGGGCTGGCCCGTCGACCGCGTCGCTCCTCTCGAGCGCAGCATCCTGCGTCTGGCCCTGTGGGAGATCCGGACGGAGGCGACGCCTCCCGAGGTGGCCATCGACGAGGCCGTGCGTCTCGCCAAGCGCTACTCGACCGACGAGGCCGGCGCGTTCGTCAACGGCGTGCTCGGCGGCATCGTGCGCGCCGACGGAGACGAGGCGGCAGAGGGCGAGCCGGAAGAGGAGGGGGACGATGGCTGACGCGTCGCCGGCCGGCCCTGCTCTCTCGCGCGCGCAAGCGCTGGCGCGTCTGGGCGAGATCCTCGGCCAGCTCGAGGAGCTCGAGCCGCGCCTCGCGGCGTCGTCGTCCGCCGAAGTGGAGATGACGCTCCTCGAACACGCGACCGAGCAGGTCGAAGAAGCCGGCCGGCTTCTCGAGCAGCTCGGGCGCGTCGCCGGGTGAGGCCGCGGCCGTGAGCCACCGGTCCGCGGAGGGCTATCCGGCCGATCTGCTGGCGCTCGTCGAGGAGTACCTGGGAGCGCTCGACTTCGGCGCCGACCGGCGCGCCGCGCGGCTCATCGAGGCGATGCGCTACTCCCTTCTCGCCGGCGGCAAGCGTATCCGGCCGGTGCTCACGTTGAGCACGGCGCGCAGCCGCGGCGCCGACCCGGCGACGGTGCTGCCGACGGCCGCGGCCCTCGAGCTCATCCACACGTACTCGCTGATCCACGACGACCTGCCGGCGATCGACGACGACACGCTGCGCCGCGGCCGGCCGACCTGTCACGTGGCCTTCGGCGAAGATGTGGCGATCCTCGCCGGCGACGGCCTCTTCGCGGAGGCCTTCGGCCTTGTCCTCACGCGCCAGGCCGGAGGCAGCGACGCCGTCCTCGGCGCACTGGCCGAGATCGCCGCGGCCACGGGCGTGCAGGGCATGGTGGGCGGCCAGTACATGGACGTCGCCGGTGAGGCGGCGGAGGACGACGACCTGCGCACGCTGCACGCGCTCAAGACCGGCCGCCTGATCCAGGCCGCCGTGGTGTGCGGCGCGCGGCTGAGCGGCGCGGAGGACGTGGAGCCGTACCGCGCCTTCGCCGCCGAACTCGGGCTTCTCTTCCAGATCGTCGACGACATCCTCGACGAGACCGGCGCCGTCGACGAGCTGGGGAAGAGCGTGGGCAAGGACCGCGCCATGGACAAGGTCACCTACGTCTCCCGCTTCGGCATGGAGCGCGCGGCCCAGCTCGCCGACGAGGCGCAAGGCCGTGCCCGCGACCTGCTCGGCGAGCTCCCCGGGGACACGTCGGACCTCGCCGCGGTGGCGCGGTTCATCCACGACCGCCGGCGCTGACGACCCACGGAGGGCGGCCGAAGGCCGGTGCTATACTCCGTTGACGATGCGGTATCTGGACAAGATCTCAGACCCCGCCGACCTCCAACGATTCTCCGAGCGAGAACTGACGCTGCTCGCAGACGAGGTCCGCGAGACCATCCTCGCCTGCGTGAGCGAGACCGGCGGCCACCTGGCCGCCAGCCTGGGCACGGTCGAGCTCACCGTCGCGCTGCACAGCGTCCTGGAGAGCCCCAGGGACAAGATCGTCTGGGACGTCGGCCACCAGTGCTACGCGCACAAGCTGCTCACCGGCCGCCGCGACCGCTTCGGGACCATCCGCCAGTACGGCGGCCTCTCCGGATTCCCGCAGCGCGCCGAGTCGCCGCACGACATCGTCGGCACCGGCCACGCGTCGACGTCGATCAGCTACGGACTCGGGCTCGTCGAGGCCGAGCGCATCGCCCGGGAGAGCGGCGGCAACGTCGTCTGCGTCCTCGGCGACGGGGCCCTCACGGGCGGGGTCGCCTTCGAGGCCCTCAACCAGGCAGGCCACCTGCGCACGCCGCTCGTGGTGATCATCAACGACAACGAGATGTCCATCCGCGCCAACGTCGGCGCCCTGCAGCTCTATCTCAACCGCATCCGCCTCGACCCGACGCTCACGCGGCTGCGCGAGGATCTCGAGCACGGCGTCGCGAAGATCCCGGCCATCGGCCGCCAGGCGTACCGGCTGGGCAAGGACGTCAAGGAGTCGATGAAGGCCCTGCTCGTGCCCGGCATGCTCTTCGAGGAGCTGGGCTTCGCCTACATCGGCGTCGTCGACGGGCACGACATGCACGCGCTGCGCTCGAGCATCCGCCAGGCGATCGACACGCGGCGGCCGGTGGTCGTCCACGTCAAGACCGTCAAGGGCAAGGGCTACGAGCCCGCGGAGGCCCGGCCCGACGCCTATCACGGCACCGGGCCGTTCCACCTCGGGAACGGCGCCCGCAAGGCCGTTCCCGTCGGGACCAGCTACACCGACGCGTTCGGCCAGGCGCTCGTGCGCCTCGCCGAACGCGACGAGCGCATCGTCGCGATCACCGCGGCCATGACGCAGGGCACGGGGCTCGAGGCCTTCGAGCGGCGCTTCCCGGACCGGTTCTACGACGTCGGCATCGCCGAGGAGCACGCCGCCGTGTTCGCCGCCGGTCTGGCCATCGGCGGCATGCGGCCGGTGGTCGCCCTCTACTCGACCTTCCTGCAGCGCACCTTCGACATGCTGGTCCAGGACATCGGGCTGCAGCACCTGCCGGTGACGTTCGCCGTGGACAGGGCCGGCCTCGTCGGCGACGACGGCCCCACGCACCACGGCGCCTTCGACCTGTCCTTCCTGCGCGTGATCCCCGGCATGACGGTCATGGCTCCCTCCAGCCAGGAGGAACTGCAGCGCATGCTGGCGACGGCTCTCACGCTGGACGGGCCGGCGGCGCTGCGCTACCCGCGCGGGCTCGCCGCGCCGTTCAGCCCGCCGGAGGCGCTCGAGCCGCTCGAGGTGGGGCGCGGGGTGGTGCTCCAGGAGGGCGCCGACGTCGCGCTCATCGGCGTCGGCACCGGCGTCGGCATCGCCCGCGAGGCGGCCGAGCTGCTCGCCGCGGAGGGCGTCACCCCCACGGTCGTCGATGCGCGCTTCATCAAGCCGCTGGACACGGAGCTGCTGCAGCGGCTCGCCACCACGCACCGGCGCTTCGTCACCGTCGAGGAGAACGCGCTGGCCGGCGGGTTCGGCAGCGCCGTCCTGGAGGCTGTGGGCAACACCGTCGAAGTCGTGCGCTTCGGGCTCCCCGACGCCTTCGTCACGCACGGCGACCGGACGCGCGTTCTCGCGGACATCGGGCTCACGCCGCAGGCCGTCGCGCTCGCGGCGCGGGCGCACAGTCCGGCGCTGACGCGCGTCAAGTAGGCCGCGGATGCGCGAGCGGCTGGACGTGCTGCTCGTCGAGCGCGGCCTGTTCGCCACCCGCGCGCAGGCCCGCGCGGCCTGTCTCGCCGGTGAGATCACCGTGGACGGCCGCGTCGTCGACAAGCCCGGTACCCAGATCGCCGAAGGCGCGACCGTAGAAGCGGCCGCGCGTCGCCGCTACGTCTCGCGCGGCGGCGACAAGCTCGACACGGCGCTCACCCGCCTCGGCGTCGACGTGACCGGGGAGGACGTCCTCGACCTGGGCAGCTCCACCGGCGGGTTCGTCGACCGCGTGCTGCAGGGCGGGGCCGCCCGCGTGATCGCCGTCGACGTCGGGTACGGGCAGCTCGACTGGAAGCTGCGCGAGGACCCCCGCGTCACCGTGCTCGAGCGCACCAACGCCCGGCGACTCACGGCCGAACGTCTCCCGTTCGCACCCTCGTTCGTCACCGCGGACCTGTCGTTCATCTCCCTGACGGTGGTTCTGGAGCCGGTGCTAGAATGCCTGCGCGCGGGCTTCCGTGGCCTCGTGCTCGTCAAGCCGCAGTTCGAGGCGGGGCGGGAGCGCGTGGGCAAGGGCGGCGTCGTCCGCGATCCGGCCGTCCACCGGGACGTGCTCGAACGGGTGACCCGCTGGCTGCAGGACAGGGGCGCGACGGTGCTAGGCGTCTGCGACTCGGGGCATCCGGGACCGAAAGGCAACGTGGAGTACTTCATCCTCTTCAGCGACGCGACGACCGCCGGAGCGGCTCCGCCGCCGGCGACCGATCTCGTCAGGGACGCGGTGGAGGCGGTCCATGGGTGAGCCGCTGCGCCGCATCGCCGTGCTCACCCACTACCTCACCGGCGCCACGGCGGCCGCGCTGGCGCAGCTGGCCGCGGCCGCGGACCGCCTGGACCTCGAGCTTCTCATGCCGGAGAGCGAGGCGGCCAAGCACCCCGACGCCGCCGGGCTCGGCTTCGAGTCCGTCGACGAGGCGGGCCTGCGCACCGCCGACCTCTGCCTCGTCTTCGGCGGCGACGGCACCATCCTGCGCAGCCTCTCGCGCCTGCTGGGCACCCAGGTGCCCACCCTCGGGGTCAACTACGGCAACGTCGGCTTCCTGGCCTCGCTGCCGCGGGAGGAGTGGGAGCAGGGTCTCGAGGCGATCCTCGCCGGCGACTACCGCGTCATCGAGCTGCTCACCGTCGACGTGCGGCTGAACGGCGAGCACTTCAGCGCCGTCAACGACGTCATCCTCAGCCGCGTGGCGCCGCGTCACGTGCTCCAGCTCGAGTACGAGGTCGCCGGGGTCACCGTGGGCAGCATGTTCTGCGACGGCCTCATCATCGCCTCGCCCACCGGCTCCACCGCCTACAACCTCTCGTGCAACGGCCCGATCGTCGAGTGGAACGCGGGCGTGCTGGTGCTCAACTTCATCGCGCCGCACTCGCTGGGCTTCCGCCCGGTGATCCTGCGGCCGGACCACGTGATCACGGCGCGCAACGTCTCGCCGCTGCAGGAGTGCGAGGTCGTCGCCGACGGCGACGTCGTCGGCCGGCTGTGCTGCGGCGACGAGGTGCGCGTCACCGCGGGGTCGGAGGTCGCGCGGCTTCTCATGCGCAGTGAGGGGTCGTTCTACCAGAACGTCGAGGAGAAGCTCTTCGATCGCCGCGATGCTCGCTGAACTGAGCATCGACGATCTCGTCCTCATCGCCGCCGCCCGGCTTGAGTTCTCGCCGGGCCTGAACGTCATCACCGGAGAGACCGGAGCGGGGAAGAGCCTGCTCGCGCAGGCCATCGGCCTGCTCATGGGCCAGAAGGGCGGCGACGAGCTCGTGAGGCCGGGCGCCGCCCGGGCGCTGGTGCAGGCGCTCTTCGAGAACGGCGACGATGCCTTGGCGGTGGCCCGCGAGCTGCCGCGCGGCGGCCGGTCGCGGGCCCGCATGGACGGGCTGCTGAGCTCGGCCGCCGCCGTCGAAGACGCCTTGCGGCGGCGCCTCGCCTTCTACGGGCAGCTCGAGCACACGCGGCTCCTCCAGCTCGAGCGGCAGCTCGACCTGCTCGACGGGGCCGTCGCCGACGACGTCGAGCCGCTCAAGGTCGCCTACGCGGAGGCCTACGCCCGCGCTCGCGCGCTCACGCGCGAGCTCGACGACCTGCGCGGCGCCGGCCGCGACCGCGAGCGCGAGCTCGACATGCTCCGCTACCAGGTGGCCGAGATCGAGGCCGCCGAGGTGGAGCCGGGAGAGGACGAGCGCCTCGCCGTCGATCGCGAGCGGGCGCGTCACGCCGGCAAGCTGCTCGAGCGCACCGGAGGCGCGCTCGCCCTGCTGGCCGGCGAGTCCGAGGCCGCCGCGCTCGACGGCGTACGCGTGGCGCAGCGCCTGGTGGACGAGGCGGCGCTGCTCGACGAGAGCCTCGCGCCGCTGGCGGAGCGCCTCGGCGCGCTCACCGTGGAGCTCGACGACCTCGCCGCGGCGCTGCGCGACTACATCGACGGCCTCGACGTCGACGCCGCCCACCGGGACGCGCTGGAGTTCCGCTTCGACAAGCTCAAGGCGCTCATGCGCAAGTACGGCGGCTCGGCCGACGAGGTGCTCGCGTTCCTCGAGAGTGCGCGCGCCCGGCTGTCGGCGCTCGAGGAGTTCGCCGCCGACGAGGAATCACTTGTGGCCAGGGTCAAGGCGGCGCAGGACGGCGCGGTCGGCGCCGCCGCCCGGCTGTCTGACGCGCGGCGAAGGCTCGCCCCGCAGGTCTCGGGGCGCATCGAGGAGGAGCTTCGCAGCCTCGCCATGCCGCATGCGACCTTCGTCATCGAGGTGACCCCTCGCGGCGACGGCTGGGACGGCCTCGGGCCCTCGGGCGCCGACGAAGTGGAGTTCGTCTTCGGCGCCAACCCCGGCGTGCCGCCGCGGCCGCTGCGCGAGACCGCCTCCGGCGGCGAGCTCTCGCGGGCCATGCTCGCCATCCGCGGCCTCGTCAACCTCGGCGACGACGTCGAGACGCTCATCTTCGACGAGGTCGACACCGGGATCGGCGGCGTGACGGCGGCGGCGCTCGGTGAGCGGCTCCGCCGCCTGGCCGAGCGCCGCCAGGTGCTCTGCATCACCCACCTGCCGCAGGTCGCGGCGTTCGCCGACCGCCAGTTCGCCATCGCCAAGGAGAGCGACGTCGGCGAGGGCACGACCGAGACGGTCGTGCGCCTGGTGGAGGGCGAGGAGCGCCTCGCGGAGCTCTGCCGCATGCTCGGCGCGGCCCCCGACGACGGCGCCGCGCGGAGCCACGCCGAGAGCCTGCTGGCCAGGGCATCGGCGAGCTCCTGACCATCGGGGACGTCGGCGCAGACCGACGCCCGGCGCTCCTTGCGGCGGCCGGGCCCGATGGTATACTTGCCGACGTGATCCGAGGGCTCGCCGGGCATATCGTCGTGCCGGCCCGTCAAGTTAGAACGGGCAGGACCCCGGCCCCACAAAATCCCCCGCTCGTCTTGTGCAGATCCGCCGTGCCCCGGGTGCGTTCCCTGGTGGCTGCGACCGGAGCGTTCGACGACGGCTGCGTTCAGAACGGCGGGGTCCACACCAGGAGGGCACAGGGGGCATGACCAAGCACATCTTCGTCACCGGCGGCGTCGTCAGCGGGCTCGGCAAGGGCATCACCGCGGCGTCCGTCGGCAGGTTGCTCAAGCAGCGCGGACTCAAGGTCGCGAGCCAGAAGTTCGACCCCTACATCAACGTCGACCCGGGGACGATGAGCCCGTTCCAGCACGGCGAGGTGTTCGTCACCGAGGACGGCGCCGAGACCGACCTCGACCTGGGTCACTACGAGCGCTTCCTCGACGAGTACGTCCAGCGCGACTCCAACGTCACCACCGGCGGCATCTACAACAGCGTCATCACCAAGGAGCGCCGCGGCGACTACCTCGGCGGCACCGTGCAGGTCATCCCGCACATCACCAACGAGATCAAGAGCCGCGTGCACCGGCTGGCCAAGCTCACCGAGGCCGACGTGCTCATCACCGAGGTCGGCGGCACCGTCGGCGACATCGAGAGCCTCCCGTTCCTCGAGGCCATCCGCCAGTTCCGCAAGGACGTCGGCCGCGACAACGTGCTGTACATCCACGTCACCCTGGTGCCGATGATCGGCGTGGTCGGAGAGCTCAAGACGAAGCCCACGCAGCACTCGGTCGCGGAACTGCGTGAGATCGGTATCCAGCCGGACATCATCGTGGCGCGCTCCGAAGAGACGCTGTCGCAGGGCATCCGCGAGAAGATCGCGCTCTTCTGCGACGTCGACCCCGAGGCCGTCGTCTCGGCGAGCGGACGCCGACGACATCTACCGCGTCGTCCTGAACATGCACCGCGAGAAGCTCGACGACCTCGTGGTCAAGATGCTCGGGCTCGACGTCGGGCCGCCCGACCTCGCCGAGTGGGAGGCGCTCATCGAGCACATCGACGCCTGCGACAAGCCGGTGACGATCGCCCTCGTCGGCAAGTACGTGCAGCTGCACGAGGCATACCTCTCCGTGTGGGAGGCGCTCAAGCACTCGGCGATCTTCCACGGCCGCAAGCTCGACCTGCAGTGGGTCGACTCCGAGGAGCTCACGCCGAAGACGGTCGCGGAGCGACTCTGCGCCGTCGACGGCGTCATCGTCCCGGGCGGCTTCGGCCAGCGCGGCATCGAGGGCAAGATCGAGGCCATCCGCTACTGTCGCGAGAACCAGGTCCCCTTCCTCGGCGTGTGCCTCGGCATGCAGTGCGCCGTCGCCGAGTTCGCGCGCGACGTCTGCGACATGGCCGGCGCCAACTCCACCGAGTTCGACCCCGAGACCGGGTACCCGGTCATCGACCTCCTGCCCGAGCAGAAGAACGTCGAAGACATGGGCGGCACCATGCGCCTCGGCGCGTCGCACGTGAAGCTGGTGCCGGGCACCAGGGCCCAGGCCGCCTACGACGCCGACGAGGTGTGGGAGCGTCACCGTCACCGCTACGAGGTCAACAACGACCTGCGCCCGGAGCTCGAGGCCGCGGGGCTCGTCATCAGCGGCACCACGCCCGACGGGCGCCTCGTCGAGATCTGCGAGCTCCCCGACCATCCCTGGTTCGTCGCCTCCCAGTTCCACCCCGAGTTCAAGTCGCGGCCCACCCGGCCGGCGCCGCTCTTCCGCGACTTCGTGGGTGCCGCCGCTCGCCTGCGCAGCGAGCGTGACGATGAACTGGAGGACGTGTGCGCCCCGTCCTAGACGACGAGGTCCTCGACCTGTTCGTCCGGCTCGCCGGCATCGCCTCGCCGACCGGCGCCGAGCGGGAGGTCGCAGACGTCGTCAAGCGATACCTCGTCGACCTCGGTCTCGGCGTGCATGAGGACGGGAGCGCCCCGGTCACCGGCTGCGGCTGCGGCAATCTCGTCGCGCGCATCCCGGGGCGTGGTGAGGCGCCGCCGATCGCTCTCTGTGCCCACCTCGACACGGTCCCCGTCGAGCGCGCGCCGCAGGTGGTCGTCGCCGACGGCTTCGTGCGCACCGACGGCGCCACGGTGCTCGGCGCCGACGACAAGGCGGCGCTGGCGGTCATCCTCGTGCTGGCCCGCGCGCTCGTGGCGGAGCCGCCCGCGGGCGACGTCGAGCTGGTGTTCACCCCCGGGGAGGAGGCAGGGCTGCTCGGCGCCAAGGCGCTGGACCTCGGCCGTCCTCACGGCGCAGCGCGTGTTCGTGCTCGACAGCGACGGCGCGCCGGGCACGCTCGTCGTCGCCTCGCCCACGCAGAAGCGCATCGAGGCCGAGTTCCGCGGCACCGCGGCGCATGCGGGCATCGCGCCGGAGCGCGGCAGGAGCGCCGTCGTCGCCGCTGCGCGGGCGGTCGCCGCGATGCGGCTGGGCAGGCTCGACGAGGAGACGACCGCCAACATCGGCATCCTCCGCGGGGGCACCGCTGCCAATGTCGTCGCCGAGCGCTGTGCCGTTGTCCGGGGAGGCGCGCAGCCATGACGCCGTCAAGGTGACCGAGCAGACCGAGCACATGGTGCAGGCCATCGCGGCAGAGGCGGCCGCGGCCGGCGTCGACGTCGAGATCGACGTGCACGAGGCGTTCCGCGGCTACCGGCACGAGGCGGACAGCCCGCTCCTGGCCATCGGCACGGAGGCGGCCGCGCTCGCGGGGCTGCAGGCACGCAGGCTGGACGGCGGCGGAGGCTCGGACGCCAACGTCTTCAACGCCGCCGGACTGCCGGCGCTCACCTTGGGGGTCGGCTTCGAGAACGCGCACTCCTCGCAGGAGTGCATGAGCCTGGAGCGCCTGGGCGAGCTCGCCGCCATGGCCGCGGGCGTCGTGCGCGCCGCGGGGACGGCCGCGTAGCGGCCGCGGGGCGGCGCGTGACTGGCCAGAGGAGGACGCCGCCGGCGCCGCCATCCGACCCGCTGGTCGCCGAGTTCCTCGACTACGTCCGCTACGAGCGCGGCCTCAGCCCCAACACGGTGACGGCCTACGGCCGCGACCTCGCCGCCTTCACCGCGTTCCTCTCCTCGTCCGGCACGACTCCGGGAGCGGCCACGTCCGCCGAGGTGCGCGGCTACTTCGCCGGGAGCGGCGGCGACGGCGCGGCGTCGAGCGTGGCACGGCGCACGGCGGCGGTCCGGTCCTTCTACGCCTACCTGGTGCGCGAGGGCGTGCGCGAGGACGATCCTGCCGCCCTGCTGCGCACGCCCAAGCGGCCGCAGGAACTGCCCCGCGTGCTCTCGGTGGAGGAGGTCGAGGAGATCCTCGCCGCCGTGGTCCCGGCCGGGCCGCTCGGGCAGCGGGACCTCGCGGCGCTCGAGCTCCTCTACGGCTGCGGGCTGCGCGTCAGCGAGCTGGTCGGGCTGCGCGACGGCGACGTCGACGTCGAGGGCGGCCTCGTCCGCTGCATCGGCAAGGGCGACAAGGAGCGCGTGGTGCCGATGGGGGGCGCGGCGGCCGCTGCCGTGAGCCGCTACGTCGCCGACGGGCGGCGGACGCTGCTGCGCGGCCGCCGCCGCCGGGAACTCATCCTCAACGCCCGCGGCGGGCCCCTCACGCGTCAGGGCTTCGACTACATCCTGCGTCGCGTGCTGGCCCGGGCGGACATGCTCGGCACGGCCAGCGCCCACACGTTCCGCCACTCGTTCGCCACGCATCTGCTCGCCGCGGGCGCCGACCTGCGCAGCGTGCAGGAGATGCTCGGCCACGCCAACGTGGCCACGACCCAGTTGTACACTCACGTGACCGTCGACCACCTGCGCGAGGTGTTTCTCGAGACGCACCCGCGCGCCCGGCGACGTCGCGGCGAGGAGGAGGACTCATGACGAGAGTGTTCGTGTGCGTGCTGGACGGCTGCGGCGCGGGGGCGCTGCCCGACGCCGCCGCGTACGGCGACGAGGGGTCGGACACGCTGCGGCACGTGCTCGAACGCGTGGACGTGCCGCTGCCCAACCTCTCGGCGCTCGGGCTCGGCGAGGTCGTCGGGCTGCCGCTCGGGGCGCCGCGCCGCGAGGCGACCTACGGCCGCCTGGCCGAGCGCGGCGCCGGCAAGGACACGACCACCGGCCACTGGGAGATGATGGGCGTCGTGCTCGCGCAGCCCTTCCCGACCTATCCCGACGGCTTCCCGCCGGAGGTCATCGAGCCGTTCGAGGCCGCCATCGGCCGGCGGGTCCTCTGCAACCGGCCGGCCTCCGGCACGGGCATCATCGAGGAGCTCGGCGACGAGCACGTGGCCACCGGCCGGCCGATCGTCTACACGTCCGCGGATTCCGTCTTCCAGATCGCCTGCCACGAGGACGTCGTACCCGTCCCGGAGCTCTACGCGTGGTGCGAGACGGCGCGCGCGATCCTGGAGGGCCCGCACGCGGTCGGCCGGGTGATCGCGCGGCCCTTCGACGGCGCGTCCGGCCACTACGCGCGCACGCCGCGCCGGCGGGACTACTCCCTGGAGCCGCCGGGACCGACCTATCTGGACCTGCTTCAGGAGCGCGGCGTCCCCGTGGTGGGCGTCGGCAAGATCGGCGAGATCTTCGTGCAGCGCGGCGTCGATGTGGACGACCACACCACCGACAACACCGCCGGCATCGCCGCGTGCACGCGCCACCTCCGCGAGATGGAGGACGGGCTGCTGTTCGCCAACCTCGTCGACTTCGACTCGGTGTGGGGTCATCGCAACGACGTGGAGGGATTCGCCGGCGGTCTCGTCGCCGTGGACGCGGCGCTGCCCGGGTGGGAGGCCTTGCTGCAGGACGAGGACGTCATGATCCTCTGCGCCGACCACGGCGTGGACCCCACCACCGAGAGCACCGACCACTCGCGGGAGTACTCGCCGCTGCTCGCGCTCGGGCTCGCTCCCGGGCGGTACGACGGCGTTCAGGAGGACGTCGGCGCCACGGCGTTCGCGCACCTGACCGGGGAGGAGCCGCCGCTCCCCGGACGGCCGATCGGCTGATGGCCGCCGGGCCCGAGGCGGCTCTGCGGCGCGTGGCCGCCTGGCGGCCGCACCTCGCGGCCGTGTACGGCTCGGGCCTCTGGGCGGTGCCCGAGGGCGGGCGCGTCGTCGACGAAGTGCCGTACGACGCGCTGGGCTGGCCGTCCGGCTCCGTGCCCGGTCATCTGAACGTCCTCAGGCTGGCGACCGTCCCGGCCGCGGGCGGTCGCGAGCTGCGCCTGGCTCTGGCCTGCGGCCGGCCGCACCGCTACGAAGGCTGGAGCGACGGCGAGCTCGAGGCGCCGGTCCGGGCCCTGGCCGCCGCCGGCGTCTCCCGCCTCGTGCTCACCAACTCGTGCGGCGCGCTGCGTCCGGGTGCGGCCGTCGGCCGGGCGGTCGTCTGCTCCACCGTCGTCGACCTGCAGCGCCCGCCGGACGGCGAGGCGCCGGAGATCCTGCGGCTGTGCGCCGAGGCCGAGGCGGCGCGGGTGGCCGAGGCGCTCGGCGAGGACGCGGCGCCCGGCGCCGGCGCCTACGTCTCCGTCTGCGGCCCCCAGTTCGAGACGCCGGCGGAGGTCGCCTGGCTCGCCGGCTACGGCGACGTCGTGGGCATGTCGGCGGCGCCGGAGGCTCGCGCCGCCGCCGCGACCGGCGTAGAGTGCTGTCTCCTGGCGCTCGTGGCCAACGTCGCGGCCGCGGTGGGCTCGCACGACGACGTGCTCGCCGCCGGCGGCCGTCTCGCCGGGCTGCTCGCCGCCGGCCTCACGCGCGCCGCGCTCGCGCGCTGGCCGGACCTGCTCGACACGCTCTGAGGGGGAGTGACCGTGGACTTCGTGCACGACGTGATCGCCTGGAAGCGCGACGGCAAGGAGCTGGACGAGCCGCGCGTGCGCGCGTTCGTGGACGGCGTCGTCAGCGGCGCCGTCCCCTCCTACCAGGCGAGCGCCCTGCTCATGGCCATGGTGCTGCGGGGGCTCAGCGACGACGAGACGCTCTGGCTCGCCCGGGCGATGGTCGACAGCGGCAAGGTGCTGGACCTCAGCGTGCTTCGCCGCCCGGTGCTGGACAAGCACTCGAGCGGCGGGGTCGGCGACAAGGTGACGCTCGTGCTGGCGCCGCTGGTCGCCGCCTGCGGCGCCATCTTCGGCAAGATGTCCGGCCGCGGCCTCGGGCACACCGGCGGCACGCTGGACAAGCTCGAGTCGATCCCCGGCTTCCGCATCCAGCTTCCGCAGGGGGACTTCCTTCGCCAGCTCGAGCGCATCGGCGTCGCCGTCGTCAGCCAGAGCGAGCGCATCGTGCCCGCCGACCGGCTCCTGTACGGGCTGCGCGACGTGACCGGGACGGTGGAGTGCGACGGCCTCATCGCGGCGAGCATCATGGCCAAGAAGGTCGCGAGTGGCACGTCGGCCCTCGTGCTCGACCTGAAGGTGGGGCGCGGCGCGTTCGCGGCCGATCTGGAGCAGGCGAAGGAGATCGGCCGTCTGTGCCGCCTGATCGGGGCCGCCTACGGGCGCCCGACGACCTGCCTCTACACCGCCATGGACGCGCCGCTCGGGCGCACGGTCGGCAACCGGCTCGAGGTCGAGGAGGCGTGGCAGGTGCTCAAGGGAGAAGGGCCGGGCGACGTGCGTGAGGTCACCCTGGCGCTCGCCGCGGAACTGCTGCCGCTGGCCGACCTCGGGATCGACGGGGCAGAGGCCAGGGCGCGTGCTGAGGCGGCGCTCGACGACGGCCGCGCCGCCGAGCACTTCGAGCGCTGGTGCTACGTGCAGGGCGGCCGCTGGCAGCCCGGCGAGTTCCACCGGCTGGCCGCGCACGAGGTCAAGGCGCCCTCGGCCGGGTACGTGACGGCCGTGGACGCGCTCGCCGTCGGCCGCGCCGCCCAGCTCGCGGGAGCCGGCCGCCGCACGGTCGACGACACCGTCGACGCTGCCGCCGGCGTCCTGCTCGAGCGGACCGTCGGCGATGCGGTCGAGGCCGGCGAGTCGCTGGCGGCCGTGTTCTCACGCGATCCGGCGCGGCGCCGCGAGGCGAGCACCGTGCTCGAGACCGCGTTCACCGTGGGTCCGGACAAGCCGCCGGCCCGGCAGCATCGTGCTCGGCCGCGAGGACGCGGCGGCCGCCGGCTGATGGAGGTCGCGGCATGAGGGTCGTCGGCGGGGCCTGGCGCGGCCGGCCGCTGCAGGCGCCGGCGGGCCGGAACACCAGGCCCACGTCGGACAAGGTGCGCGAGGCCGTCTTCGACGTGCTCGGCGCCCTGCCGGAGGCGGATCCTCCGCCGGCCGGCCACGCCGTGCTCGACGTCTTCGCCGGCAGCGGCGCGCTCGGCATCGAGGCGCTCTCGCGCGGCGCCGCCACGTGCACCTTCGTGGAGGCGGCGCCGCCTGCTCTGCGCGCCCTGCGCGGCAACCTCGAGCGGCTCGGCGTGCCGGTCGTGCGGGCCGCCGGAGGGGACGCCGCTCGGACCTCCGCCGCCGACGGGCCCGCACGCCGTCGTGCTCGGCGCGGACGTCCGCCGCGCCCTCTCGGCTGACGCTCGGCGCGGCGCACGATATACTCTCGTGTTTGCGGACCCGCCGTACGACGCGTACGAGCAGGTGCGTCCCGCCCTCGTGAGATTGCTGGGGCGGGTGCTCGTCCCCGGCGCGGTGCTGGTCGTCGAGTCCGCCGCCGGCACGGCGGCCGGGCTGCCCTGGACCGTGGTGCGGGAGAAACGCTACGGTGACACGCGGGTCACGTTCCTCGTGAACGGCGCCGGATCGCCGGCGGAAGGAGAAACAGCAGACTGATGCCCAGCAACGTCACCGCCATCTGTCCGGGCACGTTCGACCCCGTCACCGTGGGGCACCTCGACATCATCACCCGCGGCGCCACCAAGTTCGGCCGCGTGATCGTCGGGCTCATCGAGGAACCGCAGCGCAAGTCGCCGCTGTTCACGCCGGAGGAGCGCGAGGAGTTCCTCAGGGAGGCGCTCGCCGGCCACGACAACATCGTCGTCGACCGCTTCAACGAGCTCGTCATCGAGTTCGCCCGCCGGTGGGACGCGCACGTGATCCTCAAGGGTCTGCGCGCCATCTCCGACTTCGAATACGAGTTCGCCATGGCGCAGCTCAATAGGAAGCTGGCGCCCGACATAGAAACAGTGTTCATGATGGCTTCGCCCGAGCACAGCTTCCTCAGCTCGAGCGGCGTCAGAGAGATCGCCGCGTTCGGAGGCTCCGTCGTTGACCTGGTGCCCCCGGCCGTCGCTCGCCGCCTGGCGGAAGTCTATCCGTCACGCAGCAAGGCATAGGCTACCCAAGGGAGGGTTGCTGAGTATGGACGTCCTCGTTCTCATCGACAAACTGGATGACATCATCCACAACGCACGGTCGGTGCCGCTCACCGACAGCGTCATGATCGACCGCGAAGAGATCTACGACATCCTCGACCAGATGCGGTCCACGATCCCCGAGGAGATCAAGCAGGCGCGCTGGATCGTCAAGGAGCGCCAGGAGATGCTCTCGGAGGCCAAGCAGGAGGCCGATCGCGTGCTCGCCGAGGCGCAGGAGCGCGCCGAGAAGCTCGCTTCCGACACCGAGGTCGTGCGGCTCGCCGAGAAGAACGCGCACCAGATCATGGAGGACGCGCGCGAGCGCGAGCGCGAGGTCCGGCTCGGCGCCGAGGACTACGCCGACGAGGTCCTGGGCAATCTCGAGATGAACCTCGAGAAGTTCATCGCCGCGGTGCGCCGCGGCCGCGAGCGCCTTCAGGGCCGCGGCGCCAACGACGATCTGCAGCCGTAAGGCGCGATGACGAGCCCGCTCCGGCGGGCCTCACATGCGAAGATTCGACCTACACTCACTGCGGTTCCACGACGCCAGCGAGGTCTGGCGCACGCTGCCCGTCGAGGTCGCCCCGTTCCAGTACGGCGGCCTCGAGTACCACGTGCCCGATGACGTCGTCGAGGCCCACCTGACGGCGGCGCGCGTCGGCGACAATCTCACGCTCACGCTCGACGTCGACACGTACGTCCACGGGCCGTGCCATCGCTGCCTCGCCGACGCCGACGTGGTCGTGCAGACGAGGGGGATCGAGTACGTCCGGCACGGCGAGTCGGGAGCCACGGGCGAGGACGAGGACGAAGAAGCCTACGTCGTCGCCCACCAGATCGACCTCGAGCGCTGGGTGCGTGACCTGATCGCCGAGACGCTGCCGGTCAAGCTGCTCTGCCGCGACGACTGCCGCGGGCTGTGCCCGGTGTGCGGCGCCGATCTCAACGCCGATCCCGACCATCGGCACGAGGAAGCGTGAGCGACGGCCGTGTGGTACAGTGCCATGTCTGGTTGACCTGAGGAGAAGCAACAATGCCCGTACCCAAGAAGAAGACCTCTCAGCGGCGCCGCGACCAGCGCCGGTCGCAGCAGAAGCTCGTCGTCGAGACCGCGAGCGTCTGTCCGCAGTGCAAGAGCCCCAAGCTCCCGCATCGCGCCTGCCCCAAGTGCGGCACGTACAAGGGCCGCGAGGTCATCGTCCTCGACGCTGACTGACGCCGTCGGGTCAACGTCGGGTGCGCCGAAGGTGCACTCGACGCGGTGACCTGCCAGGATGAGCGGTGCTGATCGCTCTACATCGCCTCCACCCAGGGCAGCGGCGGCAAGACCACCATCGCCGTCGGCCTCTGTCTCGCGCTGCGCAAGCGCGGGCTCGACGCCGGCTACTTCAAGCCTGTAGGGACGCTGGCGGCTCACGCCGACGGCGTCCTGCTCGATGAGGACGCCGAGTTCGTCGCGGAGCTTCTGGAGCTCGAGGACGACCTCACCGACGTCTGCCCCGTGGTGCTCGACGAGGACGCGCTGCACGACGTCCTGAGCGGCACCGAGGTGGACGCCATGGCGCGCGTCAAGCGCGCCTACGAGCGCATCCGCGCCGGCAAGGACATCGTCGTCTGCGAGGGCCTCGGCGAGATCTGGCAGGGGCGCTTTCTGCGCACCAGCGGCGCCGAGGTGGTCGCCGAGCTCGACCTCGGCACCCTGCTCGTCGCCAAGTTCGCCGGCGCGCGCCTGCTCGACGACATCATCTACGTCAAGGACGCCCTCAAGCAGCACCTGCTGGGCGTCCTCTTCAACATGGTGCCCGAGTCGCGGCTGGCGCTCGTCCAGGACGAGTACACGCGGTTCCTGGCCAGGAACGACGTCGAGAGCTACGGCGCGCTCGTCTCGAGCGCGATGCTCTCCGCCGTCTCCGTCGCCGAGATCGTCGAGGCGCTGGACGGCACCTACGTCACCGGCGAGCGCTACGGCGAGCGCCTGGTCGAGACCTACATGATCGGCGCCATGAGCCCGGAGCACGCCCTGCGCTACTTCCAGCTCACGCCGAACAAGGTGGTCATCGTGGGCGGCGACCGCGCCGAGATCGTGCTCGCCGCGCTGGACACGCCCACCGTCGCCGTGGTGCTCACCGGCAACTACGTGCCCAGCCCCGCGGTGCTCGAGCGGGCGGAGGAGCGCGGCGTGCCTCTCGTCTCGGTCGAGACCGACACCGTCTCCGCCGCGGACGGCATGCGCCGCCTCTTCGGCCGTCTCCGGGTCAAGGACCGCACCAAGATCGAGCTCATCGCGCAGCTCATCGAGGAGCAGGTCGACCTCGACCGCCTGGTGGGCGACCTGCAGGCATGAGAGGCGACAAGGGCCGTCCCTATACGTCACCCCACTGGGTGACGGACGCGTGGAGCGACATCGACGACGACCGCGTCGTGCGCGTCGTCGTCGACGCGGCCGGCGGGGACAACGCGCCCGGAGAGATCGTCAAGGGCGCGCTCGACGCCGCCGGCCCTCAGCTCCAGGTCATCCTCGTCGGCGACGAGCCGCGCATCCGCGCGCTGCTGCCCCAGGGC
Source organism: uncultured Thermoleophilia bacterium (assembly GCA_963739595.1). Lineage (GTDB taxonomy): Bacteria > Actinomycetota > Thermoleophilia > UBA2241 > UBA2241 > CAIXSE01. Next base: position 75,539 of record CAVUBA010000027.1, read on the forward strand.
GTGCAGAACGTCTCCGTCGTGCACGCCCCGGACGTCATCGGCTACGACGAGGAGCCGGCGACGGCCGCCCGCGCCAAGACCGGCTCGAGCATCGTCGTCGGCCTCAAGCTGGTCCACGACGGCGAGGCCGACGCCTTCGTGAGCGCCGGCAACACCGGCGCCGTGGTGGCGGCCAGCGTGCTCTACGTGCGCCGCATCCCCGGCGTGAAGCGGCCGGCCATCTGCACGATCATGCCGGCCATGCCCGCGCCGGTCGCCTTTCTCGACGTCGGCGCCAACGCCGAGGTCCGCGCCGAGTTCCTGCGCCAGTTCGCCATCATGGGACAGGCGTTCGCGCGCGAGGTCATGAGCATCCCCGAGCCGACGATCGGCCTGCTGAGCATCGGCGAGGAGCCGACCAAGGGCACTCCCGACGTGATCGAGGCGCACCAGCTCATCGCCGCCGACGAGCGCATCGCGCACTTCTACGGCAACATCGAGGGCCGCGACATCATGAACCGGCTGGTCGACGTCATCGTCACCGACGGCTTCACCGGCAACGTGGGCCTCAAGACCATCGAGGGGTCCGCCAAGGCCATTCTCGGGGCGCTCAAGGCCACGATCATGTGGAGTCGCCAAGACCAAGCTGGGCGGCCTGCTGCTGCAGAAGGACCTGCAGATCCTCAGGGACGCTCTCAATCCTGAGGAGTTCGGCGGCGCGCTGCTGGTCGGCATGAACGCGCCGGTCGTGATCGCCCACGGCAACTCCAAGGCCCGCGGCATCGCGCAGGCGGTCCGCATGGGCCGTCGCGGCGCCGTCAGCGACCTGCTTCCGACGATCGCCCGCGAGCTTGGGACGTCGGGCACGTCGGTGTAGACTCTCCCAAACTCGCCCGGAGGTTCACTGCATGACCCGTGAAGAGGTGTTCGAGCACGTGAAGGGGATCCTCGTCGAGACCCTGAGCGTCGATGAAGACAAGGTCACCATGGAAGCGCGTTTCCAGGAGGACCTCGAGACCGATTCCCTCGACCTGGTCGAGCTCGTCATGACCATGGAAGAGAAGTTCGGCATCAAGATCACCGACGAAGAGGCCGCCGACATCAAGACCGTCGGCGACGCCGTCGACTTCGTCATGACGCGGGTGGACGCCTAACCGCGTCGATCCCCCTTGGGGACGACGAGGGGGTGTCTCCTGCAGGCAGGAGGCGTCCCCTCGTTGTCGTTGGAGCACGTACCTTGACGCAACGACTACTCACGCTCGCCCAGCAGCTGGACCCGGCGACCATGCGCCAGGTGTTCACGCACACCTCGTGGGCGCCGGACCGGGTGCACTCCTACGAGCGGCTCGAGTTCCTCGGCGACAGCGTCCTCAGCCTGTGCATCACGACCGAGCTGTACCGCCGCTTCCCCGACTTCGCGGAGGGGCACCTGGCGCGGCTGCGGGCGTACATCGTCAGCCGCGCCACCTGCTCCCGTGTGGCCACCAAGCTCGGCCTCGGCAAGCTGCTGCGGCAGTACGCCGACGAGGGCTCCGACGGCGGCGACGCCGCGCAGCTGCAGAGCAACCAGAACGTCCTCGCCGACCTCACCGAGTCGCTCATCGGCGCCGTGTACCTCACCTTCGGCTACGAGGCGGTGCGCCCGGCGGTGATCGAGGTGTTCGAGGAGCACATCCTCTACGCCGAGAGCAGCTACATCGACCACAAGACGGAGCTGCAGGAGTACCTCGCGCGCAGCGGCCAGTCGGTGGCGTACAAGGTCCAGGGCTTCAGCGGGCCGCCGCACAACCGCGAGTTCGAGATCGAGGCCGTCGTCGACGGCGCGTCGCTGGGGCGCGGCTTCGGCACCAGCAAGAAGCGCGCCGAGCAGGAGGCCGCGGCCGAGGCGCTGCACGAGCTGCAGTCGAAGGCCCGGCGGACCGCCCGCAGGGCGCGCCTCCGGGGCAGCCGCTCGCGCAGGCCGGAGACCGACGCGGAGGCCGGCCCGGACGAAGCCGTCCGGAGGCCGGCCCGGGCGCGGAGACCGAGCCGGGCCGCGCCGGGGCCAGCGAGGTCGGCTGAGGTGTACCTCAAGGCGCTCCGCCTCAAAGGCTTCAAGTCGTTCCCCAAACAGACCGAGCTGCTCTTCGAGCCCGGCGTCGGCGTGATCATCGGCCCCAACGGGAGCGGCAAGAGCAACCTCGCCGACGCCGTCATCTGGGCGCTCGGCGAGCAGAGTCCCACCACCATCCGCGGCTCGTCCATGCAGGACGTGATCTTCGCCGGCAGCGACGGTCGTCGCGCCAGCGGAGCCGCCGAGGTGGAGCTCACCTTCGACAACGAGGACGGCGCGCTGCCGCTGCCGACGCCCGAGGTCAGCGTGATGCGCCGCGTGGCCCGCGACGGCTCCTCGCAGTACTCCATCAACCAGTCGACCTGCCGGCTCACGGACATCGTCGAGCTGCTGGCCCAGGTCGGCCTCGGCAAGGAACTGCACTCCATCATCGGCCAGGGCAAGGTCGAGTCGTTCCTCGCCGGCAAGCCCGAGGACCGGCGCAGCCAGATCGAGGAGGCCGCCGGGCTCGGCGCCTACAAGCGCCGCCGCGAGCGCGCCGAGCTCAAGCTCAGGGAGGTGCGGCGCAACCTCGAGCGAGCCCTGCTGCTCGAGCGTGAGGTCGGCTCGCAGCTCGCTCCGCTGCGCCGTCAGGCGACGGCCGCCGAGCAGTTGCGCACGGTCGAGAGCGAGATCGCCGAGACCCGGGGGCGCCTGCTCACCGCCGACGTGAACGCCCTGGACGCCCAGTTGCTCGCGCGCCGCGAGGAGCTCGCCGGCGTGGACGGCGACCGGGCGAAGTACGAAGACGGTCTGGGCAAGGTCGCGGCCGCCCGCGCGCGCGAAGAAGAGACCTTCGCCAGGAAGCTGGCCGAGCGCGAGCGCAGCGCGAGGCGCCTGCTGCGCGCCCGCGTGCTCGACGGCCGGCTCGAGAGCGTGCGCCGGCTCGCCGAGCAGCGGCAGCACCTCCTCGACGAAGTGGAGCGCGCGGCGTCGGCCGAGCGGGAGCGGCTGGTGGCCGAGCTCGCCGGACGGCCCGAGGAACGCGACGACGACACCTGGCCGCAGGAGGAGAGCCGCCTCGCGGGCGAGCTCGAGGCGGCCGAGGCCGAGCACGCGCGGGTCGCGGCGGAGCTGGAGGCCGCGCGCCGGACGATGACCGAGTGCCGCACGGCGCTCGACCGCCTCGCCGTGGAGCGCGAGAGCGCGCTGGCGACGGCGGCCAGGCTCGAGCGCCGCCGCGAGGCGCTCACCGGCGAGCAGGAGCGCCTCACGCGGCAGCACGAGGCGCTCGACGCCGAAGTCGCCGGCAAGGGAGGCGAAGAGCGCGAAGCCGCCGCCGCGGAGGCCGCGGCGCGCGAGGCGCTGCGCGCCGCGGAGGCCGCCGCTTCGGCGGCGGCGGCGGCCGTGGTCGACGCGGCCCGTGAGATGACCGAGGCCGAGGACGCGCACCGCACGACGCTGGTCGAGCGGCGCGCGCTGGAGGCCGAGGCCGACCACCTGCGCGCCGCCCTCCTCGACATGGAGGACGTGGGCGGCGAGATCCTGGACGTGGCCGGCGAGTTCCCGGGCACGGTGTCGCTCGCCGGCAGCGTCTCGTGCGAGCCCGGGTACGAGCGCGCGCTTGCGGCTGCGCTCGCGCAGCTCTCCGGCGCGCTGGCGGTCCCGCGCGGCGTCGACCACTGGTCGCTCCTGGACGCGCTCAAGAGCGCCGGCATCGGGCTCGTGCGCCTCATCGTGCCCGCGCGCCGGCGCCCGTCGGTGGCGTTCCCCGGCGCGGCCCCGCTCGCGGACAAGGTGAGCTTCGGCGAGCACGAGGGGCTGGAGGGCGCGCTGGCCGACGTCGTGATCGTCGACGACCTGCGCGCCGTCCCGGCCGAGTTCACCGGGCTGGCCGTCACCAGAGAAGGCGAGTACTACCGGCCGGCCGACGGCCAGATCGGCCTCGCCAGCGGAGTCCCGGCCGCGCTGCTGCTGGAGCGGCGCGCGTCGCTCGGCCGCCTCGGCGAGAAGTTCGACGCCGTCTCTGCTCGCGAGCTGCGCGAAGAGGCGGCGGTGACGCTCGCGACCGGCCGGCACGCCGCGGCGCGCGAGGCCGCGGAGGCTGCGGCCGCCGCCGAACGCGAAGCGCGCATCGCCGCCGAGACCGCCGAGCGCGCCCTCGAGCCAGGTGCGCTCCCGCCGGCGCGACCTCGAGGACCACCTGCAGCGCGACCGGCGCGCCGTGGAGGGGATCGCCGCGGAGCTCGCGGAGGCCGCCGCGGGCAAGGAGACGGCCGATGCCGCGGCCGCGAACGCGCTGATCGCGACGGAGCAGCTCCGGCCCGGCGCCGACGACGCCGAGGCGGCGCTGCGTCAGGCGGAGGGCGCGCACTCCGCCTCTCTCGCCCTGGTCACGCGGCGGCGCGTCGAGCTCGAGGAGCGCCGCGCGTCTGCCGAGCGGGCCGCCGCACAGCGCGAGGCGGCCCGCCGCCGCGCCGCGTCGGACCGCGCGCGCCTCAAGGAGCTCGACCTGCGTCTCGCGGAGCTCCCCGACGTGCGCGCCGCCTGCACGGCGGTGGAGGCGCGTACCGGCGCCCTGCGGGCGCACTCCACGCGCCTCATCGCCCAGCTCGACATCGGCGACGAGGAGGGCTCCGGCCTCGAGCGCGGGGAGCTGCGCCGGCTCGCCGACGAGGAGTCGCAGCTGCGGCGCGAGCTCGAGAGCGCCGGCGAGCGCCGCACGGAGGTCCAGGTGGCGCTCGCCCGCCTCGAAGACCGCCGCGCCGAGCTCGCCACGAGTCTCGATGAGGTGAGCGAGCAGCTCGACCAGGCGGGGTTCGCGCCGCCGGCCGACGAGGCCGAGCAGGCCGCGCTCAAGGAGCGCGTCGAGCGCCTCTCCCGGCGCCGCGAGCGCATCGGCCCGGTGAACCCGCTCGCCGAGGCGGAGTGCGCCGAGCTCTCGGAGCGCGCCTCGTTCCTGCGCGAGCAGCGACGCGACCTCGAGAAGTCCATCGACGACCTCGAGGCGCTCATCAAGGAGCTCACGGCTCAGGTGGACGCGGAGTTCGCGGCCACCTTCGACGCCGTGCAGGAGCAGTTCAGCCACATGGTGACGGTGCTGTTCCCCGGCGGCCGCGGCAGCCTCAAGCTGGTCGAGCCGGACGACGAGCACCCCCAGGGCGGGGTCGCCGTCGAGGTCAAGCCCGCCAAGAAGCTCGGCAAGCGCCTGCAGTTGCTCTCGGGCGGGGAGCGCGCGCTGGTGGCGATCGCCTTCCTGATGGCGCTCGTGCTCGCGCGTCCGTGCCCGTTCTACATCCTGGACGAGATCGAGGCGGCGCTGGACGACGTCAACATCGGCCGCCTGGTGCAGCTGCTGCGCGACTACCGCAGGCGCACGCAGTTCGTGATGATCACGCACCAGAAGCGGACCATGGAAGCCGCCGACGTGCTCTACGGGGTCACGATGGGCCCCGACGGGGCATCTCAGGTGGTGAGCGCGCGCATGGCCGAGGAAGAGATCGAGCGCGAAGAGCGCGCCAGGGCCGAGCAGCCGGGCGCGCCGGCGACGTGAAGCGACCGGCCGCCGCACGGCGGCCGTTGACGGGAGACTGACTGGCGTGGAGTGGCACGAGGTGTTCAAGGGCGTCGTCGAGGTGCCGGACGAGGTCCTCGAAGAAGAAGCGCAGGAGCGCAGGGGGCTCTTCGGCCGCCTGCGCCGGAATCTGGGCAAGGCCCGGGGCGCCGTCACCGACGCGCTCAAGAGCGCCGTGTACGTGGGCGTCGACCGCAGGCTCTACGAGCAGACCGAGGAGATGCTGATCGCCGCCGACGTGGGCGTCGACGGCACCATCAAGATCGTCGACGAGCTCGAGCAGCGCTGTGACGTGAAGAAGATCGAGACCGTCGAGCCGTTCCAGAACGAGCTCGCGGACGTGGTCGCGGAGCTGCTGCGGCCGGCCGATCCGGAGCTGCAGCGCATCGACGTGACGCACCAGCCCACGGTGATCCTCATGGTCGGCGTCAACGGCACCGGCAAGACCACCACCATCGGCAAGATCGCCTGGCGCCTCAAGGAGATGGGGAAGACGCCGCTCATGGTGGCCGGCGACACGTTCCGCGCCGCCGCCGTCGAGCAGCTGAGCGAGTGGGCCAGCCGCGTCGGCTGCGAGATCGTCAAGCAGGCGGCAGACGCCGATCCGGCGGCCGTGGTGTTCGACGGCGTCGCGGCGGCGCGCTCGCGCGGCGCCGACGTCGTGCTCGTGGACACGGCCGGACGCCTGCACACGCAGGTCAACCTCATGCGCGAGCTCGAGAAGGTGCGCCGGGTCATCGAGAAGCAGCTGCCCGGCGCCCCGCACGAGACGCTCCTCGTCCTCGACGCCACCACGGGCCAGAACGGCCTGCGGCAGGCGCAGGAGTTCAAGCAGGCCGTGGACATCAGCGGCGTCGTGCTCACCAAGCTCGACGGCACCGCCAAGGGCGGCATCGTGGTCGCCATCCACGAGACGCTCGGCATCCCGATCAAGCTCATCGGCGTCGGGGAGCAGCTCGAGGACCTGCGGCCGTTCGAGCCGGACATCTTCGCCCGCGCGATCTTCGGCTCCGCCGACGGCTACGAGGCGGCCGCCGACGCCACTGCGGGGACGTCCTGAGTGACCGCGCGCGCCGGTCGGCGCCAGCCTCCGTGCTACCATGAACCTTCCGCCACACGACCAGGGACGCTGATGTTCGACGCACTCACCGACCGCCTCCAGGGGGTCATGCAGAGCCTCAAGGGCCACGGCAAGCTCACGGCCGAGGACATCGACGCCGCCATGCGCGAGATCCGGCTGGCGCTCCTCGAGGCCGACGTGAACTTCAAGGTCGTGCGCGAGTTCGTGGCGCACGTCAAGGAGCGCGCGCTCGGCTCCGAGGTCATGGAGAGCCTCACGCCGGCGCAGCAGGTCGTGAAGATCGTCAACGAGGAGCTCGTCGCGCTCATGGGCGGCGGCGACTCCAAGCTCGCCTTCAGCGGCCACCCGCCGACCATCATCCTCCTGGCCGGCCTGCAGGGCTCGGGCAAGACGACCACGTGCGCCAAGCTCGCCAAGGTGCTCAAGAAGGACGGCAAGTCGCCGGTGCTCATCGCCGCCGACGTCTACCGTCCGGCGGCCATCGACCAGCTGCAGACGCTGGCCGAGCGCGTGGGCGTGCCCTGCTACGCGCCCGGCGCCGACGTCGACCCGGTCGACATCGCGCGCGACGGCGTGGCCTACGCGCGCTCCCACGGCGACGTGGCCATCATCGACACCGCCGGCCGCCTGCACGTCGACGAGGAGCTGATGGCCGAGCTGGTCAACATCCGCGACGCCGTGAAGCCGCACAACGTGCTGCTCGTCGTCGACTCGATGACCGGCCAGGACGCGGTGAACGCCGCCGACGCCTTCAAGGGGCACGTGGACCTGGACGGCGTCGTGCTCACCAAGCTCGACGGCGACGCCCGCGGCGGCGCCGCGCTGAGCGTCCGCGCCGTCACCGGCAAGCCGATCAAGTTCGCGAGCACCGGCGAGAAGCTCGACGACTTCGACGTCTTCCACCCCGACCGCATGGCGAGCCGCATCCTCGGCATGGGCGACGTGCTCAGCCTCATCGAGAAGGCCGAGGAGTCGCTCGACGAGAAGCAGGCGGCGGAGATGGAGGCGAAGCTCCGCCGCGCCGAGTTCACCTTCGAGGACTTCCTCGACCAGCTCAAGCAGGTGCGCAAGATGGGCTCGCTCTCGAGCATCCTCGGCATGCTGCCCGGCGTGCCGGGCATGAAGGAGCTCAAGAACGCCCAGGTCGACGACCGCCAGCTGGACCGCATCGAGGCGATGATCTTCAGCATGACCGGGCAGGAGCGCCGGCACCCGGACATCATCGACGGCAGCCGCCGGCGCCGCATCGCCGCGGGCAGCGGCACCTCCGTCCAGGACGTCAACAACCTGCTCAAGCAGTACCGCGAGATGCAGAAGATGCTCAAGATGTTCTCGAGCGGCAAGATGAAGGGGTTTCGCCTGCCCGGCATGAGCGGGTAGACTACCCGACGTTGTATCGCTGGCGTGCGGTGCTGCGGAAGGCGCACCGCACGCATGCGCATTGCTTGCGGCCCGCACTCGGGTCGCATAAGGTTCACACACCGCTGCGACCCTGTGCGGTCGCAGCGTGTCGTTCTACTACCCTGAGGGGGTGACACGAGTTGGCAGTACGAATGAGATTGACCCGGGTAGGGAGCACCAAGAACCCTGTCTACCGTATCGTCGTCGTTGATTCCCGTGCCCGTCGTGACGGTCGCGCGATCGAGACCATCGGCCAGTACAACCCGCAGCTGAACCCGTCGCTCATCGAGATCGACGCGGACAAGGCCAAGAAGTGGCTGGGTGAGGGCGCGCAGCCCTCGCGGACGGTCAAGAAGCTGCTCTCCATCAAGGGCATCGAGAAGTAGCGAGGTCCTCTCGGAGACGACGGAGGGAGTAGTGGGATGTTGAAGGACCTGCTCGAGTATCTGGCCAAGTCGCTGGTCGACAACCCAGACGAGGTCCACGTGGAGGCTACGGAAACCGACACCACCGTCGTGTTGGAGCTCTCAGTGGCGAAGGACGACGTCGGCAAGGTCATCGGCAAGCAGGGCCGCATCGCCAGGGCGCTGCGCACCATCGTGAAGGCCTCGGCCGTCCGCGACGGCAAGCGCGCCATCGTGGAGATATTGATTGGCGAGGCGGCTGAGTGGGGCCGCCGTAGACCGACATGACGAGCTGCTCTCTGGTCCTGCGGAGTCCTCGGCAAGGTCCACGGCCTCCGCGGGCAGCTCTACCTGAACCTTGCGCCCGGCGGGCTCGACCGGCTCGAGCTGGGCGAGCGCTTCTACGTCGCCGAAGAGGGCGCCGGTGAGCCCCGCCCCTGCGCGGTCACGCGCGTGGGCGGGACGGACCGGCGCCCTCTCGTGCTTCTCGACCTCGCCGCGACGCGCGACGAGGCCATCGCGCTGCAGGGGCGCGAGCTTCTCGCGGCCGGCGCCGAACTCGATGCGCAGCCTCACTATCGCGTCGGCGACCTGCTGGAGCAGCCGGTGCGGACCGCCTCCGGCCGGCTGGTCGGCGAGGTGCGTGATGTGATCGAGACGCCCGCCCACGAGATCCTGGTGGTGCGGGCGCCCGAGGGCGCCGACGTCCTCATCCCCCTGGTCGACGAACTCGTCAGCCTCGAGGGCGACGGGCTCGTCGTCGTCGACGGCCTGCTCGACGAGCCCGGGAGCTGACCGTGCGCTTCGACGTCTTCACGCTGTTCCCCGAGGCCTTCGACTGGTACCTCGGCCAGGTGCACATCCGCGCCGCCGTGGACCTCGGCCACGAGTTCGTCCTCACCAACTACCGCGACCACACGCCGCTGAGCCACCTGCAGGTGGACGACACGCCGTACGGCGGAGGCGCCGGCATGGTGCTGCGCATCGACGTCGTCTGCGCGGCGCTCGAGGCGACGTTCGGCGGCGACGCCGCGCGGGTCAGGGACGCCCGGCGCGTCGTGGAGCTCACGCCCAAAGGGCGGCAGCTCGACGACGCGCTCGCCACGGAGCTCGCCGGCGACGACCTCGTGCTCCTCTGCGGCCGCTACGAGGGCATCGACGAGCGCGTGACGCACCTCGTCACCGACCGGGTGTCCATCGGCCCCTACGTCCTCTCCGGCGGGGAGATCGCCGCGATGGCGACGCTGGACGCCGTGACGCGCAAGCTCCCCGGAGCCATCAGCAACCCGGACAGCATCGTCAGCGAGTCGCACGCGCCGGAGCTCGAGGGAGGGGCCGAGTACCCGCACTACACCCGGCCGGCGGAGTTCCGCGGGTGGGAGGTGCCCGAGGTGCTGCGCAGCGGGCACCACGCCGCCATCGAGCGCTGGCGCGCGGAGCAGGTCGGAAAGCGGTAAGATACCTCTTCGTGGCCCGAGGCCGGTGAGAGGTTTTGCCATGCCCGGCCCGCCCTGCTAGACTAGCCGCCGCTTTTCTGACGAAAGACGAGGGTCCGTGAACGTAATCGAGAACATCGAGCGCGAGCAACTGCGCGACGACATCCCCCAGTTCAAAGCCGGGGACAGCGTCAAGGTCCACTTCAAGGTGGTCGAGGGCACCCGGCACCGCATCCAGGTCTTCCAGGGCATCGTGATCAAGCGTCAGGGTCAGGGTGTGCGCGAGACCTTCACCGTGCGCAAGCAGTCCTTCGGCGTCGGCGTCGAGCGCACGTTCCCCGTGCACTCGCCCAAGATCGACAAGATCGAGGTCACGGCCATCGGCGACGTCCGTCGCGCGAAGCTGTACTACCTCCGCCAGAAGGTCGGCAAGCAGGCGCGGGTCCGCGAGAAGCAGCGCTGATCGCAGCGGCGGCGAGGCCGTCCGCACCGTGAAGCGCGCGCTCGAGTACGTCGCGATCATCGTCGTCGCCATCCTGGTGGCGCTCGCGATCCAGTCGTGGCTGCTCAAGCCGTACCGCATCCCGTCCGAGTCGATGCTGGATACCCTGCGGCCCGGCGACCGGGTGCTCGTGAACAGGGTCGTCTACCACCTGCGCGACCCGCACCGCGGCGACGTGATCGTCTTCCACTACCCCGAGGACCCGTCCGTGGTCTTCATCAAGCGGGTCGTCGGCGTGCCCGGCGACGTGCTCGAGGTCAAGGACGGGCGCCTGTACCTCAACGGCCACAAGGTGGCGGAGCCGTACGTCCACCGGACCGCCGGGCGCCTCGACCCCACGGTCGCGCAATCGGCGATCGCGGGCAGCACCCTGCACGATCCCTGGTCGCTGGCGGCGCCGTTCCGCGTCCCGGCCGGGCAGTACTTCGTGATGGGCGACAACCGCACGGACAGCGACGACAGCCGCGACTGGGGCACCGTGCCGCGGACGGCGATCGTCGGCGAGGGGCTGGCCACGTACTGGCCGTTCTCGCGCCTGCGGGCGCTCTGATACACTCCCGCCCGGCGGATCAGGAGAGAGATGAACAGCACCCAGGACGCGGGCTCAGAGCCCGCGGGCAAGGGCCACAAGAAGAGCTCGACCGAGCAGGACCATCATCGAGTACGTGGTGCTGGCGGTCGTGGCCATCGCCGTGGCGCTGCTCATCCAGGCGTTCCTCGTCAAGCCGTACCGCATCCCCTCCGAGTCCATGGAGAACACGCTGCTCATCGGCGACCGCGTGCTGGTCGACCGCGTCTCGTGGCGCTTCTCGGATCCCGCTCGCCAGGACATCGTCGTCTTCCACCCGCCGTTCGCCGGCCCCGTGCTGATCAAGCGGATCATCGGCATGCCCGGCGATGAGGTCTCGCTCAAGGACGGCGCCGTGTACATCAACGGCAAGAAGCTGGACGAACCCTACGTGCGCCGGATCAAGGGCAGACCGGTCCCGTCGGACCCGTTCGACAACGGGCTGCCGTGGTCGCTGCAGACGCCGTACAAGGTGCCGGCCGGCAACTACTTCGTGATGGGCGACAACCGCATCGACAGCGGCGACAGCCGGGAGTTCGGCCCCGTGCCGCGCGGCCAGCTCGTGGGCAAGGCGTTCGCCCGGTACTGGCCGCCGAACCGCATCGGCGGCGTCAACTAGGGAGCGGAGGGCGGGGCCGTGAACGAGCGCTTCGCCTTCGATCTCGCGGCGGCCGGCGCCGACGGCGCCTGCGTCGCCGGCGCCGACGAGGCCGGCCGCGGCTGTCTCGCCGGCCCTCTCGCTGCCGCGGCCGTCTGCCTGGACTACTCGGCGCTGGACGAGGCCGCGCTCGAAGCCCTCTCCGGCCTCGACGACTCCAAGCGCCTCAGCCGGCCCCGGCGCGAGGCGCTCTACGAAGAGATCTTCCGCCTGGCGCGCCAGGTCGTCGTCGTCTTCTTCTCGCCGGCCACCATCGACCGTGACGGCCTGCATCGCTGCAATCTGCGCGGCCTGGCCCGGGCCGTGGAGCGCGTCCACCCGGCGCCGGACGTCGCGCTCGTGGACGGCTTTCCGCTCCCGGAGTGCACGCGCGAGCACCGGGCGGTGGTCGGCGGCGACCGCAAGTCCGCCGCCGTCGCCGCCGCGTCGATCGTCGCCAAGGTCACACGCGACCGCGTGATGCGCGGGCTGCACGAGACCTATCCCGCCTACGGCTTCGACAGCCACGTCGGCTACGCGACCGCCGTTCACCAGGCGGCCATCTGCGAACACGGTGTCTGCGAGCTGCACCGGCTCTCGTTCGCCAGCGCCGCCTACCAGCAGCTGGGCCTCGGACTGGACGCTTCGCCCGACTGCTGAGCCTTTGCGCCGGCCGCTGCGCGCGCGCCGGCCGCTGAGCCCTGCGCCGGCCGCCGACCGCGGCCCGCGCCGCCGGGTTGGCAATCGCCAACGTCACCGCGAGCGGGCCTTCGGCACCCTCTGAGTCTCGCGTCCGCCCCGCTAGGCTCGTCCCGTGAACGCGCGCCAACACTTCGGTCGCGCCGCCGAGGAGGTGGCCGCACGGCAGCTCACCCGGGACGGGTGGACCCTCCTGGGGCGCAACGTGCGTATCGGCCGCGGTGAGCTGGATCTCATCGCCAGGCGCGGCTCCGTGCTCGCCTTCGTGGAGGTCAAGGCTCGCCACTCGGCTGAGTACGGCGCGCCCGAGGACGCCGTCGACGCACGCAAGCGGCGCAAGGTCGGGCGGCTGGCCGAGCTCTGGCTGTCGGTGCGCCCGTGGGCGCTGCGCGGCGTGAGCGACGTCCGCTTCGACGTCATCGCCGTCGACGCCGCCGTGGATCCACCGGTCGTACGGCACCTGCCGGGGGCGTTCACGCTCGATGGATGAGGCGGGCAGCGCCCGGGAGTCCGGGCAAGCCTTCGACGGACGAGGGGGAGCGGTGCTGGCGCGAGTCGCGAGCGAGGCGTTGAGCGGGTTGCAGGGTCACCCCGTGGTGGTCGAGGCCGACGTGGTGGCCGCGGCGCCGGCCTTCAGCGTGGTCGGTCTGCCGGACGCAGCCGTCCAGGAGAGCAGGGAGCGGGTGCGCGCGGCGATCGTCAACTCGTCCTACGAGTTCCCCTCGCGGCGCATCACCATCAATCTTGCTCCTGCCGACCTGCGCAAGGAGGGACCGTCGTTCGACCTGCCCATCGCGCTCGCGTTCCTGCTGGCGACGGGGCAGGTGCGCGACGGCTCGGACGGCAGGGGTCCGCTGGCGGCGGTCGGCGAGCTGGGCCTCGACGGCATGCTGCGGCCGGTCGCCGGCGCGCTCGCGGTCGCGCAGAGTCTCCGCGCTCGCGGCGTGCGCGGACTGGTGCTGCCCGAGGGCAACGCCGCCGAGGCCGCCCTGGTCCGGGGCCTGGAGGTGTATCCGGCGTCGTCCCTGGCCGACGCCGTCGCGCAGATCGAGGCCGGCGGCGGCGCAGCCGCTCCGCCGGTCGATCTGGACGCGTTGCTGGCCGCGGCGCCGCCTGGTGACGCCGACTTCTCCGACATCTTCGGGCAGGACGGGGTCAAGCGCGCGCTCGAGGTCGCCGTGGCCGGCGCCCACAACGTGCTCATGACCGGGCCTCCCGGCGCCGGCAAGACGATGCTCGCGCGCCGGCTCCCCGGCATCATGCCGCCGCTCACCCGCGAGGAGGCCATCGAGATCACGCGGGTGCACAGCGTCGCCGGCCTCCTGCCGCCGGGCGAGCCGCTGGTGGTGCGGCGGCCCTTCCGCGCCCCGCACCACACCATCTCGTCGCCGGGACTGGTCGGCGGGGGCGGCACGCCGCGCCCGGGCGAGGTGAGCCTCGCCCACCTCGGCGTGCTCTTCCTGGACGAGTTCCCCGAATACCGGCTGTCGGCGCTCGAAGGTCTGCGGCAGCCGCTGGAAGACGGTGAGGTGACCATCAGCCGCCGGCTGACCTCCGTGACGTATCCGGCGCGACTGATGCTGGTGGCCGCCATGAACCCGTGCCCCTGCGGGTTCGCGGGCGATCCGGAGCGCGAGTGCGTGTGCGCGGCGCACCGTCTGCGCCAGTACCGGTCGCGTCTCAGCGGCCCGCTGCTCGACCGCATCGACCTGCGCCTCGATGTGCCTCGCGTGCCTCCCAGGGACCGAAGGGCGGCGAGGCCGTCGGAGGCGTCTGCCGCGGTGCGCGAGCGGGTGGTCGCGGCCCGGCGCCGACAGGTGGCTCGTCTCGCCGGGACGGGCGTGTGGGCCAACGCGCACATGACCGCACGTCATCTGCGGCGGTACTGCCGGCTGGAGCCGGCGGCGATCGCCAGGCTGGACCTTGCCTACGATCGCATGCACCTGAGCGCGCGCGCCGCCGACCGGGTCGTCAAGGTGGCCCGCACGATCGCCGACCTCGAGGGCGCCGAGACGATCTCCGTCGTCCATCTTGGGGAGAGCCTCAGCTACCGGGACAGGAACGGGGAGCGCCGTGGGTGACGAGTCGCCCGGCGCCCGTGCGATGTGCGTGTGGCTGGGCACGCTCGCCTCGTGGCGTCCGGGATTCATCAAGCAACTGGTGCGCAGGTACCGCACGACCGCCCAGGTGCTGCAGCAGCAGCCGTCGGAGATAGCCGCGTTCGGGATGCGCCGCGCCGGCAGCGAGGAGCGCCCTCGCAAGCGGGGTCGCGATGCCGCTCGCGAGCGGGCCGAGCAGGCATCCGACGCCGGGCGCTTCGCGGCCGTGCTGCGCGATGGCCCACCCGAGTGCCTGCAGCGGGCCGAGCAGCGGCCGCAGGGCGATCTCGTGGTCGCCTGGACCGACGCCCTGTACCCGGACCAGCTGCGCGACCTTCCCGACCCGCCGCTCTGCCTGTTCGTGCGCGGCGGAAGCGATCCGGCCACCGTGCGGGCGAGGCTGTCCGCGATCGTGGACGCGCCACTCGTCGCCGTCGTCGGCACCCGTGCCCCTTCGCCGTACGGGGAGGAGATGGCGCGCACGATCGCGGGTGACCTGGCCCGCGCCGGCCTCGTGGTCGTCAGCGGCCTCGCCATGGGGATCGACGCGATCGCGGAGACCGCCGCCGTCGACGCGTCCGTGCCCCTGGACCCGGCCACTGTGGCCGTGCTCGGCTGCGGCGCCGACGTGGTCTACCCGCGCCGCAACGCCCGTCTCTACGCTCGCGTCGCCGAGGAAGGCCTCATCGTCAGCGAGTTCACGTGGGGAGTGCCTGCGCGGTCATGGCGGTTCCCGGCGCGTAACCGCATCATGGCCGCCCTCGGCCGGGCGGTCGTGCTGGTGGAGGGCACAGAGCGGAGCGGGGCCAGGATCACGGCAGAGTTCGGCGCGGAACTGGGCCGGGAGGTCCTGTGCGTGCCGGGAGAGGCAGGCAGAAGGCTCAGCGAGGCTCCGAATCGTCTGTTGCGGGATGGGGCGAGGGTGTGCGAGGGCGCGAAGGACGTGCTCCGTGCCATCGCGATCGACGACCCGGGGCCCGGCGTGGCGCGTGGCGCCGGACCGTCTTCGCTGCCCGCCCTGGTCCTCGACCACGGCGGCGCGGCGGTGCGCGATGTGCTGCGCCAGCTGGAGTCCGCGTCGCTCACCATCGACCAGCTCGCCGGCCGTTGCGCCCTCCCGGTCGCCAAGGTGGCGGCGGCCGTCAGCGACCTGGAGGTGGAGGGCCTGGCGCGGCGCGTGGAGGGAGGCAGGTACCGGCTGCTCAGGGGTTGAGGCTCGGCGCAGGCAGGAAGGGTAGCTCTGGGCGTTGAAACCTAGGGCGCCTCAGGGGGTACCTGGTGACAGCACCGCGCCGCCGTTCTGAACAGCCCGAGACGACCGACACCGCCGCGGCGCAAGCCGATCCGGACGGGCGCTGCCGCGCGTTCCTGCGCGACCTCGAGGTGCGGGGGGCGAGCGCCGCCACGCGGCGGTCGTATTCCTCCGACTTGCAGCAGCTGCTCGAGTGGCTCGCCGAGCGTGACTTCACGGTCGCCGACCTCGACCGCAAGCGGGTGCGCGCCTTCTCGGCCGATCTCGGCCGGCGCGGGTACGCACCGGCTACGCTGGCGCGCAAGCTCTCGACGCTGCGCGGCCTCACGCGGCATCTCACCGAGGCCGGCGTCCTCGCCGCAGACCCGGCGCGCAGCCTGCCGGGGCCGCGCCGGCGCCGGCGTCTGCCGCGTAGCGATCTGGTG
>CAVUBA010000028.1:0-25148 GCA_963739595.1 uncultured Thermoleophilia bacterium
CGTCGGGATGGCGGCGTTGCCGAGCTGGGTGCCCTTGAGCGCCGCGGACCACGCCGCGACGGCGAAGCACTCGGCGGGCGCGAAGTCCCAGCGCCAGCGCCCAGGCGTAGGCGCCGTGGAAGGTGTCGCCGGCGCCGCAGGAGTCCACGGCGGTGACCGGCGCGGCCTCCCAGCGCCCCAGGCGCTCGGGCTCCGCGCCGGTCGAGAACACGCCGCCCTCGGCCCCGCGTGACGCCGAAGACGGCGCGGCAGGAGTCGCCCCAAAGCTCGGCGCCGCCCGTTCCGCCTCGTGCTCCGTCTCCTTGAGCACGAACTTCTCGGGCGCGATCACGTGGTCGACGCGGCCCAGCAAGCGGCGCGTCCACGGCCGCCCGGACCCGGTGTCGAGCACGGTGGTCACGCCGCGCTGCTCGCACTCGTCGAGCGCCGCCCTCGCCAGGGTCTCGTCGGTCGCGTCCAGGAGCGCGACGTCCGCGCCGTCGAGGAACTCCGGCAGTCGCTCGATCATGCCGCGCGTCCGCCATCGGTTGTGGCAACCAGATGATCGTCCGGGTGGCGTCGGCCCGCGCCAGGATGACCGCCGAGTGCTGGGAGGGCTGGTCGTGGGCGACCCAGGTGCAGTCGACGCCCTCGGCCGCCAGGCCCGCCATCAGGACCTCGGCGTGCACGCCGGTCCCGCACGTGGCCAGGAGCCTGGTCGCGCCCCCGAGCCGCCTCGCGGCGATCGCGCCCCGGCCGCCCAGCCCGCCCTCACTATCTGGTGCTCGAGCGCCGGGGTCACCGAGTCCGCCGTCGGATAGTCGTCGAGGACGTACAGGTCGTCCACCGTCGCCATCCCGATCACCGCGACCACCGGCGGCCGGCCCAGTCCTGGTTCTGCACCCACTCCCGACCTCCTCAGGCGATCTCTCGCCCGGTCAGGATATGGGTTATGGGGCCGCGGGCGCGACCCTGCTCAGCCGACCTCGGCATCCGCGAGATTGAAGGCAAACGCCCCGTTGTGGACGTACACGAGCCGGCACGGTTCGACGTACCTGGCGTCGTGGACCCGGCCCGCGCGGATGTAGCCGACGGCGCCCTTGTCGAGGAAGACCTTCTCTCCATCGGGGACCAGCCTGTGCGCCTCCCTGCGATAGAACTGGAGGACGATCCTCCCTTCGACGACCACCGTCATGTCGTCGCCGGGATGCCAATGGGGCGGCTCCTCCGTGCCCGCCTGCCAGCGCTCGAGCATCACCTCGACCCCGTCCGGGTTCGTGGGGTAGGTGGTGCGGACCGTGAATCCCTCCGGCGTTCCCGGAGCGGGGACGTGATTGCTCCACACGTCGCTGGTCGCTGAGGTGACCTCCCGGGCTGCGTCATCCATGGACATGCTCTACTCCTGTCTCGACTGTGAGGGGACCGCTGACCCTGTCTCTCTACCCTGCGGGTCGCACATTGGGTCGCGTCCCGCCGATTCGACAGGTCGGTCGCGAGGCGTCGCTTGTGGCGTCGACGGTCCCGAGCAACGGCGTCATCGACGGGATTCGCCCACCGAGGCGGCGGCACAGGTACAATGCGCGTCATGTCCTCATTTCCGCGACCTGTCCCGCAGCCAGTCATGAGCGCCTCGACCGCGATGACTGCCCGACGCCCGCGACGCTCCGCGCCGGACGCCTCAAGATCCGCCTCATCGAACCCGCCGCGCCCAGCATCAACATCCTCTCCTACGGCTTCTACCCGCGTCTCGGTCTGCCTCTCATCGGGGCGACCCTCAAGGCCGCCGGCCACGACGTGCTCATCTACTGCCCCCAGGCAGCGCCCATCGACCGCAAGGACCTCGCCTCGGCCGACCTCGTCGGGATCTCGACGACCACCTCGACGGCGCCGGCCGCCTACGCGCTGGCAGACGAGCTGCGGGCCGCCGGGCTCCCTGTGATCATCGGCGGCCCTCACCCGTCCTTCGAACCCGACGACGCCCTGCCGCACGCCGACTACGTCGCCCGCGGCGAGGGCGGCGACGGCCTCATGCTCGAACTGCTCGAGGCGCTCCGCGGCGAGCGCGAGCTCGAGAGCATCCTCGGGCTGTCGTTCTGGCGCGACGGGCGCCCCGTGCACAACGAGCTGCGCGAGCGTTGTGCCGATCTCGACTCGCTCCCCATGTCCGACCTGTCGTTGATCGTGGGCTCGGAGCGCATCCATGAGACCCCGATCATCACCAGCCTGGGCTGCCCGTTCGACTGCACCTTCTGCACCGTGACCATGATGTTCGGGCGCAAGTACCGCATGCGCAGCCCCGAGAGCGTCATCGCCGAGCTGGAGGCGAAGAAGCCGAAGGCGGTCTTCTTCTACGACGACAACTTCGCCGCCGACAAGCGGCGCCTCAAGAAGCTCCTCCAGATGATGATCGACCGTGGCATCACCCCGAAGTGGCAGTCCCAGGTACGCACGGACGTGGCTCGCGACGAGGAACTGCTGACGCTCATGCGGCGCTCCGGCTGCCATCGCGTGGCCCTCGGGTTCGAATCGGTCGACCAGGCGACGCTGGACAGCTACGCCAAGTCGCAGACGGTCGAGGACATCACGAACGCGATCGCCGCCCTGCACCGCCACGGCATCAAGTGCCACGGCATGTTCGTCGTGGGCGCCGACAGCGACACGGCACGGACGGCACGTGACACGGTCGACTTTGCCAAGCGGTACGGGATCGACAGCCTCATGCTCAACATCCTCACGCCGGGCATCGGGACGAAGCAGTACGAGATGATGAACGGCGACGAGCGCGTCTTCGAGCACCGCTGGCAGTTCTACGACGGCCAGCACGTCATCTTCACGCCGCAGAACATGACCGCCAGCCAGCTCCAGACCGAGGTCATCGACGGCTACCGGCGGTTCTACTCGATCGGCCACATCTTGCGACCCCTGGTGCGCCTGCGCCTCGGCAACGCGCTGGAGCGCTTCTGGGGCCGGCTGTTCATCCGCCGCTGGCAGAAGGACCCCACGAACCGGGCCTACGTGCGAGAGCTCGGCCAACGCTCAGCGGCCGGCCGCCGCGACTGACGGCCGCGAGGGCGCCGGCGTGCAGCGGCGACGGCGCCGGCTCCGCGTCGCCGTCCGAACGCGAAGTACGCGAGCGGACCGATGATGTTGACGAAGGCCAGCGCGGTCCACAGCCGCTTGGAGCCCTTGATCTGATCGGCCGGCCGGCGCTTGATGTCGACGAGCGTCGCCACCAGCAGCGCGACTTCGATGACTCCGGTGACGGTGATGAGCTTGCGGCTGCGGCCGCTGAGCTCGCTCCATTTCTTCTTGGTTGCCATCACACCCTCCAGGAGACGCGGTTGCCTCGATTCTACGTGGGCCGCGCCTGAGAGGGAATGGCGGCACGGCGCTCGCGCCTCCTGTCCGGACCGGGTAGTAGCATGGAGCGCCATGGCGCAGGAGACCCTCTACGAGATCCTCGGAGTCGACGAGGACGCATCCAGCGCGGAGATCCGGAGCAGCCCACCGCCGTCTTCTCCTCAAGGTCCGTCCAGACCAGGGCGGATCCGACGCGCTGTGCCGCGTCGTCCAGGACGCCTACGAGGCGCTGTGCGACAAGGAGGCGCGCGCCCGCTACGACGCCGAGCTCGGGCACGTGCAGCCCTCACCGCCGGCCAAGGAGTACACGACCTACGGATCGGCGCGGGACGAGGACGAGGGCGAAGAAGATCCCGCGGGCGAGGCCTGGGAAGAAGCGGGAGAAGCGGCGACGGACCCGGCGGCGACGGATCGGCCACGGCTCCTCAGCCCTGGTCGCGCATGGGCGATGCCGTCGCCGCGCGACCCTCCCTCGTCCTTCTCCTGGCGGGGGCCCTGCTGCTCTGGGCTGCCCTCGCCTACCAGGTCTTCGGGCTCGGTGTGATCGCGGTCGCAGCCCTGGCCACCGCCGTTGTCAGTCTCTGGGGGCGACGCCTCGCCCGCCGGACGGACGACCTGAGACGCGCAGGCATGGAGCAGATCGACGTCATGTGGGGCACTGACTTCGAGCTCTATCTGGCGGAGCTCTTTCTCGCCGAGGGCTACGACGTGCGCCACACGGGTCGCTCCGGCGACTACGGCGCCGACCTCCTCCTGCGTCACAGCGGGGCGCTCAGCGTCGTCCAGGCCAAGCGCACGGTGAAGCCGGTGGGGCAGCCCGCCGTGCGTGAGGCCGTGGCGGCCCGGGCGCACTACGGCGCCCAGCACGCCATGGTGGTGACCAACGCCGTCTTCACGCCGAGCGCGGAGGTGCTGGCGGAGAGCAACGCGGTGGAGCTCTGGGACCGCATGCTGCTCGCCGAGGTCGCCGCCAGGCACAGTTCCGTCCCGCCCGAGGCCGGCATGCAGCTGTGGTGGCACGAGTTCTGCCGGGGCCTGCCGGACGGCCTGCGCTTCACGTGGCGGGTCCTGTGGATCGCGTTCTGGCTCGCTCTGGCCGTCGTGGTCGCCCTCGTGGGCACGCTCGGCGCAGCCGCGCCGAGACGATCACGCACCAGGCGGCGGCGCAGGCGCAGGTGAGCGAGGTACATGTGTCTAGAGGGGGGTGGCAGACCCGCCGCGCCTGCCGATGCCTCATCTGAGAGCCCAGGCAAGGGCCTTCGATCAGACACAAGGGAGCGTCACGTGAGCCGGCGGATCAGCCGAGAGTGCACACGTACCGCGCGGCGAGGGGCCGACCGTTGAAGCGGTGGACCGACCTCGTCCTCGTGGCATGCGCGGGAGGCGTCGCGCTCGCGCAGTGGCTCGGGCCCGACTCCGCGAAGGGCCTCCTGAGCGCCCTGCTCTTCGGCCTCGTCATCCTCACCATCCTTTCCCAACGCAACGCGATCCGGCTCACGCTCTCCTCGCTCAACGACGCGCACCAGGAGCAGCTCGAGAGCGAGCGCCGCTACCGGGCGCTCTTCGACGCCTGCAGCGACGTCATCCTCGTGCACCGTTTTGAGGTCGACGGCCGGCCGGGGCAGCTTGTCGAGGTCAACGAGGCAGCCTGCCTGTCCCTCGGATACTCGCGCGCCGAGCTGCTGGCGATGAGCGCCGAGGACGTCCTCGCGCCCGAGGCGCGGACCCGCGTCCGCGGGCGTGCGGTGGCGCTCGCCGAGTCCGGCACGCTCGCCTACGAGACCGTGCAGGTCACGAGCGACGGCCAGCGCATGCCGGTCGAGGTCACCGCGCGGATCGTCGACATCGGCGGCCGCAGGCTCTGCCTGACGGTCAGCCACAGCATCGCCGCGCACAAAGAGCTGGAGGACTTCCTGCGCAGCCTGACGGACGTAGACGAGCTCACCGGCTTGCTCAACCGGCGCGGCTTCTTCGTCAAGGTCGACGAGATCAGGCGCCGCGCGAAGCGCGGCAACCGGCAGGTGCTGCTGATGTACTTCGATGTGGACGGCCTGAAGCGCGTGAACGACGAGCAGGGCCACGCGGAGGGCGACAAGCTGCTCGTGGCCGCCGCCGACGTGCTGCGCGCCGCCTTCCGCGAACGCGACGTGGTCGCACGGCTCGGCGGCGACGAGTTCGCGGCCATGGCTGTGCTCGGCCGGGACCGCGACGAGCTGCTGGACCGCCAGGCGATCGAGTCGCGGCTGCAGGGGGCACTGCGCAGCAAGCGCGCGGAGCTGGGCGACGACTACGACCTTTCGGTCAGCTTCGGCTCCATGGTGGCCAACCATGCGGAGCTCGAGGAGATCGACGAGCTGCTCGCCCGCGCCGACCAGGCCATGTACGACGTCAAGCGCTCGCGCCGGCGCGAGCTCGCCTGAGCGCGAGCGCCACGTGCGCTACGTCTGGATCGACGAGAAGGCGAACCCCCGCTCGAGCACACGCAGGCAGGCCGCGACCGTCCCGGGATCGTAGCGGTCGCCGGCGCCGTCGCGGAGTTCTGCGAGAGCGCTCTCGCGCGGCAACGCCGCCCTGTAGGGCCGGTGAGAGGTCATCGCCTCGTAGACGTCGGCGACGGCCATCGCAAGAGATTCCGGGAGGATCTCGGCGCCCTTCAGGCCGCGCGGGTAGCCCGAGCCGTCGGGGCGCTCGTGGTCCTGCGACGGGTTGGATTCCTCGAAGGTGACTGAAGGCTCTCCCTTCAGCATCGCCGCCCAGAATCGGTAGATGCCGCGGTCGCTCTCCCGAGATAGAGTTCGCTGTTGCGCGCCAGCAGCTCCTCACGACTATCCGCCTCGAACAACCTGACCGCGACCTTGTTCGCGTCGAACGTACGGGACAGCTCGACGCAGCGCGCGTACTCCTCGGGGTCGTTCGCCGCTCGTGGCCCCCACGCCGGTCGGCGCGACGGCCGGGTGGCCGGCGCCGGGGCGCGCGTCCGGGTGGGAGCGGCGCGCAGCCTCGGCTAGCATGGAGTCATGCCCAGCGCCCAGCAGAACCGCACCCGCGACCTGGGCCTCCTCTCCCTTGCCGTCATCGCGCCCGTCTGGGGCTACAGCTGGGTCGTCAGCAAGGTCGGGCTCGACTACGCGAAGCCGTTCACCTTCATGGCCCTCGTCACGACGTCGTGCACCGTGTGCCTCTTCATCCTGCTCCTCGTCACACGCCGCTCGCTGCGACCGCCGCCGCTCGGCTGGACGGTGGCGATCGGCCTTCTTCAGACCACGCTGTTCAACAGCCTTGCCATACTCGCCCTGAGCGTCGGCGGCGCCGGTGAGGTCTCCGTACTCGTGTACACGATGACGTTCTGGCTGCTGCTGCTCGCCTGGCTCTTCCTGGGAGAACGGCTTCGCGGCCTGCAGTGGCCGGCCGTCGCGCTTGCGTTCGCCGGCCTCGTCCTCGTGGTCCGCCCGTGGGACATCGGCGGCGCGCTGAGCGGAGTCCTCGCCGGCGCCGCCGGACTCGCCTGGGCGGGAGGGGCGCTGCTGGTCAAGCTCCTGCAGCGCCGCACGTCCGTCAACGTGCTGTCGCTGACCGCCTGGCAGATGGCCGCCGGCGCCGTGCCGCTGATCGCGATCGCCCTCATCACGCGAAGCGGGTGGCCGGAGTGGACCGGCACCTTCTTCCTGTGCCTCGCCTACTCGGCGCTCCTCTCCAACGCCCTGTGCTGGGGCCTGTGGGTGGTCGCGCTTCGAGCGCTCCCTGCCGGCACCGTCGCGATGGGGACGCTGGCCGTGCCACTCGTGGGCGTGGTGACCTCGTGGATCCAGCTGGGAGAGAAACCCGGGGCGGTCGAGGCCACCGGCATGGCGCTCATCATCGCCGCACTCGCCCTGCTCGCGGGCTGCGCGGTGATCGTCGCCCGGCGCAACCCCGGCCTCGCCGGCGAAGAGATCGCGATCCCGCCCGTCATCGACTGAACCTCTTCCGCGGTCGCAGGCGCGACGGGCGGCTTCGGCCGGCGCTCGGCGAGCGCCCAGCGAGCGCTCAGCCGGCGGAGACCGCCGGCTGGTACCCGTCGAACTCCGCCGACTCGATGCGGTCTTTGCCCTGCTCCTTGGCCCTATACATGAGCGTGTCGGCATCGTGGATCAGCGCGTCCACGGAAGCCGGCGGCCCCGCGTAGGACGCGATGCCCATGCTGCAGCGCACCGAACGCCCATCCGGCGTGGTCACGCCGCCCACCTCATCGCGGACGCGCCGGGCCACCGCCAGCGCCGAGAAGCGGATGGCCTCAGGCATCAGCACGGCGAACTCGTCACCCCCGAGGCGTGCGACCAGGTCGTTGGTGCGGACAGCGCCTCGCATCACGTGGCTGAGCTCCGCGAGCACGGAGTCCCCCTCGCGATGGCCGAAGGTATCGTTGACCGCTTTGAAGTCGTCCACGTCCAGGTACAACAGCGACAGCGACAGGCCGTAGCGGCGAGCGCGCTCAAGCTCGGCGCTGGCAGCCTCCTCGAAGGCGCGCGCGTTGAGGGCCCCCGTGAGGAAGTCGGTCCGGGCCTCCTTCTCGCGCGCGCATTGCATCTGGCGGATGCCGCCGAGGAGGGCGAGCACGACCAGGTACAGCACGAAGCGCACGCCGGCCGCGGCGAGCGCGGCCGCCAGGGGCGCCGACGCCTGCCCCGCCACGGCGATGACCACCGTCACCGCCGCGGTGCACGCCGCAGCGATGTAGGCGAACGCCCGGTCGCGCACCAGCCAGCCGATGCCGGCCACGGGGATCAGGAGGAAGTCGGCGACCGGGATGTCGTGGGCCACTGTGACCCTGAACGCGGCGATAGCCACGACCAGCGTCATGCCGATGGCGAAGATCGCCCAGTCGGGCAGTCGGCGCAGGCGCGCATCGTACCTGTCGAAGGATGAAGCCATAGCCCTCCCCGTATCGGCAGCAGTCCGGCTATCTACACCCCGGACAGCGGTCTAGGGCAGCGTACCTATGTCACCCGGGAATCTCGAGTGCGATGTGCGCCCGCGCCGCCCGGCCGGCAGCGCGCAGACTCGGCCGGGCCCCGGGCTACTCGGATGGGTCGTCGTGCTCGTCCTCCGAGAACTCGCGTTCTACGATGCGCCGCAGCACGACGGGAGACGGTCCTTCGTGCGCCTGGGCGGCCTCTCCCTCGAGGAGGTGGACCATCGCGTCGCTGATCTTCACTTCGTGAAGGACGCCCTTCCGCTTCTCCGCCTCGCGTTCGCGGTGCCTGCGGACTGCTTCCTCGTAGGGGATGATGTGGTCGTCGTTGTCGCTCATGGACAGTCGCTCCGGCGGTAGTTCCCGTTGCCGATCCTTGTGGCTGTCACATACCCCTCCGGGCCGTCGCGCTATACCCCGGTCCGGAGGGGCGTCACGTCACTGGAGGCTGTCGGCGGCTCCGGCGAGCCGGACCTCACCGAGCCGGACGTCCTGCGCGGCCTGCCGCCGGATGAGGCCGAGCCGCCGCAGGCGAGGAGGCCGAGCACGGCGGCGCCGGCCAGGGCGGCGAGCATGACCGCCGTTGGCCAGCCGTTCCGGCGCCCGTGCGCCGCTCTCCAGGTGGACCGCATGATCGCCCCCTCGTCCGTACGTCCTCATGGTCGCCCGCGCCACGGTCTGCGCCAATGCCGCGACCGCTCCCGGGCCATCACCCCGGTCAACGGTGAGACGGACGGCGCCTCGGGAATCCTCACCATGAGGAGGCCCGGGAACCACGCGTCTCAGCGGGATCGAGTGGCAGGGGGGAGGTGACATGGCTCATCTCATGCACGACTTCCACGTCGACGTCCCCGTCGCCGCGTTCGATACACTCGTGAGAGACCCCCGCAACTGGCCCACCTTCTGGGTCGGGATGGAGGGATCGCCCAGGGTGTTCGGCGACGGCAGCCCGGGGACCAAGGCGGAGTTCTTCCAGCACATGATGGGGATGAAGCTGCGCATGGTCGACCGCACCGTCGAGGAGCGGCATAACCCTGACGGCAGCACCGACTGGCGCTGGCAGTTCGAAGGAGCGATCTCAGGCACCATCTCGTGCCACCACGAGCCGGTCGACGCGGGCACTGACGCGACCACGACGTTCCTGTACCACATCCCCAAGCGGTTCGGGGGCCGGATCGCAGACCGGCTCGTCTTCGAGAGGCGCATGCGCCGCGAGTTCGAGGACAGCATGGACAACCTGAAGCTGCTCGCCGAGACGAGCGACGTCGCGGCGGCAATGAGCATCGCGGCCTGACCCGCGCGGCGCGCCTCCCGGGCCTCCCAGCCGACGGCGCGCCGGAACGGTCTGCGGACACAGCGATGGCCGGCGGCGTCGGCTAGCATGAGACCATGGCCGACGCCTCTCCCAAGCGCACCCGCGACCTCGGCATCCTCGCGCTCGTCGTCCTCGGCCCGATCTGGGGCTACGGCTGGGTCGCGACCAAGGTCGCGCTCGACTACTCGGACGCCCTGACCTTCGCGGCGCTGCGCGTGCCCCTCAGCGCCGCCCTGCTCTTCCTCGTCATGATCGTGCTGCGCAAGCCGCTGCGCCCACCGCCGCTGCGCTACACGATCCTCATCGGCCTGCTGCAGACCACGCTGTTCGTGGGACTCGTCATCACGGCGCTGCACGACGCCGGCGCCGGCAAGGTCTCGGTGCTGACCTACACGATGCCGTTCTGGCTGCTGCTGCTCGCCTGGATCTTCCTCGGCGAACGCCTCCGCGGCGTGCAGTGGCTCGCGGTAGGCCTGGCGTTCGCCGGCCTCGTACTCGTCGTGCGGCCGTGGGACATGAACGGTGTCGCGCAGCGGCCTGCTCACGCTGCTCGGCGGGCTCTCGTGGGCGGCCAGCGCCCTGGTCGTCAAGCTGTTGCAGCGCAAACAGGCAGTGGACGTCCTGTCGCTGACCACGTGGCAGATGCTGTTCGGCGCCATACCGCTCATCGTGCTGGCGGCGCTCACCTACAGCGGCGGGCCCGACTGGACCGCCGGCTTCGTCTGGGGACTCGCGTACACGGTCGTGCTCGCCAACGCCGTCGCCTGGTTCCTGTGGCTCTACGCGCTGCACGCCCTCCCGGCCGGCGCCGCCGGGCTCGGGACGCTGACGATCCCGGTGGTCGGCGTGATCGCCGCCTGGATCCAGCTTGGGGAGGTGCCGACGCTCGTCGAGGGCATCGGCATGGTCCTCATCATCGCCGCGCTCGCGGTGCTGGCGGGCTACGGGCTCTTCGCCGGCCGCCGCGGCACGGCCGCGGCCGGCGAGGAGCCCGACGTGCGCCCGGTGACGGACTAAGGGACGGAAGCGCACTTGAGCGGGTCGAGCCGCAGGCACAACCCGGACTGATCGACGTGGCGCGCCCGGTCACGGCCTAGCGTCCCACCCCAGTCACCCGCGCACCGCCGGTCGCGCTATGCTGGCCGCGTGAAGCGACTGTTCTTCATCGTCATGGTCGGCCTCTGGGGCGCGTTCATCGCGCTCGCGTTCACGTCCCCGGACACGCTCACCCACGTCTGGCACTGGGTCGGTGACCTCTGGTGGCCGTTCGCGATCGCCTTCTGGATCGTGTTCCTGCCCTGGATGATCGGCCTGCTCGTGTGGCAGGCCGACTGGTCGTTCGCGGCGCGCATGGCGATCATCGTCGTGCTCGCCGTCGGCTGGTCGGCCATGTCGTTCCCGCGCAAGTAGCATGGACCGTCGCGCCCGCGACCTCGGCGCCCTGGCGCTCGCTCTGCTCGCCCTGATCTGGGGCTACAACTGGGTGGTCATGAAGATCGGGCTGGAGTACGCGCAGCCGTTCACCTTCTCGGCCCTGCGCACGTTCTTCGGCGCGCTCAGCCTGTTCGCACTGCTCGTCGTGCTGCGGCGCCCGCTGAAGCCGCCGCCGCTCGGCTACACCATCGTCATCGGCCTGCTGCAGACCACCGGGTTCGTCGGCCTGCTGATGTGGGCGCTGGAGAGCGGCGGCGCCGGCAAGACGTCCGTGCTCACGTACACGATGCCGTTCTGGCTGCTGCTGCTGGCGTGGGCGTTCCTGGGCGAGCGGCTGCGCGGCGTGCAGTGGCTCGCCGTCGCGCTCGCCCTGGCCGGCCTCGTCCTGGTGCTCGAGCCCTGGCACCTGCAGGGCGCGTTCAGCAGCGCGCTGGCGGTGGCCGGCGGGTTCTGCTGGGCCGCCAGCGCCGTCGTCGTCAAGCGGCTGCAGGCGCGCCACGAGGTCGACGTCCTCTCCCTCACCACGTGGCAGATGCTGTTCGGCTCGCTGCCGCTGCTGCTCATCGCCGCGCTCACGTGGCAGGGCAGCCCGGAGTGGACGACGCAGTTCGTGCTCGCGCTCGTCTACAACGTCATCCTCGCGCAACGCGCTGGCCTGGTTCCTCTGGCTGTTCGGCCTGCGCCGGCTGTCGGCCGGCGCCGCCGGCATCGCCACGCTGGCGACGCCGGTCATCGGCGTGGCGGCGGCGTGGATCCAGCTCGGCGAGCGGCCCTCCGCCGGCGAGGCCGCCGGCATGGCGCTCATCATCGGCGCGCTGGCGATCGTCACCGTGCGCGGCCTGGTCGCCGGGCGGCGGCGGCGGCCGGAGCCGGGTAGCTCGGGCGTCAGTGCCGGCCGGCTCCCGAAACGGGCGAGGGCGGGGCGCCGGCGCGTCCCGCCCTCGCCCGGCGCCGGGTGCACCGCCTCAGGCGGCCTGCGCGAGCCCCGGCGCCTCGTCGAGGAACACCTCGTAGAGCTCGGCGGACACGCGCTTGCCCCATCCGTCGCTGGACGGCGACATCGCGTCCATGATCCGGTCGATCTCCCGCACCTGGTCCTCGGTCTCGGCGTAGACGAGCACCGCCACGGCTCCCCGGTCGCGGTCGACCAGCATCTCGAGCCGGCTGGCGAGCAGCGCGAGCTCCGACGGCACCTCGGAGCCGGACTCGCCCCGCCGCGCCGCCTCGAGGTCGCGGCGGATGCGCGCGCCCTCCTCTTCGATCTGGGCGGTGGTGCCGCCCTCGAACCGAGCGATCCGTACGAACATGGAACGCCTCCTTGTCATCGTGGGCGATACAAGGAAGGTACCCGGTCGGCGACGCCCACGAGCGTTGGCGCGCCGGCGACCGTCGCGAGCGCGCGGAGCGCCTAGGCGCGCGCGGCCGCGACCAGCCGGTGCGCCAGCTGGCCGCCGAGGCCGGCGAGGTCCTCGGCCGGCAGGTAGTGGCCGGCGTTCGCGTCGAAGAGCACGCGGGCCTCGCCCGGCTCCTCGTCGTCGCCGGCCCAGACCAGCACGGCGACGTCGACGCGCGGCAGGGCGACGAAGCGGAACGAGGCGTCGCCCAGCGTGAGCGCGTCGCCGCCGGCCGCGCGGGCCGCCGCGCGGAAGGCGTCGAGGCCGGCGGGCGAGCCGGCGAAGGCGCGCGTGAGCGGCGCCTCGGCGCGGCCCGCGAACGAGGCCGCGTAGAAGAGCCCGTCCGGCAGCTCGCGGTAGGCGCTCCACGTGCCGGCCGGCGGAGCGCCGTCGGCGAGCAGCAGGTAGTGCAGCAGCAGGATGGCGACGGCGATGTGGGCGGGCTCGCTCGACGCCCTGCTCGGCCGGCCCGCCCGGCGCGGCCGGACCCCGCCGGGCGTCAGCGGTGACCTCCCCGCCCGGATGCGTCACGAGGTGCGGGCGTCCGAACAGCGGCACGAGCACGCCGCCGTCCGCCAGCCCGCAGCCGGCGCGCGCGGCGCCGGCCGCCGCGTCCGCGGCGGCCCATTCCTCGCGCGCCTTCGCCAGCGCGTCGGCGAAGCGGCGTTCCGGCGGACGGTCACCTCCGCTCCCTCCTCACTCGTCGTCTGCTCGAGCATCGACACGCCGTCACCATACCCGGCTCCGCCCGTCCGGACCACAGGCGCACCGGCCGGCGCGGGGCGCCCGGACCCGGGTGGCCCGCCGCACGGTCGCGGCCGGTCGGCAGGGCCGGGAGGCCTCCAGTCTCTGACCCAGTAGAATGCTCCGCGCACAGCCGACGGGAGGACCACGCATGGCCACGACGCGCGGACGCCGCAGGCGCTCCTGGAAGAAGACCCTGCTCTGGATGATCGGCATCGCGGCCGTCCTGTTCGTCCTCATCCAGTTCGTCCCGTACGGGCGCACCAGCCACACCAACCCGCCGGCCACGAACCCGTTCCAGTGGACCGACCCCAAGGCGGAGGCCATCGCCAGGAGGTCCTGCTACGACTGCCACAGCAACGAGACCAAGTGGTGGTGGGCGACCAACATCGCGCCGTTCTCGTGGCTCGTGCAGCACGACGTGGACGGCGGGCGCGCCCGCCTGAACTTCTCCGACTTCTCCGGCCTGCCTCCGGCCGGCGACTTCGCGCGATCCATCACCGAGGGCGAGATGCCGCCGATCCAGTACACCCTCATCCACCCGAGCGCCAAGCTCACGGACGCCGAGAAGCGCAGACGCTCATCGACGGGTACCGTGCCGGGCTGGCCGCGAGCGGCGGCGCAGCCGCGGCGCGACGCCGTCGGCGGCGCCCGCCTCCGCGGCGACGCGGCCGCGATCGTCAACTCGCAGTGCGGCACGTGCCATCGGCGACCCGGCGCTCGCGTACCACGCCGGCAGCGCGGCGGAGGCTCAGGCGCTCATCGACAACATGGTCCAGCAGGGCGCGCAGGTCACGCCGGAGGAGGAGCAGGTCCTCATCCAGTACTTCACGCAGTGAGCGCGGGCCGGGCGGGCGACACCGCCGCCCCGCCCGGGCGCTCGCACTCTGCGGCTCAGCGCGCGCCGAGCAGGTCGCGCAGGCCCTGCTCGAGCCTGCGCGGCGCGTAGCCCAGTTCCCGCTCGGCCTTGGCGCTCGTCGCCCAGTAGGTGACGTCCTTGCTGGCGCGGATGATCTCGTGCAGGTTCGGGCCCGTGCCGATCACGCGCCCGACCAGCGAGCCGAGGGGCGTCACCGCCCTGAACACGGTCGACGGCAGCTTGATGCGCGCGCGCTTGTGCCCGGTGAGGTCGGCGACGGTGTCGACGATGGTGCCGAGCCGGGTGACCTCGCCGCCGAGCACGTAGGACTCGCCCGGCTGTGCCCTTCGTCTGCGCGAGCACGACGCCGTCGGCGACGTCGTCGACGTAGCTCATGGTGAAGCCGAGCTCGGGGAAGGCGCGGATGGTGTACTTGCCCCGCGCCGCCTGGTCGATCTGGGCGCCGAGCTCGCTGTGGTCGCCGGGGCCGTAGACGGCGCCGGGCTGCACGATGATCAGCGGCGCCCCGGCGGCCGCCCGCGCCACGGCGACCCGGTGCGCCATGTACTTGGTGGCGTCGTAGTAGCTGAGGAAGTCGCGGTCCGGCCGCTCGTAGGTCTCGTCCACGACCCTGCCGCGCGTGTTGCCGAACACGCCGACCGTGGAGACGTACACGATCCTGCTCACGCCGGCGGTGATGGCGGCGTCGAGGACGATGGTGGTGCCGTCCACGTTGGTGCGGAACATCTCCTCGTGCTCCGACTCCTTGATGCCGACGCGGTAGTCGCCGGCGATGTGGAACACGACGTCGACGTCGATGAGCAGCTGGTCCAGCGTCCGCGCGTCGGTGATGTCGCCGCGCACCGGCACGCGCACCGAGGCGGGTCAGCTGCGTCGCCGACGTCGTCCGACCGCGCCAGCGCCACGACCTCGTCGCCGCGCGCGAGCAGCCGGCTCACGACGGCCGACCCGAGGAACCCTGCCCCACCTGTGACGAAGCTCTTCATGCGCGACTCCCTGCCGTTGGGCGCGCTGCCCCGTGCGTATCGCCGTGCTGATGCCACGCCGCGGCGCACGCGATCCCGAACCGCCGCGACGCACCGGACGTTGTTGCGAGTCGTTCGCAGGTGCGCTACTGTCGCGCGCCATGCACCACGCACGCGCCACACTCCGCGAGCAGGGCTACCGCCTCACGCCGCAGCGCAACCTCATCTGGGAGGTGCTGCGCGACGCCGGCCGCCACCTGACGGCAGAGGAAGTGGCGGCCGAGGTGCGGCGCACCCTGCCCGACGTCAACGTCTCCACGGTCTACCGCACGCTCGAGCTGCTCGTCAGCCTCGACCTCGTGGTCGAGACGCGGCTGGAGGGCGCCGCCTCCTACTACGAGGTCTCGCCGGAGCCCACCCACCACCACTTCGTCTGCACCCGGTGCGGGGCCGTCGGGCACTTCGGAGACGAGCTGCTGGCGCCCGTCCACGACGAGCTCACCCGCCACGACTTCGCCGTCGGCCAGATCCAGGTGACGGCGTTCGGCCTCTGCCGCGAGTGCCGGAGCGCCGAGGACGCGGCGCGTCCGGCGGCGGACACCGGCGCCCGCGCCTGAACGCCCGGACCCTGGCGCCCATGACCCCGGTCGCGATGCACATCCCCGACGGCTACCTCGGGCCGCAGACGTACGTCGTCCTGTGGCTCGTCATGCTGCCCATCTGGATCGTCGCGGCGCGCAAGGTCAAGCGGACGCTGAAGACCCGGCAGATCCCGCTGCTCGCGCTGGGCGCGGCCTTCTCCTTCGTCATCATGATGTTCAACGTGCCGGTGATCGGCGGGTCGACCGGGCACGCCGTGGGGGCGACGCTGATCGCGATCCTGCTCGGCCCGTGGGCCGCGGTGATCGCGATCTCCATCGCCCTCGTCGTCCAGGCCGGCCTGTTCGGCGACGGCGGCATCACCGCGCTCGCCGCCAACTGCTTCACCATGGCCGTCGTCATCCCGTTCGCCGGCTACTACATCTACCGGCTGCTCGCCGGCGACCACCCATCGTCGCCGGCGCCGGCTGGCTGCGGCCGGCGGCGCCGGCTACGTGGGCATCGTCGCCGGCGCCGTCGTCGCCGGCGTGCTCTTCGGCATCCAGCCGTACCTCGCCCACACGGCGAGCGGGCAGGCGCTCTACGCACCGTACCGGCTCGACGTCGCCGTGCCGGCCATGGCGCTCGAGCACCTCCTCTTCTTCGGCCCGATCGAGGCGCTCGTCACCGTGGGCGTCCTCGCCGCGCTGGCGCGCACGCAGCCCGCGCTGCTCGAGGCGAGGCCGGCGGCACGGCCGCTGCGCTGGCTGTGGGCCGGCCTCGCCCTGCTCCTGCTGCTGACGCCGCTCGGAGCGCTCGC
The DNA here is from genome assembly GCA_963739595.1 of uncultured Thermoleophilia bacterium. GTDB lineage: Bacteria > Actinomycetota > Thermoleophilia > UBA2241 > UBA2241 > CAIXSE01. Next base: position 16,422 of record CAVUBA010000028.1, read on the forward strand.
GCCGGGCACGGCGTGGGGCGAGTGGAGCGGCGCGCAGCTCAAGGCGGCGCTCGGCTACGTCCCGGGCAACCTCGAGAAGCTCGGCGGCACGTGGAGCGCGGCCATGCCGGGCTACTCGACGCCGGGCGTCGGCAACACGCTTCGTCGGCTACCTGCTCGCCGGCGTCGTCGGGGCGGTGCTCGTCGTCGGCCTCTCCTGGGGCGCGGCGGCGTTCCTCGCGCGCCGCCGCGGCGCGGAAGAGGCCGGCACCGAGCCCGCGCCGGCGCGGCGCCGCGCGGCGCGGGCGCTCGCTCGCGCGCAAGACCGCGGACGCCGTCGCCCGCTCCGTCACCGACGTCCTGGAGAACGAGGAGCTCGCCGCCCGGCGCGGCCTGCTGCAGCGCCTCGACCCGCGCGTCAAGCTCGCGACGCTGGTGCTCTTCGCCGTCGCCGCGAGCCTCGTGCACTCCATCTGGGCGCTGCTGGCCCTCGTCGTCCGTGACCGTCGTGCTCGCCGCGGCGTCCCGCGTGCCCGGTGCTCTCCTTCGTCCGCAAGGTCTGGCTGTCGGCAGGGCTGCTGGCCTTGCTCGTCGCCCTGCCGTCCGCGCTCTCCTGGTTCACGCCCGGCCGAGCGGTCGCTCCGCTCGGCCCCTTCACGTTCACCGAGCCGGGGCTGCTCGGCGTGGCCACGCTGGTGACCCGCGTCGTGGCCGCCGCGGGCTTCGCGCTGCTCGTCATCTGGACCATGCGCTGGTCGGACCTCCTGCGCGCCCTGACGCGCGCTGCGCTTGCCCGATGTCGTGGTCGCCACGCTGGCCATGACGCAGAGGCAGATCCTCACGCTCATGCGGACGGTGGAGCAGATCCACCTGGCGCGCGAGAGCCGCACGCTGACCCTCGGCACGACGCGGGGCAACCGGGACTGGGTGACGGAGCGCATGGCCTTCGTCGTGCGCAAGTCCATGAAGACGGCCGACGACGTGTACGACGCCATGCTGTCGCGCGGCTACACCGGCGCGATGCCGTCGCTGCGGCGGCTGCGCGATCGGCCCCGGCGACTGGCTGTGGCTGACGGCGAGCGTCGCGCTGTGCGCGGTCGCGCTCGTCGCCGACCGGATGGTCAGACTGTGACGCGACGCCGGACTTCGTCCTGCGCGCGGTCGGCCACGCGTACCGCTCCGGCGGGGCGGCGCTCCGGCGCTCGACCTCACCGTCGAGTCCGGCCAGCACGTCGCCGTCGTCGGCGCCAACGGCTCCGGCAAGTCCACGCTGCTCAAGATGCTCGACGGCCTCGTCTTCCCGACCGACGGCGAGGTGCTCGCCTTCGGCGCGCCGCTCACGGAGGACGCGCTCGAGGACGCGGCGTTCCGCCGCGACTTCCGCTCCCGCGTCGGCTTCGTCTTCCAGGACGCCGACGTGCAGCTGTTCTGCGCCAGCGTCCTCGACGAGCTCGCCTTCGGGCCGCTGCAACTCGGCCTGCCCGAGGAGGAGGTCCGCCGCCGCGTGCACGACGTGGCCGAGCACCTGCGCATCGAGAAGCTCCTCGACCGGGCGCCGTATTCGCTGTCGGGCGGCGAGAAGAAGCGCGTCGCCATCGCCTCGGTCATCGCCATGGAGCCGCACGTCCTGCTGCTCGACGAGCCGACCAACGCTCTGGACCCGCGCAGCCAGGTGTGGCTGCTCGACGTGCTCGACGAGTGGCGCCGCGAGGGACGCACGGTCGTCATGGCGACGCACGACCTCACGGCCGCCGCCGAGGCGGCCGACCGCATCGTCGTGCTCTCCGAGGACCACACGGTGGTCGCCGACGGCGCCCCCGACGAGGTGCTCGTGCAACGTGACCTGCTGCTGTCCGTCAACCTGATCCACGAGCACACGCACCGCCATGCCTCCACCGCCCACCGGCACGCCCACGCACACGGCCCGGGAGTCGACCCCGACGAGGCCCACGGCCACCAACAAGACTAGGCTCCGCGCGGCCTTCACGCGCCCGGCGCCCGGCGGCCGTCACACGTACTTGTACCAACGGGGTCGCGGGAAGTTGCGCCACAGTGGTCCGGCCTTGCCGAAGCGCCGCAGCAGCCGAGGCCCCCAGGCCGCGCTCCAGTCGCGGGCGCCGGGGAGGAACCAGCTGCGGCGCGGCGCCGCCGCTTCCTGCACCTGCTGCGGCAGCCACATCATCTCCGGGTCGCCGGCGATCCGGCCGGCGGCGAAGAAACGCGGCTCCAGCAGCGGCTGGCGCTCGCCGATGAGGCCCGCATCGCGGGCCAGCCGGGCGAGCGCAGTCTCCGGGTAGATCCGCAGGCCGACCATGGCGACCACGGCGGTCGGCGCGACCTCGTCGGTCACGCGCACCGTCTCGGCCACCGTGGCCGGCGTCTCGCCGGGACCGCCGAAGAGTAGCGAGTGACACACGTCCATGCCGGCCGCCTTGGCCGCCGCCGTCGACTCGCGGATGTCCTCGACGGTGAACGACTTGCCGAACCCCGGCAGGACCTCCTCGGCGGCCGTGTCGATGCCGAAGTCCACCGAGGTGCAGCCTGCCGCGGCAAGCAGGCGGAACACGCCCCGATCGCTCACCCGCGGCTGCAGGTAGCAGGAGAACGAGACGTCGGCGAGCAAGGCTCCGGGGCCGCTCCGGCGCGCGAGCAACTCCTCGCAGACTGCCGCCATGTGATCCTCCTCGGCGTTGAACGACGAGTCGACGATGAACTGCTCGACCGTGCCGAGTTCGCGGCGCAGGCGTTCCATCTCGTCGACGACAGCCCCGGGCGTACGGCGGCGCAGGTGGCGGCCTTCGAGACGCGGGTAAGTGCAGTAGACACAGCCGTGCGGGCAGCCGCGCGCGCTCTGGACGCCTGCGGTGCGGTAGCGCCCTGCGCCGGGGAACACCGGCGCGAAGTCCGCAGGCAGGCGGACGCCCTCCAGGTCGTCCAGCGGCCGCTCGACGATGCCCTCCGGCAGACACCCGTCGGAGAGCAGCCGCATCGCCACCTCGCCGTCGGCGACCACGCCGTCGCGAACGAGGACGGCGCGGCACATCTCCCGGGGGAAGATCGAGAACGCCGCGCCGCCGAGGACGAGCCGCGCCTGCGGCGCGGCTTCGCGCGCGGCGGCCGCGACCTGTGCGTACCACGCCGTGTAGCTGTTCGTGTACGGCCACGCGGCGTTGTCCGCGTTGCGCAGCGAAAGACCGACTGCGTCCGGGCGCCACTCCCTGAGTTCGGCGCGCAGCGCCGTGAGGGGCCGCCGGTGCAGGCCCGCGTCGAAGACGCGCGCCTGGCCGCCGGCGGCCTCCACCGCCCCCGCCACGTACAGCGCTCCGCACGGGAACGCGGGCTCCGGGAACTGCTCGCGGTTGGCGACGACGATGAGGACGCGCGTCATGCGCCCAGTATGGCCCTGACGGTCGCCGGGCGCCCCGTCGTGATCTGTGAGAGACCCGCGATGCTGCTTCAGCCGCCGGACTCGGGCTCGTCCGCCGCCGGCCTCTTGCGGCCGAGCTGCCATCTGCGCCACGGCCACACGCCGTCCATCTCCACCTCGAGGGAGAAGCTGAGGAACGTCCGGATGAGCACGATGATGCCGAGCACGGCGACGTTCTGCCACGTGGGGTCCACCGCGACGGTGCGGATGAGGTCGGCGGCGACGAGGATCTCGAGGCCGAGAAGGATGCTGCGTCCGAAGTACCGGCGCATCACGGCGTAGGACGCCTCGGCGCGGCCGGTGACGTAGGCGTGGGCCGCCCTCGCGATGCCGGAGAGGAAGCCGATGATGAGGACGATGACGCCGGCGGCCTCGAAGCCACGGGTGACGGAGTCCATGATCTGCGTGAAGCTCATCGTGCCTCCCTGAGCAGCTGGCTAGCGCTTGCTGTGGTGCTTCTTGCCGCCCTTGCGCTCGCGATGTTGGCCGTTCGAGGTCGTCGTCCGCCTTGCCTGCTGCTGCTTCTGCTTGCCCCGGTTCTGCGTCCGCGTGTACAGCCACAACATGGCGCACGCGACGACGATGGAGCCGATCACGCCGCCCGGGCGGACCTTGAACCCCTCACCCATGATCAGGTTGATGAGGACACCGGCGATGAGAGAGCTGCTGATGCCGATGATGAACAGCACACCCCAGTCGGTCGGGTGCATGTCGCGGCGGATCAGCAGGCTGGCCGCCCAGCCGGCGACCATGCCGACGAAGATGAAGACGAGGATGGTCCACATGGTGCGGGGTGCTCCTGTTCAACGAGGGACGACGGGCGCGCGGATTCTATCGCATCGCCCGTCGTCCCCTCGGCGGCCCTGCGGTCCGCCCGGGCCCCACCACTACGGCGCCTTCGGCGCCTACGAGCGTTAGTGGTGGAAGCCGCAGGCCTGGTCCTGCCCGATGAGCGGCGCGGGCAGCTTCTCCAGCCGCGCGACCTGCTTGCGCAGGTCGTCGAGCAGCATGTCGGCGACGTCGAAGGTGAACCCCCGGCGGACGACGATGCGCAGCGCCGCAAGGTCCTCACGGTTCTTGGGGAACGTGTAGGCCGGCACCTGCCAGCCGCGTTCGCGCAGCGCCGCGGACACGTCGAAGACCGTGTAGTTCTTGACCTCGTCCTTCATCTTGAAGGCGAACACCGGGAGTTCGTCGCCGCGCGTGAGGAGCTCGAACGGCCCCAGCTTCTCGATGGCGCCGGACATATAGACGGCCACGTCCCGCGCGTACTGCTGCACACGGCGGTAGCCCTCGGACCCGAGGTGCAGGAAGTTGTAGTACTGGGCGACGACCTGCGAGCCGGGGCGCGAGAAGTTGAGCGCGAAGGTCGGCATCTCGTCTCCGAGGTAGTTGACCCAGAAGATGAGGTCCTCCGGCAGCGCCTCGGCGTCGCGCCAGATGGCCCAGCCGACGCCGGGGTAGACCAAGCCGTACTTGTGCCCCGAGACGTTGATGGACCGGACGCGAGGCACGCGGAAGTCCCACTCGAGGTCCGGGTCGAGGAACGGCGCGATGAAGCCGCCTGACGCGCCGTCCACGTGGATCGGGATGTCGAGGCCGGTGCGCTTCTGGAGGTCGTCGAGCAACTCGGACATCTTCTTGACGTCCTCGAAGCTGCCGTCGAACGTCGAGCCCATGACGACGACCACTCCGATCGTGTTCTCGTCGCAGAGCTTGACCGCCTCTTCCGGAGAGAGGTGGTAGCGGTCGCCCTCCATGGGCACCAGGCGCATCTCGACGTCCCAGTAGTTGGCGAACTTGTCCCAGCAGACCTGGACGTTGATGCCGGTGACGAGGTTGGGCTTGTCGGCCGGCTTGCCCTCGGCCTTGCGCCGCTGTTGCCACTTGCGCTTGAGCGCGAGGCCGCCGAGCATGGCCGCCTCGCTCGAGCCCGTCGTGGAGCAGCCGGTCGCCTTGTCCGGCTCGGGCGAGTTGAACAGGCGGCTCAGCATGTTGACGCAGCGCATCTCGATCGCCGCCGTCTGCGGGTACTCGTCTTTGTCGATCATGTTCTTGTCGAACGTCTCCGCCATGAGCTTGTCGGCGTTCGGGTCCATGTACGTGGTGACGAAGGTGGCGAGGTTGAGCCGCGCGTTGCCGTCGAGCATCAGCTCGTCGTGGACGATCTGATAGGCCACCTCCCCGCGCATCTCGTCGGCGGGGAGTTCGTGCGTGGGCACGCGCGCGGCCTCGGACGAAAAGACCTCGTCGCCGAGAGCCTTCCTGGCGCGCGCGAAGGGGTTCTTGGGATGTTGAAGCGCCACGAGAGAGCCTCCTGGTTCTGGCCACCGGTCGCGGACATCCTACCCACGTCGGAAGTCCCCGCACCGTGGCGGCCGTCGCAACGGCCGCGTGGCGTCAGGGCGACGGGGATGGCGACGCTGATGCGTCCGGCTCCGGCGTCGCGCTCTGCGACGGCGTCGGAGACGGCGACGTCATCGGAGTGGCAGACGGCGTCGGAGACGGCGACGTCGTCGGAGGGGCAGACGGCGTCGGGGAGACGGACGGCTCGGCAGTCGCCGGAGGGCTCGTGATGCCGAGCGGACTTCCCTCAGGTGTCGGCCCAGCGAGCTCAGTGGGCGAGGCCGACGGCAGCGGTTCGCCGGAGGGCGGAGGGGTCGGGGTGAGCGCGGCCGGCGAGGGCGACGGCGACGTGTGAACCGCGGAGTGAGCACCGGCGCCGGTCGCGGTCGAGGAGGGCGTGGGGACGACGACGGCCGCTGCGACGACCGCGTGCCGCGGAGGCCGACGGTCAGCGTGCGTCACGGCGATCTCGGCGGTGCCGACGGTCGCCGCCGCGGCGGCGACGAGCACGGCCGTCTTGACCGACGCCGGCAGGCCGAGCACCGCCCCGATGCCGCCTCCCGTGGCCAGCGTCAGCGGCGGGGCGACGACGGGCATGTGCGGCGGCGCGAACGGAACCGCCGCCGGAGCGGTCAGCCCGGCCGGCAAGGGCAGCATCGGCAACATCGCGAGGCCGCCGACAGAACGCGGGAGCGGCCGGCCGGCGGCGACACAGCGCTCCTCGTAGCTCGCGCGGAAGGCCCTGCGCGCCCGCGCGAGCAGCACCTCGACCGATCCCGGCGTGACCTCGAGACACCCGGCAACCTCCATGAGCGAGAGCCCGTGCACGTCCTTGAGCAAGAGCGCGGCGCGCTGTCGAGGGGTCAGATCGCCGATGGACGCTTCGAGGAGTCCCTGCAGCTCAGATTGCTCGAAGGGATCGTGCGCCGACGCGACGTCGCGCCCGGGCGCCGCGACCAGCGGCCGCCTCGCCGAACCGCGAAGGTAGTCGTAGCACCGGTTTAGTGTCAGCCGGTAGAGCCAGGGGCGCAGGTGGACCTCGCGGTCCCTGGGGAGCCGTTCGAACGCGCGGATGAGCACGTCCTGGGTGATGTCCTCCGCATCGGGCGCATGCCGGACCACTCGCAGGGCAAGGTTGTAGATGCCGGCAGCGTACCTCTCGTGCAGACCGGCGAACGCAGCCGGTGAGCCGCGCCGCAACCCCTCGACGATGCGTGCGTCGCTCGACCCGAGGTCGTCCTCGCGCCGCGCCATCCTCCAGACCCTGCCCACGACCCTCCCGAGTCCCCTGCGGCGGGGCCCGCGGCCCACGACCCGCCTTGATTCAACGCCCCCCGCAGCCTCGACCCTAGCACCTGTGCGACGCCAGGTCTGCACCCGCTAGGGCTTCGCGGTCCTCATGCGTTCCTCTCATGGAACAGCCGGACAGTACGCCGATCCTGGGAGGGACCAATGAAGAAGCTCGTGCTCGTAGTCGTTGTCGCCGTCGCCGTGCTCGCCTGGTGCGCGCCGGCCTTTGCCTGGCCGATGTCGTTGCCCTGGTGGGAGCCGTCGAACCACTTCACCTGCGTCGGCAAGATCCAGGCCGTGGACACGACCGGGAATACCGTCACCGTGCGTGTCCACCTCGCGTCGCGCGGCGTGGCGGACTACCTGGGCGACGATCTCACGGTGGCCGTCGCCGCCGACGCGCACGTCTTCAAGGCGGTCGGGGCACGCCTGGAGACCATCACGCTCGGTGACCTCGTCGTGGGAGAGAAGCTGCGGGTGGAGGGCGCCATCGACTACTCGAGCGGATCGGCCGCGTTCACGGGCAAGCGCCTGGTGATGCGCCGGCTGCCGCTCAACGAGATCAAGCGCTTCGCCTTCCGCGGGCCGGTGACCGCGGTGAACGCGACGACGGGCACACTCACCGCGACGATGGCCCGCGTGACTCGCGCGCTCAGCCCCTTCTACCACGCGGCCTGCGACTTCGTCGTCGCGCCGGGTGCGCGTGTCTGGGTGATGAAGCACGGCTGGCCGGTACAGGCGACCCTTGCCGACGTGGTCGTGGGCGACAACCTGTGCGCGCAGGGCAGCGCCGACCGCAGCATCCCGTCGGCGCCGGTCTTCACCATCCGCTGGATGGTCGTGCGCCACGCCGCGACGGCGACCGTCGCCCCGTAGGCACCGCTTGCGCGCCGGACGGGCCGGGCGGCGCGACGCGCCGCCCGGCCCCTTTCTCGTCAGCCGGCCTTCGCCTGCTCGAGAGCGGCGGCGAAGTCGTCCTTGTCGACGTCGAGCACCTTGGCCATCCGCTGCGACGCGCCTGGGAACAGCTGCTCCACGCGCCCGAGATCGGTCTTGTCGCTGACTACCGCAAGCGCTGCCTCGTTGCCGGTCAGAGCATCCGCGAGCTCGTCGATGTCCTTCTTCGGCAGGCTGCCCTCGGCGTGCTTCACCAGCGCCCCGGTGCCCGCCCCGATGAGCGCGAACGGCACGGCGATGAACGGCGTCAGCACGGTGAAGAGCGCGCCGATGCCGAAGCCGGTCAGGACGTGATGCCCGCTGCGCTTCTTGTGCGCGACGCGGAGAGCGCCGTCGTCGCCGCGCTCGATGACCGCGGCGTCGTACGCGCCGACCAGCCCCTGCCGGTGCAGCGAGACGACGTTGTCGAAGTCGCTCTCGGCCGCGTCCCCACTGGCGTAGAGCCCGATGAACAGGTGCACAGGGTCGTGTGCCACGTGATCCTCCTCAGTCAGGCCGGGGCTCCGGCGGCTTCGCCGCCGCCGACCCCGGCTCCTCGCATCACTGCCCCGGTTCTACCACGCCGGCGCCACCTCAGACCCTCCGACGCGGCCCAGGCTTCAGAAGCGCCGCTGCAGGGTCGATAGCGACGGGTGACGAACGCTCCTGCGGGCCGGCGGCGAAGCCGCACGTGCGACAAGGGCAGAGGAGGACGAAGCCATGGGCCGGTTCGGACGGAGCTGGGAGCT
>CAVUBA010000029.1:0-14983 GCA_963739595.1 uncultured Thermoleophilia bacterium
ACGTCGCCAGCAGCAGCGTGTTGCGCGACACGACGATCGCCAGCGGCGCCGGCTCCATGTTGAGCAGGTTCCAGTACAGCGCGGGGAACTCGGCCTGGGTGAGCGCGAGCGTGAGGCCGCCCAGCACCGCGATCCAGCGGTCGCGCGCGGCGACCAGCGCCCAGGCCGGCAGGATCCAGATGAAGTACTGCGGAGACAGCACCTTGCCGAAGGTCATGAGCGCGAGCAGCAGCGCCAGCACGACGAGCGCCTGGTCCGCCGGCGCCGCCCGCAGGCGATGGCGCCGCAGCCACACGAAGAGGTAGACGGCGGCCACGGCGAGCAGCGTGAGGCCGCCGGACATGTCGGCGGCGAGGCCGACGCCCGGGGCGATGAGGGAGTGGGAGCCGTGGCTCCAGGCCCACGACGCCCAGTTCGCGCCGAGCAGCTCGCCGAACAGCTGCGGCGTGCCCAGGACGCTCTCGATCTGCAGCGGCCGCTCGAGGTGGTACTGGAACACGTACCAGACGCCGGACCACGACTTGAGCACGTAGGGCAGGAACGGCGCGGCGGCCGCGGCGCCGAAGGCGACCAGCGGCCAGGCCCACCGGCGCGGCGGCCCGGCGAGCAGCAGTACCAGCGGCAGCAGCGCGAGCGGCGTGATCTTGAGCGCGAAGCCCATGCCGATGACGAACCCGGCGGCGGTGTACCAGCGCGCGGAAAGGCACAGGATGAAGATGGCGATGAGCAGCGCCACGGCGACGTCGTAGCGGTTGAGCACGATGGTGCCGATCAGCGCGACGCCGACGGGGAAGAGGACCGAGGCGACGTAGGCTCGCCCGCCTCGCGGCCAGAGCCGGCAGGCGACGAACGCCGTCACCGCCGCAGTCGCCACCGCGATGGCCCCCATCAGGATGTTGAACCAGGTGCTGTAGGCGTCCTCGCTGAAGGTGTGCCCCGGGACGCGGAACAGCGCGACGGCGAGCGGCGGGTACTCGACCTTGAAGGTGGACGTGTACGGCGCCTCGCCGGCGGCGATCCGCGAGGCGTAGTCCCAGTAGACGGGCAGGTCGGTGATGTCGCGCGTCCCGTACCAGAGGTTGGGGAACAGCACGCCCATGACGAGCAGCGTGAGGAGGCCCGCGGTGAGCATCGCCAGCCACGGGTTCGGGGCGTGCCGCGGCGGCAACGTCGCCGTCGCCGGTGAGGGGTGGCGCCGGATCGAGCGGCTGCAGCTCGGACGAGGGCGGAGCGCTCACGCGCCGCGGAAGCTCCAGAGCTTGTTCAGCACGAAGTTGATGGGCAGGACGCAGGCGATGGCGACGAGCTGGCTGAGGTTGTCGTCCAGGTGCAGGCCGTGCCGCGCGACGGTGAACACGCCGAGGTTCACGAGGTAGGCGATGATGCTGACGGTGACGAACTTGGGCAGCTCGGTCTTGACCGCGCCGCTCGAACGGAACGTCCAGCGCCGGTTCAGGTAGTAGTTGGTGAGCACCGAGACGACGAAGCCGAGCAGGTTGCCCAGGTACTCGGCCGCCGTGGTCGTGTGCCCGACCGTGAGGTGCCAGACGAGCAGGGTCGCGTTGAAGACGGCAAGGTTGACGAGGACGCCGCTGGCGCCCACGAAGCAGAACTTGACGAATTGCCTGCCGCTCTTCTTGAGACGTGCGTCCACGAGTCACCCTGGCGCGTGCGGAGGACGGTCGCGCGGCGCCGCAGCGCCGGCCGCGCGGCCGCAGGACCGTCCGTCATGATACGTGATGCCCGCCCGGCCCCAAAACCGGCGCGGTGGCGTCACGGGGCGAGCTGACCGGCCGTCCCTTCATGCGCTTCCCCGGAACCTCGCTGCCCCGGGAGAGAGTGTGACGGAGGCGGTGCCAATGGCAGTGCCGTGTGCGGCGCCACGGTGTCGCAGACGGCACTGCATCCCCTGACCGCCGGGCGGTTCCGCGAATCGTGCGAGTCGGACGGACGTGACACCGCAAATGGTGCCGCGGCACCGCCGGCGGTGCCACTTGCGGTGCCAGGACGAACACGAACACCGTCCGCGGCGGCCACGGGCACGGCGCACTCCCCTGTGGCCGGCATCACGAAGGCGCCGTCATGCAGGCGATGACGCCGTGGCCGCGTCCGCCGACTCCGGCAGCTTCCAGACTGAGACGACGGCCGCGACGGCGGCGGCGACGAGCACGACGTTGCGCGCGACGACCACGGCCACGGGACCCGGACTCGAGGGCGACCATCCGCCAGTAGAGGTGCGGGAACTCGACCTGGGTCAGGGCGATGGCGACCAGCGTCAGGATGCCGGTCACGCGCTGGTAGCCGCCCCTGCCGACCACGACCAGCGCCACCAGCGGGAACGTCCAGCAGAGGAACTGCGGCGAGAGCACCTTGTTGCAGACGGTGAAGACGAGGACGCAGGCGAGGGCGGCGAGCGGGGATGTACTCGGGCGCCGCCCGCAGCAGCGCCCGGCGGCGCCAGACGAGCACGTAGACGCCGGCGACGAGCAGCAGGCCGACCCACACGGAGAGCCGCGCGACGAGGTGGCTGCCGGGGCCGGCGAGCGACTGCGAGCCGAACGACGTGCCCGTGCCGATGCCCCACTTGCCCATCGCGCCGGCGATCAGGTAGGGCGTGCCCGGCACGCTCTCGATCTGCAGCGGCCGCTGCGCGTGGTACGTGATGATGTTGGTGAGGCCGTGGAAGCGGCCGAGGAACGGCACGAACGGCACGATCATGAAGACGAGGAAGCCGGCGAGGGCGTAGAGGACCCGCCGGCGCGTCTCGGCGACGATCAGCACCAGCGGCAGCAGCATCCCCGGCGTGAGCTTGAGCGCCACGCCGACGCCGAGCGCGGCGCCGGCCGCGGTGGTGTGGCGCCGGGCCAGGAAGAAGAGGCAGGCGGCGAGCGTGAGCGCCACCGCCACGTCGTAGCGGTTGGCGGTGATCGCGCCGGCGGCGAGGACGGCGACCGCGTAGGCGCCGGCCGCCGCCAGCGGCCGGGCGAGGCCGCGCCAGAGCGCGGCCGCCGTGGCGCCGGTGAGCGCCGCCGCGGCCGAGCAGAGCACGATCATCTCGGCGGCGAACCAGTTCGGGTACGACGCCGGGTCCGCGTGCGGCGGCAGCGTGAACAGCGGCAGCGCCAGCGGCGGATACTCGAAGGAGAAGTCCTTGTAGACGCGCAGGCCGGCGGCGACCTTCTGCGCGTAGTCGAGGTAGACGACGACGTCGGAGACGTCGAAGAAGTGGTACCAGGGGCCGTTCGGCCCGCAGCAGCCAGATGAGGAACGCCCAGACGACGGCCTGGAAGGCGACCGCGGCGGCGACGAGCAGCAGCGTCTCGCTGCCGGGGCGAGAGACGGGCCCGAGGAGCGCCGGCTCCGCTGCGCCGGCCGGCGCCGTGCGGCGGCGTCTCGCCGCCGTCTCGGCCGCGCTGGCCTTCGGCTTCGCGCTCATCGCCGCGCCAGCCACGTGTCCACCTCGCCGAGCACGGCGCCGAAGTCGGTGAGCGGCCGCCACTCGAGGCCCTCCTGCTCGCAGCGCTCGGCCAGATGACCGCGCGCGAAGACGAGGTCGGCCTCGCGCGCGGGGCAGACGTCGCTGGGCCCGTCGCCGAACACGAGGACGACGTCGCCCGGGCGGCGCAGGCGGCGCAGGATCGCCGCCTTGCAGCTCCTGGGCCCGCAGCGCGGGCAGTCGCCGAGCGCGTCGCTGAACTCGAGGTGATACGGCGGCCCGCCGTCCGGGCCTGCGCCGACCAGCTCGCTGGCGAACGACTCGACCGGCGGCAGCTCGAGGCGCTGCCAGAACGCCTCGATCGCCTCGCGGATGCCGGCGCTGACGACGGCGGCCTCGCCGCCGCGGGCCTGCAGCCCGATGAAGAAGTCGTGCAGGCCCGGCATGGGCTCCGCGACCTCGAGCAGGCGCCGGATGAGCTCCGGCCGCGGCGCCTGGATCAGCGCGATCTGGCGGTCGAAGACCTCGGCGTGGCTCATGCGGTCGTTGTAGGCCTCCTCCTCCAGCTCCCACCACGGGTCGCCGACGAACGGCTGCAGCGCGATCTCGTTGCACTCGTGCGTCGTCATCGTGCCGTCGTAGTCGAGGAGGGCGAGGAGGCGCGGGCCGGGCGCGCCCGCGGCGTTCGCGTCGGCGCTCGAGGTAGCGGTGCGGTTGGTCATGGCGAAAGTCTACATGGGCGGGTGGTCCTCGCCGACCGGCGCGGCGATCGCGCCGGCGAGAGCTTCAGCTCAGGGTTCCGGCCTCCGCCCCTCGCGGCTGGGCAGGAGCGCCAGCAGCTCCGTCGGCGCGAGCGCGGGGAGGGGACCGGCCGCGTAGCCGGACCGGTCCCGCGTGACCAGGTAGTCCGCACCGGCTTGCCGGGCGGCGGCCATCTGCACGGCGTCCTCGAGGTCGCGGTAGGGCAGAGCGAGCGCCCGCGGCACTGGTGCGACCCAGCAGGTAGGTCCGTTTGCCTGTGCGTGTCTTCCGGACGTACGTCCAGACACCCCATGGGACGTCTGGACGTACGTCCGGTGATACATGCCCCAAGCAGACACATGTCCCCCGGGCTCCAGGACCGAGCCACGCCGCACCGGGGCGGGAGAGCCGCGGCCCGCGCGGACCTGCGGGACTCACGCGGCTGCGGGCGCATCAGGGCGCCTCCGGGCCGCACTGCCTGTGGCGCCGCCGGCCGCAGGCGAGCGGCGCGCGTCTGCTAGAATCGGCAGTTCCGGCCAGAAGCAGCAGAAAGCGAGTCTCGTGAATAGTCGCCGCAGGCAGCCTATCGAGGGGGGCACCGAAGGGGCACCCCTCCGCGACAGTCAGCCCCGGTTCCAGGACGTCTCGGCGCGCGTCGACTTCCCGGCGCTCGACGCCAGGACCCTCAAGTTCTGGAAGGAGCACGGCATCTTCGAGAAGAGCCTCGAGGGCCGTGACGACGCCCCCATCTTCGTCTTCTACGAGGGGCCGCCGACGGCCAACGGCCGGCCGGGCGCGCATCACGTCGTCTCGCGCATCTTCAAGGACCTCTTCCCGCGCTACAAGACGATGCGCGGGTACCGCGTGCCGCGCAAGGCCGGCTGGGACACGCACGGCCTGCCGGTGGAGCTCGAGGTCGAGCGCCGCCTCGGCATCGACGGCAAGGGGCAGATCGAGGCCTACGGCGTCGCCGAGTTCAACCAGCTGTGTCGCGAGAGCGTCACCGCGTACCTGGAGGAGTGGGAGCGCTTCACCGAGCGCATCGGCTTCTGGGTCGACCTGGACGACGCCTACTACACGTTCACCAACGAGTACATCGAGTCGGTCTGGTGGCTGCTGCGGCAGATCTGGGACAAGGACCTGCTCTACCACGGCCACAAGGTCGTGCCGTACTGCCCGCGCTGCGGCACGGCGATCAGCAGCCACGAGGTGGCGCAGGGCTACAAGGACGTCACCGAAGACTCCATCTACGTGCGCTTCCCGCTCTCGGCGGATGCAGCCGCGCGAGTGGCCGGTGAGGCGGCGAGCGCGGACTCCAAGGCGAGCCCAAGCCCGTCTCGCTCGCCGTCTGGACCACCACGCCGTGGACGCTCGATCAGCAACGTGGCGGCCGCGGTCCGCGCGGACGTGACCTACGCGCTCGTCGAGAGCCGCGGCGAGCGCTTCGTGCTCGCGCGCGACCTCGTGGAGAAGGTCCTCGGCAAGCAGGCCGAGGTGCTGCGCGAGTTCCCCGGCGCCGAGCTGCTGGGCCTGGAGTACGAGGCGCCCTTCGGCTTCATGACGGCCGACAAGCGCGCCCACTTCGTCATCGGCGGCGACTACGTCACCACCACCGACGGCACCGGCATCGTGCACATCGCCCCTGCGTTCGGCGAGGAAGACATGCGCGTCGGCATGGAGAACGACCTGCCGGTCGTCAACGCCGTCGACACCGAGGGCAAGTTCATCGCCGCGGTCACGCCGTGGGCCGGCGTCTTCGTCAAGGACGCGGACCCGGCCATCACCGCCGACCTCAAGGAGCGCGGCCTGCTGCTCGGCGTCGAGCCCTACGAGCACAGCTATCCCTTCTGCTGGCGCTGCGACACGGCGCTGCTCTACTACGCCAAGGCGACCTGGTACGTCCGCACCACGGCGATCAAGGACCAGCTGATCGCCGCCAACGACGACGTGGTCTGGCACCCCGAGCACATCAAGGACGGGCGCTTCGGCGAGTGGCTCGCCGGCAACGTCGACTGGGCGCTCAGCCGCGACCGCTACTGGGGCACGCCGCTGCCCATCTGGCGCTGCGAGGAGGGGCACACGCACTGCGTCGGCTCCATCGAGGAGCTGCGGAAGATGGCGGCCGGTCCCGTTCCAGAGGATCTGGAACTCCACCGGCCCTACGTCGACGACATCTTCCTCACGTGTCCCGAGTGCGGCGGCGAGATGCGCCGCGCGCCCGAGGTCATCGACGCCTGGTTCGACTCCGGCTCCATGCCGTTCGCGCAGTGGCACTACCCGTTCGAGAACGTCGACGTCTTCAAGGAGCGCTTCCCCGCCGACTTCATCGCCGAGGCCATCGACCAGACGCGCGGCTGGTTCTACAGCCTGCTCGCCGTCGCCACGCTCATCGAGGGCCGCAGCTCCTACAAGCGCGTGCTCTGCCTCGGGCACATCCTCGACGGCGAGGGCCAGAAGATGAGCAAGAGCAAGGGCAACGTCGTGCAGCCGGACGACATCCTCGACCAGCAGGGCGCGGACGCGTTCCGCTGGTTCCTGTTCTCCAGCCAGCAGCCGTGGAGCCCGCGGCGCTTCAGCGCCGAGATGGTCGACGAGGTCGTGCGCAAGTTCCTGCTCACGCTGTGGAACACGTACAGCTTCTTCACGCTCTACGCCAACATCGACCGCTTCGACCCGACGGCGCAGGAGTCACCTGTCGAGGAGCGGCCGCTCATCGACCGCTGGCTCGTCGGCGAGCTCAACACGCTCGTCCAGGACGTCACCGCCGGCCTCGAGGCCTACGACGCCACCGGCACCAGCCGGTCCATCCAGCAGTTCGTCGACGATCTGAGCAACTGGTACGTGCGCCGCAGCCGGCGTCGCTTCTGGAAGAGCGAGAGCGACGCCGACAAGCTGGCCGCCTACCACACGCTGCACGAGGCGCTCGTGACGGTGGCCAAGCTGCTGGCGCCGTTCACGCCGTTCGTCGCCGAGGAGCTCTACCAGAACCTGGTGCGCTCGGTCGACGCCGCCGCGCCGGAGAGCGTGCACCTGTGCGCCTGGCCGGTCGTCGACGAGCAGGCCATCGACGCCGGCGTGTCGTTCGACATGGGCGTCGCGCGGCGCGTCGTCGAGATGGGCCGCGCCGCGCGCAACGGCGCGGCCGTCAAGACGCGCCAGCCGCTGGCCGAGGTCGTGCTGGCGCTGCCGGAGGCCGAGGCCCGGGCGGTCGAGCGGCTCCGCGACGTCGTGCTCGACGAGCTCAACGTCAAGGACCTCCGCTTCGTCGGCGGCGAGGACGAGCTCGTCGCCTACGTCGTCAAGCCGAACCTCAAGGTGCTCGGGCCCAGGCTGGGCAAGCAGCTCGGCCTGCTGCAGGCGGCGCTCAAGGAGGCCGACGCCGCCGCGCTGGTCGCCACGGTGCGCGCCGACGGCGCCGTGGTGGTCACCCTGCCGGACGGCCCGGTCCGCCTGGCCGAGGAGGACCTGCTCATCGAGACCGGCTCGCCGGAGGGCTACCGGGTGGAGAGCGAAGCCGGGCCGCGTCGTCGCTCTCAAGACGGACGTCGACGACGCGCTGCGCGAAGAGGGTCTGGCGCGCGAGCTCATCCATGCGGTTCAGCTCGCGCGCAAAGCTGCCGACCTACGCATCGAGGACACCATCAGCCTGACGCTGGCCGTGCCGGAGGAGCTCCGTCCGCCGGCCGAGCGCCACCGCGGCGCGATCATGGCCGAGACGCTGGCCAGCGAGTTCGCGCTCGCCGCGGCCGCCGGCGACCACACCGAGACGGCGAAGGTCGATGGCCACGAGGTCGGTATCGGACTCAGCGTGACGGGTACCATCTTCACCGTCACCTACGGCTGACGGGAGAAGGCCGGGCGACCGGTCGTCCCGGCCCGGCCGGCGACGAAGGGAGAAGCCGTGGAAGAGATGCGTGACGCATCGCTCGACCTGCTCGTCGATCTGGCTCGTCCGACATCCCACGACACGGTGCTCGACTACGCCACGGGCGCCGGCATGGCCGGGTTCACCGTGGCGCCGGACGTGGCGGCGGTGGAGGCCGCCGACGAGCTGCCCGACATGCTCGAGGAGGGCAAGCGCCTCGCCGCCGAGCTCGGGCTGGTCAACGTCGCCTTCACCCTGGTCGACCTGTACTCGCTGCCGTACAAGGACGGCGCCTTCACTCTGGTCGTCTCCCGCAACGCGTTCCACCTGCTGCCGGATCCGGCGACCGCGCTGGCCGAACTCCAGCGCGTCCTCTCCCCGGGCGGCCGGATCGTCGTGCTCGACCCCGTCGTGGACGAGACGACCGACAAGGCCTTCAACGAGATCGCCCGCCTGCGCGAGCCCGCGCACCGGCGGCACTACCGGCTCGAGGAGCTGGAGGAGATCGCCCGGAACGCCGGGTTCACCGTGCGCCGCCGTGAGAGCCTGCGGCGCACCATCGACCTCGACTACTGGCTGCAGGCGGCCGCGGTGCCGCCGCCCAAGGCGGACCTCATCCGCGGCCGCTTCAAGGTGCTGCCGGTCGACGTCCAGGCGCGCATGGACGTCGCCTTCTCCGACCGGCTCGTGAGCTTCAGCTACGACGTCGCGGGACTCCGCCTCGAACGGGCGTGAGCTCGCCGCCCCCGACCTACTACCGGGCCCGGGGTGACGACCGGCGCCGGCGCGCGCGCCGGCGCCGCGGCGTCGCGCTCGTCATCGTCATCGTCGTGATCGTCGCGGCGCTCGCCCTGGCGGTCGCCGGCCCCTGGTTCGACCACTTCGGTCTGCCGTGGCCGGCGGCGGCGCCCCGGCCGACCAGAGCGGCTCGGGCGCCGCGACCAGCGCCGACGGCTCGCTGCGCATCGTCGGCGCCGAAGACCTCTGGCACAACGGCCCGGTCACCCTCCGCTTCCGCGACGCCGCCGGCAAGCCTGTCGCCGCCGGCTGGCGCATCGACGGCGGGGCCTGGCAGGAGGGCAAGCGCGTCCACGTCCGCGCCCCTGCGGACCACAGCGGGGACGGCATGCACACGGTCGAGGCGCGGCCGATCGGCGGCGGCGACGTCGCCGTGTCCGTCAAGGTCGGCATCGACACCACGCCGCCGGAGGTCACGGCGGCCAAGGTCGCTCCCGAGCGCACCGATGGTACCGGCGCCCTGACGCTCTCCTTCACGGCGCCCGCCGAGAAGGGCGTCACCGTCGACTGGGCCGTGGTCGACGTCCTCGACAAGCCGGTCGGCGAGCAGGGAGCGCCTGCTGCGCCGTCCGGCCTCGTGACCGTCAAGTGGCAGATCCCCAAGGTGGGCGGCGAGACGCTCGGCCCCGGCACCTACTGGCTGCGCGTCCGGGCCACCGACCCGGCCGGCAACGTCACCGAGGAGCGCGCCTCGGTCGCCTGCGTGCATCCCGTCAAGGCGCGCGTCATCAGCAGCCTGCCGGCCGCGGGCAAGGAGGTGGCCCTCACCTTCGACGGCGGTTCGGGCTACGCCTGGCGCAGCCTCATGAACGAGCTGTACTCGCACGACCAGGCGGGCACGTGGTTCAGCACCGGGCAGAGCGTGGACAAGTACCCCGAGATGGCGCGGCTCGCCGTGGAGCAGGGCCAGACCATCGGCAACCACAGCTACGACCATCCGGATTTCAGCACGATCTCGTACGCCGAGCAGGTGAGCCAGCTGAACCGCAACGCGGACGCCTGGTGGAAGGCCTGCAGGGCGATCCCGCAGCCGTTCTTCCGGCCGCCGTACGGGTCGCAGACGGCGACCACCGTCAAGGCGGCCGGCGACGCCGGCTACCGCTACGTCGTGCTGTGGAACGGCGACGCCGGCGACTGGCGCGGCATCCCCGTCGCCCAGGTCGCCGCGAACGCGCTCGCCGCCGCCAAGCCCGGCGCCATCATCGTCTTCCACACGGACTGGGATGCCGACGCGGCCCTTCCCGCAGTCCTCAAGGGCCTGAAGGCGAAGGGCCTCAAGGCCGTGAGCCTGGCGCAGCTCTGCGCCGACGCCGGCCTGCCCTACTGACGCCCAGCCTGCCCGCCGGCGCCGGCGCCCTCATCGTCACGCGCCTCAGCCGCTCGGCTCGTCTCGCCGTCGCCGCCGCGTCTCGACCTCCGCCGGGCCGGACTCGAGTCGATGCCTTCGAGCTGCGGCCGACAGGGCTGCCGTCTCCAGAAGACCGCCGCCGTCTCCGCATCGACGAGGTTCCACGGCGTCTCGAACAGGGTCGCGCCGTCGTGCATGCGACGAAGGCTCGTTCCGGCTTTGCGCGGCACCGGCGCCCGGCCCGGTCCTCTGGCGAGCCATCCGCAGCAGGAGTGTCGTCACTCGCCCTTGCGAGCCGGCGAAGACGGTGCGCGACAGGATACCGCGGTCGCGTAGCCGCGCTGCGTGACGAAGAGCGGCTCGCCGGATCTGCCACGAGCCACTCGATCAGCCGCGCCGTGTCTCGGCGGAGGTCGCTGACGGCGATGATGACCGGCGATCTGCCCATGCGGCTCCGGTTGCACCCGATCGGTGCTGCGTCCAGGTTCATGTGGACTCCCGAGGCTGCAGCCTACAGGGAGCCGAGTGCTCTGGTGCGAAGGATGACGTACGCGGCTGCGAGGCGAGACGACACCATGGCGCCGGACGCGATGGTAGACACCAGTGGCGCACAGGCGGATGCCAGGCAGCGGTGGATCGCAACAGACGTCGTTCCGGCCGGCGGTGGCCGGCGCGGGGATGCTGTCGCTGCTGCGAACCGACACGTCCGGACGTACGTCCGCAGACACGCCCATGGGATGCGGTCGGAGCGTGCGCCGCGGAAGCGCAGTCGCCGAGCGGCTGCGCGAGAGAGCCCTGGGCCGCGTGCGGAGCCGTGAGGAGCTGGGTCGAGAGACGCAGACGGGGCGGGCGCTCGCGAGGAGAGCCCGCCCCGTCGGCGGTCTGGCGTGGCCGGCGGCCCGGCGGCCGGCGGGCGTCGCGCTCAGCCCAGGAAGGCTCCGAGCTCCTCGACGAGCTTGGCCTTGGGCATGGCGCCGACGATGCGGTGCTTGGCCTCGCCGTCGTCGAACGCGAGGATCGTCGGGATGTTCATGACGCTGAACTGCTGCGCCACGGCAGGCGCCTCGTCGACGTTGAGCTTCACGAACTTGACGTCGGGATAGTCGCCCGCCAACTCCTCGAGCACCGGGCCGATCATGCGGCACGGGCCGCACCACTCGGCCCAGAAGTCGACCAGGACCTTGCCGGGCGCCTTGATGACCTCGGCCTCGAAGTTGTCCTGCGAGACAGCGTCCACGTACGTCCTCCTGTCAGTGGGTGCGTTGGGCGGCGGCGGCACCTTCACCGGCGCGTCGCGGCGGCGCCCGGCAGGGCGCACTCGAGCGTCGTCGAGATAGCGCTCGGCCTGTACCGCGGCCAGGGCGCCCTCGCCGACCGCCATGGCGATCTGCTTGAGCGGGTTGGCGTGCGCGTCGCCGCAGGCGAACACGCCCGGCAGCGGCGTCCGCAGCAGCTCGTCGGTGACGATGTAGCCGTACTCGTCCAGCTCGACGGTGTCCTTGAGCCAGGCGGTGTTGGGGATCTGGCCGATGTACATGAAGACGCCGTTGACCGGCAGCATGCGCAGCTCGCCGGTCTTGACGTTCTCGACCTCGAGGGCCTCGACCATCTCGGTCGCCGTCGATCTGCCTGGGGCACGGAGTCCCAGACGAACTCGAACTTGGAGGTTGGCGAACGCGCGCTCCTGGGCGATGGGCGCGGCGCGCAGCTCGTCGCGGCGGTGCACGAGGTAGACCTTCTCGGCGAACTTGGTGAGGAACATGCCCTCTTCGACGGCGGAGTCGCCGCCGCCGATGACGGCCACCGTGCGGCCGCGGTAGAGGGCGCCGTCGCAGGTGGCGCACCAGCTCACGCCGCGGCCGATGAACTCGGCCTCGCCGGGGATGCCCGAGCGTCGCGGCTCGACACCCGGCGCGAGGATGACCGTGCGTGCGCGGCACCTCCTCCGGTCGGTGACCACGACGTAGCAGCCCTCGGGCGTCCGGCGCTCAGCTCGGTGACGCCCTCGATCTCGCGCATCTCGGCGCCGAACTTCTCGGCCTGCTCCTTCATCTTCTGCGAGAGGTCGAAGCCCGAGATGCCCTCGGGGAAGCCGGGGTAGTTCTCGACGAGGTCGGTCAGCGCGATCTGGCCGCCGGCCATGTTGCGCTCGAGGACGGCCGTCTTGAGGCGGCCGCGGCTGGCGTAGATGCCGGCGGTGAGCCCGGCGGGGCCGGCGCCGACGATGACGACGTCGTACACGTCGGCGCCGGTCTCGTTGCTGGGATCAGACATGGGTCTCCTCGTCAGCGGGTCGATGATGCGTGCAGTATACCCCGCGCGGCCTAGCAGCAGACCCCGGGTGACCAGCTCCTCGGCGATCTGCACGGCGTTGAGCGCCGCGCCCTTGCGCAGGTTGTCCGAGACGACCCACAGGTCGAGGCCGTTGGCGATGGTCACGTCCTCGCGGATGCGTCCGACGTAGACGGGGTCCTGGCCCTCGGCCGGCAGCGGCATGGGGTACTGCAGCTCTGCCGGATCGTCGACGACCTCGATGCCGGGCGCCGCGGCGAGGAGCTCTCGCGCCTCCGCGGCGCTCAGCTTGCGCTTCGTCTGCACGTTCACGGCCTCGCTGTGCGCGCCGAACACGGGCACGCGCACGCAGGTGGCCGTGACCTTGAGGTCCGGGTCGGCGAAGATCTTGACGGTCTCGTCGACCATCTTCTGCTCTTCTTTGGTGCTGCCGGACGGCAGGAAGCTGTCGATGTGCGGCAGCACGTTGAAGGCGATCTGGTGCGGGTAGAACTGCGGCTCGACCGGCTCGCCGGCGGCCCACTGGCCGGCCTGGGCGGCCAGCGCGGCGATGCCGCCCTGCCCGCTGCCGGAGACGGCCTGGTAGGTGCTGACGACGACGCGCTCGATGCCGGCGGCGTCGTAGATGGGCTTGAGCGCGACGACCATCTGGATGGTGGAGCAGTTGGGCGTCGCGATGATGCCGGTGTGCGCCGCCAGGTGGTCGGCGTTGACCTCGGGCACGACGAGCGGCACGCCGGGGTCCTGGCGGAACATGCTCGACTTGTCGATGACGGTGGCGCCGGCGGCGACGGCCTGCGGCACGAACTCCTTGCTCACCGAGCCGCCGGCGGCGAAGAAGACGAGGTCGACGCCGTCGAACGAGCCGGGGCCGAGCTCCTGGACCTCGATCTCGGCGCCGTTGAACTCCAGCTTGCGGCCGGCCGAGCGCGCGCTGGCGAGGAGGCGCAGTTCCCCGACGGGGAACTCCCGCTCCTCGAGGATCGCGCGCACGGTGCCGCCGACGACGCCGGTGGCGCCGGCGATGGCGACGGTGTACTCGCGGGCGGCCATCAGCAGCTCCCCCGGTCCGAGGGCTCGTGGCTGACGGCGTCCTCGTCGAGGTCGAACACGGTGTGCAGCGCGCGGACGGCCTCGTCGACGTGCTCCTTGGCGATGACGCACGAGATCTTGATGGGCGAGGTGCCGATCATGTCCAGGTTGATGCCGAGATCGGCCAGCGTCTGGAACATCTTGGCGGCGACGCCGGGGTGGCTGCGCATGCCGGCGCCGATCAGGCTGATCTTGGCGATGTCGGCGTCGGTGTCGTACTCGCGCGCGCCGAGCTCCTTGACGATCTCCTTGAGCGCCTTGTCGGCGGCGGGGATGTCCTCGACCGGGATGGTGCAGGAGATGTCGCTGTGGCCGCTCTCGCTGGTGTTCTGGATGATGGTGTCGACGTTGACGTGGGCGTCGGCCAGCGCGGTGAAGACGCGCGCCGCGACGCCCGGCCTGTCGGGGACGCCGCGCAGCGTGACCTTGGCCTCGTCCGTGGTGTAGCTGACCGCCCTGATGATGGGCTGTTCCAGCTGCTGCTCGATGTCCATTCCGTGGCCTCCGTCGGTGACCCAGGTGCCCTCCGCGTCCGTGAAGCTGGAGCGCACGTGGATGGGGATGTCGTACTTGCGCGCGTACTCGACCGAGCGGAGGGCGAGCACCTGCGCGCCGCTGGCCGCCATCTCGAGCATCTCGTCGTAGGAGATGGCGTCCAGCTTGCGCGCCTTCGCCACCAGGCTCGGGTTGGCGGTGTAGACGCCGTCGACGTCCGTGTAGATCTCGCACACGGCCGCGTCGAGCGCGTGCGCGAGCGCCACGGCCGTCGTGTCCGAGCCGCCGCGGCCGAGGGTGGTGACGTCCTTGGCCGTGCTCACGCCCTGGAAGCCGGCGACGAGGACGATCTGGCCGTCCTTCATGGCCTCCTGCGACGCGCGCCGGGTGGATGTCGAGGATGCGCGCCTTCATGTGCACCGTGTCGGTGACGATGCCGGCCTGCGAGCCCGTGTAGCTCACGGCGTCGTAGCCGAGGCGGTGGATGGCCATGGCGAGCAGCGCGCAGCTGATGCGTTCGCCGGCGGAGAGGAGCATGTCCATCTCGCGCTCGGGCGGGTTGGGGGTGATCTCGCGGGCGAGCTCGAGGAGCTCGTCGGTGGTGTCGCCACGGGCGCTCACGACCGCGCAGACGCTGTTGCCCTGCTCGAACGTGGCGACGATGCGGCGCGCCACGTTGCCGATGCGGGCCGCGTCGGCGACCGACGTTCCCCCATACTTCTGGACGACGACAGACAAGATGGACCTCCGAAAAAGACGGCGTATGAGTCTACCAGACCGCGCCTGGGCGGCGCGTCGCGCCGCCCCGCAGGGCGGCCGCCTCCCTAGGCGCCGGGCTTGGGGGCGATGCGGGGGAGCGCGCGCTTGTGCTCGCTGGCGGCGTTCATGGCGTCGACCTTCGCCTTGACGGCGGGCG
>CAVUBA010000030.1:0-16950 GCA_963739595.1 uncultured Thermoleophilia bacterium
GAGGACCACGTGCAGTACGAAGAGTTCCTCGCGTTCGTCAAGGGCCGCAGGACCATCCGCGCCATCAAGCCAGACCCGGTGCCGGACGACGTGGTGGAGAAGCTGCTCGAGGCGGCGCGCTGGGCGCCGACCGGCTTCAACATGCAGCCGGTCGAACTGCTGGTGGTGGACGACGCCGGACTCCGCGCGGAGATCCGGCGCATCGTCGACGACTACAAGAACGCCGACTTCTTCGCCCTCGAGGCGACGAGGGAGGCGTGGCAGGGCTCGCCCTGGTCCATCGAGACGCACGGCCCGTGGCGCTGCCCGGAGGCGCCGGTGATGATCGCCGTGCTCGGCGACACCCGCCGGCGCGTCGGCCTCCCGATGGCCGCGCGCTACGCCACGCAGAAGGGCGACTCCATCTTCGAGTCGTCGCTCGCCAACGCGTTCCTGTACCTGCTGCTGGCCGCGCACAGCCTGGGGCTCGCGGCCCAGCCCGTCTCCGGGGTCAAGTACCCCTCCGTGCAGGGCCTCGTCAAACACCTGCTGGGCCTGCCTGACTACATCTACGTGTACGACCTCGTGCTCGCCGGCTGGTCGGCGATGGACACCCCGGTCGCGCCAAGCTCACGCGCGGTCTCGACGAGATGGTCCACCGCGACCGCGCGGCGGACGACGAGTTCCCGAGCGAGGAGGAACTGCGCCGGCAGATCGTCAAGCTGCGCGCCGGCAACGTGGCGCGGCACGTCCAGGGAGACGACGCGAACGACTGAAGGATTTGCACGTTCTTCGCTGATTCCTAATGTTTTTGCGGTATGCTTTCAAAGTTGCGTGGCCGAGAAAGCTCCGCGAAACGAGGCAGGCGTCATGGACCCAAGCGAGTTCCACGCCCCAGCTGCCGGCAAGGTCGTGAATTCCCCCGAGGGGTACGCCGCCTTCGTCCCGGCGCCGCTCCCCCCGAGGGTCACCTACACCAAGGACCTGGTGCTGGCGCTGTCGCGCGCCGACGCCGCGCTCGGTGAGCTCTCCGGCGTCGGCGGCGAGCTGCCCGACCCGCAACTGCTCGACGCCTCGTTCAAGCGCCAGGAGGCGCTCTGCTCGTCGCGCATCGAGGGCGCGCAGGTGAGCCTCTCCGACCTGTACCTGGACCAGGTCGGCGCCGCGCGCCAGAGCGTGCCGCGCGACCACCTGCGCGAGGTGCGCGCCTGCATCTCGACCCTGCGCTTCGGCGTCGAGCTGCTGCGCGAGGAGCCGCTCTCGCTCGAGTTCATCAAGGCGCTGCACGAGCGCCTGCTGCGCGGCGAGGTCGGCGGCGCGCGCACGCCGGGCGAGTTCCGCAGCTCGCAGAACTGGCTCGGCCCGCCCGGCGCCACCATGGCGACGGCGACCTACGTGCCGGCGCCGGCGGAGCAGCTCCCGGAGGTGCTGGCCGCGTTCGAGGCGTTCCTGCAGGAGCGCGGCACGCTGCCCGACCTCATCCAGTGCGCGATGCTCCACGCGCAGTTCGAGACCATCCATCCGTTCGTCGGCGGCAACGGCCGTCTGGGACGGCTGCTCATCACGCTGTTCCTCATCGAGCGCCAGCGCCTCACGCGGCCGCTGCTGTATCTCTCGGCGTTCCTCGAGGGCCATCGCGACGAGTACTACGCGCTGCTCCAGCGCGTGCGCACGCACAACGAGTGGACGCCGTGGCTCACGTTCTTCGCCGTCGGCGTCCACGAGACGGCCGAGCGCGCGACCCGCCAGGCGCGCGCGCTCATCCGCCACTACGAGCGCGACCGCGAGAAGGTCAAGGGCCACTCGCTGCGCCTCGCCGACGAGCTCTTCCGCACGCCGGCCATGACCGTGCCCGAGGCCAAGCGCATCCTCGAGGTCACCGACCCGACGGCGCGCCGCGCGGTCCGGGAGCTCGAGGCGCGCGGCCTGCTGGCGGAGTGGGGCGAGAAGCGCTGGCCGCGCGTGTACCTGGCGCGGCATGTGCTCGACGCCGTGCTGCATCCGCTCGAGGACCTGCGCAGCGGCCCCGGCGCGGCGGACCCCGGCACGGTGGTCAAGTCCGAGGCGGCGCAGGCGCCGAAGCCGCTGCGCCGCGCCGACCGGCTCATGGCCGAGGCCATGGACACCATCGACGCGGCCCGCAACCAGGGCGTGCAACTCCGGCTCACCGGCGGCCTCGCCGTGCGCCGCTACTGCACCGACCTCGACTTCATGGACCGCGAGTACTCCGACATCGACTTCATCGGCCTCGGCGACCAGAAGAAGGAGATCCACGACGGTCTTCGAGAGCCTCGACTACACCGAGAACCGGTACGTCACGCAGTCCACCGACGCGAGCCAGCTGCAGTACATCAAGAACGAGGCGCTCGAGGGCATGAAGGCGGAGGCCGAGGCGTCGGCGGCCGGGCTGGCCAGCGCCTACGAGCCGCCGCTCGTCGACCACATCGACATCTTCCTCGACGTCATGCGCATGGACCACGACATCGACGTGCACGAGCGTCTCGAGATCGACGACTACGCCATCTCGCCGGCCGACGCGTTCATCGCCAAGATGCAGATCGGCAAGATCAACCAGAAGGACATCCACGACGTGATCGCGCTGGTCAAGGATGTGCCGCTGCGCGACGTCGACGACGACCACTCGCTCGACCTGCTGCACATCGCCGAGGTGTGCTCGCACGACTGGGGGCTGTACCAGGACATCACCACCAACCTCGACGTCGCCCTGGCCATGGTCGACGACTACGGGCTCACCGAGGCGCAGCAGGACCGCGTGTACGCGCGGCTGGCGGCGATCAAGGAGTCCGTGGAGAGCGCGAGCAAGAGCATCCGCTGGCGCCTGCGCGCGACGGTGGGCGAGCGCGTCGCCTGGCGGCGTGAGATAGAGGACACGGAGGGGACGGAGATCATCGCGCCGGAGTGGGACTGGCGGCGCGATCTCGGCTAGAGGACAAGGGGGCAGGAGCATGGCAGGCATGGTTCCGGAGGACGTCTACGAGCTCACGGGGGTCGCGGATCCGCGGCTTTCGCCGGACGGGACGACGGTGGCGTATGTCGTCGGGTCCGTGGACAAGGACGCCAACGAGTACAAGGCCGCGATCTGGCTCGCGGCGGTCGATGGGTCGGCCCCGCCGCGCCGGTTCACGACGGGAGAGAAGGCCGACGGCGACCCGCGCTGGTCGCCCGACGGCACGCAGCTGGCGTTCACCTCCAACCGCTCCGACAAGGCCTCGCAGCTGTTCGTGATGCCGGTGGCCGGCGGCGAGCCGCGCAAGCTCACGAGCCTCAAGGAGGACGTCACGCAGGCCGTCTGGTCGCCGGACGGCACGCGCATCGCCTTCGTGGCGCGCGTGCGCGATGCCGCCTACGAAGAAGAGGACGACAAGAAGCGGCAGCCGCGGCGGCTCACGCGCCTGCAGTACAAGCTCGACAGCGTGGGGTGGACGGCGGACCGGCGGCAGCACCTGTTCGTCGTGCCGGCCGACGGGTCGGCCGAGCCGGTCCAGCTCACCGACGGCGACTACGAAGACCACTCGCCGTCCTGGTCACCCGACGGCCGGACGATCGCCTTCGTCTCCGCGCGCCATCCCGACTGGGACCTCGAGATGGTGAGCGACGTCTACCTGGTGGCCGCCGCCGGCGGAGAGCCGCGGCGGCTCACGCAGGGCGGCGGCACCGTCGGCGCCCCGTCGTGGTCGCCGGACGGCTCGCGGCTCGCCGTGGAGCGCTACGCCGGCGTGTTCGACGATCCCAGGCACACCAAGATCGCAGTGGTCGACGCCGGGAGCGGCGAGTTCACCGTGCTCACCGCCGGCGCTCGACCTCAACTGCACGACCTACCCGGGCATGCGGGAGCCGCTCTGGGACGCCGGCGACCTCGTGTTCGTCGTCGAGGACCACGGGCGCACGCACGTGTACCGGGTCGCGGCCGACGGCTCCG
This sequence comes from uncultured Thermoleophilia bacterium, assembly GCA_963739595.1. Taxonomy (GTDB): domain Bacteria; phylum Actinomycetota; class Thermoleophilia; order UBA2241; family UBA2241; genus CAIXSE01. The sequence continues at coordinate 3,920 of CAVUBA010000030.1, forward strand.
GCGAGCCGCGCCTGGTCGTCGGCGGCGAGCGCGCCGTGACCGGGCTGGACGTCGCCGCCGGCCGCCTGGTGTTCACGGCCAGCGGGCCGACCCAGCTGAGCGAGCTCTACGACGGCGGGTGCACGGCCGCCGCCGACGCCGCGGCAGGCAGGCGCCTCACGGCGGTCGGCGACGCGTTCGCCGCCGGCCGCGAGCTCGTCCGGCCCGAGCGCTTCACGGCCATCTCCGCCGACGGCGCCGAGGTGGACGCCTGGATCATGCGGCCCGCCGGCCACGAGCAGGGCAAGAAGTACCCGACCCTGCTCAACATCCACGGCGGGCCGTACGGCCAGTACGGCGAGAGCTTCTTCGACGAGTTCCAGGTGTACTGCGGCGCCGGGTACGCCGTGGTCTTCTGCAACCCGCGCGGCTCCTCGGGATCGACCGAGGAGTGGGCGCGGGCCATCCGCGGCCCCGGCGAGCTCGGCCCGGGCTGGGGCTCCGTGGACTACGACGACTGCATGGCCGTCACCGAAGAGGCGGTCCGCCGCTTCGACTTCGTCGACGCGGACCGCCTCGGCGTCATCGGCGGCTCCTACGGCGGCTACATGACCTCGTGGATCGTCGGGCACACCGACCGCTTCAAGGCGGCGGTCTCCGAGCGTGCCGTCAACAACTTCGACTCGCAGTGGGGCTCCAGCGACTTCGGCTGGGACTTCAAGGGCTACATGGGCACGTTCCTCTTCGAGGACGTGGAGACGTACCTCAAGGTCTCGCCGTCCACGTATGCGGAGGACATCCACACGCCGCTGCTGATCCTGCACTCGGAGGACGACCTCCGCTGTCCCGTGGAGCAGGCGGAGCACCTCTTCGTCACGCTGCGCCTGCTCAAGCGGCCGGTCGAGCTCGTGCGCTTCCCGGCGGAGTCGCACGAGCTCACCCGCTCGGGCAGCCCGCTGCATCGCGTGCAGCGCTTCGAGCTCGTCGTCGAATGGTTCGACCGCTACCTCAAGGGCTGAGGCGGAGCGCGCGGCGCGTGACCTCGGCCGCCGGAGGGTCCACGCCGGCGTCCCGAGTGCCGGGCGAGCAGGGGGGAGTACACTGGCGGCAGGTGCGGCGAGCGAAAGGCGGCGGCTATGGCTTACGTGTTGATCGAGCACCGCGTCGGCGACTTCGAGATCTTCAAGGAGGTCTACCTGGACGACGCCGAGCGCCGCGAGCGGCTCGGCTGCAAGGGCGGTCAGGTCTTCCGCGTGGCCGATGACCCGAACAAGGTCATCGTGATGCTCGAGTGGGAGACCGTGGAGGGCGCCCGCGATTTTGCGGGTTCGCTGGAGCTCGAGCAGGCCATGGAGTGGTCCACGAGCAACGTCGCCACGCCGAGGGTGACCGTGCTCGACGTGGCGATGGAGTCGCCGCGCTGACGCGCCCGGCGCTCGCGGCCCCAGGCTGCGCCGACCGTTTCGGGTCCGCGCCGGCGTGAAAAGACGGGAGCGAACACGGCGGGGCGCGAGCGCCCTGCCGACCCGGGACCAAGGAGGCACACCATGGCCGACGGCCATCTGCCGGACGTGTATCTAGGCTTTCGTGAGGACTACCCCGCGGTCGCCGCGGCGCTCGACGGGCTCGGAGAGGCAGTAGACGGCGCGGGGCCGCTCGACGAGCGCAGCGCCCGCCTGGTCAAGCTCGGACTCGCCGTCGGGGCGCTCGCCGAGGGTGCGGTCAAGTCGAACGCGCGCAAGGCCCTGGCGGCCGGCGCGTCCGCCGACGAGGTACGTCAGGTCGGGATGCTCGCGATCACGACCTGCGGGTTCCCGAGCGCGATCGCCGGCATCGGCTGGATCGACGAGGTCCTGCAAGCGGCCGACTGAACCGCGGCGCGCCCTGCGGCGGCCGCGGCGGCCGCGGCCTCACCACCCGACGCGGCCGCCGTCGCGCGCCACCTTCTCCTCGCAGATGCGCGTCATCGCGGCGCGCACGGCGCGCGCGGCGAGCCACCCCACGGGCGTCGCCGGGCCGGCGTAGCTGAGTTCCTCGCCGCGGCCGGTGCACGCGACCACCACGCTGTCGGTGGACGTCCCGCTCGCCGGTCCGCCGTCCGGCGTCTTCACGTCCCACTCGGTGAGCGTCATCGTCTTCGCCTCCGTGGCGGTGATGACGGCGTTCACCATCGCCGCGGGGGTGAGCGCGCCGTCCACCAGCAGGATCACGTTGATGGTGCCCGGGCGCGGCGCTGCGCCGCCGTCCGCCGGGCCGCCGCCGATCGGCGGCGTCACGCCCGCCGACGAGGTGTTGCTCAGGCCGACCGAGACGACGGCCGCGACGCTCAGGTCGCCGAGCGACTCGACGGCGCAGCGGGCGAACTCGGTGTAGGCGGCCGTCATGAGACCGACGAACGGCACGGCGACGCCCAGTTCGGCGGCCACGGCGGCGAGGTCCTCTTCCGGCCGCTCGCCGTCGTACTTGTCGTCCACGTGCAGGTTGATGATCGTGCGCGCGCTGCCGAACCCGCCGCCGACGACGGCCGATGCCAGCGTGCTGAGCGGGCGCTCGCTCGAGACGCGCACGGCGCGCCGGCCGATGGTCACCGTGACGCCCGGCAGCGGCCGCTCCTGAACGTCCATCGCGCGGTCCCTTCTCTCCGTGGTCTGAGCGCCCGCCATCCTAGCGCAGGCCGGGCGCCGGCGCGGGCCGGCGCGTGCCCGGCCGCCCGTCCGCGCATCGGTGTCCGCATCCCCGTCGCCCCGCTTCCTGGATGTGGGGTATAAAGGGGACTGAATCAATCCTCTTTGACCGGAGCGAGGTGACCGATGAGCCGTGGCGGAGCAGCCGCGTTCGCGGACCAGTCGGCCCTGTCCCTTCTGCTGAAGGAACCGCGCTACGAAGTCATCCCCGTGCAGGGGATCGAGCAGAAGGTGGCCGCTCTTCCGTACGGCGCCACCGTCACGATCACCGCCTCGCCCAAGCTCGGCATGGACCGGACGCTCGACGTGAGCACCGCCCTTGCGGCGCGCGGCTTCCGGGTCGTGCCGCACCTCGCCGCCCGCATGGTGGCCGGCCGCAGCCATCTGGAGCGGCTCGTGCAGCGCCTCGAGGAGTCGCACATCCGGGAGGTCTTCGTGGTCGGTGGAGACGCCGACCCGCCGGCGGGGGACTACGCCGACGCCGGCGACCTGCTCGAGGAGCTCGCGGGGCTCGCTCACCCCTTCACCCGCGTGGGCATCGGCGGCTACCCGGAGGGTCACCCGCTCATCAGCGACGACCGGCTGCTCGAGGCGCTGCGCCGCAAGCAGCCGTTCGCCAGCCACCTGGTCACGCAGCTGTGCTTCGACGCGCCGTCCCTGGCCGCGTGGGTGCGGGACATCCGCGCGGCCGGCATCGACCTGCCCGTGGTCGTCGGGCTGCCCGGCGTCGTGGAGCGGCGCAGGCTCGCCGAGATCTCGCTCAAGACCGGCGTGGGCTCGTCGCTCCGCTACCTGCGCAAGCACGGCCGCCAGATCGTCACCCTGGCCCGCGCGCGCCGGTACGACCCGACGCCCCTGGCCGAGGCGGTCGCCGGCTACGCGGGGGACCCGGCGCTCGGCCTGCACGGCGTGCACCTGTTCACCTTCAACCAGGTGGAGCAGACGCGGGACTGGGTGGCCGGCAGGGCCTAGCCGCGACCGCCGCCGGCCGGCGGTGTCACCCGGGCGTCACGGGACCGGCGGTCCCGCGCCGAGCTCGTCTTCCATCGGCTCGGCGGGCTTGGCCGGCCGCAGCGACGGCATGGTGCCGAGCACCGAGCCCACCAGGATCAGCGGCATGCCGACGGCGATGCCCAGCGTGAACGGCTCGCTCAGCAGCGCCACTCCGAGCAGCACGGCGACCAGAGGGTTCACGTAGGTGATCACCGTGGTCCGCGACGGCCCCACCTCGTGGATCAGGGCGAAGAAGACGAGGAACGCGACCACCGTGCAGACCACGGACAGGACCGCGACGGATCCGATGGTCTCCGCGGACAGCGACGACGGCATGGTCGCGATCCCCGCCGGCGCATACAGCACCGCGGTCACCACGAGCGACGCGGTGATGACACCGATCGCCGGCAGGTCGGCCAGCTTGCGACTGATGACGAGGGGGCCGGTCGCGTAGCAGAGCGCGACGACGACGACCTCGACGATGCCGAGCACGTCGCTGTGCGCGATGTCGAGGCCGACCAGGGCGGCCACGCCGGCGAACCCGATGAAGAGCCCGGTGAGCCGGCGCGCGTCGAAGTGGTCGGCCACCCCGAAGGCGCGGTAGAGCACCGCGCCGATCAGGGGCACCGTCGCGATCAGCAGGCCTGCCAGCGAGCTCGAGATGCGCTGCTCCGCGTGCGCCAGCAGGAGCCACGGGATGCAGAGCTCGACGGCCGTGTACAGAAGGACCCACGGCCAGGCGCGCAGCAGCCGGCGCACCCCGCCCCGACGCAGGGCGAAGGGCAGGAGCAGGAGCGCCGCCGGCGCCGTGCGCAGGAACACCAGCGCCGGCGGGGGCAGCTCGCGCACGGCGATGCGGATGAAGAGATACGGCAGGCCCCAGATCACGCAGAGGGTGATGAAGAGCAGCCAGCCTTTGCGCGACACGGGCGTCCTTCCTTCCGAAACGGCGCCGCTCATCCTACCTCCTGGCAGCGGCGCGCCGGCCTTCGCCCTGCGGGCGAGTCCGTTGTCGCCGCTCCTCCTGCCCTGCTAGTCTGGAGCGGCCCGCGACGACCAGAGGAGAGAGCGCCATGGACGTGTTCGAGGCCATCGACAAGCGCTACAGCGTGCGCGGCTACAAGCCCGACGCCGTCGAGGACGACAAGCTGGCCAAGGTGCTCGAGGCGGCGCGCCGGGCGCCGACCGCCGCCAACCGCCAGCCCTTCCGCATGCTCGTCGTGCACACGGAGGGCAGGGAAGAGGAGCTGGCGCGTGTCTACGCCCGGCGGTGGCTGACGCAGGCCCCGCTCGTGATCGCCTTCGTCGCCGTGCCGGGCGAGGCCTGGCGGCGGATGGACGACAAGCCCTACGACGAGGTGGATGCGACCATCGCCATGGACCACCTCGTCCTCGCGGCGACGGCGCTCGGTCTCGGCACGTGCTGGATCGCCGCCTTCGACCCGGACGCGGCGCGCGAGGTGTTCGGGCTTCCCGGCCGACGTCGAACTCGTGGCCATCACGCCGCTCGGGTACCCGGCCAAGGACCGCGCGAGCACCGACCGCCGCCCGCTCGAGGAGCTCGTACGCTACGAGCGCTGGTGACGGGCGGCTGACGTCTCTGCTGCGGCTTCGCGTCGTCTGGGCGGGCGACGAAGCCGCCGGCTCGAGCCTGCTCCCGCGCCCCCTGGGCACTGAGTCCGTCCAGCTTGGGAACGACGCCCCATGGAGGCGCGCCCGCGCCGCCGACACTGGTCAGCGAGGGAGCGCGCACCACGCGCGCCGGGAGAGGGGTGACGAATGAGCCTGTCGCCAAGCTGTCTCAGCACCGTCGAAACCGCCCGCGCGGACCGTCTGGAGTGGCCCGACCTCGGTCCGCTGCGCTGGCCGTACCTCGCGTTCGCGCGCGAGGAACTCCTGCTCCATCGTGAGTCTGCCGTCTGCCTCACCACCGAGGGCGTGTACTGGGAGTACGACGGCCGCCGTTTCTCATCACGGACGTCATCGCCGGTACCTGGCGCAAGCCCGCAGGAGACCTGGATGAGATCCTCCGGGTCCCTGGCGCCACCTGCCGGCGTGCGCCTGTGAGGCGTGCCGCCTCGGCAACGTCTGAGCCCTGCGCCATCGTCCCCGGCGACTGCCGCCGAGCCTCGCCGGGTACATCCGGAGTGCCGGCAGGCGTCGCCCGCCGCTGACCGGGGGAGGGGCGTATGGGGTTCGTTGACGATTCCGTCGTCGTGCACGCCGACGTGCAAGGCGTCTACTCCCTCTGGCTGGACTACGAGTCCTATCCGCGGTTCATGGGCGGGATGGACGACGTCGCCGTCGTCGGCTACTGCCGCCTGCGCTGGACGGGGCGCGTGTGCGGCGCCGTGCTGGACTGGGAGAGCGATGTCGTGGCCCACGTGGAGGACACGCGCGTGCGCTGGCACGCCGTCGACGGGCGTGAGACCGGCGAGGTCACCTTCGAGAAGCTCGACGCCGGCGACACGCGCGTCCACTACCAGCTCGAGTACGATCCCGCCGTCTGGGGAGTCGACGAGGCGCGCCTTCGCGACTGCTTGATGACCCGCGTCCACGACGACCTGCGGGCGTTCAAGACGCTCGCGGAGGCCTCCGCCGCTCTAGACGAACGACCCACGTGACAGAGACCGTTTTGTGTCGTAGAGTCTCCAGCGGGACCAACCTCCCCTCTTAGCATTGACTCGCCAGGCTTTGCTTACCCCCCGGTTGGTCCCTTTTCTCTGCCCCGCGCGGCCGCTGCGCGTACGACGCCGGCAGGAACCCTCGCGCCGGCGGCGAACCCTTGCCCGGGGTCGCCGGCCATACCAGTGCTCCTTGGCTCGCTCCGCTGGTCCTTCTCAGCTCAACGGCGGCCCCTGTTTTCTTGGGCGGGCACGGGAGGAGGCGCATGCAGGTCCGCATCGACCTGGACCGCCGCATCGGATGTGGCACGTGTGAGGAGCTCTTGCGCTGACCGCGTCATCGAGGCGGCCGAGAGCTGTCCGCAGGATGCCATCGCCGTGGACGAGGACTGAGGGACGCGGGTTGAGCCGGCTCGCTGCTCCCCTCATAATCGTGGCTTGGCCGTTGACGGCTGACAAGGGAGAGCTAATCCCATGATCGTCTTCGAAGACGTCACCAAGACCTATGACCCGGACGTGGTCGGCCTCCAGGATTTCACCTGCCACATCGGCAAGGGTGAGTTCGTGTTCCTGGTGGGCGCCTCCGGCTCCGGCAAATCGACGCTCATCAAGCTGGTGCTCAAGGAACTCGTCCCGGAGACGGGGCGCATCCTCGTGGCCGGCCGCAACCTCGGCACCCTGCGACGCAGCAAGGTGCCGCTCCTGCGGCGCAACATCGGCTGCGTGTTCCAGGACTTCAAGCTGCTGCCGAACAAGACCATCTTCGACAACGTGGCCTACGCGCTCGAGGTCGTCGGTGAGCCGCGGCGCAGCATCCGCCGCAAGGTGCCGGAGATCCTCAGCCTCGTCGGCCTCGCCGACAAGACCAACAGCTACCCGCACGAGATCAGCGGCGGCGAGCAGCAGCGCGTCAGCGTGGCGCGCGCGTTCGTCAATCATCCGCCGCTGCTGCTCGCCGACGAGCCCACGGGCAACATCGACCCGGAGACGGCCGTCGGCATCATGCAGCTGCTCGTGCGCATCAACCGGACGGGCACCACCGTGGTGGTCGCCACCCACGACCGCGACATGGTCAACCGCATGCGCCGGCGCGTGCTGCAGCTCGACAACGGCCGGCTGGTCCGCGACGAGCGCCGCGGCGGCTACGACCAGGTCGCCGACGTCGAGGAGCAGGAGGTGCTGACGTGAGGCTCGGCTTCTTCCTCGCGGAGGCGTTCGGCTCCATGCGCCGCAACTGGGTCATGGCCATGGCGGCCGTGATCACCGTGTTCATCAGCACGGCCATCCTCGGCGCCGTCCTCGTGACGCGCGACAACCTCAATCAGGGCGCCACGAGCCTCAAGAACCGCGTCATGATCGAGGTCTTCATCAAGGACACCGCCACCGAAGCGCAGAAGGCGGCCCTGGAGCAGAAGATCCAGTCGATCCCCGAGATCAAGAAGGCCGACTTCATCACCAAGGAGATGGCGCTGGAGCGGTTCCGCAAGCGCTTCGGCGACCGCATCGTCCAGAACCTGCCCATCAACCCGCTCCCCGCGAGCTGGGAGATCCAGGTCAAGGACGCCAACCAGGTCGACGCCGTGGCGGCCAAGTTCTTCGACGATCCGGCCGTCGACAACGACCCCGGCACCCACAACGGGGTGAAGTACGCGCGGGAGACGGTGCGCAAGATGCTGGGCACCATCAACCTCATCGGCATCGGCATGTGGATCGCCACCGGCATCTTCGCGCTGGCCGCCGTGCTGCTCATCAGCACGACCGTGCGCCTGAGCATCTTCGCCCGGCGGCGCGAGGTCGAGATCATGCGCCTCGTGGGCGCCACCAACTGGTTCATCCGCTGGCCCTTCGTGCTCGAGGGGTTCATCACCGGCCTCGTCGGCGCCATCATCGCCGCCGGCTTCGTCTGGCTGTGCAACTGGGCGCTGAGCAACTGGCTCAAGAGCAGCGACATCAACTTCCTCAACATCAGGGTGTTCAGCATGTGGTGGCAGAGCGGCTCGTGGCCCGCCGGCCTGCTGCCCACGCTGGCGGTCCTCGGCGCCGTGCTCGGCGCCCTGGGCAGCATGGTGGCGCTGCGGCGCTACCTCAGGACCTGAGGCGCGCAGCGCGCCGCGGAGAGCGGCGGCCGGCGATGGCGGACAGGACGCCGCCGCCGGCCGCCGAACTCTATTCTTTGCCATGACAAGTCCGCGCAGGCTACTCTTTCTGATCGTGCTCGCGGCCGTCGCCCTGGCGCTCGCCGGGGCGGTCGCGACTCCCGCGCGCGCCGAGACGGCCGCCGAACTCCAGCAGAAGCTGCAGGACGCGCGCAGCAAGATCGACGCCGCCAAGAAGCAGAAGACTTCGCTGAACCAGCAGATCAGCGACCTCGACGGCAGGCTCGCGGCCATCCAGAAGAAGCTCGACGGGCTCGGCGGCCAGATCGCCGCCGTCGAGGACAAGCTCTCCGTCACCCGCGAGAAGCTCACCGTCCTGCGCAAGGAGCTGCGGCTCAAGAAGCTCGAGCTCGCGGAGGCGCAGGCCAAGCTCGAGCTCGAGCAGAAGAACTTCGCGGCGCGCGCCGTCCTCTCGTACAAGAGCGAAGACCTCGACTACGTGGACGTCGTGCTCGCCTCCTCGAGTTTCGAGGACCTCATCAGCCGGGTGAACACCATCCACGACCTCCTCGGCGGCAACAACGCGCTCGTCGGCGGCCTCGAGTCGGCGCGTGACGAGGTCGACGCCGAGAAGGACGCGATCGGCAGGCGGGAGAGCGCCGTCGCCGCCGCCGCCCGGGTGCTGCAGGACAAGAGCGACGAGCTCGCCGCCCTCCGCGCCGCCCAGGCGGCGAGCCAGGCCGCCGCGCTCGCCGTGCGCCAGCAGAAGACCGGCGCGCTCAAGGGCGTGAACCAGGACCTCGCCGAGCTCGAGCGCCAGGAGAACCAGCTGCTCGCCGAGAGCGCGGCGATCACCGGCGTCATCACCGGCTCGTCCGGCAGCGGCAGCGGCAGCGGCAGCCTGAGCTGGCCGGTGAGCGGCCCGGTCACGTCGCCGTTCGGCTGGCGCATCCACCCGATCCTCGGCTACAAGAAGTTCCACACCGGGATCGACATCGGCGTGGGGTACGGCGTGCCCATCCACGCCGCCGGCAGCGGCACCGTCATCTACGCCACGTGGATGGGCGGCTACGGCAACGTGATCATCATCGACCACGGGAACGGCCTCTCGACGCTGTACGCCCACCAGTCCAGCCTCGCCGTGGGCACCGGCGCTCACGTGGCCCGCGGGCAGACCGTCGGCTACGTGGGCTCGACCGGGTTCAGCACGGGCCCGCATCTGCACTTCGAAGTGCGCGTCAACGGCAACCCCGTCGACCCCATGGGCTACCTCTGAGCCGGCAGCCCCGTTTGCCGCCCCTCCCGCGACCGACTACCATCTACGACTGATGCGCGTCCTACGCACCATCATCGTCGTCCTTCTCGTCTCGCTCGGGTTCCTCGGCGGCTACTTCGTCGGCTGGTACCTGCACGGGGAGAACGCCGTGCGCCTGAGCGCCACGCAGCAATCCTCCGCCAAGGACGCCGGCAAGCTCCAGCAGAAGATCATCGAGGAGCTCCAGAGCCGCTACTACGTGCCGGTCAACGTGGACAAGCTGTCCACCGCCGGCGTCAACGGGATGCTCAAGTCGCTCAAGGACCCGTACACGGTCTACCTCACCCCCAAAGAGGTGCAGGACTTCGCCGAGAAGCAGAAGGGCTCGTACTCGGGCATCGGCGCGTCGCTGCAGAAGACCAAGGACGGCCTCGTCATCTCGACGGTGTTCGCCGGGTCGCCGGCGAAGGCCGCAGGCCTCGTCCCCGGCGACATCATCCAGGCCGTCGACGGCCAGTCGACCAAGGACGCGGCCATCGAGACGAGCATCAGCCGCATCAAGGGCGCGGAGGGCTCCACGGTCACGCTCACCATCCAGCCCAAGGACAAGAAGCAGCCGCCCAAGGAGCTCAAGCTCGTGCGCAGGACGATCGAGATCCCCGAGACGAACAAGCGCATCATCAACGACAAGGGCACCAAGGTCGGCTACATCCAGCTCTACGAGTTCGGCGGCCTTGCCGGCGCCGACGTGCGCAAGGACGTCGAGGAGCTGACGAAGCAGGGCGCGCAGTGGTTCATCCTCGACCTGCGCTACAACGGCGGCGGCCTGCTCACCCAGGCCGTGGAGGTCACCGACGTCTTCCAGACCGGGCTCGTCACCTCGACCGCCGGCCTGCACTCGCCCCAAGGAAGAGCTCAACGCGACGGGCGCGGTGGCCACGAAGAAGCCCATGGTCGTCCTGGTCAACGGATACTCGGCGAGCGCCTCCGAGATCGTCACCGGCGCGCTCAAGGACCACAAGCGGGCGACGATCATCGGCACGACGACCTTCGGCAAGGGCCTGGTGCAGACCATCGTCGACCTCGGCAACGGGGCGGCGCTCAAGCTCACCACGGCCGTGTACCTCACGCCGAACGGCACCAACATCAACAAGAAGGGCATCACGCCGGACATCGTGGCGCCCGACAGGCCCAAGACGAAGATCGACGACACGTTGCAGACGGCGCTGCGGTACATCGCCCGGCGCGCGAAGTAGCCCCGTGAGCCCCTCGCGGCATCCGGGCGGTCCGGGTGACAGTGCGAGACACGCAGGGGGCCGCGGATCCCGGGGCGCCGGACGCCGCCGTGGAGAAGACCCCCAGCAGCCGGAGCAGACTCCGGATCCCGCCCGCCCGCTCCCGTACCGCGTCACTCGCTGGGGCAAGTTCTGGTCGCTGGAGCCCCTGTTCGCGGACGCCCGCTCCTACCTGGTCGCCAAGGGCGGCATGCCGCCGCGGCCCGACGAGCTCGTCCTCGCCGTGCCGTCGCACGGCGACAGGCGCCGGATCGTCGAGGTCCTCGGCGGCGCCGAAGACCCCACGGCGGTGCTCCGCGCCCTGCTGTACGCCAAGGGCGTCCGTCAGGGCTTCTCCAGCGCCGTGCTGGACGAGGCGGCCGCGGTCAAGGGGCGCGCCACGCGCCCCGACGCCGGCCGCCGCGATCTGACGGCGCTGCCGACCTTCACCATCGACCCGGACACCGCGCGCGACTTCGACGACGCCATCTCGGTCGCGCGCGAGGGTGCGGGCTACCGGGCACACGTGCACATCGCCGACGTCTCGTACTTCGTCGACGACGACGGCGAGATCGAGCGCGAGGCTCGCCGTCGCACCTCCAGCCTGTACCTGCCGCTGTTCGCCGAGCCTATGCTCCCGGCGGCGCTGAGCAGCGACCTCTGCAGCCTGGTGCCGCGGCAGCCGCGCAAGTGCCTCACCGTCGAGTTCACCTTCGACGCGCAGGGCCGGCGGACCGCCACGCAGTACTACCGCTCGCTCATCAGCAGCGACCACCGCCTGACCTACGGCTTCGCCGACACGGTCATCGGACCGGCGGCCGTGCTGGCCGGCGGGGAGGACGCCGCCGACGCTGAGGCCGCCGCCGTCCCGCTGGCCGACCCCAAGGCCGCCGTCGCCGCGCTGCCGGGCGCCCATCTGGTGGCCGGCCGGCCGGAGCCGCCGCACGACGTGCCCGACGCGACCATGAAGGCGGACGCCGCGCTGCGCGAGCAGCTGCTGCTGGCCGCGGAGCTCGCCGGGGTGCTGCGCCGCCGGCGCCTCGCCCGCGGCGCGCTCACCATCGGCTCGTTCGAGCCCGAGTACGCGTTCGACCACGCGGGCGCGCTGAGCGCCGCCGCCGCGCGCCCGGAGACGCCCTCGCACGCGCTCGTCGAGGAGTTCATGCTCGCCGCCAACGAGGCGGTGGCCGAGTACCTCCTGCGCAAGAAGGCGCGCGCGCTCTACCGGGTGCACGAGCCGCCCGAGCCGGCGAGCACGCGCGAGCTCCTGGACCGGCTCGAGGAGCTCGGGGTGCCCACGCCGCCGTTCCCGGCCGGCGAGGCGGTGCCGGCGGCCCAGCTGGCCGAGTTCTATGGCCGTCTCAGCCGCCTCGTCCTCCAGACGAGCGTCCGCGAGCACCGCGGCCGCCTCTCCTGGTCGACGCTGATCCTGCGCTCGCTCAAGCAGGCGCGGTACGCGCCGGGCAACCTGGGCCACTTCGGCCTGGCCAGCCCGGCGTATCTGCACTTCACCTCGCCCATCCGCCGCTATCCGGACCTGGTGACCCACCGCAGCCTGCTCTTCCACCTGGGCGAGGGCGGCTCGGAGCTGGCCGAGGCCGAGCTGGCGACGGCCGCCGACGACTGCTCCACGCGCGAGCGCGACTTCTCGCGCATCGAGCTCAAGGGCGACGACGTCGCGCTCTGCGTCCTGCTCGACCGCCGCCTCGCGGTCGAAGGCTGGGAGCAGGTGTTCACGGGAGAGATCGTCGGCCTCGTCGGCGGTGGGCTCTTCGTGCGCTTCGGCGATGTGTTCGAGGGCTTCCTCTCGTCGCGCCGCCTCGGCGGCGAGCGTTTTGAGCCGAGCGAGCACGAGACGGCGCTCGTCGGCGAGAGCACCGGCGTGCGCTACCGGCTCGGGGACGCGGTCGACGTCAAGGTCGAGCGCGTCGACCGCCTCACCGGCAAGGTCGACCTTGCGCCGGCCCTGCCGGATGGAGGCAGGCCGAGGACCGCTCCCGGCCGCCAGCCGGCGCGGCGCACCACGGGCTCGCGCCCGCCGCGTCGCCACACTCCCGGCCGCCAGACCCGCCGGCAGCGCTGAGGCTGGCGCGGCGCGCTGCGGGTGGCACCCGCGGCCAGTCCGC